>NZ_CP067071.1:3532500-3632500 GCF_020871915.1 Rhizobium sp. AB2/73 | reverse complement strand
GGCGCGTCAGGGGCCGGGTTTCGCGCGCCACCGCGGCAATGGCGATGACTGCGACCAGCATCCCGAGAATGCCCGAGATAAGGCCGATGGGAATTCCGCGCAATCGCACGGTCGGGGTCTCGGGAAGATTGAAGACCGCAATCTTGCCGCCGGCGACGCCGATCGACACTTCCATGATCCGATCCGGCGCACCGACCGAGAACCAGCCCTGCGGTCTTTCCGACAGCGAGCGCATGTTGAAGTAGCGGTTGCCGAAGGCGATGTTGGCGAATTCACGCGCCAGCTTGCCGGTGAGGGTCAGATCCGAAGTCTCGCTCTTCTCACCGGCTGCCGGCGCATCGGCGAGCCGTATCGCCAAACCATTGGCATGCAGCGCACGCACGGCGATCGGCTGCGCCTCAAGCGGAACGGCATCGAGAAGACGGACCGCCGTCTTGACCTGCATGGCCGGCGACAGCTCCGGATTGAACGGCGTATCCGGCTTGAGCTGCGCGGCAACGAAAGCCGCAAGCTGGATGATGAACAATGCCACGGCGACGATCATGATGATGCGGGCGACGAGACCGAGTTTCAGCATGGCTCATACATCTTTCACGTCCATTGTGAGGAGATAGCCGGCGTTGCGCACGGTGGTGATGATATGGGCGCCATCGGGCAGGCAATGGCCGAGCTTGGTGCGCAAGCGGGAGACCGTGACATCGATGGTGCGATCGAAAGGATCGGCACCGCGGCCGCGCGTCCAGTCGAGCAATTGCTCACGCGACAGCACACGGCGCGGCCTTTCTAGGAAGCAAACAAGCAGATCGAATTCGGCCGTCGTCAAATGCACGACGCGCTCACCCTCCATCTCGATCACCCGGCCATCAAGGTCTACCGTCAACCCCGCAAAGCTCTTTCTCCTCGATGGACGGCTGATATCTTCCGGCCGCTCCGGGCCGGAACGGCGAAGGATGGCGCGGATGCGCGCCAGGAGCTCGCGCGGATTGAAGGGCTTGCCGAGATAATCGTCGGCCCCCATTTCGAGCCCGAGGATACGGTCTATATCTTCCGTTTTCGCCGTCAGCATGAGGATCGGCACCTTACTGCGGGCGCGGATACGACGGCATGCCGACAGGCCGTCTTCGCCGGGCAGCATCAGATCGAGGATAATCAGATCAGGAAAGCCCTTGGACAAAAGGCGATCCATGGCAGCGGCGCTGTCGGCCGCCTGCACGGAGAAACCCTCACGGCTCAGGAACTCTTCCAGGAGCGCCCTAATCTCGCGGTCGTCCTCGACCAGAAGCAGCGATGCGGAAACCATGGCTCTTCCATGCGGGGCGAGAGGCGGTCTTGGCAACAGGGAAACGGCCGGCGTTACAAACTGTAACAAATTTCCCTTCTTTTGAAAAATCCCAGCAAAAGAAGCAGTGCAGTTTCTCTGCAACCGCGATCCCTCCGGAGCGAATGGCGGCAGCCATGTTGCCGTCTACCCGACCCCATCGCCCGCTCCGGTCCGCGACAGGGCTTGCATCCATGAAATGCGAGCCCTGTCTGCCTTTCAGACCGGCCTTTCGATCGTGCCTCGACAATGCGATTTGCGTCCGGTTCGTTGCCATGCGAAAGGTTGTGCTACACCGGCTGCCATGCCGGGCCACGGCAACAAGCACATGAGGCAAGACGGGTGAGCCAACGGCAATCACCGCAGAGATCCGGCAGGGCGGCGAAAGGCAGGCCGGAGCCAGAGGGCAAGCGCGTGACCTTGCCGCGGGCGCTTTCCAAGCTTGGCTATTGCTCCCGCACCCAGGCAGAGGCGCTGATCGCGGCCGGCCGCGTGAGCGTGGACGGGCGCAAAGTGTCAGATCCCGCCATCTGGGTCGATCTCGAACATTCGAAATTCGCGGTCGACGGCACGGAAATCGCTGCGGAGAAAAAGCTCTATTTCATGCTGAACAAGCCGCGCGGGCTGGTGACCACCCGCGACGACCCCGAGGGACGTCCGACGGTCTATGATTGCCTGAAGGAGATCGATGCCCGCCACCTGGCTCCGGTCGGGCGACTGGACAAGGCGAGCGAGGGGTTGCTGCTCTTTACCAATGATACGGTGCTGGCGCAGGCCCTGCTCGATCCGGTCAGCCATGTCGGCAAGACCTATCATGTGCAGGTCGACCGGATCATGGATCACGAGCAGCTTTCGCGCATGGAACGCGGCATCATCGACGATGGCGAACTGCTGACCGCCAGTTCCGCCCGCCTCCTGCGCAGCGGCGATCGCAATGGCTGGATCGAGGTGGAGCTGAAGGAGGGCCGCAACCGTCAGATACGGCGCATGCTCGAGGCGCTCGGCATCGAATGCCTGCGGCTGGTGCGCGTCGCCTTCGGCGATATCGCGCTCGGCGATCTGCCGAAGGGGGCCGCGCGAGCCCTGACCGAAGCAGAGATCCTCGCGTTGCACCGGCGCGCAGGAATGAAGATCAACAGATAGAGGCAGGCTGCCATGCAACCCCATGATTTCTGGCAGGAGCTGCATGCGCCTGGCACTCTCGATCCCATGGAGGAGCGCGCGGATTTTCATGTCGCCGAATTGCCGGACGGGCGTCAGCTGCGTCTGCCGATCCGGGTGCTTGCCGATGGCGAACATGCACTGGCATCGCTGATCGTCAATCAGGCAAGCTTCACCGTGCTGGAAGCTCTGGCGGAGGCGCTTGCGGAGCGGATCGCAGCTTATGATATCGATGTCGTCGCCGGCCTGCCGACCCTCGGCCTGACACTGGCCGCAGCAGTTGCCCGCGCACTCGGCCATGCGCGCTACGTGCCGCTCGGGACATCGCGCAAGTTCTGGTATCGCGACGAACTGTCGGTCGCGCTTTCCTCCATCACCACGCCGAACCAGGAAAAGCGTCTTTATATAGATCCGCGCATGTTGCCATTGCTGCAAGGCAAGCGCGTGGCACTCATTGACGACGTCATCTCCAGCGGCGCGTCGATCGTTTCCGGGCTTGCCCTCCTTGCGTCCTGCAATATCGAGCCTGTCGTGATCGGCGCGGCCATGCTGCAATCCGATCGCTGGCTGGATCGCGTCGATCTGAGCGGCGAGCGATGGAGCGAGAGGATCGTCGGCGTGTTTTCGACACCCATCCTCGAGCAGGGTGAAAACGGTTGCTGGCGCCGGCCGGGCTGACACTTTTCGCGCCCGCGACCCGACGAATGAAGCCGTTTCCATATTATTATATGTGAAAACCGTTCCGATTCCGGCTGCAATGCGCTAAGGGTCCGCTCAAGAAGCATCCGCCGTGCGGATGCACGAGCCTGTTGGTGGACGCGTTGCGAATTCTCTCCGAAGCCCATTTCCCCGAATTGCCCAACTACTATCGCGGCAAGGTGCGCGAGAATTATGATCTGCCCGATGGCAGCCGCATCATCATCAGCACCGATCGATTGAGCGCCTTCGACCGCATCCTTACCTGCATCCCCTACAAGGGTCAGGTGCTGACGCAAACGGCGCGCTACTGGTTCGAACAGACACGCGATATCTGCCCGAACCATGTCATCGACTATCCGGACCCGAACGTCGTTGTCGGAAAGCGGCTGAATATCCTGCCCGTCGAGGTCGTCGTTCGCGGCTATCTCGCCGGCACCACGGGCACCTCGGTTCTGACGCTTTATAAAAAGGGTCAGCGCGAGATGTATGGCATCACGCTTCCGGATGGCATGCGCGACAACCAGATCCTGCCCGAGCCGATCATCACGCCGACGAGCAAGGAATTCGACGGCGGCCACGATGAGCCGCTGACGCCGACCCAGATTGTCGAGCACGGGCTTCTGACAAAAGAGCAATGGCAGACGCTGACACATTATGCTTTTGCCCTGTTCGCACGCGGGCAGGACATCGCCCGCAAGCGCGGGCTGATCCTCGTCGATACCAAATATGAATTCGGAACCGACGACAACGGCACCATCATCCTTGCCGACGAGATCCATACGCCCGACAGCAGCCGCTACTGGCTGGCCGACAGCTATGAGGACAGATTCGAAAAGGGGGCGCGCCCGGAAAGCTTCGACAAGGATTTCGTCCGCGCCTGGGTCACGGAGCGTTGCGATCCTTACAAGGACGAGATTCCGGAGATTCCGAGCGACCTCATCGAACAGACGTCTAAAGTCTATATCCGCGCCTATGAAGCAATCACGGGCATGTCTTTCGTGCCTGATGATCGCGGCGCGACACCCCTTGACCGGGTTCGCGCAAGCCTCGCCCGCTACTTCCCGTAAGGACAGTCCGAACGGACTTTAGACTGGAGCGATTCTGCGAAGCAACTCCCTAGAGTTGCGGCGTGCGCTGATTTTTGTCTACACTGCAGCCCTGAGTGGTGTGCAAAAGGGTATGTTTTTTGCAACACCTTAGATTTTTTTTAACGGCGCACTGATATTTCGGCCGATCCCACATATGTTCGCAGCCGAGAATTCGTAAAAGCCACTGTGCTATTGCAAAACTCATTGCTAGATTGACGCCGACCGCTTCGGGTCATTGTTTGTGTTGCGTAAGACTGAAGCGCCAGCATATGGGGTCACGCCGATCCCGAAAAAAACTGATCAGTAAATTGAATTGTGGGACAATGTGATGGTTTCCATTCGTACTGCCGCCCCCGCCCTGCTGCTTGTTTTGGCAGGCTGCGTCAGCGGCCCAGACCATAAGCCACCGGAAATGCCTCTACCGGCCAAATTCTCGGAGGGCGGTACGAAGGCGAACGGCGATATCGCCGGCTCGCAATGGTGGACCGCTTTCGGCGACTCCAAGCTGAATGCCTTCGCCGCACAGGGACTTGCCCAGAACCTTACCATCCAGCAAGCACTGGAACGCATCAACCAGGCGGAAGCTGCCGTCGTCACCGCAGGTGCGGGCGGCCTCCCGAGCCTCACAGTGTCAGGCGACAACACGACCAGCGGCCAGAAGGGTGGCTCGAGAGTATCAAGCTCAGCTGGACGGCGGAACACGACGACGGGCACTGCTTCGGCTTCCTGGCTGCTCGACCTCTGGGGTCAGTATCGCCGTGCAACGGAAAGCGCCAACGCTTCGCTCGACGCCGCCTACTCGACCGTCGACGTCCAGCGCCTGACCTATCTGCAGGATCTCGCCAACAGCTACGTCAATGCGCGCTATTATCAGAGGCTCATCTCGATCGCGCAGGAAAACCTGAAATCGCGGCGCGACACGCTTTCGCTGACCAAGTTCCAGCTCGAAGCCGGTGCGGCTTCCCGCCTTGACGTGGTTCAGGCCGAGGGCCTCGTCAACCAGACGCTGGCCCTGGTACCTGGTTATGAAATCAGCTATCGCCAGCAGGTGCACCACATTGCGACGCTGCTCAACGTTCCCTCATCGACGATCATCGCTCAGATGCAGGGCAGCGGCAGACAGCCGGTGTTCCGCGGCAGCGTTCGCACCGGCGTTCCAGCTGACCTTATCCGCAACCGACCCGATATTCGCGTGGCAGAGCGCACCCTCGCAGCCTCGACGGCCCAGATCGGCGTTGCCGAAGCCAAGCTCTTTCCGTCGATCACGCTCAGCGGCTCGATTTCGCCGACATATATCCACACCTCGGCTGCAAGCGGCGGTCTGACCACCTGGTCCTTCGGCCCGTCGCTGAACCTGCCGATCTTCGATGGCGGCGCCCTGCGCGCTGGCGTCAAGAGCGCCGAATCGACCAGCCGCGAAAACTATCTCGCATGGCAACAAACGGTGCGAGAAGCTGTCGAACAGGTTGAAAACGCGCTATCCGCAGTTGCGCGTGACGCACAGACGGTTGCCGCGCTGCAGGCTCAGGTCAAGTCCTATCAGGAAGCCCTGCAGCTCTCGACGGCAAGCTATAAGGACGGTGCATCCTCGCTGCTCGACGTTCTCGACGCACAGCGCAACGTGACCGCCGCCCAGCAGAGCCTGGCGCAAGCCATTCAGCAGAGCGCCCTCGACTACATCTCGCTGAACGTCGCGATCGGCGCAGGCTATGTGCCGGCCGGCAAGGCGACCATTGCCGCAGGGCCGACCAGAGCCAAGGCTGAGGCCATCAAGGTTGCGGCCAAGAAGGCGATCTAAGCGTATCGCCCAGGCTGTACCAAGCCTTGCCGCTTGAACTTGAAAACCGCCGCAGTATCTGCGGCGGTTTTCTTTTGAGCGCAAGGAAATGGCGAAAATGAAAATGGCGCGCTCCGCTTTCGTCGGAAGCACGCCATCGCCAAAAACAAAAAAGGCCGGAATGATCCGGCCTTTCGCCATCCGCCTTCGCATCAGTGCCAGTACATCCGTGGTCAAAGACAATGGCGGAACTGCAGCCAGATTGATCATGAAAGGTCAACGAAGAGTTAACGCTGCTTCCATAATATCGACGGACCAAACGGCTCGCTTTCCAGCGCGCCAGCGCCCATCGGCTGCATGACTGGATCGTATATCGGCGTCCAAGGTGTCAATTTCAAGGCCGCTTCTTAGTTTCTTCGAGAAAACACTTGAGGCAGCCGACGCTGCCACGTCGGTAACACCGAGGAAGGCAAGTGAGCCTCGTCAAAAGACTCGCAGCTTTTCAGTTTCGAACTGATGCCGTTCAAGCTGCATTCATGCAATTACTTCTACAACACATGTAAAGATTGAAGAGGCACCATGGAATCCTATCAGATTCCGTGCAGCGCCAGGCCTTTATCTTGTCGAAATTGAAAAGTCTTACCGAAGAGCGCCGGGGTAGGCGCACGACAGCGGAACAGGCACCAGCCGGCGATTTCGCGGCATGGGTGCGCAAAGGGAGAGTAATCTATGAGGTTCAAGATTCTTGCGGCGGGCATTCTGGCGGCGCTCGTGGCGCTGCCAGCCATCGCGGAAGCGGCAGAAGGCTTTGCCACCGCGAACGTCAACATGCGGTCCGGTCCGAGTACCGCCTATCCGGCAGTGACGATGATCCCCGTCGGTGTGCCGCTTCAGATCAACGGCTGCCTTAACGATACGCCATGGTGCGATGTTTCCTTCTATGGCGGCCGGGGGTGGGTTGCGGGTCGTTATATCCAGGCAACCTATCAGTCACGCCGCATCTATGTCGGTCCGCAATATTACCGCCCGCTTGGCATCCCGACGGTGGTCTTCAACTTCGACGACTACTGGGGTCGCTATTATCGCGGCCGCGACTTCTATCGTGACCGCGACCGCTGGCGGCGCGGCCCGGGCTGGGTCGATCGCCACCCCGACAGCGGTTGGGATCGCAATCCTCCAGGCTGGGATAACGGGCCGGACCGCAATTGGGACCGTCGCCCGGATCGCAATCGCGATTGGGATCGCGGATCGGACTGGAATGACAGACCGGACCGCAACTGGGATCGCCGGCCCGACCGTGATCGCGACTGGGACAGGCAACGCGACGGCAATCGCGACTGGGGCAGACAGCGCCCGGACAACAACCAGGATTGGGGTAACCGGCCGGATCGCCAGCGCGACAACAATCGCCCTGACAATAACCGCCCGCGTCCGGAACCGCAGCAGGCTCAACCGCAACCGCAACCACAGCCGCAGCGGCCGCCTCAGGCGAACTCGCGACCAAATGCAGGCGAGCCGGGGCCCTATAGCCCTGACCACAGGGATCCATGCCCCGCGTCGGAGCCTAATTGCCGGATGTCCGTGAGAGGCTCGAACCGCTGACGGCCAGCCCCGCGACCGCCTGGAAAACCAAAAGGCCGGCCACTTTGAAAGTCGCCGGCCTTTTGATGAGATTGCACCGCCTCCGAGGAGAACGCGCTCACCATCATGCGGGAGCTGCATTCAAGAGATGCTTTCGTGGAAGAAACGCGCTCAAAACTCTCGACTTCTGCCGCGCTTCCGGCGGTTCGCAAGATTTGGGCGGTTGATCCGCGGTGGTAGCGGCATGCTTCAATGCATCTTGAGATGCGCTTCCCGCGTCGCCGAGATGAACATTTCCCGTGCCTCTTCAGCGGACTTGCGGCCGTCGATGGCAGCCCGGCAAAGGCTTCGTGCCGCCACGTAGAGCGGACCGCGCCGGTCAGGCCAGAGATTGGCCATGCAATTGAGGGCCTCGGACGGGCCTGTCACGACCTGGAACGTACCCTGAGCAAAACCGATCTCAATTGGATTGCTCCATTTGATGTGTCGCATGAACACTCCTCCTCACGCGCTACCAATTGCTTGGAACCGCCCTGCAAGACGGCCACATGCCAATACTATAACCTTGATCAGCCCGTTCGAAAATATTGAAGATTGCGTGCGCCGCGCGAAGTATCGACGCATTTGGATCGCAGCCTCGCTCCGTATGGAGGCAAGCGAGGCATTGTCCTGAGATTTCAGGAGAACGAACATGGTTGCAGATAACGGAAGCCGCACGGGCGATCTATTTTTCACGGGCAATCCGCCTCGCCTCATCCGGGGAAAAACCGGCGCGGCGTGCAAGCCGTTCGAGGCCGAATATCCGGTCGATCTGGTCGACCAGCCACAATTCGAAACGTTTCCACATCGGCATAGCCTCCTCTACTGCGAGTCGCTCGGTCGCAGCAGCCCACGAAACATCACGCCGGCCCGCCAAATCCTTTCAGCGACCCATCAACGGAATTGGGGCGGCCTTTGCGCGTTTGAGAGCAATTCCTGCTTTGTTGCGAAGTCGCCAAACAGCTTTTTCAGCCGGGCTTCCTCCTCCTTGCAAATCCGATGACGCCGGACGAAATCCTCGACACTCCAGACCTCGCGCAACTTGCTCTCTTCAACTTCCTCTATCTTCAGCAATGAACTCATGGGTTCGCCCTCTATCGTTTTTATGATGAGATAATGCTCAGGATAGCGAAAAGTTCCCTGCACACGCCTGGCAGGCGGCGGCCGAAGGCAGCGACAAGCGGATCGGAATGTTCTTAATCCCTCCTTAAATCGCCGCATTTACAGTTCAGGCGGGACTTGATGTCTTCACGAGCGGTGCGTGGACGAATAGCGGGTTGCTCCGCCTTGGAAGCCAATGAGGGTTTTCGAGGTCGCGCGCCGACCAGGCGACGGATCAAGCTTAAAGATTTCTACCGCTCCCGTAATCAGCCTGATAGAAGACATGGAATACAAGGGCACCGAGGTACGACCGGCCGGCAATGGCAGATAAGAAGAAATCACGCCAGAGGATAGAACCATCCTTTTCCAGCGGCCGGGAACGCATCGAGGACGGATTCAATGCCGGGGAGCGCATCGTCGGCAACAGGCGCTCGGCCAAGAAATATTCGTCTTCTTCCAAAACATACTATGAAGAGCCGGAACCCGACGAAGACGAGGGTGAAGACGACGAGGATGAACCCGTGGTCGAAAAGCCTCGCCGGACCCGTGCCAGCAGCCGCCGCAAACCGGCACGCCGTGCGCGGCCGCGGCGCGGCTTCTTCGGCTTCATCCGTTCGACGATCTACTGGGGCCTCGTGCTTTGCCTCTGGGCCGGCATCGGCCTTGCCGGTCTCGTCGCCTATTATGGCTCGCGCATGCCGAGCGCCAGCACGTGGTCGATCCCTGAGCGGCCGCCCAACGTCAAGATCAACGATCTCGACGGCAGCCTGATCGCCAATCGTGGCACGACCGGCGGTGAAGCGGTCGCGCTCGGCGACATGTCCCCCTATATCCCGGAAGCCATCATCGCCATCGAGGATCGGCGCTTCTATTCGCATTTCGGCTTCGACCCGATCGGCCTTGCCCGCGCCGTCGTGACCAATGTGGTAACCGGGCACGCCGTGCAGGGCGGTTCGACGCTGACGCAGCAGCTTGCCAAGAACCTGTTCCTCTCGCCGGACCGCACGCTGGAACGCAAGGTGCAGGAAGTGCTGCTGGCTCTGTGGCTGGAGCACAAGTACACCAAGGATCAGATCCTGGCGATGTACCTGAACCGCGTCTATTTCGGCTCCAACGCCTATGGCGTCGAGGCTGCCTCGCGGCGCTACTTCAACAAATCGGCCAAGGACGTCAATCTGGGCGAAGCCGCCATGCTCGCCGGTCTGGTCAAGGCGCCCTCGCGGCTATCGCCGGCCCGCGATCCGGCCGCCGCCGAGGCCCGCGCGCAGCTCGTGCTGCAGGCGATGCACGACCAGGGCTTCATCAGCGAATCCGATATCAAGACGGCGATGGCGCAGCCGCCGACCCGATCGAAGAGCTATTGGAGCGGTGCCGAGAATTACGTCGCCGACATGGTCATGGACCAGTTGCCGAAGCTGATCGGCGGCGACGTCAAGGAAGACCTGGTCGTCGACACGACGCTCGACATGTCGCTGGAGGAAAAGGCCGAGAAGGCGCTGAGCGACGTGCTCGAAAAAGAAGGCAAGAAGCTGAACGCCTCGCAGGCCTCGCTCGTCTCCGTCGATGCGACGGGTGCGATCCGCGCGCTCGTCGGTGGCCGCGACTATGCGCAGAGCCAGTTCAACCGTGCCGTGACGGCCAAGCGCCAGCCCGGCTCCGCCTTCAAGCCCTTCGTCTATACCGCGGCGCTTGAGATGGGCCTGACGCCGAATTCGATCCGCAACGACATGCCGGTCAAGATCGGCAACTGGGCGCCTGAGAATTACGAGCAGCGCTACAGCGGTCCGGTGACGCTTGCCACCGCCATTGCGAAATCGCTGAACACGGTTGCCGCCCAGCTCGTGGCCGAGGTCGGGCCGGATCAGGTTATCAAGGTCGCCCGCAGGCTCGGCATCGAATCGGATCTGCAGGCCAATGCCTCGATCGCGCTCGGCACCTCCGAAGTGTCGCTGCTGGAGCTCACCTCCGCCTACGCAACCTTCATGAACGGCGGCTACAAGGTGGCTCCGCATGTCATCACCAAGGTGACGACCGCCTCCGGCAAGGTGCTCTACCAGGCTAATACGGACAATCCGGAGCGCGTCTTGAACCCGGATATCGTCACCAACATGAATGCCATGATGGCCGGCGTCATCGCCAATGGCACCGGCAAGGCGGCGCGCATTCCCGGCTGGCAGGCGGCCGGCAAGTCGGGCACGACGCAATCCTTCCGCGACGCGCTCTTCGTCGGCTTCACCAGCCATCTGACCACGGGCGTCTGGTTCGGCAATGACGACGGCAAGTCGATGCGCAAGGTGACTGGCGGCGGGCTGCCGGCGAAAGCGTGGAAGGAATTCATGGTCGCCGCCCACAAGGGCATCACGCCGACGCCGATCTTCGGCGGCGGCCAGATCATCGACAACGGCCTGCCGATGGCGCAGACGGCGCCGAACGGCGACCAGCCGACCACCATCGGCAACATCATCTCCGGCGTCGCCGACGGTGGACAGCCCGTGCAGCAGCCGACCTTGCAGCAAAGGCCATCGCAACAGCCGATCCAGCCGCAGGTTGTCAACCAGACCGCAAACGACGAACCGCTGGACCTGCCGCCGGCAAATCTTGCCGACGACAGCAACCCTTACAGCTCCAATCCCTATGATAGCGATATACCGCCCGCCGATGTCGGCGAAAGCGGCGCTCCTGTCTCCACCACACGGCCGCACCGCTCGTCTCTGCTCGACGTCATTCTCGGGCGATAAAATCGCAATTTTGCGCCTACAGCGCCGCGCGTCATATATCGCGCGCAAAGGCCGCCGCAGCCCTTCAGATCTGCTGCATAATTTTTTTCGTAAATCGATCCCGATTTAAGGAATCATGCAGCAGACGCTTGCATGGCCGCGGGAAGGCTGCTCTGATGCGCGGTCGCGCCAAATCCGCTGATCCCCTGCGCATATGGGAGCACCTGGAATTTGGGCGACAAACCATTTGTTTTGCTGGATTTCAGGCCATTTCCTGCCTTGCAGTCAGTAAAACCGCTACTTATATACGCGGCATCACCGCAGTCATGGCTGCGCAATCCTCAAGACCATCCCGTAAGGGGCTGTCAATGGAATGCCTGACAGGGGTTCCGATAGCTTGCTTCAAGGAGAGAATGACATGGCAAAAGTAATTGGTATCGACCTTGGAACGACAAATTCCTGCGTCGCCGTCATGGACGGTAAGGACGCAAAAGTGATCGAAAATGCCGAAGGCGCCCGGACTACCCCCTCCATGGTTGCCTTCACCGACGATGGTGAACGTCTCGTCGGCCAGCCTGCCAAGCGCCAGGCTGTCACCAACCCCACAAATACCCTCTTCGCTGTCAAGCGCCTCATCGGCCGCCGCTACGAAGATCCGACCGTCGAGAAGGACAAGCACCTTGTTCCCTTCAACATCGTTCGGGGCGACAATGGCGACGCCTGGGTCGAAGCCAACGGCAAGGGCTATTCGCCCGCACAGATTTCCGCAATGATCCTTCAGAAGATGAAGGAAACCGCCGAATCCTACCTCGGCGAAAAGGTCGACAAGGCCGTTATCACCGTTCCCGCATACTTTAACGACGCTCAGCGCCAGGCAACCAAGGATGCCGGCAAGATCGCCGGTCTTGAAGTCCTGCGCATCATCAACGAGCCGACCGCTGCAGCACTCGCCTATGGCCTCGACAAGAAGGACGGCAAGACCATCGCCGTTTACGACCTTGGCGGCGGCACCTTCGATATCTCCATCCTCGAAATCGGCGATGGCGTCTTCGAAGTGAAGTCGACCAACGGCGATACCTTCCTCGGCGGTGAAGACTTCGACATGCGTCTCGTCGAATACCTCGTTGCCGAGTTCAAGAAGGACAACGGCATTGATCTCAAGGGCGACAAGCTCGCTCTGCAGCGCCTCAAGGAAGCGGCCGAAAAGGCCAAGATCGAACTGTCTTCTTCGCAGCAGACCGAAATCAACCTGCCCTTCATTACGGCAGACGCGACCGGCCCGAAGCACCTGACGCTGAAGCTGACCCGCGCCAAGCTGGAAAGCCTAGTCGACGATCTCGTCCAGCGCACCATCGCTCCGTGCAAGGCAGCGCTCAAGGATGCCGGCGTTACCGCTGCCGAAATCGACGAAGTCGTTCTCGTCGGCGGCATGAGCCGCATGCCGAAGGTACAGGAAGTCGTCAAGCAGCTGTTCGGCAAGGAGCCGCACAAGGGCGTCAACCCGGATGAAGTCGTCGCACTCGGCGCCGCCATCCAGGCCGGCGTTCTGCAGGGCGACGTCAAGGACGTTCTGCTCCTCGACGTGACCCCGCTGTCTCTCGGCATCGAAACGCTGGGCGGCGTCTTTACCCGTCTGATCGAACGCAACACGACGATCCCGACGAAGAAGTCGCAGACCTTCTCGACCGCCGACGACAACCAGTCGGCCGTGACCATCCGCGTTTCGCAGGGCGAGCGCGAAATGGCCGCCGACAACAAGCTGCTCGGCCAGTTCGACCTCGTCGGCCTGCCGCCGGCACCGCGTGGCGTTCCGCAGATCGAAGTCACCTTCGATATCGACGCCAACGGCATTGTTCAGGTTTCGGCCAAGGACAAGGGCACTGGCAAGGAACAGCAGATCCGCATCCAGGCTTCCGGCGGTCTTTCCGACGCCGACATCGAAAAGATGGTCAAGGATGCCGAAGCTCACGCCGCTGAAGACAAGAAGCGCCGCGAAGGTGTCGAAGCCAAGAACCAGGCTGAAAGCCTGATCCACTCCAGCGAGAAGTCGCTGAAGGATTACGGCGACAAGGTCACCGAAGCAGATCGCACCGCGATCTCCGATGCGATTGCAGCGCTGAAGACGGCGACCGAAGCTTCCGAGCCGGATGCCGAAGACATCAAGGCCAAGACCCAGACGCTCATGGAAGTTTCCATGAAGCTCGGCCAGGCGATCTATGAGTCGCAGCAGGCGGAAGCCGGTGCCGGTGATGCCTCGGCAGCAGGCGGCAAGGACGATGTCGTCGATGCCGACTACGAGGAAATCAAGGACGAAGACGACCGCAAGCGGTCTGCATAAGCGAGAATCGAAAGATTCTCGAGGAAACTTAGCTCCGGCTGCCTTCGGGCAGCCGGAAATCCATTTCCGGGGTTCTAATCCTTAATATGGCAAAAGCGGATTTTTACGAGACGTTGGGCGTCTCCAAGACGGCGGACGAGAAAGAGCTGAAGAGCGCCTTTCGCAAGCTGGCAATGCAATATCATCCGGACAAGAACCCGGACGACAGCAATGCCGAGCGGAAGTTCAAGGAAATCAACGAAGCCTACGAAACGCTCAAGGACCCGCAGAAGCGCGCAGCCTATGACCGGTACGGCCATGCTGCTTTCGAGCATGGCGGCATGGGCGGCGGTGGCGGCTTCGGAGCCGGTTTCGGCGGTGGCGGCTTCTCCGATATTTTCGAGGATATTTTCGGCGAGATGATGGGTGGGGGCCGCTCGCGCGGGCGTTCATCCGGCGGTCGCGAGCGCGGCGCCGATCTTCGCTACAATATGGAAATCTCGCTCGAGGAAGCCTTCAGCGGCAAGACGGCACAGATTCGCGTGCCGACCTCGATTACCTGCGACGTCTGTTCCGGCTCGGGCGCCAAGCCCGGCACGCAGCCGAAGACCTGCGGCACCTGCCAAGGCTCCGGCCGCGTCCGCGCCGCCCAGGGCTTCTTCTCCGTCGAGCGCACCTGCCCGACCTGTCATGGCCGCGGCCAGATCATTCCCGACCCTTGCACGAAATGTCATGGCCAGGGCCGCGTGACCGAGGAGCGTTCGCTCTCCGTCAATATTCCGTCGGGCATCGAAGACGGCACGCGCATCCGCCTGCAGGGTGAAGGCGAAGCCGGCCTGCGCGGCGGCCCCTCGGGCGACCTCTACATCTTCCTCTCCGTCAAGCCGCATGAATTCTTCCAGCGGGATGGCGCCGATCTCTATTGTGCGGTGCCGATATCGATGACGACGGCGGCGCTTGGTGGCACCTTCGATGTCGCGACGCTCGACGGCACGAAATCGCGCGTCACCGTTCCCGAAGGCACGCAGGTCGGCAAGCAGTTCCGGCTGAAGGGCAAGGGCATGCCGGTGCTGCGCTCCAGCCAGGTCGGCGATCTCTATATCCAGATCCAGATCGAAACGCCGCAGAAGCTGACCAAGCGCCAGCGCGAGCTGCTGCAGGAATTCGAACAGATCTCCTCGAAGGACAACAATCCCGAATCGACCGGCTTCTTCGCCCGCATGAAGGATTTCTTCGATACGTTCAGCGACTGATTCGCGGATCAAAATGTTTCACATGAATCCGGTCGATGATTCGGCCGGATTTTTTTATTTAAGGGGCGAATCGCCCTCGCGATTCGAGAGGGCCCGCAGGCCTCTCACCATGAGTGCTGGTTTTCGGCAGTCGACGACTCAGCCCCAGGTCAGCGGATCGAGCCGGAGATAGAAGGCGAGACGCTCGCGATCCGGCTCTGCGATTTCCAAGGTTTCGAATAGGATCGAAAAGGCTCGCTCTCGTTGTTCGGGCGTCATCCAGCTCTCCTCGGCATTAGCAATCATCAGCGAGAGATCGACATAGCGATCGGCCTTGCCGACGCGGCCGAGATCAATCAGCCCGGCACATTGCAAGCTATGCGGATCGACCACGAAATTGGGCATGCAGGCATCGCCATGACAGAGTACCCTATCGACGACCTCCTGATGGAGCCGAAGTGGCAGGTCGCGCTCGACGCGATCAAGCAGTTCGCGGGCCGACCTATCCTGATCCTCCGGCAGCAGGAAATCCGGGTTTACGGCATCTCGCGAAACCACATCCTCTGCCTTTGCAAACATCAGCGACAGGCTGCGATCAAAGGGGCATCGATCCGCCGGCAGCTCATGAAGAGATTTCAACTGCCGCGCCATTGATGGCCAGACCTTCAACAGCGCATCTCCATCCAGCTCGGCTGCCGGGACGCCGGGAATAGCAGTCATGATCAGGTATGGGCCTTCCTCCGCCTCCCACCAATCAATGACCCCAGGCACGGCAATGCCCTTGCCTTGTAGCCAAAGCAGCCGGTCGCGCTCGCCGGCAGGATCGGCCGACCGGGCTGACGACGCGATTTTCGCATAAGCAAGGCCATCTTCGCGCCGATAGACGAGATCACCTGATTCGCCGGCCTTCACGCCTGTCCAACCAACGTGCGTATGCGCGAACAATGCCCTTGCAAATTCCAATTGATGCCCCTTCACTCAAAACTTCTCCGAGCATGGCGATATAGGTAGTGCCGTGCGCTAATGCCAATATCGGCGGGAATCCAAGCAGATCTCTTCAAAAGACAAGGATGCCGAATAGCGGGCGAATCACCCGCCCTCGTGGTTCGAGACGGGCCCCTTGGGCCTCCTCACCAGAGGGCTCATCCCTCGCTTTGCCGCAGCTTCCCTCAGCCTACGGGCTCACTCCACCCTCATCCTTGTCGAAGGACGAAGGTGGCCCGTGACGGCGCTTACATTTCGAACCATCGGCAAAAACCTTGCACTCCTGCGAGGTTCGGCATACCCCTCGGCCATCGATTTCGAATCTTAAAGACCAATGCCGAACAAGGTTTCCATCTCGCGCCTGAAGCTCACCGACTTCCGCAACTATGCGGCGGCGGCGCTGAAGCTTGACGAGCGGCATGTAGTGCTGACCGGCGACAATGGCGCGGGCAAGACCAATCTCATGGAGGCGGTCTCTCTGCTATCGCCCGGCCGTGGCCTGCGCCGCGCCGCCTATACCGATATCACCCGGGTCAATGCGGCGGGCGGATTTTCGATCTTCACCGAGCTCGAGGGCATGGACGGCAGCGTCGAAATCGGCACCGGCATCGATACCGTGGACGAATCGACCGCCCGCAGGCTGCGAATCAACGGCACGCCGGCCAAGACGGTCGACGAACTGACCGATCATCTGCGCGTTCTCTGGCTGACGCCGGCCATGGATGGCCTGTTTACCGGCGGCTCCTCGGAGCGTCGCCGCTTCCTAGACCGGCTGGTCTTGTCGCTCGATCCCGCCCATGGCCGCCGCGCCAGCGATTTCGAGCGCGCCATGCGCAGCCGCAACAAGCTGCTCTCCGAAAGCCGGTTCGATCCATCCTGGCTTACCGGCATCGAGGAGCAGATGGCGAGCCTCGGCATAGCCATGGCGATAGCTAGACAGGAAATGCTCGGCCTCCTCTCGCGGCTGATCGGCGAGACGCGCGAGACGACGCCGTTCCCCTCGGCAGCCCTTGAGCTTTCCGGCTTTCTCGACGGACAATTCGACCGCCCGGCCGTCGATCTCGAAGACACCTATGCCGACATGCTGCGCGAGGGGCGTTACCGCGATGCGGCCGCCGGGCGCACGCTGGACGGGCCGCATCGGGCTGATCTTCTGGTGAGGCATCGTGAAAAGGACATGGAAGCGGAGCGCTGCTCGACCGGTGAACAGAAGGCGCTGCTTGTCGGCCTCATCCTTGCCCATGTGCGCTTGGTAGGCAATTTGACGGGCTATGCGCCGATCCTACTGCTCGATGAGATCGCCGCGCATCTCGACGAGGGCCGGCGTGCTGCGCTTTTCGATCTCATCGACGGGCTCGGCGGCCAGGCGTTCATGACCGGCACGGACAAATCCATGTTCTCGGCCCTTGGCGAGCGGGCGCAATTCTTTACTGTGGCGCATGGCGGCATTACGAAATCCTAGCGCCTCCTCGGCGACGATTGTGCTAAACTTGCGCCCATGGATCCTTTGAGCTCAGACGAAATCGCCCGCTATCACCGTCATATCCTTCTGCCGGAGGTCGGCGGCGCCGGTCAGCAAAAATTGAAAGCGGCGCGCGTGCTTGTCATCGGCGCCGGCGGTCTTGGGGCGCCGGTGCTGCAATATCTTGCTGCCGCCGGTGTGGGCACGCTTGGGATTGCCGATGACGATCGCGTTTCGCTGTCCAATTTGCAGCGGCAGGTGATTCACGACACGGGCACGATCGGAGAAATGAAGACGCAGAGCGCGGCCGACGCGATCGCGCGGCTGAACCCCCATGTACGCGTCATCCGATTTGAGGAGCGGTTCAGCCTCGATACGGCCGCGCGGCACCTCGCCGGCTTCGATTTCGTCATCGACGGCTCCGACAATTTCGATACGCGCTATGCGGCTGCCGATGCGACCGAGGCAGCGCATTTGCCACTCGTGACCGGCGCTGTCGGGCGCTTCGATGGATCCGTCACCACGTTGAAGCCTTACGAGAGCGATGCGGACGGTAACCTCAATCCGCGCTATCGCGATCTCTTCCCGGCGCCACCGCCGGAGGGCCTGATTCCGAGCTGCGCCGAGGCCGGCATTATCGGCGCCCTGACCGGCGTCATCGGCACGCTGATGGCGATGGAGGCGATCAAGCTCATCACAGGCGTCGGCGAGCCGCTGATCGGCCGCCTGCTGCTCTATGATGGGCTTTCCTCGCGCTTCGAAACCGTGCGCTATCGCCGCAAACGTGCCCGGGTCGCCGCCGAATGAGCGAAATCACACTTCAGCGCCTCGATGACGGTTTCGACCGTTGGGATGCGTTGCTGGATCTGATCCTGATGTCCTTTGCCTATATGAACGGACGAATCGATCCGCCCTCCTCGGCGTTGGCGCTGTCATCCGAAACGCTGAAAGCGAAGGCACTTAGCGAGATCGCTTATGCGGCACTCGATGGCGAGCAGTTGGTCGGTTGCATTTTCTGCCGGCCGGAGGCAGAGAGCCTTTATGTCGGCAAGCTCGCCGTGCTGCCGGCGGCACAGGGTAAAGGTATCGGCAAGCGACTGCTGGGCGTGGCCGAGACAACGGCCCGAGAGCTCGGCCTCAAGGCGCTGCGGCTGGAAACACGGATCGAGCTCACCGACAATCACGCCACCTTCGCCGCATGGGGCTTTCAGAAGACGGCCGAAAATCGCCACGCCGGTTTCGATCGGACGACATCGATCGAGATGTGCAAGGCAATTGCCTAGCGCATCCTCAGCCGGTGGATGGAGCCGTCACGCCTCGCGCGGCGGGATGCGGGTGATGCGCGCACCCAGGGCGTTCAACCGCTCCTCGATGCGCTCGTAACCGCGCTCGATCTGCTGGGCATTGTTGATAACGCTCGTGCCCTCGGCGCACATCGCCGCGATCAACATGGCCATGCCGGCACGAATATCAGGGCTTTCGAGCTGGGCGGCGCGCAGCTTGGAGGGGCCGGCAACGATGGCGCGATGCGGGTCACACAGCACGATGCGGGCGCCCATGGCAATCAGCTTGTCGACGAAGAACATGCGGCTTTCGAACATTTTCTCGAACATCAGCACGACGCCATCGCATTGCGTGGCGGTGACGATGGCGATCGACATGGTATCGGCCGGAAAGGCCGGCCAGGGCTGGTCTTCGATCTTCGGAATGTGACCGCCGAAATCGGGCTGGATCTTCATCTCCTGACCGGAGCGGATGATGAGATCATCGCCATCGATCTGGCAGCGGATGCCGAGGCGCTCGAAGGTCATCAGCGTGGAGCGTAGATGCTCGACCCCTGCACGGCGAATGGTGATTTCCGAACCGGTGACGGCGGCAAGGCCGATCAGCGAGCCCACCTCATTGTGATCGGGACCGATGCGATGCGAAGCGCCACTCAGCCGCTGGCCGCCGTGAATGGTCATCATATTGGTGCCGACACCCTCGATTCGGGCGCCCATGGCAATCAGGAAGCGGGCGAGATCCTGAACATGCGGCTCAGAGGCGCAATTGCGCAGGATGGTCGTCCCCTCGGCGAAAACGGCGGCGCAAAGGGCATTTTCCGTCGCCGTCACGGAGGGCTCGTCGAGGAAGACATCGGCGCCGCGCAGTCCTTCCGTGCGGAAGCTGTAGACGCTGTTGACCTCGATCTTTGCGCCGAGCTGTTCCAGCGCCAGGAAATGCGTATCGACACGCCGGCGGCCGATGACGTCGCCGCCAGGCGGCGGCAGGGTGATCTCGCCACAACGCGCCAACATCGGTCCGGCAAGCAGGATGGAGGCACGGATGCGGGCGCAGAGATCGGGATCGAGATTGGCGGGGCGCAGCTCGCGCGCCTCGATTTCGAGCTCGTTCCTTCCCAGCCAACGCACTTTTGCACCGACCGACTGGATCAGCTCCACCAGCGCCTCGACATCACGGATACGCGGCACATTGCTGAGCTCGACACGTTGATCGGTCAGAAGCGATGCGGCGATGATCGGCAATGCAGCATTCTTGTTGCCACTCGGTTCGATCTCTCCCGACAGCTTGAAGCCGCCCTCGACCACATATTGCACCCGCTCATGCGGCAGCGCCCGCGCCATGATTTCCGCCCTTCCTGATTTATGTTTGTGGTCACCTCTGGGCCGGCTTTGTGACATGCACATGACCGGCGAGAGGGAAGTGAGATCAAATTTGCAGCCGGGTATTCAGCCGCATTCCGGCGGGCGAATTAGCATACTTCAGTCACCGAAACGGCAGAACGCGATTGGGCGGGCGATGGCCGTCGATGAAGGTGCGGATGTTGATGATGACCTTGTCGCCCATGTCGATGCGGCCTTCGAGTGTGGCCGAACTCATATGCGGCAGGATCACCACCTTGCCCTCATTGGCGAGCTTCACCAGCTTCGGATTGACGGCGGGTTCGTTCTCGAACACGTCAAGGCCGGCGCCGGCAATCTTGCCCTCGCGCAGGATCTTGATCAGCGCCGTCTCGTCGATGACGTCGCCGCGCGCCGTGTTGACGATGTAGCTCGTCGGCTGCAGCAGCGCCAGGCGGCGGGCCGAGATGAGGTGATAGGTAGCCGGCGTCGATGGGCAATTGACGGAGACGATATCGACGCGGGCGAGCATCTGGTCGAGGCTGTCCCAATAGGTCGCCTCCAACTCGTCTTCGGTCGCCGGATTGACCCGCTTGCGGTTGTGATAATGGATCGACAGGCCGAATGCCTTGGCGCGGCGGGCAACGGCCGTGCCGATTCGCCCCATGCCGACAATGCCGATGCGCTTGCCGTGAATGCGGCGGCCAAGCATCCAGGTAGGCGACCATCCGGCCCATTCACCGGGGCTGTCGGTCAGCACGCGCGCACCTTCCGCCAGCCGCCGCGGCACGGCGAGGATGAGCGCCATGGTCATGTCGGCGGTGTCTTCGGTCAGCACATTCGGCGTATTTGTCACGGTGATGCCGCGGCGCGCTGCAGCCTCGACATCGATATGGTCCGTGCCGTTGGAGAAGCTGGCGATCAGCTTCATCTGCGAGCCGGCTTCTTCGATAATCTCGGCATCGATGCGGTCGGTGACTGTCGGCACGAGCACGTCGACAGAGCGGACGGCTTCAATCAATTCGTCCTTCGTGCGCGGGCGATCATCGATGTTGAGTTCGGCATCGAAGAGCTCGCGCATGCGCGTCTCCACCGCGTCAGGCAGTTTGCGCGTGACATAGACCTTCGGTTTTTTCTTCGTCGTCATGGCGAGCGGCGATGCCTTGTTCAGATGTTCTTAACCAAGAAGCAGGATAATTTTCCCGTTCCGGGCATTTCTACCAGACCCGCAGGCGAAGACAAACAAAACTCGCTGACGCGATCCGAGGATTTGCCGCTCACCGGAGCGAAAGGTCGCCGGAATGGCGCGCCTTTGTCATGACGAACGAACGGAAATCCCATGCGTGGCAACGTCTTGAAGTCCTGCGCCATTTTCGCAATCGGCCTGATGATGGCCGCGGTGTCGGCCGATCTTGCCGCCGCCCAGGCCGCCAAGGGGCCGAGCGGTTTGCCGCTGCCGCGCTTCGTCACGCTGAAATCGAAGCGGGTCAATCTGCGCATCGGCCCGAGTGCGGATTACGCCGTATCATGGCTCTATCTCAAACAGGGTCTGCCGGTCGAAATCATCCAGGAATATGATAATTGGCGGCGCGTGCGCGATGCCGACGGCACCGAAGGCTGGGTCAACCAGTCGCTGCTGTCGGGCCAGCGCTCGGCCATCGCTGCTCCCTGGATGAAGGGCAAGGGCAAGGCCGTCTTCGTCAACATGCGCCGCGAATCCCAGCCATCCGCCGCCGTCATCGCCAAGCTTCAGCCCGGCGTAATGATGAGCGTCAAGGAATGCACGGGTGACTGGTGCCTCGTCACCGCCGACGGTACCGAGGGATGGGTGGCGCAATCCGAGATCTGGGGCGCTTACCCCGGCGAAGCCTTCAAGTAACGACCGTTCGCTTGGCGCCGAACGCAGCCACGCGACTTTCGCTACGCAATGCTGTATCCGGGATCGGATAGGGAGACCGGCGATCTTGGGTTACGTGCTAGGCGTTTTCGGCGTTGCCATCGTCATGTTCGCATCGACGAACATAGACGACATATTCGTCCTTCTCGGCTTTTTTGCCGATCGGAAATTCCGCCTGAGACAGATCGTCATTGGCCAATATCTCGGCATTGGCGCCCTCTATGGCTTCAGCGCCCTCGCCTCGTTTCTGGTTTTCATCGTTCCCGCTACCTATATCGGCCTGCTCGGCCTTGCGCCGATCTATTTTGGCCTCAGGCGACTGTGGGAACTCTGGAACGGCATCGAGACCGGCGAAGATCCGGAAGATCATGCGAAAGTTTCGGCGGGACATGGAAACATTGTGGCGGTTGCGCTGGTGACGATCGCCAATGGCGGCGACAATATCAGCATCTATACGCCGATCTTCGCGACACGTTCCGCCTATGAGATCCTCGCCATCGGCTGCATATTCGCGGTGCTTACGGCCATCTGGCTTGGCGCCGCGCACTCGCTCGTCAATCATCCGACCTTGGGTGCACCGATCCGTCGCCACGGCCACAGGATCGTGCCGTTCGTCCTGATCGCTCTCGGCATCCTCATCTTCTACGAGGCCGGGACCGCAACGCTCTTCTGGCACTAAAGCACGTCGCGATCTTTCAGATTCGCTTCCTGTGCTTTAGGTCCTTGATCTCGCGCATGTCGTTCTCGCGAGACCGTTACACACTTTTGCGCGACGTGCTTGTCTTATGACTGTGCCTGCTTCTTGTGAGAAAAAGAAGCGCCGGAGAGGACGGCCATCCTCTTCCGGCGATGGGGGATGGATCGGAGACACGCAGGCCGCCATTCTGATGAATGCCGGGCCGAACTAAAGTTTGATCGCCCCCATCTTTTCCAATCGTCCTGAACGGATACCCGAGCTCTAGGCTTGGATGACAAGCATGGGAGACGGAAAACATGACTGAGATTACCATCGGTGCCGATATCTCGAAAGATCATATCGATCTGTACCGACTACCAGATGGCGACAGGCTGCGCGTGAGCAACGACGGCAAGGGATTTGCCGCCATCCTTGGCTGGATCGGCAACACGCCTGTCGCGCGTGTGGTCTATGAGCCGACCGGTGCCTATCACAGGGCATTCGAACGCTTCATGCTCACCCGTAGCCTGCCAGTTTCCAAGGTCAATCCGCGTCAGGCGCGACGGTTTGCCGAGGCGATTGGAAAACTGGCCAAGACAGACCGTGCGGATGCCGAGATGCTCGCGCAATTCGGCATGCTGCTGAACCCGCGCCTCCTGTCGCCGGATGCCGCTTCTTTCAGTGAGCTCAAGGAGTTGCATGCTGCACGTCTGGCGCTGGTGAAGGATAGGGCGGCTGCTAAGAACCGAGGCAAGAACATCACCCAGCCGCTGCTCAAACGGCAGAACACCGCCCGCCTGAAGCAGATCGAAGCGCAACTCGCCCAAGTAGAGCAGGCCATCACCGACCACATCGCAATCGACGAGAGCCTCAAGGCGCGCTTTGATATCCTGGTTTCCATCCCCGGTCTGTCGAAGATCACAGCCTTTACCCTTCTCATCGAAATGCCGGAACTGGGGAAACTCGATGAGAAGGCAGCCGGCAAGCTTGCGGGCCTCGCGCCAAGCGACAGGCAGTCCGGAGTGTGGACCGGCCGCGCCTTCATCGTTGGTGGCCGCGCCATCGTCCGGCAGGCTCTTTACATGCCGGCCCTTGTCGCCACTCGCTTCAATCCTGATCTCCAGGCCAAATACGACACGCTCAGAAAAGCTGGGAAACCGCCCAAAGTCGCCATCACCGCTATCATGCGAAAGCTCGTTGTCC
Source organism: Rhizobium sp. AB2/73 (assembly GCF_020871915.1). Lineage (NCBI taxonomy): Bacteria > Pseudomonadati > Pseudomonadota > Alphaproteobacteria > Hyphomicrobiales > Rhizobiaceae > Rhizobium > Rhizobium sp. AB2/73. Next base: position 3,608,627 of record NZ_CP067071.1, on the reverse strand, counting down.
TTGCAAACGCACTCCTGCGCACCCGCTTGATTGAAACGGATACTTTAGGCAGCCGTGCCAAACGTAAAAGCCGCCCGGCGCTCGGCAGCGGGCGGCTTTTACGATCATGCGCGGATGGATTTCCGTCAAAGCAGGCCGAATTCCTTCGCGGCCTCCGAGAGTGACCGCATCGGCCGCGGGCCGATCTGTTCGATGACAATCGCAGCGGCGAGATTGCCGAGCTTGGCGCAATCTTCCAGGCTGCGGCCCTGCGTATAGCCGAACAGGAAGCCGGCGGCGAAAAGATCGCCGGCGCCGGTCGTGTCGACTCGTTCCTCGATCGGATGGGCGTCGACGACATAGCGTTCGCTGCCGCGCACGATGACGGCGCCGTCCTTGCCTGTCGTCACGGCGGCGATCTTGCAATCGGCTGCAATGAGCTTCAGCGCCTTCTCGAAATCGTCGGTCTCGTAGAGCGAGAGGGCTTCGTCGCGATTGGCGAAGACGATATCGACGGTGCCGGAGCGCATGAGATCGAGAAACTCGTCACGGTAGCGACCGACGCAGAAGCTGTCGGAGAGCGTCATCGACATTTCCCGGCCATTGGCATGAGCGATACGGGCGCATTCGCGGATAGCGTCCTTGGCGCGCGGCGGATCCCAGAGATAGCCTTCGAAATAGGTCACCTTGGCGTCTGCGACGACCTGTTCCTCGACGTCTTCCGGGCCGAGTTCGACGCAAGCGCCGAGATAGGTATTCATGGAGCGCTCGCCATCCTCGGTGACGAAGATCATCGAGCGGGCAGTCGGCGGGAACGTGCCTTTCGCCTTGGTCTCGTAATGCACGCCTTGGGCGCGGATATCGTGGGCGAAAATCTCTCCGAGCTGATCCTCTGCGACCTTGCCGAAATAAGCTGCCCTGCCGCCGAAATTCGCAACACCCGCAGCCGTATTGCCGGCGCTGCCGCCGGAGGCTTCAAGAGCCGGGCCCATGCGTGAATAGAGAAGTTCGGCGCGTTCGGCGTCGATGAGGTTCATCGCGGCTTTGGTGATCTTGTTGTCGATCAGGAACTGATCGTCGCAACGGGCGATAATGTCGACGATGGCATTGCCAACGGTCAGTACGTCGAAACGAGTCATCTATTGGAGGATCCCGGTATTGGTGATAGCCGGTATCCGGTAATATCGGTTTTTCCGAAGTTTGGAAGAAAAATCAGCGCCGAGGCGGCCAACTTAATTCCAATCAGTCATTTGCCTGTCACTTTCTATCTTTAAATGCTTATCAAGCGGCTGGGATGGGAAGCTCGAAAGACTTCCGAGCCAGTCTGGGAAGGAATGATGCCTTCCGCCTCACCGGTACGCGAGCCGACCACGGATGAACTGGCGGCATGTGTACCGGGGGGACTTTCCAGCGAGGCCGGACACACAAGCGGGCAATGTCCGCTTTTTTGTTTTTGTGGGTTCTCACAGGTCGGTGAACTGCTACAACTCCTGGATCACCCTCCAGAGTCACACTTTTTTCACGACCTCGCCCGGCATGTCCGAAATCCTCACCGATGTTCTTCCGGTCTTCCTGCTCATTCTTGTTGGCTGGGTGATCGTTCGCACCGGCCTGTTGAAGGCCGAGGTCGGCGAGGCGATGAGCGAGTTTGTCTTCAAGGTCGCCGTGCCGCTCCTGCTGTTCCAGACCATAGCGGAGGCGGATTTTCGCGGCGCATCGCCTTTTCGGCTCTGGATCGCCTATTTCTCCGGCGTCGCCGTGACGTGGACCGCCGGCCATATTGTCGCGACCCGGTTCTTCGGGCGGGACGCTCGCATAGGCGTGCTTGCCGGCGTTTCCTCGGCCTTCGCCAACACGATCTTCATCGGCCTGCCGCTGGTCGGGCGCACCGTCGGGCCTGATGGCGTCATGGCGATGTCGATCCTGATTGCCGTGCACCTGCCGACCATGATGATCGCCGGCACGCTGCTGATGGAACAGGCCGAGCGCAAGGAAAATGCCGGCGCCGGCCGCAGCACCCCCGAGCTGCTGCGGCAAGTCGGCAGCAATCTCGTCCGCAATCCGCTCGTTATCGGCCTTTTCTGCGGCCTCGTCGTTCATCTGACTAGACTTCCCATTCCCGCGACGCTCGGAACCGCTATCGACAGCATTGCCAATATCGCCGGCCCGGCGGCGCTGATCTCGCTCGGCATGGCGCTACGTCAATACGGAATGTCAGGCAATCTCGGCATCACCAGCGTGATCGCCTCCTTCAAGCTGTTCCTTCTGCCAGCCTGCGTGCTGGCAGCCGGCCACCTCATTGGCCTTAGCGCGGAATGGCGCGCCGCGCTCGTGCTGACTGCCGCCGTTCCTACAGGTGTGAACGCCTGGCTGATTGCCAATCGCTTCGGGGTCGGTCACAGTCTCGCCGCCTCGACGATTACCTTGACGACAGCGCTCGGGGCGTTCTCGGTGTCGCTTTGGGCCTATCTGCTCGGATAGCCGAGGCTCGACCCAGCAGACAACAATGGCATCTCTCCGCTTTCGGAGAGGCAGGCAGGAAAATGGTCATATATTTTGCGCATCCCGACCTTCCCACCCGGAGCGCAGCAAAGGATGGCACATGAATATTGCAGCTCCAGTCACCAATCCCGCGTCAGCCTATTCGCGGAAGGTCTTTGTGCTTCAGGGCGGCGGCGCGCTCGGCTCCTATCAAGCGGGCGCCTTCCAGGCGCTCAGAGAACAGAATATCGAACCCGACTGGATCGCCGGCATCTCGATCGGCGCGATCAACGCCTCGATCATGGCCGGCAACGTGCCCGGCGAACGGCTCAAGGCGCTGAGCTCCTTTTGGAACAAGGTGACCGTGCATCTTCCCGTCGATCTGCTGATGGAAGATCGGCGAGAGACCAATCCCTTCTATCGCTCGGTTAGCAGTTGGTGGGTTTCGACCTTCGGGGTGCCCGGCTTCTTCTCCCCCTGGCAGATTCCAACCTGGTTCCAGACGCGCGGTTCGGCGGGCGCAACCAGCATCTACGATACCGAGCAATTGCGCCAAACGCTGCTTGATCACGTCGATTTCGACCGAATCAACCATGGTCCGGTGCGCTTAAGCCTCGGCGCCGTCAATGTGCGCACCGGCAATTTTGCCTTCTTCGACAACAGGGAGATCAAAATCGGGCCTGAGCACGTGATGGCGAGCGGCGCCTTGCCGCCGGGTTTTCCAGCGGTCAAGATCGGCAACGAGCATTACTGGGACGGTGGCCTCGTCTCAAACACGCCGCTCAGCTACGTGCTGCGCAATGGTGCCGATATCGATACGGTCGTCTTTCAGGTCGATCTCTTCAGCGCCGTCGGCCCGCTGCCGCAGGATCTCGAGGAAGTCGAGGAGCGGCGTAAGGACATCACCTATTCGAGCCGCACCCGGCTCAACACCGATCTCTTTCTGGAACGCCATCGCCTACGGCGCGCAATATCCGAGCTCTATGCCCGCCTTCCCGAAGAGGCCAAGGCCGATCCGGAGATCAAGAAGCTGGAGCAGCATTGCTCCGACTACGGCGTCACGATCATTCACCTGATCTACCGCAACAAGCAATTTCGCGCGCATTCGAAGGATTACGAGTTTTCTGCGCTATCGATGCACGAGCATTGGGAGGCCGGCCTGCGCGATGCCCGCAAGGCGCTGGCCGCGGAAGACTGGCGCATGCCGCCGAGCGCCGAGGACGGATTGAAAGTCTTCGACCTCGATCAGCGGACGCGATCCCGTCGGCACACGATCTGAAAGATGCAACGAAAAAAACCCGCCCTAACGGCCGGGTTTTTCAATTGATCTTCCGCTTTGTCTCAGTTCGTCGCGGCCGGTGCGTTCGGATCCGGCAGCGGCACCTGGGTGTCGGCGAGCGTGCGCAGATAGGCGATCACGTTGGCGCGATCCTCTTCCTTCGGCAGGCCGGCAAAGCCCATCGCCGTTCCGGGGACGAATTTCTTCGGAGCGGCCAGGAAGTGATAGAGGTGGTCATAGGTCCACTTTTCCGAACCGCCCTTGGAGAAGTCCTTCATGCCAGCCGAATAGGCAAAGCCCTCGTGCTCGGCGACCGGGCGGTCGACAATACCCCAGAGATCCGGGCCAACCTTGTTTGGCCCTCCCTTCTCTCCGGAATGACAGGCCTGACACTTCTTGAAGATCGTCTCGCCGACCTTGGCATCAGCCTTCTGCAACAGCTGAGCGATCGGCGTTTCCGCCTTGGCAGCCGCACCCTTGTCTCCGCCTGCAGCCGGTTCCTCGGTTGCGACGATGGCGAAACCGGGCTTTTCCGGTGCCTCCGAATGGAAAATAAATCCTGACGCGAGCGACACGGACTTCAACACGAACAGCGTGGCCAGAAGCGCCCCGACTCCCATGTTCACGTAGGATGAATTCATCTGCTATGCTCCCCTCGCCGCCGGCATCCTCCGCCGGCCCATCTTGAATTCGCGCGAAACCTATGTCTTTTGGCTGTTTCTTGCAACTCTGTAAACGGTCTCCACCATGAGACGTTTTGACACTTTTCCCTTGGGAATAGAAGGCCCAACAATGACTGATCCGAATTTAGACAAGACGCTGGTCCTCATTCCCGCCCGCATGGCCTCCACGCGCCTGCCGGGCAAGCCGCTGGCTGACATTTGCGGCCTGCCCATGATCGTACAGGTTGCCAGGCGCGCGCGCGAGGCGGCGATCGGTCGCATCGTCGTCGCCGTCGACCATGAGGAAACCTATGCCGCAGTCGCCAATGCCGGCTTCGAAGTGATCATGACGCGCACCGACCATCAATCCGGCTCGGACCGCATCTACGAAGCCCTGCAGGCCGTCGATCCTGAAGGTCGCGCGGAGATCATCGTCAATGTACAGGGCGACCTGCCGACCATCGATCCCGAGACCATCCGCGCCTCACTGCGCCCGCTTGAAAATCCGGCCGTCGACATCGCAACACTGACGGTCGAAATCAAGGACGAGGAAGAAAAGACCGCGCCGAGCGTCGTCAAGGTCGTCGGCTCACCGATCTCGGACAGCCGTCTGCACGCGCTCTATTTTACCCGCACGACCGCACCGTATGGCAAAGGGCCTCTCTATCACCATATCGGCCTCTACGCCTACCGCCGCGCCGCCCTCGCGAAATTCGTGAGCCTCGGCCCATCGACGTTGGAGCGGCGCGAATCACTGGAACAGCTGAGGGCGCTGGAGGCCGGCATGCGCATCGATGTCGAGATCGTTGACACGATACCGCTCGGTGTCGATACTCCCGCCGACCTCGAAAAGGCCAGACGTATCCTCTCCGCCGCCTCTCTCTGACGGCGTTCCCCCAAGGGCAGTCCCATGATCAGCAAGACCAACAAGATCTCCTTCCAGGGCGACTACGGCGCCAATTCCGACATGGCCAGCCGCGACATGTTCCCGACCATGGAGCCACTGCCCTGCCAAACCTTCGAGGACGCCTTTGCCGCCATCGATAATGGCGAAGCCGATCTCGGCATGATTCCGATCGAAAACACGATTGCCGGCCGTGTCGCCGATATCCATCATCTGCTGCCGGAATCGCGCCTGCATATCGTCGGCGAATATTTCATGCCGATCCGTTTCCAGTTGATGGTTCTACCGGGCGTGAAGAAGGAAGAGATCCGCACGGTGCACAGCCACATCCATGCACTCGGCCAATGCCGCAACATCGTGCGCCAGAACGGCTGGAAGCCTGTCATTGCCGGCGATACGGCGGGAGCTGCCAAGCTGGTGCAGGAAACCGGCGATCGCAGCATGGCGGCACTGGCGCCCCGGCTTGCGGCCGATCTCTACGGGCTGGAAATCATCGCCGAGAACGTCGAAGACACCGAAAACAACATGACACGCTTCGTCATCCTGTCGCGCGACGAGGACTGGGCCGAGCGCAGCGCGCCGGACGAAAAAATCGTCACCACCTTCGTCTTCAACGTCCGCAACATTCCGGCCGCGCTCTACAAGGCACTCGGCGGCTTCGCCACCAACGGCATCAACATGACGAAGCTCGAAAGCTATCAGCTCGGCGGCCGTTTTGTGGCGACGCAGTTCTATGCCGACATCGAGGGTCATCCTTCCGATCCACATGTGCGCCGGGCGCTGGAAGAACTGCGCTTCTTCTCCGAAAAAGTCCGCATCCTCGGCGTCTACAAGGGTCATCCGATGCGGGGCGACCTTTAAGAAGAGATTATCATAAAGCCTTGGTGACGACCTCGATTCGATGCCCGTCGGGATCGATGACGAAAGCTGCAAAGTAGCTCGGGCCATAATGAGGCCGAAGACCCGGCGGGCCATTGTCCCTTCCGCCGTGCGCGAGCGCGGCTTCGTGAAAAAGAGCGACGGCCTTGCGGCTTGCCGCGGCGAAGGCGAGGTGGAAGCCCGCGCCTGGCGCACGAGCATCGCCAGCGCGCAATTTGATGGCGAACTTGTCGCCCCCACCCGCGGGACCATATCCAATGGCCTGATCGGGATCGCCGGGGGTCAGGTCTTCCCAGACCCTGACATAGCCGAGCGGCGCGAAAGCCGCGTCGTAGAATGCAGCGGCTTTCTCGATATCTGCGACACCGAACGAAATATGATGGAGCAATTGGTTCTCCTGTGGCTTTGGGTGCATCGATCAGTGTCTTTTGCAAATGCTGGAAGTCAACACCAGCGAAGGACGGAAGGCTCCGCAAGCTGCCGTTATGAAATAGTCTTTGCCTATCATCTCAAGCCTTCCGGCCTCCTGAGCTTGCCGAAGGGCGACCACCTTCTCCCCGCCTGCGCGGAGAAGGTGATAGACGCACCTACAGCCTACTCTCGTCGTCGGACTTAGCGAGGGAACAGAGGTCGTCCCCTCTCCCCGCGAGCGGGGAGAGGGCTAGGATGAGGGGCAAGCCAGACAATCGGCAATCTACTTATCCGGCTCACAAACGCGCAGGCGATGGCCGTCCGGGTCGAGCACGACAAAGGTTGGGCCGAAATCCATCGTCGTCAGCTCCTGCGCGATCGGCAGGCCGCGTGCCTTCCAATCCCTATAGTGCTGCTCGACGGCGCCGGCGCCTTCGACCATGAAGCCCAGTTCGCCGCGATTGCCGATGGCGGAGGGCTGGGGTTCGACGCTGCTTCGGCGCCAGAGGCCGAGACTTAGGCCGTTGTCGAGCGCGAAAGCCACGAAGTTCGGCGACGCGAATGCCGGCTCACGGCCGAAGAGATCGCGGTAGAACGGCGTGCTTTCGCTGGGGTCCTTGACATAGAAGATGATGAGGTTGGGGCTGGTCATCTGAATAGTCCTCTTGTTTTGATGGATTTAAGGGCATGCGGCTGTAGCCCGGCGGATGGAGCTCAGCCCGCCGAGGATGGCTTTGTCTGTCATGATGAGTGCGTGCGAAGCCGCGTTTCCGAAACCTGCTGCAGCCTTCGGATTAGTGTCTTGCGCTTGAATTTCCGATTTTATCGATGTCGTTATCGCAAAGTCACGGCGAACTTCGCGCGGGACGCTCCGGGGCGGTTCAGTCTTTCGCGGAATCTATGAACCGCCCTACCTCTTTATTTCCCGCAATTCCTGACGGAAAACTGCCACGCAGTTTTCCCGGAGCTGCTCTAATGCATCCGCTCTTCCTCACGGTAAGGTGCGCGGCCATCGAGAAAACCGAGATCCCGCATCACGGAATTCGGCGCTTCCTCGATATCGAGACGATTCCAGCGGCGGGTGAAATAGCCAAGCGCGACCTCAGAGAGACGAGTCGGCCATGACTGATGCTTGCCTTTAAGCGCCTCGACGCCGCCGCGATTCACATGTTGCGAAATGATGGAAACGTTGCCTGCCATGATCGGTCCTCCTTCCTGATTGGATGGACCCATCATAGCCGCATCTACTGACAGTTTCTGGCAGTAGCATCACACTGAAGCGGGTCGCGATCTTTCAGATTCGCCTCCTGCGCTTAGGTCTTTGATTTTACGCATGTCGTTGTCGCAAAAACGCTGCACACTTTTGCGCGACATGCTTTGGCGGATCAATTGTGGACCATGCCTTCACGGGCATGCCATTCCCTGGCGAGCGCGACACGCCGGCGCGGATAGCGCGCCTCCAGCACCGCAAAATCGACGATGCGGTCGGCGCGGAAATGGCGGAAATCCTGACGCAGCTCGCACCAGGCCATGATGATGCGGGCATTGTCGAAATAGCCGAGCGCGAAGGGCCAGATACGCCGGGTGGAAATGGCGCCGTTCACATCGCCATAGGTCAGCTGCACCATGCGCTCCGTGCGGATCGCCTTGCGCATGAGGGAAAGATCGGCCTTGTCTTCGGTGACACGCCGCGTGGCAACGACCACTGCCGCCTGGTCGACCTCATCGCGAAGGTCGGCGGGCAGCACGGCGGCGATCTTGGCAAGCGCGTCGGCGCCGGCTGCCGCCAAGCGCGAATCGGTAGCGCGCGCTACCCATCGCGATCCCAGCACCAGCGCCTCGATCTCATCCTGCGAAAACATCATCGGCGGCAGCATGAAGCCGGGCTTCAGGACATAGCCGATCCCCGGTTCGCCCTCGATCATCGCACCCTGCGACTGCAGGCTGGCAATGTCGCGATAGAGCGTGCGCAGGCTGACGCCGGTCTCCTCCGCCAGAACGGCACCGCTGACCGGACGACGATAGCGCCGCAGCGTCTGCAACAGCGTCAGCAAGCGTTCCGAGCGGGCCATGGCACAATAGTCCTAGCGCTTCCATTCCACCCAGTCGCGCATCAGGCGATGGGCGATGGCGCCCTTGGGCGGAGATGTGTTGCCGGAGGCCGAGACGCGGTCGAGCATGGCGAGCGTCTCTTCCGGAGTAAACCAGCGGCAATCGTCAAGCTCGGCTTCGTCCATGTGGATTTCCGTGGACTTCGCCTCGGCGTAGCAGCCGATCATGAGGGAATGCGGCATCGGCCAGGGCTGGGAGGCGTGATAGCGCACGCGGCCGATATGAATACCGGATTCTTCGAGTGTTTCGCGGCGCACTGCATTCTCGATGGTTTCGCCCGGCTCGACGAAGCCGGCGAGACAGGAATACATGCCTGGCGCGAAGTGATGGCTGCGGCCAAGCAGGCAGCGATTCCGCTCCTCGTCGATCGTGAGCATGATGACGACCGGATCGGTACGCGGGAAGATCACATGTTCGCAGGCCGTGCAGACCCGCTTGTAGCCACCGATGCGGCTTTCCATGACCGAGCCACAGCGGCCGCAGAAGCGGTTGTCGCCATTCCAGCGAATGAGGCTCATGCCCTGCGCGGCTTCACCCAGGATTTCGCCTTCCAGCAGAAGATCGCGCCAGAGCGCGCGCATGTCAGCCGGCTTATACTGGCTAGCAAGCTCGTCAGGATTGACGCGCACGGGCACGGCAAGCCGAGGCTCGCCGGTCTTGCGGTAGCCGAGGAGAACGGCCTCGTCCCAATTCGGATCGAGATCCTTCAACTCATAGCGGGCAAACAGTGGGTCCAGCACCTGCCCATCATGCTTCAAGACAAGCCGGTCCTGGGCGAAAGCCAGGATATGCGTGCCTTCCTTGGCGAGCGCCTGCTGGATCGATTCCTCGTCGCGATGCTCGGCATCCCGGTTGAGCTGGTTTTCCGCAAAGGCGGTGAGACTGCTGGCTTCCGGATGGGGCGCATCCGAGGAAAAGATGGAATGGCTCATTGTGAAAGCGTTTCCCGCAACTTGGCTATGAGGCTGTTCATGTCTTCGTCCGAATAGGGTTCCGCCTTGCCGTAGCCCCAAACGGGGCCGGGCCAGTTGGCATCACCTTCGAACCGCGCGATGACATGAACATGCAGCTGACGGACGATATTTCCAAGTGCCCCGACATTGATTTTTGTTGCGCCCGTCACCGTCTTCAGGGCGCTTGCGACCTTATCCGTTTCGAAGGTCAGCAAGATCCGGTCGAGCGGAGTCAGCTCGAAGACCTCCGATTTGCCGGGCCGGCGCGGGATGAGCACGAGCCATGGCCAGCGGCGATCCTTCATCAGCCTGACGTCACAAAGGCCGGTTATGGTGACGGAAACGCTGTCATTCGCAAGACGATCGTCGAGCGTAAACTCCTTCAAGGGGGCATCCTCCATTGTTTTATCAAATGTTTAGCAGTTTTTTTTGACCTTGGCTTGCTTTTGATGACGATATTGCCGATATGTGCATCCGGGAGGTTGGTGGTGGACGAGCCACTCGCCAACCGGGTCAGGTCCGGAAGGAAGCAGCCCTAACGAGCCCGGCACGGGTCATCGTGCCAGCCTCCCACCACTCCGAAAGCAAGACCCGGCTTTCGCCGGGCGATGAGCTAGGCATCGGGCAATAAGCAGGGCGATGAGCGACACCGAGCGACAAGCAAAAGATGCCGCCTCGACCGGCACCGGCTACCGGGTGCTGGCCCGCAAATACAGACCCAAGGACTTCACGGACCTGATGGTCGGCCAGGAGCCGATGGTCCGTACGCTGACCAACGCGTTCGAGACCGGCCGCATCGCCCAAGCCTATATGCTGACCGGCGTGCGCGGTGTCGGCAAGACTACGACCGCCCGCATCCTCGCCCGCGCGCTCAACTACAAGACCGCTGACATCGATCGGCCCACGATCGACCTGCGTGAGCCCGGCGATCATTGCCAGGCGATCATGGAAGGCCGGCATGTCGACGTCATCGAGATGGACGCCGCTTCGCACACCGGTATCGACGATATAAGAGAGATCATAGAGCAGGTGCGGTACCGCCCGGTCTCGGCGCGCTACAAGGTCTACATCATCGATGAAGTGCACATGCTGTCGACGGCCGCCTTCAACGGGCTGTTGAAGACGCTCGAAGAGCCGCCCGAGCATGTGAAGTTCATCTTCGCCACCACCGAAATCCGCAAGGTTCCGATCACGGTTCTGTCGCGCTGCCAGCGCTTCGACTTGCGCCGTATCAGCGCCTCCGATCTCGTCGGGCTCTTTACCACCATTGCCGGCAAGGAAGGCATCGAGGCCGAGCCGGAAGCGCTCGCCATGATCGCACGTGCCGCCGAAGGTTCGGCGCGCGACGGTCTGTCGTTGCTCGATCAAGCGATCGCCCATGGCAGCGGCTTCGTTGCCGCCGATGCCGTGCGCGCCATGCTCGGCCTTGCCGACCGCGCCCGCATTGTCGATCTCTTCGGCCATGTCGTCAAAGGCGATGTTTCGGCAGCCCTTGCCGAATTCAACAGCCAGTACGAGGCCGGTGCCAATCCCGTCGTTATATTGACCGACCTTGCTGATTTCACCCATCTCGTGACCCGCCTCAAATATGTGCCCGACGCCGCCGACGATCCGTCGCTCAGCGAAGTCGAGCGCACGAAAGCGGCGGAATTCGCACAAGGCGTTGCGGTAACTGCACTTTCCCGCATCTGGCAGATGCTTCTCAAGGGCATTGCCGAAACGGAGAACGCCTCACGCACCGCCGGCGCTGCGGAAATGGTGCTGATCCGCCTTGCACACGCGGCTCATCTGCCGGCACCGGAGGACGCGGCGCGCAGGCTTGCCGAGTTTTCTGATGGTAATAGCAGCTCCCGCCCCTCTCCGTCTCCGAGCGGCGGCAGTGGCGGCGGAGCGGTGTCCTATCAGGGCAATGCCATGGCGCGTGCAGTGGAAACGCCAGCGCCAAGACCTGCGCCTTCCGCACCGGTCGCCATATTGCGCTCCGTTCCGAATACACAGCCGGTCGGGCAGCCTGTCGGGCGCATCGAACAGAAACCGGTTGAAGCGCCGAAGCCGCTCGTACCGGTCAATTCGATGGCCGATATCGCCGAACTTGCGAGCCAGAAGCGCGATCCGAAGATGAAGGCGCTGGTGCGTACCTTCGTGCGCCCTGTCAGGCTGGAGCCGGGCCGGCTCGATGTCAGCCTGGCACCGGGCGCTCCCGGCACGCTGCTGAATGAGCTTGCCGTCAAGCTGAAGGAATGGACCGGCATTCACTGGATCGTCAGCCTCAGCCGGGAGGAGGGCCAGCCGACGCTTGTCGAAGCAGAAGCGAACGCCCAGAAGCAGCGCGTCGCCGACGCACGGCAGGACCCCGATGTCGCGGCGATCCTGGCGCAATTTCCGGGCGCAAAGATCATCGACGTACGGGTGCGGGCGCCCGAGACGGACGAAGAGGACGAAGCGGCTGCTCCGCCGGCAATCGCCGAATCCGTCGATGGCGATATTCTACCCGGCGACGACATCGAATTCTAAGGTTAGGATGAATGCTGACGGAACCGCTTCGGCTTGAAGCGGTTGACGACCATGACGACATATCCTGCCGCTCAAACAGAGACTTGGAGAAGAAGGACCAAAGACGATGCGCGACATCATGGGCATGATGGGCAAAGTGAAGGAAATGCAGGCGAAGATGGAGAAGATGCAGTCGGAGATCGCCGACATCCGCGTCGAAGGCAAGGCCGGCGGCGGCCTCGTCACCGTCACCGTCAACGGCAAAGGCCTCATGGTCGGCCTCAAGATCGATCCATCGCTCTTCAAGGAAGACGATGTCGAAATCCTCGAAGACCTGATCGTCGCCGCCAACAAGGATGCTCAGGAAAAGGCTGAGGCGATCGCCGCGGAAAAGACCCGCGAGCTGACCGCCGGCCTGCCGATTCCGCCCGGTTTCAAGCTGCCGTTCTGAGGCTGGACTATGTCTTTCAGCGTGCGGCCGCCTTGCGAATGAGATCGCGGCCTATCGCCTTTGCAGGTTCGTTCCGCAGCACCAGCGATGTCGTAACCGCACCATGGCGGGCAATTGAATCGACGATGGTTTCAAGGTCTGATGGTGTCGGCACGAGAACCTTAAGCAGGAAGCAATCCTCGCCCGTCAATCTGAGTACCTCGATAATTTCGGGCATTTCCGAAAACTGCTTCAGATATGGCCGAATATGCTCATGCGTCGTGCGCAGGCGGATGACTGCCATCATGCCAAGCCCGACGGCAGCGGGATTGATGACGGCGCGATAAGCTGCAATCACGCCACGCTCCTCCAACCGCTTCAGCCGCTCCGATGCCGCCGGCTGCGACAGGCCGACACGGCGGCCGAGCTCCGATACCGAAATTCGCCCGTGCTGTTGCAGGATTTCGATGATCGATAGATCCGTCGGATCCAGTCCTCTTTCGAGAGTATCCATTGCTCACTTTCAATTCATCGTTTGGGACAAGTTTTATCCGATGGATTGCAATGTCAATCGGTATCCCGGCATGCCAGCTTTTCTCCGTGAAAGACCATGGAGAAAGGATAGAGATGAGCGACATCATCACGCTACCGGGGCTGGGCGGTTCGGGCGAAGGTCACTGGCAGACATTGTGGGAGCGGGACGATCCCGCCATGCGACGCTTTCAACCGTCGAGCTGGGACAGACCGATCCTTTCGGATTGGATTGCTGCGCTCGAGCGCGAAATCTCCCTTTCGCAAACGCCGCCGATCCTGATCGCGCACAGCCTTGCATGCCAACTGATCGCCCATTGGGCGCCCATCAAGAAAACTGCGATCCTTGGCGCGTTTCTGGTGGCAGCGCCTGATCCCAAGGGCGAAATCTATCTTGCCGAAGCCGGCAGCTTTGCCGATCCGCCACGGCAGCGACTGCCCTTTCCATCCCTGCTCGTCGCCAGCACCGACGATCCTTTCAGCTCCTTCGATCATGCGCGTCGCAGTGCCGAAAGCTGGGGCAGCGCCTTCGTCGATGCCGGGCCGCACGGGCATATCAATGCTGCATCCGGACTGGGCGACTGGGCGGAAGGCAAGGCAATCTTCGGGCGCTTTCGCGCCGAGCTTGGCTGAACGCAAACCTGGCGTTTGGAAAAGCCGCGCGGGAATGCTATCTCTGGCGCTCTTCTTCCAGATATCGTCCAGCCTGTCCTGTTGGAGGAAATGCGATGAGCCTATCGACGTTGCTTGTTTTTGCCGGCGCCTTGTTCATTGCGGCGGGATCGCCGGGACCGAACATCGCGGCACTCGTGGCGCGCGTGCTGACGAAGGGCGCGCGAAACGTGCTGCCCTTCCTCTCGGGCATGTGGCTTGGTGAGGCGATCTGGCTCACCTGCGCCGTTGCCGGCCTTGCGACCATTGCCGAAACCTTCCATTTGGCCTTCGTGGCGATCAAGTGGCTGGGCGTCGCCTATCTGCTCTACCTTGCCTGGAAGATGTGGTTTGCCTCCTCGGATGCGACGGGAGAGGAACTGCCGGACGAGCAATCGGCCATACGGCTCTTCCTCGCGGGCTTCACGGTTACCATGGGCAATCCTAAGATCATGGTATTTTATGTGGCGCTGCTGCCTTCGATCATCGATCTGCACGGTGTGACAATCTCCGGCTGGGCCGAGCTGGTTGCGACAATGTTTGCGGTGCTCGTCATTATCGACCTCTCCTGGGCGATGCTCGCCGCGAAGGCCAGAACTTTCCTCAAGAGCCGCCGCGCCGTACGCATCGCCAATCGCGCCAGCGCCGGCACCATGGCAGGCGCGGCCGTTGCGATTGCCATGCGGTGAGTTCAGACTGCTGCATCGCTTTCGATGAGTGCACGCAGCTTGTGATGGACGGGCGCCGCCAGATAGCGCGCCCGGTCCTCCGGCGACAATCGCCTGCCGAATGTCGCCATCATTTCCGGCATCGTCACCCTCTCGCCGGCATAGGGCAGGTAGGTGACCGGCATTTCAGCGCTCACTGTGCCGCTCGCAAGAACGCGGCAATAGATGCCGGGCCGCCCCGCCCGGATGTATCGCTTGACGAATTGCGGATCGCCCATCTTAGCCGCGAAGGTGGAGCAGGGAATGCGCGCCGAGGTCACCTCCATAACAAGATCGCCAGCTATGAATTGATCGCCGGCGGCGACCTGGCAATTGTCCAAACCTTCGATGACGAGGTTTTCGCCGAAGGTGCCGGGCTCCAGCGATCGTCCAAGCTCGGCTGCCCACCAGTCCAGCGCCAGCGAACCCTCGACATAAACAGCCTGATCACGGCCGCCATGATGCTTGCGATTGCAGATGGCATCGCCAAGCAGTCCCATTTCGTCGATCATGACGGCACCGCTGACTGCGTGCTTGTTGATGCCGGTCTTCGCCTTCTTGCCCGGCAGCGTTTCAGGGGCACCGCGGCACACGGCCAGGATTTTCATCGGTCAACCGTTCCTTCCGAGATTCCGTTCCTGAAACTTATGAGCTAAAAGCCTCCCATGGCAAAGCGAGTCACCGGCCCAGAAATCGAAAAACTCATCCAGCTCCTGGCGAAAGTACCAGGCCTTGGGCCGCGCTCTGCGCGCCGCGCGGCGCTGCATCTGATCAAGAAGAAGGACCAGCTGCTCGGCCCGCTGTCGCATGCGATGGGCGACGCCTACGACAAAGTGAAGATCTGTTCGCGCTGTGGCAATGTCGATACCGTCGACCCCTGCACCGTCTGCACCGACGATCGCCGCGACCAGTCCGTCATCATTGTCGTCGAGGACGTCTCCGATCTCTGGGCGCTGGAGCGATCAGGCGCGATGAACGCCGCCTACCATGTCCTCGGCGGCGTGCTATCGCCGCTCGACGGCGTCGGGCCTGACGATCTCAACATTCGCGGATTGATCGCCCGCGTCAGCGAAGGCGGCATTCGCGAGATCATCATCGCCGTCAATGCGACAGTCGAGGGGCAAACAACAGCGCACTATATAACCGACCAGCTTGATGGCCTCGAGGTCAAGATCACCCGTCTTGCCCATGGCGTGCCCGTTGGTGGCGAGCTCGATTATCTCGACGAAGGCACGCTTGCGGCGGCG
The DNA here is from genome assembly GCF_020871915.1 of Rhizobium sp. AB2/73. Classification (NCBI taxonomy): domain Bacteria; kingdom Pseudomonadati; phylum Pseudomonadota; class Alphaproteobacteria; order Hyphomicrobiales; family Rhizobiaceae; genus Rhizobium; species Rhizobium sp. AB2/73. Next base: position 3,592,908 of record NZ_CP067071.1, on the reverse strand, counting down.
CTGAGGGCGCGGACGGCGATTTGATTGCTGTAACAAAGGACTGCATATGAGGAGAGTGCATACCCCCCTCTGTCAGCTTTCGCTGACATCCCCCCCACAAGGGGGGAGATTGGTAGCTCGTAGCACCGTCTTCGACAAACAATTTGGTACTGCAATCGCAGAGACTTCGGACCTTCGGTATGGCGCAAAGCCCGCCGCCAACAATCTCCCCCCTTGTGGGGGAGATGTCCCGAAAGGGACAGAGGGGGGTATCTCGCGGCACGTTCTGCGACTGCTTCTCCTCCTCCTCAGCCTCCTTCCCCTGCCTGCGCTTGCCGCCTCGAAAGCCGATGTCGAAGCGCAGTTTCAGGCCTGGATTCAGAAGGATCTCTGGCCTGAGGCGCGAAAGGCCGGGATTTCGGAAAAAATCTTCCAGGCCGCCTTTGCCGGCGTGACGCTGAGCTGGGATCTGCCTGATCTCGAGCCGCCGGGTTTCCCGAGGCCGAAGCAACAGCCACAGACCCAGGCGGAATTCTCCTCGCCCGCCCCCTATTTCAACGAGGCGCGGCTGCAGAAGCTCGCCGCGACCGGGCGGAGCCTCGCCTCGCAATATGGGGCGGTGTTGCGGCGCATCGAAAAGACTTACGGCGTTCCGGGGCCGATCCTGCTTGCGATTTGGGGTCGAGAAACCGGCTTCGGTGCCGCCAAGCTGCCGAATTCGGCGATGCAGGTGCTGGCGACCAAGGCTTTCATGTCGACGCGCAAGGATATGTTCCGCACCGAAGTGATCGCGGCACTGCGCATCCTCGACCATGGCGATGTGACGCCGGATCAGTTCAAGGGCTCGTGGGCCGGCGCGCTCGGCCAGCCGCAGTTCATGCCGACCAACTATCTGAAATATGCCGTCGATTTCGATGGCGACGGCCATCGCAACATCTGGACCTCGGTGCCGGACACGCTGGCGTCCATAGCCAACTATATGGTTCAAAAGGGCTGGCAGCGTGGCCGCGGCTGGGGCTATGAGGTCATGATCCCGCAGAACGTCTCCTGCGCGCAGGAAGGGCCTGATCTCGCCAAGCCGATTTCGCAATGGGCCTCGCTTGGGATCAAGCCGGTTTCCGGGAAGTCCCTCCCGGCGGATGAAATGCGCGCCAGCGGCATGATGCTGGTGCCGGCCGGCCGCGACGGGCCGGAATTCATCGTTACGCCGAATTTCTACGTCATCAAGGAATACAATAATTCCGACCTCTACGGCCTCTATATCGGCAATCTCGCCGACCGTATCGCCTATGGTGGCGGCGCCTTCCAGGAAAAATGGGGCGATGTCGGCAAGATGCTGCGCTCGGATGTCGCCAATATGCAGAAGGTTCTGGAGCACAAGGGCTACGATGTCGGCGGCACGGACGGCCTGCCCGGCTACAAAACCCGGCGCTCGATCGGTCAATGGCAGGAAAAGAGCGGCATGAAGCCCACCTGCTATCCCGATAGCTCCATGCTCGGCGTGCTGAAATAGCTGCGGAAAAGGCTTTAGGCGCGAATGCCTTGCAATTTGCCGGAAAGAGGCTTATATCCGCATCAAATTCTTGATCGTGTGATGAAGAGTGGGCCGCAAGGACCCGCTCTTTTTTATTAGCGCGATCTCCCAATGCATGAACAATGCGGAGTGAATGCTTGTCGGACGTGACAAACGCAGACAATACCAATGAACCCCGGCTGATCGTCGAAACCGGCCTTGATCAGCGCGTCGCCGCGATCATCGAGCCCGTGCTTGTGGGCATGGGCTTCCGTCTGGTGCGCGTGCGTCTCCTCAATCTGAACGGCCTCACGCTGCAGATCATGACCGAGCGCAACGACGGCACCATGACCGTCGAGGACTGCGAAGAGGTCTCCATGGCCATTTCTCCGGTCCTGGATGTGGAAGATCCGATCGATAAGGCGTATCATCTCGAAGTGTCTTCGCCCGGCATCGATCGCCCGATGGTGCGAAAGTCGGATTTCCAGCGCTGGATCGGCCATATCGTCAAGTGCGAAACGTCGATCCTCGTCGATAACCGCAAGCGTTTCCGCGGCAAGATCGCCGCCGTCGACAATGACGGCTTCACGATCGAACGCGACCAGGTCGCCTATGGCGAGGAGCCCAAGGTGACCATTCCGTTCAGCACGCTGGCCGAGGCCAAGCTGATCCTGACGGACGATCTCATCCGCGACGCGCTGCGCGCCGACAAGCTGGCGAAAGCCGAGGCAGCGAACCAGAACGAAGCGGACGACTAGGAATAACCGATCAACGAACCGCCTGACGGAACGGGAAACCTGAAGGCAGGAAGACGGAGACTAAGAACAATGGCAGTCAGTGCGAACCGGCTAGAACTTCTGCAGATCGCAGATGCAGTGGCGCGCGAAAAGGTCATCGACCGCGAGATCGTGCTTGCCGCAATGGCGGATGCGATCCAGAAGGCCGCGCGCTCGCGTTACGGCACGGAATCGAATATCCGCGCCGACATCAATCCGAAGACGGGTGAAATCCGCCTCCAGCGTCTGCTCGAAGTGGTCGAGAAGGCTGAGGACTATTCCACGCAGATCCCGCTGGAACTGGCCCGCGACCGCAACCCGGACGCAGCCCTCGGCGATTTTATCGCCGATCCGCTGCCGCCGATGGATTTCGGCCGCATCGCCGCCCAGTCGGCCAAGCAGGTCATCGTGCAGAAGGTGCGCGAAGCCGAGCGTGACCGTCAGTTCGACGAATTCAAGGATCGCGTCGGCGAAATCGTCAACGGCACCGTCAAGCGCGTCGAATACGGCAACGTCATCGTCGACCTCGGCCGTGGCGAAGGCATCATCCGCCGCGACGAAATGATCCCGCGCGAAAACTTCCGCTACGGCGACCGCGTCCGCGCCTATGTCTACGACGTGCGCCGCGAGCAGCGCGGCCCGCAGATCTTCCTGTCGCGCACGCATCCGCAGTTCATGGTCAAGCTCTTCACCATGGAAGTGCCTGAGATCTACGACGGCATCATCCAGGTGAAGTCGGTCGCCCGCGATCCAGGCTCGCGCGCCAAGATCGCCGTCATCTCGAACGACTCGTCGATCGATCCGGTCGGCGCCTGCGTCGGTATGCGCGGTTCGCGCGTTCAAGCCGTCGTCGGCGAGCTGCAGGGCGAAAAGATCGACATCATTCCCTGGTCCAGCGAGCCGGCGAACTTCGTCGTCAACGCGCTGCAGCCGGCCGAAGTCGCCAAGGTCGTTCTCGACGAAGATGCGGAGCGCATCGAAGTCGTGGTGCCGGACGAGCAGCTTTCGCTCGCCATCGGCCGCCGCGGCCAGAATGTCCGCCTCGCTTCGCAGCTGACCGGTTGGGATATCGACATCATGACGGAAGCCGAGGAATCGGAACGCCGTCAGAAGGAATTCAACGAGCGTACGAACCTGTTCATGGACGCGCTCGACGTCGACGAAATGGTCGGCCAGGTTCTGGCCTCGGAAGGCTTTGCCGCCGTCGAGGAACTGGCTTACGTCGATCTCGACGAAATCTCCTCGATCGACGGCTTCGACGAAGACACCGCCCAGGAAATCCAGACGCGCGCCCGCGAATATCTCGAAAAGCTCGAAGCGGAGATGGACGAGAAGCGCAAGGCGCTCGGCGTTTCCGACGAGCTGCGTCAGATCAACGGCATGACGGCGCAGATGATGGTCGCCCTCGGCGAGGACGGCATCAAGACGATCGAGGACTTCGCCGGCTGCGCCGCCGACGACCTCGTCGGCTGGAGCGAACGCAAGAACGGCGAAACGAAGAAGTTTGAAGGCCTATTCTCCAAGCTCGAAGTCTCGCGCGTCGAAGCCGAACAGATGGTCGTGCAGGCCCGCCTGCTGGCCGGCTGGATCACCGAAGCGGATCTCGCCGCCGAAGCCGAAGAGGCATCGGAAGGTGAAGGCGAGGCCGAGCAGGAAGCATGATGAGCGCAGAGGGGCCGAAGGCCGCGCCCGAAGACGACGATCTTTCGGGTGACGGCGCAAATGGCCGTATGTGCATCGTAACACGCGAAAGCGGATCGCCGGATGAGCTGATCCGCTTCGTCGCCGCTCCGGACGGAACAGTCGTTCCGGATCTGAAGCGGCAGCTGCCGGGACGCGGATGCTGGGTCAAGATCGACCGGGCGCTCGTGGACAAGGCAGTGGCAAAAAAGTTGTTCTCCCGCGCCCTGAAGGCGGAGGTGACCGCGCCGAGCGATCTCGGCGCCACCGTCGACCGCCTTCTAGCAGCGCAACTGGCCGGGATGATGAACATGGCACGCAAGGCGGGCCAGTTCGTATCCGGCTCGTCGAAGGTGGATGGCGCCGTTCGCAACGGCTCGGCACTTGCCGTGTTCCATGCGATGAACGCCGCCGCCGATGGCGTGCGCAAGATCGATCAGGCAAGGAAGGCCTGGCATCTCGGCATGGAGACCGAAGCGGAAATACCGTCCTTCCGTGTCTTTACGGAGGCGGAAATGGACGAACTGATGGGCCAGAATGCTTTTATCCATGCCGCAGCGCTTGCAGGGCAGGCGGGTGAGGGTGTAGTGAAGCGCGCAAACCTGCTCGAACGGTACCGCAACGGCGGTCAGTCCCGGGCAACGGGCGGCGCTGGCCGGCGAAAACAATGACGCGGTCACCGGCCTTTGCCGGACGCCTCATTAAGGTACATGCATTGAACGACAGGGTCTGACGGACGTTTCCGTGCCCTGTCCGAAGGAACAGGAACGGAATGACCGACAATCAAGACGACAAGACGCTGAGTGTTTCGGGTAAGAAGACCCTCACCTTGAAGCCTTCAGGCGTAAACCAGGGCACCGTGCGCCAGGACATGGGCCGCGGTCGCACCAAGGCGGTCGTGGTTGAGACCCGTAAGCGCCGCCCGCTACGTCCTGAAGACGAAAAGCCAATCACGCCGGTAACGACATCGGCGCCCTCGGTGACGCGCGTCGCCGAACCGACGCCGCAGCCGCCGCGCCCGCCGCAGCCGGCTCCGCGCATTCATCAGCCTGGCGGCCAGCAGCAGCGGCCGGCACAATCCAACCAGGGCTATCAGCAGCGCCCGCAGCAGGAGCGCTCGTCGCGTCCGGTGGTTCTGAACCATCTGTCGGCCGACGAGATGGATGCTCGTCGCCGCGCGCTGGCTGACGCACAGGCCCGCGATGCCGCGGACGCCGTTCGTCGCGCCGAGGAAGAAGCGCGCCGCCGCCAGGAAGAAGAAGCACGCCGCGTCGCCGAACAGGCCGAAGCTGCCCGTCGTGCTGCAGAAGAGGCCGCTCGCGCCGCAGAAGCAGCCAAGGTCGCCGAACAGACCCCGGCAGCTCCGGTCGAGGCGAAGGTTGAAGCTCCGAAGCCGGTTACGCAGCCTGCTGCGGCGCCGGGCGTTGTACGCCGTCCGGATGCTTCCGCTCCGCAATCCGCCCGCCCCGGCGCAGCCGCCGCGGAAGCGCCGGCCAATCGCCGTCGCCCGGGCAACGAGGATGAGGAAGGCCGTGGCCCGTCCCGCGGTGCTCCTGTCCGTGGCAAAATCACCCGGCCTGAGCCGGCGAAGCCGGTCACCACGCGTCCGAAGACCGACGAAGAACGCCGCCGCGGCAAGCTGACGGTCACCACCGCCGATGTCGACGAAGACGGCAACGCACGCGGCCGCTCGCTTTCGGCCATGCGCCGCCGCCAGGAAAAGTTCCGCCGCAGCCAGATGCAGGAAACGCGCGAAAAGATCTCGCGTGAAGTCGTGCTGCCCGAGACCATTACCATTCAGGAACTGTCGCAGCGCATGTCCGAACGCGCCGTCGACGTCATCAAGTACCTGATGAAGGAAGGTCAGATGATGAAGCCGGGCGACGTCATCGACGCCGATCTGGCAGAGCTCATCGCCGGCGAATTCGGCCATACGGTCAAGCGGGTTTCGGAATCCGACGTCGAACAGGGCATCTTCAATGTTGCCGACGAGGAGGGCGAACTGGTTTCGCGTCCGCCCGTCGTCACCATCATGGGCCACGTCGACCACGGCAAGACCTCGCTGCTCGACGCAATCCGCCATGCAAACGTGGTCGCCGGCGAAGCCGGTGGCATCACCCAGCATATCGGCGCCTATCAGGTCGAGCAGAACGGCCAAAAGATCACCTTCATCGACACGCCCGGCCACGCCGCCTTCACGGCGATGCGTGCTCGCGGTGCCCAGGCGACCGACATCGCGATCCTCGTGGTGGCGGCCGACGACAGCGTGATGCCGCAGACGATCGAATCGATCAATCACGCCAAGGCGGCCGGTGTTCCGATCATCGTGGCGATCAACAAGATCGACAAGCACGAGGCCAATCCGCAGAAGGTCCGCACGGAACTGCTGCAGCATGAAGTCTTCGTCGAGTCGATGGGTGGTGAAGTGCTCGACGTGGAAGTCTCCGCGAAGAACCGCACCAACCTCGACAAACTGCTCGAAGCCATCCTGCTGCAGGCGGAAATCCTTGACCTCAAGGCCAATCCGAACCGCACGGCGGAAGGTACGGTCATTGAAGCCCAGCTCGACCGCGGCCGCGGCTCCGTCGCCACCGTGCTCGTGCAGAAGGGTACGCTGCGTCCCGGCCAGATCGTCGTCGCCGGCGATCAGTGGGGCCGTGTGCGTGCGCTCGTCAACGACAAGGGCGAGCATGTGAAGGAAGCAGGCCCGGCCATGCCGGTCGAACTGCTCGGCCTTTCCGGTGCACCGCAGGCCGGTGACAAGTTCGCCGTCGTCGAAAGCGAAAGCCGCGCCCGCGAAATCTCGGAATACCGCCAGCGCCTCACCCGCGACAAGGCAGCCGCTCGCCAGTCCGGCCAGCGCGGTTCGCTGGAGCAGATGATGTCGCAGCTGCAGACCTCGGGCATCAAGGAATTCCCGCTGGTCATCAAGGGCGACGTGCAGGGCTCGATCGAAGCCATTGCCGGCGCGCTGGAAAAGCTCGGCACCGACGAAGTGCGCGCCCGTATCGTCCATTCGGGCGTCGGCGGCGTGACCGAATCCGATATCTCGCTCGCCGGTGCATCCGACGCGGCGATCATCGGCTTCAACGTCCGTGCGAATGCTCAGGCCCGCACGCTGGCGGAACGCGAAGGCATCGAGATCCGCTACTACAACATCATCTACGATCTGGTGGATGACGTGAAGGCAGCGATGTCGGGCCTGCTCTCTCCGGAGCGCCGCGAAACCTTCCTCGGCAATGCCGAGATCCTCGAGGTGTTCAACATCACGAAGGTCGGCAAGGTCGCGGGTTGCCGCGTCACCGAAGGCAAGGTCGAGCGTGGCGTCGGCGTTCGCCTCGTTCGCGACAACGTCGTCATCCACGAAGGCAAGCTCAAGACGCTCAAGCGCTTCAAGGACGAAGTCTCGGAAGTCAACATGGGCCAGGAATGCGGTATGGCCTTCGAAAACTACGAAGACATCCGCGTCGGCGATACGATCGAATGCTTCCGCGTCGAGCACATCACGCGCACGCTGTAAGCAATCCTTCGATTTGCTAGATATCAAAACCGCCGGCCGAAACCGGCGGTTTTTTTAAATGCCGCTAAATGGGTACGCCATGGAGATCACGACAGAGCTTGCAGACGATCAATCCGTCATCGTCTCCTTCGTTCGCCAGCCGGCAGAACATGTCGCCGTGATGCGCCAGGCAGGACAGCGTTTTGCCCTTCGCCGTCCAAGGAATGCACAGAGCGAGACGGCCTGGTTCTTCGTGTCGGCTATCGTGGTCGGCGCAGTGCTTCCCGTCTTTTTCCATCTTCTTCGGGAATATGTTTTCATTCCCGTATTCGGGCTGTCGCGATCGATCGGCCTCGGTGAGATGGCGATCATTTGGCTCGTACCGACACTGATCTGCTACGCACTGATCTTGCTCTATTTTAGGTGGGCCACACGCCGACGCCTAAGGGTGATGCAATCGCGCCTGCGCCCTGATGTCATCGTCACTGTCACGATCACCCCCGAAGGTGCCGCCTGGAATTCAACGCAGACATCGATTTGGCTTGGCTGGAGCGAGATCTTGAATATCAGCCGCCGCAGTGGACGGATTGAATTCGATACCGAAACCTTTATCACCTACATCCCGGCATCCGCTTTTGCCAATCAGGACGCTCAGGATGCCGCTTTCGCAAGGATTCTCGGCTTCTGGCGGGCAGCAAACCCTGTCCAGCCTTGACCTTTGCGCCGGATCGAGTCATTTGACCCGCTTTATCGCGTCCAAACGACGCTGCTAACGGAACAACCATGACCAGACCAACTTCTTCCGCGCCTTCGCAGCGCATGCTTCGCGTCGGCGAGCAGGTGCGCTCAGCGATCACGCAGGTTCTGCAGCGCGGCGAAGTGCGCGACGACCTGATCGAGCGCACCGTGATCTCCATTTCCGAAGTGCGCATGTCGCCCGATCTGAAGATCGCGACCGCCTTCGTGACGCCGCTTGGCGTTTCCGACCACGGCGCCGTCATCGAAGCGCTGAACCGCCATGCGAAATATATCCGCGGCCGTCTCGGCCCGCAGCTTCGCCAGATGAAGTACATGCCGGAAGTCCGCTTCCGCGACGATACGAGCTTCGACAATTACAAGAAGATCGACGCGCTTCTGCGCTCGCCCGAGGTCAGCCGTGATCTCGACGACGATAACGACCAAGATCAATAACAGAGACAGAGAATGTCCAAGCCACGCAAGCCCAAGGGCCGCCCGATTTCGGGCTGGCTCATCCTCGACAAGCCGGTGGATTTCGGCTCGACCGAAGCCGTTTCCAAGATCAAGTGGCTGTTCAAGGCCCAGAAGGCTGGCCATGCCGGCACGCTCGATCCGCTCGCCTCCGGCATGCTGCCGATCGCGCTCGGCGACGCTACCAAGACGGTTCCCTACGTCATGGACGGCCGCAAGATCTATGAATTCACCGTGACCTGGGGCGAGGAACGCGCTTCGGACGACCTTGAAGGCGAAGTCACCGCCACCTCCGACAAGCGTCCGAGCGAAGAAGATATTCGCGCGCTTCTGCCGAAATATACCGGCGTCATTCAGCAAATCCCGCCGCAATTCTCCGCCATCAAGATATCAGGCGAACGCGCCTATGACCTTGCTCGCGAAGGGGAGACGGTCGAGATTCCCTCGCGCGAAGTCGAGATTTTCCGCCTGACGCTGCTCGCTTGCCCGGACGCCAATACGGCGCATTTCGAGGTCGAATGCGGCAAGGGCACCTATGTACGGGCGCTTGCCCGCGATTTCGGTCGCGATCTCGGCTGTTACGGCCATATTTCCGGCCTGCGCCGCAGCTTCGTCGCTCCCTTCGCCGAAGAGACGATGGTGCCGCTTGCCGATCTCGTGGCGCTGGAAGAGATCGAAGATGCGGACGAGCGGCTTGCAGCCCTGGACGCACTGCTGATCGATACGGCCGAGGCGCTGTCTTCGCTGCCGCATCTCGTCATCAGCGACGACCAGGCACACCGCCTGAAGATGGGCAACCCGATCCTGGTGCGCGGCCGCGACGCGCCGGTTGCTGAAACCGAGGCCTATGCCACGGCACGCGGCAAGCTGATCGCGATCGGCGAGATCGGCCAGGGTGAATTTCGTCCGAAGCGCGTGTTCGTTTAGGCAAATTCAGTCAGAAATAGCGCTATTGCGAGGCAATGGCGATGCGATATGCTCCCCGACGGGCCTCCATGGCCCGTTCATAGGGGGCAAACATGCGCAGAGTTGCATTCGGAATAGTTGCATTCCTTTCCCTGTTCCTGACGGTGACGAACGCCCAATCCGCCGAACGGTGGGCCGGGCTGCCGCCGTTTCCGCCAATGCCGCAGCCGAAGGCGAGCGGCATGGCCGATGTCAATGACATCAAGATGTATTATGCCGAATATGGCGAAGGTGACCCGATCCTCTTTATTCATGGCGGTCTTGGGAATGCCGATGTCTGGGGCGCTCAGGTCGCCGATTTCGCGAGAGATCATCTCGTCATCGTCGCCGACAGCCGCGGGCACGGCCGCTCGACGCGCAGCCAGCAGTCTTTCGGCTACGATCTGATGACCTCGGATTATGCCGCGCTGCTCGACTATCTGAAGGTCGACAAGGTGACGCTGGTTGGATGGTCCGATGGCGGCATCATCGGCATCGACATGGCGATGAAACATCCCGAAAAGCTGACGCGCGTGATCGCCCAGGCCGCCAATGTCACGACCGACGGCGTGAAACCCGATGTCATGAGCAACAAGACTTTCAACGACTACATCAACGTCGCCGGCGACTATTACAGGAAGCTGTCGCCGACCCCGAACGAATATGAGGCCTTCGTCAAACAGATCTCGAAGATGTGGGAGACGCAGCCGGCATGGACCGCAGCCGACCTCGGCAAGATCACGGTGCCGGTGACACTTGCCATCGGCGACCATGACGAAGCGGTGAAGCTGGACCATACCGAGATGATGGCGAAGGAGATCCCGGGCGCCAAGCTCGTCATCCTGAAGGATGCCAGCCATTTCGCCATGCTGCAGGATCCGGAAGGCTACAATGCCATGATCCGGGATGCCATGGCGGGGCGCTGAAAGGAGCCCCGGGGAGAACCCTCTTTCCATTGGCGCTCATTTGGTTTATAGGCAGCGCCAGCATCAGGCATGCCTGATTGCATTCGCGGCCAATGCTGGACGACATCCCGGCGTTTGGCGACTTCAATCTCCTCTCATAGAAAGGACCATCCGATGTCGATCACTGCTGAGCGCAAGGCTGCGCTGATCAAGGAATACGCCACCGCCGAAGGCGACACCGGTTCTCCGGAAGTCCAGGTTGCGATCCTGACCGAGCGCATCAACAACCTCACGGAACACTTCAAGGACCACAAGAAGGACAACCACTCCCGTCGTGGCCTTCTGACGATGGTTTCCAGCCGGCGCTCGCTTCTTGACTACCTCAAGAAGAAGGACGAAGGCCGTTATACCAAGCTGATCACCAGCCTCGGTATCCGCCGCTAACGGAATTTCCGGCGGGCGTTCACCTGAACGCCCGCCGGATGCTTATGAAGGGTATAAACCCTTGAGACCAGTTTCCCTCGCGCCTTACGCCGGTGCGATGCGAAACCGCCGGCAGGCCGGATGGGCCGGTGCTGCCAACAACAACCGTTGACCTGTCATGGGGCAGGATTGCCGGATGCTTTCAGCCGAAGCTTCACGCTTCGGCCGACCTTCGAAAGCCTCTCGTTGTCTTGCCCGTGATGCGTCACATTTCGTGCGGTTGAAGATGTGCCCTGCCGAATTCGTCGGCCTCGGCGCCTTTTCCCGCATAGTGCAAGGACAAGATATGTTCGATATCCATACCGTCGAAATCGAGTGGGCAGGCCGCCCGCTGAAGCTCGAAACCGGCAAGATTGCCCGCCAGGCCGACGGCGCCGTTGTCGCCACCTACGGCGAGACCGTGGTGCTTGCGACCGTCGTTTCCGCCAAGGCGCCGAAGCCGGGCCAGGACTTCTTCCCGCTTACCGTCAACTATCAGGAAAAGACCTACGCGGCCGGCAAGATCCCCGGCGGTTACTTCAAGCGCGAGGGACGTCCGAGCGAAAACGAAACGCTCGTTTCCCGCCTGATCGACCGCCCGATCCGCCCGCTCTTCCCGGAAGGCTACAAGAACGACACGCAGGTTGTCGTCACCGTCATCCAGCATGACCTCGAGAACGATCCGGACATCCTGTCCATGGTCGCGACCTCTGCAGCCCTGACGCTCTCCGGCATCCCCTTCATGGGCCCGATCGGCGGCGCCCGCGTCGGCTACATCAACGGCGAATACGTGCTGAACCCGCATCTCGACGAAATGGACGAATCGAGCCTCGACCTCGTCGTCGCCGGCACGCAGGAAGCCGTTCTGATGGTTGAATCCGAAGCCAAGGAACTGCCTGAAGACATCATGCTCGGCGCCGTCATGTTCGGCCACCGCGGCTTCCAGCCCGTCATCGACGCGATCATCAAGCTCGCCGAAGTCGCTGCCAAGGAGCCCCGCGACTTCCAGCCGGAAGACTATTCCGAGCTCGAGAAGGAAATGCTCGGCCTCGCCGAAGCCGAACTGCGCGACGCCTACAAGATCACGCAGAAGGCTGATCGCTACGCCGCCGTCGACGCCGTCAAGGCGAAGGTGAAGGCACACTTCCTGCCGGAAGAAGGCGAAGCCAAGTACACGGCCGAAGAAGTCGGCGCCATCTTCAAGCACCTGCAGGCGAAGATCGTTCGCTGGAACATCCTCGACACGTCGAGCCGCATCGACGGCCGCGATCTGCAGACGGTTCGCCCGATCCTCGCCGAAGTCGGCCTGCTGCCGCGCACGCACGGCTCCGCCCTCTTCACCCGCGGTGAGACGCAGGCGATCGTCGTTGCCACGCTCGGCACCGGCGAAGATGAGCAGTATGTCGACAGCCTGACCGGCATGTACAAAGAAAACTTCATGCTGCACTACAACTTCCCGCCCTACTCGGTCGGCGAAACCGGCCGCATGGGTTCTCCGGGCCGCCGCGAAATCGGCCATGGCAAGCTCGCATGGCGCGCCATCCACCCGATGCTCCCGTCGGTGGAACAGTTCCCCTACACGCTGCGCGTCGTCTCTGAAATTACCGAGTCCAACGGCTCCTCCTCGATGGCGACCGTCTGCGGCACCTCGCTGGCGCTGATGGATGCCGGCGTGCCCTTGGCAAAGCCGGTTGCCGGTATCGCCATGGGCTTGATCAAAGAAGACGAGCGCTTCGCCGTTCTCTCCGACATTCTGGGTGACGAAGACCACCTCGGCGACATGGACTTCAAGGTTGCCGGCACGGAAGCAGGCATCACCTCGCTGCAGATGGACATCAAGATCGACGGCATCACCGAAGAGATCATGAAGGTCGCCCTGAACCAGGCGAAGGGCGGTCGTCTGCACATCCTCGGCGAAATGGCAAAGGCCATCTCCGAGAGTCGCGGCCAGCTCGGCGAATTCGCACCGCGCATCGAAGTCATGAACATTCCGGTCGACAAGATCCGCGAAGTCATCGGCTCCGGCGGCAAGGTCATCCGCGAAATCGTCGAAAAGACCGGCGCCAAGATCAACATCGAGGACGACGGCACCGTCAAGATCGCCTCCTCCTCCGGCAAGGAAATCGAAGCGGCCCGCAAGTGGATCCACTCGATCGTCGCCGAGCCGGAAGTCGGCCAGATCTACGAAGGTACGGTTGTGAAGACCGCCGACTTCGGCGCCTTCGTCAACTTCTTCGGCGCCCGTGACGGCCTCGTCCATATCTCGCAGCTCGCTTCCGAGCGCGTTGCCAAGACGCAGGACGTCGTCAAGGAAGGCGACAAGGTCTGGGTCAAGCTGCTCGGCTTCGACGAGCGCGGCAAGGTTCGCCTCTCGATGAAGGTCGTCGACCAGGCCACCGGCCAGGAAATCGTTGCCGAAAAGAAGAAGGACGACGCGGCCGAATAAGCCCGCGCCTTCATAAACTTTCCGGGGCGCGGGATCTTTTCCGCGCCCTTTTTATATTATCGGTGCCGACCGTTTTGTAGAAACTGGGTGCACGGCCCCTCACTCTAGCCCTCTCCCCGCCTGCGGGGAGAGGGGATAACGACCGTGCTAGATCACCCTCTTAGCCGAGGTAGTTGTCTTGCTCCGTCGTCCCCTCTCCCCGTTCTTACGGGAGAGGGTGAGGGGCAAGCCCAGAATACGACGATGGCGTATATCCGACAGATGAAACCCATTCCCATAACGAGACCACGCCCATGAGCCGCGATGCCTTGAAGACCTTGTTTCATCCCTTTGCCTCTGGCACCGTCGAGGCGCCCGGCGTAGATCAGCGGATCCTGTTCCTCGGCGCCGAGGCGGGCTTTGCGCTGCCGGAGGGCTTCGCCGCCGAGCTTTCCGCCGTTCAGGGCTTCCGTCCCTTTTATCGCCAGCTGCAGGCGCAGCGCATCAACGTGACGCCGGAGATCGAAGGCGAAGGCTATGACGGCGCGCTCGTGCTTTGCGGCAAGCACAAGGGCGAGAACGAGGATCACATCGCCGAAGCGTTGGGGCGCGTAAAGGAAGGCGGTCTCATCGTCGTTGCCGGCGGCAAGGAAGACGGCATTCAGCCGTTGCGCAAGCGCGTCGAGGCCTTCGGTCTTGCGATCGAGCACATGCCCAAATATCACGGCGTTGCCTTCTGGTTTACCCGCCCTGCCGATATCAAGCTGCTGACGGCGCAGCTCGCGAAGCCGGCGACGCTCGTCGACGACAGCTTCACCACGGCGCCCGGCATGTTCTCCCATGACCGTATCGATGCCGGCTCCGAACTTCTCGCCTCGCGCCTGCCGACGGATTTTACCGGCGATGCTGCCGATTTCGGCGCCGGCTGGGGTTACCTCTCCGTCGAGCTGACAATGAAGTCGCCGAGGATCGAACGCATCGACCTCTACGAGGCCCATTACGGCTCTCTGGAGGCCGCACGCGCCAATCTGCTGTCACACTGCCCCAAGGTCGCTCAGCGCTTCTTCTGGCATGATCTGGCGAGCGAGCCGGTCAAGGACAAATACGACCTGATCATCATGAACCCGCCCTTCCATGAGGGCCATGCCGCCGAACCTTCGCTCGGCCAGGCGATGATCAAGACCGCCGCTTCGGCATTGCGCGGCGGCGGACGGCTAATGCTGGTCGCCAATCGCGGCCTGCCCTACGAACCAGTGCTGGCCGAGAATTTCAAGGAGTTCGGCGAGACTTGCCGCAACGCCCGCTACAAGGTGCTCTGGGCGAAGAAATAAGGAATGATGGCGGTCAGATGGCCGCCATTTTTTAAGCGGGGCTCAGGGGCTTCGTTTCGACGCTCTTGCGGCCCATTCGCGGCTCAGCACGGCGTACACGCATTCGTCGCCCCAGACACCGTTGAAGCGATCGTTTTCGATCAGAAGCGCCTCACGGCGCAGGCCGAGCCGTTCGACGACGCCGACCGAGCCGGCATTTTTCGCATCCAGCCGGGCGAAGATCCGATGAAAGCGGAATTTTTCGAAACCGAGGGTAATGATGGCCGCGGCCGCCTCGGTAGCATATCCCTTCCTGGCATAGGCTGGGTTAGAGGTATAGCCGAGCTCGGCCTGAAGTGCGGCCTTATTTGCAAATGTCAGGCTGACATCACCCACCAAAGCGCCATCCTCCCGCCGAATGACAGCACATAGCAGCGTATCTCCGTCCTCGGAGAAAGGGGAGTTCAGGCGGATATAGAACCGTTCCCTCATCACTTCAGGCGAAGGAGGGTCGCGATAAAGAAAACGATAGATCTCCGGCAGGGAGCGATAGGCGCTGTAGGCGACAAAATCCTCCGGCACAAAGCGGCGGAGGATAAGACGGTCGGTCGATGCCAAAGGTTCTGCGTCGTCGATGGACGTCATGGGGAATCCTCTGAAAGGATATCCGGAAATTGATCCTCCCGGCAATAACCGGGGGGACACAACTGAGATCGGAAGCCTATTCCGCGTCTGCGCTCGACAGCGTTTCCAGCGTCGGCATGGAAGTGATGTTGTAGCCAGCATCGACAAAATGGACTTCGCCGGTGACGCCTGCTGCCAGATCCGACAGGAGGTAGAGCGACGACGAGCCGACCTGATCGATGGTGACGGACTTGCGCAGCGGCGCGTTGCGCTGGTTCCAAGAGAGGATGGCGCGAGCGTCGGAAATGCCGGCGCCGGCGAGCGTGCGGATCGGGCCGGCGGAAACGGCGTTGACGCGAATGCCGCGCGGGCCGTAGTCCGCAGCGAGATAGCGGACGGAAGCCTCGAGAGCCGCCTTGGCAACGCCCATGACATTGTAGTTCGGGATCACGCGCGTTGAGCCGTTATAGGTCAGCGTGAGCATGCTGCCGCCTTCCGTCATCAGTTCGGCGGCACGCTTGGCGACCTCGGTGAAGGAGAAGCAGGAGATCACCATCGTGCGGGTGAAATTCTCTCGCGTGGTGTTGGCGTAGAGCCCCTTCAGCTCGTTCTTGTCGGAAAAGCCGATGGCGTGGACGATGAAGTCCAGCTTGCCCCAGCGCTCCTTGATTGCGTCGAAGACGGCATCGACCGAAGCGAGATCCTCGACATCGCAAGGCAGCAGGAAATCCGAGCCGACTTCGGCAGCGAGCGGCTTCACCCGCTTGCCGAGCGCTTCGCCCTGAAAGGTGAAAGCCAGTACCGCACCTTCGGCTGCCAGCGCCTTTGAAATACCCCAGGCAATCGAATGATTGTTTGCGACGCCCATGATGAGGCCGCGCTTACCCTGCATAATTCCCGTCATTGCCTTATCCGTTATAGCGCTGGAATACGAGCGTGGCGTTGGTGCCGCCGAAGCCGAAAGAGTTCGAAAGAGCGATATCGAACTTGGCGTTATCGATACGCTTGCGCACGATTGGCACGCCCTCGAATTCCGGATCGAGTTCGGTGATATGGGCGCTTTCGCCGATAAAGCGCTCCTGCATCATCAGGATCGAATAGATCGATTCCTGCACGCCCGCTGCGCCGAGCGAATGGCCCGTCAGCGACTTGGTCGACTGGATCGGCGGGATCTTGTCGCCGAAGACTTCGCGGATTGCGCCGATTTCCTTGCTGTCGCCTACCGGCGTCGATGTGCCGTGGGTGTTGATATAGTCAATATCGCCCTTCACGGTGGCGAGCGCCTGGCGCATGCAGCGTACCGCGCCTTCGCCCGACGGCGCGACCATGTCGTAACCGTCCGAGGTGGCACCGTAGCCGATGATTTCGGCATAGATCTTGGCGCCGCGGGCCTTGGCATGCTCCAGCTCTTCCAGAACCAGCACGCCGGCGCCGCCGGCGATGACGAAGCCGTCACGCTTGGCGTCATAGGCCCGCGAGGCGGTTTCCGGATGGTTCTCGTTGAAGTCCGACGACATGGCGCCCATGGCGTCGAAGAGATTCGACATGGTCCAATCGAGATCCTCGTGACCGCCGGCGAACATGACGTCCTGCTTGCCCCACTGGATCATTTCGGCGGCATTGCCGATGCAATGCGCCGAGGTCGAGCAGGCGGACGAGATGGAGTAGTTGACGCCGTGAATCTTGAACCAGGTGGCCAGCGTGGCCGAGGCGGTCGACGACATCGACTTCGGCACCGCGAAGGGGCCGATGCGCTTCGGGCTGTTGTTTTTGCGGGTGATATCAGCCGCCTCGATAAGCGTTCGCGTCGACGGGCCGCCGGAGCCCATGATGATGCCGGTACGCTCGTTGGTGATATCGCTTTCCTCGAGGCCGCTATCGGCAATCGCCTGCTTCATGGCGACGTGGTTCCAGGCGCCGCCCTGCGACAGGAAGCGCATGGCGCGGCGATCCACCAGGTCGGTCGTATCGATCTTCGGCGCGCCCCAGACCTGGCACTTGAAACCGTGCTCGGCGAAATCGGGGGAGAAGGAAATGCCGGATTTGGCGTCGCGCAGCGAGGCGGTCACTTCTTGAGCATTGTTTCCAATCGAAGAGACAATACCCAGACCCGTAACAACTACCCGTCTCATGTCGATGACCTTTTCTAAAACATCTGTCTTTTTGGAGCGGCGGTGCCGCGGTTCAGGCAACCTTGTCCTTGGACAGGCCCACGCGCAGGTCCGTCGCCTGATAGATGGTCTCGCCATCGGCCTTCAGCCAGCCGTCGGCGGTGCCAAGGACGAGGCGGCCGCGCATGACGCGCTTGAAGTCGATGCCGTATTCGAGAAGCTTCGTGTCCGGACGAACCATGCCCTTGAACTTCACTTCGCCAGTGGAAAGCGCCATGCCGCGGCCGGGCTCGCCGAGCCAGCCGAGGAAGAAGCCGGTCAGCTGCCACATGCCGTCGAGGCCGAGGCAGCCCGGCATGATGGGATTGCCGGCAAAATGGCAGGGGAAGTACCAATCATCGGGGCGCACGTCGTATTCGGCGCGAATATAGCCCTTGTCGAAGGCTCCGCCCGTTTCGGAAATATCTGTAATGCGATGGACCATCAGCATCGGTGGCAGGGGAAGCTGTGCGTTGCCCGGGCCGAACAGCTCGCCGCGGCCACAGGACAGGATTTCCTCGTAATTGAAGCTGGATTGTCTCGTCGTCATAAAAATTCCGTTTCCCCCGCATGAATGCCGATGGATGTGAAGCTTTAGTGCAAGATCGACAGAAAATGAAGCGTAACCATCACACTCTCATTCAGCCGTTCGATCGAACACAGTAGCTCCTATGTGGTGGTCGCATACAGGAACGCCAGAGCTGCTACCAGTGCCAAATGCGGCAAAAGCCCGATTTTTCCGGCTTTTGAGCACCTTCCCACCCCATGGAAACTATTGAAAGCAATCAAGGCAAAAGTTATATGGCTTAGTAAAGAATTATAGAGATCAGGAATCCGGAGTCCCTGAATGGCGGAAGATGCCGAAATCGCGATCGAAACCAGGCTGCGCAATGTCGGCCTGAGACCGACCCGACAGCGGATCGCACTGGGAGACCTCCTCTTCGCCAAGGGCGACCGGCATCTGACGGTGGAAGAACTGCACGAGGAAGCTGTTGCGGCCGGCGTCCCGGTTTCGCTCGCGACCGTCTACAACACGCTGCATCAATTTACCGAGGCGGGGCTGATCCGCGTGCTCGCCGTCGAAAGCACCAAGACTTACTTCGACACCAATGTCTCCGACCACCATCACTTTTTCGTGGAAGGCCACAATGAGGTGCTGGATATCCCGATCAGCAACCTGACGATCGACAATCTGCCCGAACCGCCGCAGGGCATGGAAATCGCCCATGTCGACGTCGTGATCCGCCTGCGCCGCAAGCAGAGGCAATAGGTAATAGGTAATAGGTAATAGGTAATAGGTAATAGGTAATAGGTAATGGAATTGTTTTCCGGCCATCCACTATTGCCTACTGCCTAATTCCTACTGCCTCCACTACATCACATAGTCCGGATGCCGGCCTGGCTTGTGGTGATAGGTCGGGAAGGTCCAGCCGAACCAGAGCGCGCCGCCGCGCACCGCGAAGGCAGCAACCACGCCCAGCCCGGCAGAAACATAAAGCGGCAGCATCGTCGCATTGGCGGCGGTGAACACCCCGGCGCCGACAATTGAAGCCGTGACGTAGATTTCCGGGCGCAGCAGGACCGAAGGCTCATTCGCCAGCAGATCGCGCAGGATGCCGCCGAAGGTCGCCGTCAGCGCGCCAGTGACGATCGCGACGGTGGGCGATCCCGTTGCCGCCATACCCTTGGCCGCTCCCATCACGCAGTAGGCCGATAATCCCACGGCATCGAGCCAGATGAGCAGCCGATAGCGCGATTCGAAGAGATGCGCGGTGAAGAAGACCAGAACGCCGACCATGGCGCAGATAATGATATAGGTCGGATTCAGAACCCAGAAGACCGGCACCCGGCCAAGGACGATATCGCGCAGCGTGCCGCCGCCGATACCGGTGACGGCCGCCAGGAACAGGAAGCCGATCAGATCGAGCTGCTTGCGCGAAGCCGCGAGCGCGCCGGTTGCGGCAAAAAGGGCGACGCCGGCATAATCAAGAAACGAGAGAAGCGACATCGAAAACTCCAACGGGAGGCCGGCAATTTTTCGAAATGAATCACGACGGCAAGGGCCGCGCAAGCAGGCGCGTGCAAAGATGTCGCAGCGGCTGCGGCTGTTATCGTGGCCGTAACGGCGCTTCGAAAAGGAATCCCCCTTGAAATCCCTGCTGATCGTAATCCTCAACCTCTTCGCTCTCGTGATCATGCCTGCCGTGGCCGAGGCGCAGCAATCGATCCTGCAGGACCCCGTGGCCTTCGAGAAGGATCACTTCACCAAGAGCTGCGACGGCCAGGTGAGCTTCGGCGATCATTTCGCCACCCAGCAGGACATCAACAACGACAAGCTGATGGATATCGTCATTGATGAGGGCGAGATCACCTGCAAGGGCGAAAAAGGCCCCTACTGCACGGACGAAGGCTGCCCCTACAATTTCTACGTCCAGGTGGCCGAGGGCGGCTATCTGCTCGTCGCCACGGCGAAGATCTACGGCTACGATTTCATCCAGCGTTTCGGCAACATGGTGCTGGTCATGAAGATGCATCCGCGCTTCTGCGACCGCAAGGATGGCGAAGCCGTCTGCGAAATCACCGTCAGAGTGCGCGGCGTCAAATTCGTCACGATCTCGAAGAAATAGGCAATTTCGGGAAAAGGCGGATACGCAAGTTACGGTCCGGACACGTGGCTACGGCCTGGGCACGTGGTCATGGTCCGAGGCACGTAGCTAGTAGCTACGGCCTGGGATAGAGCGCCGAGGTGCGGCCGGCGGCGTAATAGCCGACCAGACCGACCCATTCGCGCAACCCCGTCGCCAGCAGTTGGGCATTGCGCGATGGCTGGGTGAAATCGAAACCGAGGCTTTCCTTGCCGGTGCTGCGATAATCGACCGGCCAAGGCACGACGGTAATGCCCTGTTTGCGGAAGATGCCCATCGAGCGCGGCATGTGGAAGCCCGAGGTGATGAGCAGGCAATTCGAAAGACCGTTCTGCGCCAGCAGCTCCTTCGTATTGACGGCATTCTCGAAGGTCGTGCGTGAGGTCTTGTCCTCGACCATGCGGCTTGTCGGAATGCCGAGCGCGGTGAAGAAACGCTCGGAAATCACGGCATCGCCCTCATAGGTGCCGCCGATCGAGCCATCGCCGCCCGAGATCACGATGCGTGACTGCGGGTATTTCTGTGCGAGACGCAGCGCTTCGATCAGGCGATCGCCGGCCGAATCGAGCTCGTAGCCGCCGCGTGCCGTCGTCACCTCATTCTGCGTGGCACCGCCGAGAACGATCATGCATTTCAGATCGGCAGGATCGGCTGCGGGGTGCGGAAAACGCTCTTCCAGCGTCTGAACAACATAGGCCCCGGCCGTCGTATACAGCGAGACGAACAGGATCAGCGCCGACAAGAGCGCCGAGGTGATGACGGTCGCGCGCCAGCGCAGCAGAGCGGCGATGAATGCCAGCAGGACAAACAGAAAGGCCAGCGACAGCGGCTGACCGAAAATCCAGACAAGTTTCGAAAAAACGAACACGGCACATCCTTACGCTTGTCGGCAAAACGATTCGCTTTACTCCCTAGCAGATTTTTGTGCACTGCAATGTGGCTATTTCGCCAGTCGCGCCGTCGGGGTGACCACCGTCAGCCGCTGGCTGAAGCGGCACTGCAGCGAGCGAGGAATGAAAAGAGTGACGAGCGCGACTATTGAAACCAGCGCCCTAAAAGATGCGGGCGAGAGAGCTCCGATGACGGAACCCGATATCATGCCGCTCCAGGGCACGATCTGCATTCTCTCGGCAAGATTCCGGTCGCCCGGCAGAAAGCGGCCAAATCGCGAGAGCCCGCCGATCCGCCGCATGGCCGAAATCCTCTGCTTGTCTCATTTGTCAGGAAAGGCAGAATACCAGAGGAGAACCCACGGCATGAACTTTGCGGTGTGGGACGACTTACCAGCATTGTGGTCGGCAAGCCGCTGCTTAAGGCCCGAAGTCAATCCGGTATATTGCTGGTCGGGAAAAATCCGCGCTTTGAAGGATGTAAACGCACCACATCCGCCCCTCGCTCAATTGTCGTCCGGTGATTCGAACGCAAATTCTATATGCAATCGAGCTTATCGCTGTATCTGGAAATATTTGATTGGGATTTCAGCCCTTCGTCGCCCTACAGGCTTTGTCGGGCACTGCTTCGGCCTAACGGTTTCCCGTGGCTGCGCCACGCGAAGCCCGTAAGGGCGAAGCGTGGTGGAGCTAAGCGGGATCGAACCGCTGACCTCTTGCATGCCATGCAAGCGCTCTCCCAGCTGAGCTATAGCCCCATCAAGATGCTGCCGGTTGACCGGCCCTGGGTCCCTTCCGAGCGCTTCGCCCGTCGGGGTGGCGGCTTCTTACTTGTGGTTTTCACAGATAGCAAGCCGAAAAATTCGGCCCGGGAAAATTTTTCTTGAGACCCGGGCCGATTGTCTTTCAGATCAGACGTCGTCTTCGTCGCCGGTGACGCCGATGATGTCGCTCATGTCGTCATCGTCTTCATCTTCGTCGGCTTCGAGGAAGGTGTCGTCGTCATCGTCGCCGATTTCGACATCGTCATCGCCGATATCCGGAATGTCATCGCCGCCCGCAGCGTCGTCGGCATCCTCGAGAGATACCAGTTCGACTTCCGTGTTTTCGGTATCGACTTCGGCCACTTCGTCTTCTTCCGGAACTTCCTTGGAAGCGGAGGTTTCTTCGAAGAAGGACAAGGGCCAGGACTTGCCGGTATAGGGCGAGACCACCGGATCCCGGTTCAGGTCATAGAACTTCTTGCCGGTATCGGGGTCGGTACGTTTTGTTCCAAGTTCCGCTTTCGCCACTGTCAAAGCCTCATGAATGGCCGAATGAAAATTCGGCAATGCCGGGGAAGCCGGCGTTTTAAGGGAAATATCAGCCGGTCCCCTTAATCGTTGCGGCCGTTTCTGTCAAAGCTAAAGTTCAAGCCGCCTCGCACGTGCTTTTTGCGCATGGCGGGATGACTGGCGAACAGGCCCGTGCTAACCAGCTGGCGTGAACCGCAGAACATCTGGCGCAAGAGCAACGCAGCCAGCACAGAATGCGGATGGAATACCGGCATCGCAAAGGAATTGCCCATGCCGCACGATACGCTTCCCCAACCAGCCGTGGCACGACGCTCGGCCGGCCTCTCCGGCACGATACGCATTCCCGGCGACAAATCCATTTCCCATCGCTCCCTCATGTTCGGCGGCCTTGCCGCGGGCGAAACCCGCATCACCGGCCTGCTCGAAGGCGAGGATGTGTTGAATACCGGCAAGGCCATGCAGGCTTTAGGCGCCACAATCCGCAAGATCGATGACGAATGGATTGTCGGCGGCACCGGTAACGGGGGGCTGCTGGCGCCGGAGGCACCACTCGATTTCGGCAATGCCGGCACCGGCTGCCGCCTCACCATGGGCCTGGTCGGCTCCTACGATTTCAAAACAACCTTCATCGGCGATGCCTCGCTTTCGAAGCGGCCGATGGGGCGCATCCTCGATCCGCTGCGCCTCATGGGAACGCAGATCAAGGCAGCCGCGGGCGACAAGCTACCCGTCACCCTGCGCGGCCCCGGAGTGGCAAGCCCGCTGACCTATCGCGTACCGATGGCTTCGGCACAGGTCAAATCGGCGGTGCTGCTGGCGGGCCTCAATGCGCCCGGCATAACAACAGTCATCGAACCGGTCATGACCCGCGACCACACGGAAAAAATGCTGGCCGGTTTCGGCGCAGCGCTTTCGGTTGAGACCGATGCGGCGGGCGTCCGCACCATTCGCCTTGAGGGTCAGGGCAAGCTCACCGGCCAGACGATCGACGTTCCCGGCGACCCCTCCTCGGCAGCCTTCCCGCTGGTGGCGGCATTGATCGTGCCCGGCTCCTACATAACCATCCGCAACGTGCTGATGAACCCGACGCGCACAGGCCTCATCCTGACGCTGCAGGAGATGGACGCGGATATAGAGATCCTCGACCGCCGCATGACGGGCGGCGAGGATGTCGCCGATCTCCGCGTGCGCTCCTCTGCGCTCAAGGGCGTCATCGTACCGGCCGAGCGCGCGCCGTCGATGATCGACGAATATCCCGTGCTGGCCGTCGCGGCCGCTTTTGCGGAAGGCACGACTGTTTTGCAAGGGCTGGAGGAGCTCCGGGTTAAGGAATCCGATCGGCTCTCGGCCGTCGCCGAAGGATTGAAGCTCAACGGTGTCGACTGCAGCGAAGGCAGGGATTCGCTGACGGTTCGGGGCAGGCCCGACGGCAAGGGCCTGGGCAGTTCCAGCGGCACCGAAGTCAGGACCCATCTCGATCATCGCATCGCCATGAGCTTCCTCGTCATGGGGCTTGCCAGCGAGCACCCGGTTTCGATCGACGATTCGGCCATGATCGCCACCAGCTTTCCAGAATTTTTTGCTATGATGACAAGATTGGGCGCGACGATCGGGACCGACGGTTAATAGACCGCACAATGCCCAGGGCGGCGGAAGATGCTCCTGCGGACTTCATCGCAGCCCCGGTGAAAGACGTTATCGGCACTGAAATCGACATCGAGACGATTGACGGCAAATGGAAGGTGAGCCAGAACCGGCCGCTGGCTGACCGACAGGGCGTGGCCGAAGGTCTTGGCGCAATCGATCGAACGGATGCCGCCGAGATGGCCGATCTGGTGCGTCGCTACAGCAAATAACGAGATATCGGGTAGGGACGGAAGAAGACATGATCATCGCCATCGACGGGCCTGCGGCGGCTGGAAAGGGAACTTTGGCGCGCCGGATCGCCGAGGCCTATGGCTATCATCATCTCGATACCGGCCTCACCTATCGCGCCACCGCCAAGGCCCTGCTCGATGCCGGACTGCCGCTCGACGACGAAGCGATTGCCGAAGGCATGGCGCGCAAGGTTGATCTGGCCGGGCTCGATCGAACCATTCTATCCCGACACGAGATCGGCGAGGCCGCCTCGAAGATCGCCGTCATGCCGGCCGTACGCCGGGCGCTGGTCGAAGCGCAGCGCCGTTTTGCGCAGAAGAAGCCGGGCGCCGTGCTCGACGGCCGTGATATCGGCACCGTGGTCTGCCCGGATGCGCCGGTAAAACTCTATGTGACGGCTTCGGTCGAAGTCCGGGCGAAACGGCGCTATGAAGAAATCGTCGACGCCGGCGGCAGTGCCGATTACGACGCGATCTTCGAGGATGTGAAACGGCGCGACGAGCGCGATATGGGCCGCACCGACAGCCCTTTGAAACCAGCTGAAGACGCGTACTTGCTAGATACCTCAGAAATGAGTATAGAAGCGGCGTTTCAGACGGCAAAATCGATCATCGACGCCGCTCTGAGCCGAAATGCCTGAAAATTTGAGCTGTCTTCGCGCGCCTCGCGCCGGAAACCGCCGATTTCAAGATAGCCTGACATTCCGTCCAAGCGCCGGATAGCTTCCCGAAGGGAGGCGGACTGGGGTCAGGCCTGTTCAACACGAGCCACCGGCGCACCAGTGTCCAGATTGCATGATCGGGACACGCCAGGAGATTTTATGTCTGTAACTTCCCCCTCTCGCGAAGATTTCGCGGCCCTTCTCGAAGAATCCTTTGCCAAGAACGATCTGGCTGAAGGCTATGTCACCAAGGGCATCATCACCGCCATCGAAAAGGATGTCGCCGTTGTGGACGTCGGCCTCAAGGTCGAAGGCCGCATCGCGCTGAAGGAATTCGGTGCACGCGCCAAGGACGGCACGCTCAAGGTTGGCGATGAAGTCGAAGTCTATGTCGAGCGTATCGAAAACGCGCTTGGCGAAGCCGTTCTCTCGCGCGAAAAGGCTCGCCGCGAAGAAAGCTGGATCAAGCTCGAAGCCAAGTTCGAAGCTGGCGAGCGCGTTGAAGGCGTCATCTTCAACCAGGTCAAGGGCGGCTTCACCGTCGATCTCGACGGCGCTATCGCCTTCCTGCCGCGTTCGCAGGTCGACATCCGCCCGATCCGTGACGTCACCCCGCTGATGCACAACCCGCAGCCCTTCGAAATCCTGAAGATGGACAAGCGCCGCGGCAACATCGTCGTTTCGCGTCGTACGGTTCTGGAAGAGTCCCGTGCCGAGCAGCGTTCTGAAATCGTTCAGAACCTTGAAGAAGGCCAGGTTGTTGACGGCGTCGTCAAGAACATCACCGATTACGGTGCGTTCGTTGACCTCGGCGGCATCGACGGCCTGCTGCACGTCACAGACATGGCATGGCGCCGTGTGAACCATCCGTCGGAAATCCTGTCCATCGGCCAGCAGGTCAAGGTACAGATCATCCGCATCAACCAGGAAACCCACCGTATCTCGCTCGGCATGAAGCAGCTTGAGAGCGATCCGTGGGATGGCATCCAGGCCAAGTATCCGGAAGGCAAGAAGATCTCCGGTACCGTCACGAACATCACCGACTACGGTGCATTCGTCGAGCTGGAGCCGGGCATCGAAGGCCTGATCCATATTTCGGAAATGTCCTGGACCAAGAAGAACGTTCACCCCGGCAAGATCCTGTCCACGAGCCAGGAAGTCGAAGTCGTCGTTCTCGAAGTCGATCCGACCAAGCGTCGTATCTCTCTCGGCCTGAAGCAGACGCTGGAAAATCCGTGGGCAGCATTCGCCCGCAACCATCCGGCTGGCGCCGAAGTCGAAGGCGAAGTCAAGAACAAGACCGAATTCGGCCTGTTCATCGGCCTCGACGGCGATGTGGACGGCATGGTTCACCTCTCCGACCTCGACTGGAATCGTCCGGGCGAGCAGGTCATCGAAGAGTACAACAAGGGTGACGTCGTCAAGGCTGTCGTTCTCGACGTCGACGTCGAGAAGGAACGCATCTCGCTCGGCATCAAGCAGCTCGGCAAGGACTCGGTCGGCGAAGCTGCTGCTTCCGGCGACCTGCGCAAGAATGCAGTCGTTTCCTGCGAAGTCATCGCAGTCAACGACGGCGGCATCGAAGTGAAGCTCGTCAACCACGAAGACATCACCTCGTTCATCCGCCGCGCCGATCTGTCGCGTGACCGTGACGAACAGCGTCCGGAGCGTTTCTCGGTTGGTCAGGTTGTCGACGCTCGCGTCACCAACTTCTCCAAGAAGGACCGCAAGATCATGCTGTCGATCAAGGCTCTGGAAATCGCAGAAGAGAAGGAAGCCGTTGCTCAGTTCGGTTCTTCCGACTCGGGCGCTTCGCTCGGCGACATCCTGGGTGCGGCTCTGAAGAACCGCAACGCCGAATAATCCTCGGTCGAAGCCTGGAAACAAAGGACCCGCCGGAGCGATCCGGCGGGTTTTTATTTGTCCGTTCTGCGGCGTCCATGCCGCCTGTCCATTGCGAGGTCGCCTATTCCCAGGTCACCATGCGCCGATAGAAATCGAAGGCGTGGTCTTGAAGCGGGTCGCGCAGAGGCTGCGGCAAGGCAACGAGCTCCGGTCTGACGTTATCGTCCCCCGCAGAGGCCGGGCCAGCTTGCGCTTCGTCGGATACCTCGCCCTCTGCCCGTGCCGACGATTCCTCGGCATGGGCCTGCTCTTCATCCTGATCTTGCGGGTTCTCCTCGTCCTGAGCTTGCCCGCCCTCCTCATCACCGACGGGATCGACGCGATTGAGCAATTTCGATTCGCTGTTCTTGACGGGAATATCTGCCGGCAAATAATTCGCCACGACGAAGGGAACGCCGAGCGGCAGGGGCGCCGACATCGTCGCCTGCTCCGCACCCTCATATACCACCACCGGCGTTGCAGGCGACATCTGCGACGGCGGCTTGCCGGAAGCGATGGGAAGAGCACCGGACGTTTCAGGCCCTTCCGCCAATGACGCCGGCATGGCCGCCGCTGCGACCGGTCGATAGGGGCCTTCGTTAATGGCCGGCGGCTGCGTTGACGATGCCTGCGCCGCGTTATTGCCGGTCAGCGCCTGGGCGATGATCTTCTCCACGGAAGAGGAGGAATTGTTGACGATCTGCAAAAGGTCAGGATCGGTCGCCATCGCAGGCGGACTGATGACGACCTGCAGGCCCTGTTTGATGTCGGCTTCTATCTGCTGGATATCGCGCGGCACCGGCGGCGGCGTCAGCGGCGACCGGATCAAAGCGACTTCGGTCGGGAGTTCGGCTTCGGCGGCGACTGCCGTCAGCAGCACGCTCGCGGTCAGATCATTGATAAGGGAAGCGAGCGCGGAAGGCTGGACAGTGGCGGCCGCCGCATCGGCACCGCTGCCGGCAGGCGCAGATTGCGGGGCGGAGGCGCCGTTTTGCGCGACCGTCTGCGCTTGAGTCAGCTGTGCTTGGGCCGCTTGTGCGGCAGCCGGCGCGGATTGAGATTGCACGGGGATGCCCGATTGCGGCGTCTGCTGTAGCGCAGATGCTGGCTGTGCGGCGGGCTGAGCCGTCGCCGGTGTAGCCACCGCAGGCGCGGGTGTCGAGATAGCGAAAGCCGGTTCGTCTGCAACAGCTGCAAGCGCTGTCGCCAGGGTGGCCAGATCGGCCGCCTTCTGCAGCGGAGCTGATAAAGGTGCCTGAGGGGCTGGCGTTTCCACTTCGCCGGCATTCTGCCCGTAGGAATTGACGACTGCCTTCAGCACAGCATCCGGCTCGGCTACCGACGTCTGTTCAAGGCTGAGGGCCAGCTGCACCGCCTGCGGACTTTCCGGGTCCTGCAATGCCGCTGCCAGAAGCGGCAATGGCACCGGCGTCCTCATCTGCCCATCCATACGCTGCTGCGCGGCGGCGAGCTGCGGCGGTGTCAGGCTGCGGATTGCGGCAGCAACGCGTTGCGCATAGGCGGTATTGCTTTCATCCGGCTCACGGGAAACATTCACCACCTTGCTGGCAGCATCGATCGCGGAAAGCAGACTGTCAAGCATGCGTTCGCGAGCCGCGACCAGCAGCATGTTCAGCTTGCCCTCGACGCTGGCGTTGACCGCACTCGACAGAACGGCGAGCGGCGTTGCCGTCGTCTGAAGCCCGGAGGTCTCGGCCGTTGCGGCGATTGGCTTCTCAATGGATACACCCACAGCGGACACGGCACCAACGGGAAGCAACATGACATGCTCCTTTGTCTGGCAAGGCGACGATGGAAGCGGGAAGCAGGTTCAATCGAGGTCCGCTCATGCGGCCTGTGGATTTCCTAGCGCCGAGTGGCCGAATTGGCGAGGCGCGAACGCGCAGACGTGGAAATCATCCGCAAAATAGCAGTCAAGTCCTTAACAGATTCCTAAATAAAGGAGCCCATGCCGCTTGTGCAGCACCGGCCCCTGGATTTGGCCCTGTAAGCGAAGCAATCAGCTATGCGCGAAGATATCCGCCTCTTCCCAGCCAAGAAGGTCGAGCTTGGCGCGCGTCGGCAGGAAGGCGAAGCAATCATCCGCATAGTCCATGCGGCCGTCGCGCAACAGGCGTTGCGTCAGCTTTTCGCGTAGCGCATGCAGATAGAGCACGTCGGAGGCGGCATATTCGAGCTGCGCCGGGGACAGCGTTTCCGCAGCCCAATCGGACGACTGCTGCGCCTTGGAGATATCGACGTCCAACATCTCCTTGAGATTGTCCTTCAGGCCGTGACGGTCGGTATAGGTGCGGCAGAGGCGCGAGGCGATCTTGGTGCAGAAGACCGGGGTCGTGGTGACGCCGAACGTATGAAACAGGACGGCGATGTCGAAGCGGCCGTAATGAAAGATCTTCTGATGCGTCGGGTCGGCGAGCATGGCGACGAGATTGGGCGCCTGCTTCTGGCCGGCCGCGATACGGATGACGTCGGCCGTGCCGTCGCCCGGCGAAAGCTGCACGAGGCAAAGTCGGTCACGGCGTGGAACGAGGCCGAGAGTTTCGGTATCGATGGCAATGGCGCCGGTGTAGCGGGCGGCATCCTCAGTGGAAATATCGCCTTCGTGATAACGGATGGTGGCAGCCATGAAATTCTCCCGGCTCTGTCCTTCTGAATTCGCCTTTCGTCCGTTCTATAGAACAGACGGGGCGAGAACCATACCGGCGCCTGTCAAAAAGTCGGCGGCGTATTGATCCAGAGCAATATGGTCTCACCATCATGGCGGTTGCGCCAGGAATGATAACGGCGGCTTTCAAAATAAAGGGAATCACCCGGCAGGAGATCGAAGAACTGGTCGCTGTCGAGCACCAGCTCCAGGCGACCGGCGAGAACGTGGATGAATTCCTCTCCCTCGTGGCGATAGGCGCCTTCGCTCGTCGCACCAGGTGCGAGCACGAAGCGATGGCAGTCCATCATCGTCCGTCCTTCGGCAAGAAGCTGGACAGTGACGCCCGGCGTCGTCGCCGGCCAGGAACGCCATTCGCCTGACCGGATGACTGCGGAAACATCCTCGCGCTCCTCACCAGACAGACGCGATACCGTTGTGCCATAATAATCCGCGAGGTCATGCAGCGTCTTGAAGCTGACACCCTGCGAGGTGCGTTCCAGGGTCGAGAGCGTGGACGACGTCATACCCATGTCGGCGGCAACTTGCTCCAGCGTCTTGCCGGCGGCGTGGCGCAGCGAGCGAAGTCTGCGGCCGATATCCGAAGAGGCCAGTTGCTCGCCATTCTCCGATCCGGCGGCACCGCCCTCCTCCATCTCGAGCGCTTCGCGAATCGCCGCCGGATTGAGGCCGCGCTCGGCGCGGAACCAGGAAATGCGCTTCAGCCGCGCCACGTCGTCGGCACTGTACTGACGGTGTCCGGTCTCGGAGCGGGAGGGGACGACAAGTCCCTGGCTTTCCCATAGGCGCAAGGTGGAGGCCGATACGCCGGCAAGACGCGCCGCTTCCGCCACCTTGTAGCGCACGGGGTAGCGCTCCGGCTCGATGCTGCTCATTTGCCAATATCCCTGATTTTCGTCTTTCGATCCGTTTAGCATGGATGGCGCGGCTTAGCGCGCCTTAAAAGCCGCGCGGCGCTCCATGGGAGCCTTTCGCGCGTTCTTGTCACCCGCACAAAATCTCGCTTGAAATCTTGCAGGAAAAATGTAGGAGTTTTCTAAATAACTTGCAGAACTTCTGCAAGATAATTTGAAAACGCCTTCCTTGGAGCCACTGCAATGACCTTGACCGAGCGGAAGAACGCCGCCATTGCCCGCGGCGTCGGCATGACGACGCAGATCTATGCCGATCGCGCCGAAAATGCTGAGATCTGGGATAAGGAAGGCAATCGCTATATCGATTTCGCCTCCGGCATCGCCGTGGTGAATACGGGCCATCGTCATCCCCGCGTCATTGCTGCCGTCAAGGAACAGCTCGATCGCTTCACGCATACCTGCCACCAGGTCGTGCCCTATGGGAGCTATGTGCATCTGGCCGAGCGGCTGAACGCGATCGTCCCCGGCGACTTCGCCAAGAAGACGATCTTCGTGACGACGGGCGCGGAAGCGGTCGAAAACGCCGTGAAGATCGCCCGCGCCGCCACCGGCCGTTCCGCCATTATCGCCTTTGGCGGCGGCTTCCACGGCCGTACCTTCATGGGCATGGCGCTGACCGGCAAGGTCGCGCCCTACAAGATCGGCTTCGGCCCGATGCCGGGCGATGTCTTCCATGCGCCCTTCCCGGTACCGCTGCACGGTATGAGCGTCGAGCAGTCGCTGGCGACGCTGAAGAAGCTCTTTGCAGCCGATGTCGATCCGCAGCGCGTGGCCGCGATCATCCTCGAGCCCGTCCAGGGCGAAGGCGGCTTCTATCCGGCGCCGCCAGCCTTCATGAAGGCGCTGCGCGAGATCTGCGACCAGCACGGCATTCTCCTGATCGCCGACGAGGTACAGACCGGCTTTGCGCGCACCGGCAAGATGTTCGCGATGGATCACCATGAGGTGGCGGCCGATCTCGTTACCATGGCAAAGAGCCTCGCCGGCGGCTTCCCGCTTGCCGCCGTCACCGGCCGCGCCGAGATCATGGATGCACCCGCTCCAGGCGGCCTTGGCGGCACCTATGGCGGCAATCCGCTCGGCATCGCCGCAGCCCATGCCGTGCTCGACGTTATCGCAGACGAGGGCCTGTGCGACCGCGCCAACCAGCTCGGCTCGCGCCTGAAGCAGCGGCTGGAATCGCTGCGTCACAAGGCGCCTGAAATCGCCGATATCCGCGGCCCCGGCTTCATGAATGCGGTGGAATTCAATGATGCGGCGACCAAGCTGCCGAGCGCGGATTTCGCCAACAAGGTGCGGCTGATCGCGCTCGACAAGGGGCTGATTCTTTTGACCTGCGGCGTCTATGGCAATGTCATCCGCTTCCTGTCGCCGATCACCATTCAGGACGGCATCTTCAGCGAAGCGCTCGACATTCTCGAGGCATCGCTGATCGAGGCGAGCGCCTCGCATTAACGAAGCCGACCCGCGTAGTTCCCTTATCCGTCCGTGCAGCCTGCCGGGCAAAATCTATCGGAGTGCATAGCATGTCCTTTACAACAGCAATGACCAAGCATGTTCCCTTCTCTTCGCGCCTCCTGCGCGCCGCCGGCTATATCAACGGCGCCTGGACGGGCGGCGGGGCGACGAAGACCTTCGATGTCATCAATCCCGCGACCGGCGAAGTGCTTGCCTCGCTGCCGGATATGGGCGCCGCCGAGACGGCGGCCGCCATCGACGCTGCCTATGCCGCGCAGGTCGCCTGGGCCGCCCGTCCGGCCAAGGAACGAGCAGCAACCTTACGCAAATGGTTCGATCTCATGATCGCCAACGCCGATGAGCTGGCCGCCATCCTGACGGCCGAGATGGGCAAGCCGCTGCCGGAAGCCAGAGGCGAGATCCTTTACGCCGCCTCCTATGTCGAATGGTATGCGGAAGAGGCCAAACGCATCTATGGCGAAACCATCCCCGCGCCGTCCAACGATAAGCGCATGATCGTCATCAAGCAGCCGGTCGGCGTCGTCGGCACGATCACGCCCTGGAACTTCCCGGCCGCCATGATCGCCCGCAAGATCGCACCGGCGCTTGCCGTTGGCTGCACCGTCGTTTCGAAGCCCGCCGAACAGACGCCGCTGACGGCGATCGCGCTGGCCGTGCTTGCCGAAGAAGCGGGCATTCCCGCTGGCGTCCTCAACATCATCGTCGGCCTTGACGGCCCAGCGATCGGCCGCGAGCTCTGCGGCAATGCGAAAGTGCGCAAGATCAGCTTCACCGGCTCGACGGAAGTCGGCCGCATCCTGATGCGCCAGTGCGCCGACCAGATCAAGAAGGTCAGCCTCGAGCTTGGCGGCAATGCGCCCTTCATCGTCTTCGATGACGCCGATCTCGACGCCGCCGTCGAAGGGGCCATGGCTTCGAAATACCGCAATGCCGGTCAGACCTGTGTCTGCGCCAACCGCATCTATGTGCAATCCAACGTCTACGACGCCTTTGCCGCCAAGCTTGCCGCGAAGGTGGGCGAACTTAATGTGGGCGACGGCTTCAAGCCGGGCGTGACCGTTGGGCCGCTGATCGACGAACAGGGTGTCGCCAAGGCCGAAGACCATGTTCACGACGCCGTTTCGAAGGGTGCTCGCGTCGTGCTCGGCGGCAAGCGCATCGAAGGTGCCGGCACATTCTTCGCTCCGACCATCCTGACCGGTGTCGACCGGAGCATGAAGGTTGCCCGCGAGGAAACCTTCGGCCCCGTGGCGCCGCTCTTCCGCTTCGAAACCGTCGAGGATGTCATAGCGCAGGCAAACGATACCGAATTCGGCCTCGCGGCCTATTTCTTCGCCGGCGACCTGAAGAAGGTGTGGCGCGTGGCGGAAGCGCTGGAATACGGCATGGTCGGCATCAATACCGGCCTGATGTCGTCGGAAACCGCACCCTTCGGCGGCATCAAGCAATCCGGCCTAGGCCGCGAAGGCTCGCGCCACGGCGCCGACGACTATCTGGAAATGAAATACCTCTGCATCGGCAATCTATAGCCACTTCATGTTGAGGTGATGTGAATGCGGCCCTGCCACAGCCGGGCCGCACTCAGCCGATCGGTGTAAAAGGCGCCGGTATCGAGATTGAGCCTGAGACCATTGACTTCGGCCCGCTGGACCGGCGTGTGGCCGTGGATAATCAACTTCGGCAGCGGCTGTGCACTATCATAGAAGCGGGAGCGGATGAAGACGAGATCGTCGTCTTGCTGGTCGGCAATCGACCGATCCGGATCGATGCCGGCATGGACGAACAAGGCCTTCGGCGTGTCCAGCAATATCGGCAGGCGACGCAGGAAATTGACATGATCGTCCGGCAACCAGGTTCGGATGAACGTGTCGAGCTTCTTCCGCTTGGGATATAGCTGCTGCAGGCGAGGGATATCCACGCCATAGGAGGCGAGTGTCGCATCACCACCAAGCGCCACCCAATCCTCGAGCGATATCTCACCATCGACATAGGCCAGCATCGCCATCTCATGATTGCCGGTCAGGCATATGCGGTCAAAACCGTTCGGCGGCGGCGCCATGAGGCGGCCGACCACCTGCGCCGACGCGGGACCGCGATCGATGAAATCCCCCAGCATGATGATGAGCTTTCGGCCGGGAAGCCCCGCCGCGTCTGCAAAAATCTTGCGCTCCAGTGCACTGAGGAGATCGTAACGGCCATGGACATCACCGATGACGTAGGTGGGCATGTCGAGATGTTCGAGCCACTCCCGGCGCCGACGGTGGCCGAAGCCATTGGCCATTTTTTCGCGTATCCTGGATGCCGCCATGAAACTGCCTTTCGAGCGTACACCCCGGAACGCCTCAACTGTGCCTGCAAAAAGGACTCAAAAGCGACGATTCTTTGCCAGAAAGGCAGAAATCATCGCTGATGATGGTTCCACGGCAGACCTCGGCCTGCGGCACCAACCCGCCTTGCGGCAAAGCGTCCCGAACGGCGCCTTTATGCATGGAGAAAGTTGACAGTGCGTATCCGCAATCTTATCGCGCTGACCACGTTGGCGCGAGAAATTCCCGCCGTTCAACCCGAGAAAAACATGAGTGCCGGGCAGCTTCGGCATATTGGCTGCCGGATTGCCGACGCAAACGACATGCCTCAAACTGGAACGTCCCATTCATGGCGCCTGTAAACTTATCGTGAAACCCTGATGGAAACGACGACAGCGCACCAACTCTGCCGCTTCCTGCATGACGCATCCCTGATGTTTCTGTGGGGCGCCTGTGCCTATCTCTCTCTGTTCGTGCCGAGAGCGCTTGCCGACACCATCTGGCGTATGGCTGCAAAACCGTTTTTGCTGATTGTTGCGATTGCGGTTTTAACGGCACTGGCCGCATTGCCGGTGACGACGGCGAATATCGGCAACGGCTGGAGCGATGCGCTCAATGCCGACATGATGCATGACGTGGTTGTCGAAACCACAGTCGGGATAGCGTGGCAGGCACAAGTGCTGGCGGCCATCGTGATGGTTTGCACCTTGCTGTTGCCGCAAGGCCTGCGCCGCCATGGACTGGCTCTGGGCGCCGGCCTCGGCCTTGCCTCGCTGTCATTGACCGGACATGCCTCGATGCTGGAGGGATGGATGCAGCAGGCGCACCGGGCCAATGATATCCTGCATGTGCTTGCAGGTGGCGGCTGGCTGGGGGCGCTGGTGCCGCTGATCCCTATCCTCAAGCTTCTCGGTCGGCCGGAATGCCGGGCGGAAGCGCAAGTGGCGTTGCGCCGGTTCTCCAATGCCGGGCACGTAGCAGTCGCGCTCGTCATCCTCTCCGGCATCGTCAATACGCTGCTGATCCTGAAACGCCTGCCGACGGACTGGTCTTCGCCCTATCAGACGCTGCTTGCCATCAAGATCGCGCTGGTCGCCGTCATGGCGATGCTGGCCATCATCAACCGTTACGTCTTCGTTCCCTGGATCGGCCGCAAGCCGGCCCGCGCATTGTTGGCCCTCCGGCTTGGAAGCATCGCCGAGATCGGCATCGGCATTGTGGTCATCGGGCTCGTCGCCGTCTTCGGCATGATGGAGCCGGTCTAGAGCCGTTTCGCTTTTCTTCGAATCGCGAAAATGCTCTATCTCTTTGTTTTTACGCAATTCCTGGCGGAAAACCGCTACGCACTTTTCCTGGAATTGCTCCTACAGCCGAGCGATTTCACGACAGCGCGAACGGCTGCCGGATCCTGCGTCGTCGGCTTGTATTCCAGGCCCACCCTGCCACGATAGCCTTGGGCGTCTAGCCAACCTAGCCGCTCCGCCAGATCGATATCGCCGGTGCCGGGATCGTTACGGCCGGGATGATCGGCAATATGGAGATGGATGATGCGGTCGATGCGATCGCCGATGACCTCACGCGTATCCTCGCCCATGACGGCCGAATGATAGAGATCGTAGACGATGCCCACTTCCGGGCGGTCGACCTCGTCGATGATATCGAGGCCTTCCACGGTCGAGGACAGATAGTAGCCGGCATGGTCTATCTTTGTGTTCAGCGGCTCGAGGCCGAGCCGCACGCCCGATCCTTCGAGAATATCGGCGCCGGCGCTGAGGGCAGCGACGATGGCCGCCCGCTGCTCGGTGCGGGAAAATTCCGGCAGATCATCGCCGGCCTGGGCGATCAGAACCGGCGCGCCAAGGCGCTGGGCGACGGCAACGGACTGCCGCAGCCCCTTGAGCCAGCTCTCTTTGTTTGCCGGATTCGTCAGGGCAATCATCGGCTCGGCGACGATGCCGGACACAGCAATGCCGGTCTCGGCCACGGCAGCCGCGATCGCATCCAGGTCCTTGTTGGTCCAGCGCCAGAATTCAACCGCATCGAGTCCCGCGGCATGTGCCAGCCGGACACGATCGGCAAAAGCGTCGCCATCGCGCGAGAATAACCACTCGATACAAGCCGAAAACTCCCGCATGAAATTCTCCTCCCTCATCGGTCAGGAGCAATGCGCGAGATCGCCCATGACTGCAAGTCTCACGAACGATAATGTTGCTGCGGCGGTCGATGCATCGAAGGCTTGATGGCTTCGACGTTCATTGCCGATAGCACGCGCATGTCGCGGCGGAAATCGGAAGGCGTCATGCCGGCAATATGGCGGAAGGATTTGTTGAAGGCACTGATCGAGCCGAAGCCGCTGTCCATCGCCACCTGCAGCACATTGGCCCCGTCGCGCATCAGCATCGCCTGGGCGCGCGAAAGGCGCAGCAAGCTCACATATTTCGCCAGCGTCATGCCCGTCGATTTCTTGAAGAGGTTCATCGCATATTTCGGATGGAGATTCGCTGCCTTGGCGATATCGACCGTATCGATGTCGTGCAGGAAATTTTCGGCGATGAAATCGCACATGCGCGCCAGGCTGCGCGAGGATTGCGGATGGGCCTGATCGTTGGTCAGGCTTTCCTGCTTCTCCGGCAC
Organism: Rhizobium sp. AB2/73; assembly: GCF_020871915.1. Classification (NCBI taxonomy): domain Bacteria; kingdom Pseudomonadati; phylum Pseudomonadota; class Alphaproteobacteria; order Hyphomicrobiales; family Rhizobiaceae; genus Rhizobium; species Rhizobium sp. AB2/73. The sequence goes on along the minus strand of NZ_CP067071.1, from coordinate 3,556,159 downwards.
CATGCGATAGGGCTCGAAGGCGATGCGCTCCAGGCGCAGGAGAAGTTCCGCGACGGCATGTTCGGCCTTGGCGCCGTCCTCGGACATGACATAGCGGTGCCATCGGGCGAAATTTTCGTCGTCGGCGGCGTCGGTCGCCGAGCTGATCAAAGTCTGCCCGCGAATGAGGCGGCCTGAGATATCGAGCGGCAGCCGCAGGCGGAAGAAATGCACAAGCGGCAGATGCGCGCCCGCATAGATCGAATCTTCCGACAGCTCGTCCAGCTGATGCGGCTGACCGCCCCAGAAAAGGCAGATCTCGCCGGCTCTCAAAGTAAGCTCGTGATCGCCGATGCGGTAATGCACGGTGCCGCGGACGATGTAATTGACTTCCACCTGCGCGTGCCAATGCGGCTTTGCCATCGGCAACGGGTGGTTATGAAACATCTGCAGGACGTTTGGGAGCCCTTCGACACTGCTCGCCCCCGGCTGATAAACCGCCCGTTGACCCACCTTACTTTTCGCCAAGTCGATGTTCCTTTTTTAGGAGACAGAAGCGTACCGACAGCTAGTTTAAGCGTGTTCTCTTGAGGACGGCAATTGAAAAGGGAGGATTTTCAATGCGTTTAAAACTTGCTGGAGCGACGGCCCTTGCTGCCCTGCTCGCTTCCGGTTCTGCCTTTGCTGAGCAAACCACCATTACGGTCTGGAGCTGGAACATCGCCGCATCGGCGCTGAAGTCCACAGTCGAGGCGTTCAACAAGAAATATCCTGACATCAAGGTCGAGGTTCAAGACATCGGCAACCCGCAGGTCTTCGACAAGATGCTGGCCGCTTGCGCCGCCGGCGGCGACGGCCTGCCTGACGTCATGTCGATCGAAAACCACAAGGCTTCGATCTTCTGGAACCGCTTTCCGGACTGCCTGACCGATCTCACAAAGCTTGGCTACAACGACGAGCTGAAGAAGCAGTTCCCGGATTTCAAGCGCGCCGAGCTTGAAGTCGGCGATGCCGCCTACGCCATGCCGTGGGACTCCGGTCCGGTCACCATGTTCTATCGCCGCGACATGTATGAAAAGGCCGGCGTCGATCCGGCAACGATCAAGACCTGGGACGATTTCATCGCCGCCGGCAAGAAGATCTCCGCCGCAAATCCGGGTGTCGTCATGACGCAGGCCGATCTCAACGGCGACAGCGAATGGTTCCGCATGCTCGCCAACGAACAGGGCTGCGGCTATTTTTCGAGCGACAGCCAGAGCATCACCGTCAACCAGCCCGGCTGCGTCAAGGCACTGGACAAGGTGAAGGAGATCAAGGACGCGGGCCTGATGACCGCGGCGAACTGGAACGAGAAAATTCAGGCGAACACTGCAAGCAAGGTGGCATCGCAGCTCTATGGCGGATGGTATGAAGGCACCGTCCGCTCCACCTCGCCGGATCTCGCCGGCAAATGGGGCGTCTATCCGATGCCGAGCATGACGGCTGACGGCCCGCATGCAGCCAATCTTGGCGGTTCCTCGCTCGCAATCGCCAGTGGCTCCAAGCACAAGGAAGCCGCCTGGAAATTCCTTGAATACACGCTTGGCACCAATGAGGGCCAGGTGACGATGCTGAAGTCCTTCGGTCTCGTGCCGTCGCTGTTGACGGCGGTCAAGGATCCCTTCGTCAACGAACCGCAGCCCTATTGGGGTGGGCAAAAGGTCTGGGCCGATATCCTCGCCACCCTGCCGAAAATCAACCCGAGCCCAGGCACCCAGTATTTCAGTGACGCCGATGAGGTCATCAAAGCCGTTCAGACGAAATATCTTGCCGGCGGATATCCAAACGGCAAGGCTGCGCTCGACGACGCGGCCCAGCAGATCGCCTCGGCGACGGGCCTGCCGCTCGCGAAATGATTGACACCACCGGGCGTGCCTCCCAAGCCGCGCCCGGCATCCCCGCCGCTCTAGAATCAAAGAAGTAGAGCGCGACGTCGTCCGAAAACCGCCTACACTTTTCGGCGTCACGCTCTAGAGGGCGGCGGGGATGTGATGTTACGCATCATTTTTCTGCGCATAAAGGAGAAGGCTTTCATGCGGTTGCGAAACCGGAGCGCCTATGCGTTCCTTGCACCCTATCTTCTGGTATTCGCCGCTTTCTGGGTCTGGCCGATCATCGATTCGTTTCTGATCTCGTTCCAGAATACCCGTGTTAATCCGTGGACCTTCAATCTCTCGCTCAATTGGGGGCGGCTGTTCGGTGATCCGGCATTCTACAACGCGCTTGAAAACACGTTGATTATCCTGATCGTCCAGGTGCCGGTCATGATCACACTCGCCACGGTCATGGCGGTGCTGCTGAACTCACCGCTGTTGAAGGCCCGTGGCATTTTCCGCTTCGCTTTCTTCGCGCCCGTCGTCGTTGGCGAGGTCGCCTATGCCGCGGTCTTCCGCCTGATGTTCAACGTCGATTTCGGCATCATCAACAAGCTGCTCGGCAGTGTGGGCATCGCGCCGGTGTCGTGGTTCGCCGATTCCCACGCCGCCATGGTGCTCATCGTTATCGCCGTCACCTGGCGCTGGGCGGGTTACAACGCCATCATCATTCTGTCCGGGCTGCAATCGATCCCGGAGGATGTTTACGAGGCCGCAACCCTCGACCGCGTCAGCCGCTTCAAGCAGTTCATCCACATCACACTGCCACTCCTGAAGCCGATCATCCTGTTCTGCGTGGTCCTATCCGTCATCGGCACCATGCAGCTCTTCACCGAACCATATCTGATCACCAACAGAGGAGGCCCCGGCGGCGGGACGGAAACGCTCGGTCTGCTGCTCTATCGCCAGGCTTTCCAGTCGACCAACTTCGGCTATGCCTCGGCGATCGCCTATACGATGGCGGCGCTTGCGGTCGTCATCTCTCTTCTCAATCTCTGGGTGGGGCGCGAACCGAAATGAAATCAAAATCCAGATCCACTCTGATCCGCTCGATCGCCTTGCATGGCCTGCTGGCGCCGCTCGCCATCATCTGGCTGTTTCCGCTCTGGATGATGTTCGTCTTCTCCACCATGCCCGATTACGGCATTTTCAGTCCTGGCATCATCCTGACACCGTCGACTGGTTTCATGGACAACTTCCGGAACCTGCAGGCCGACACCAACTTCGTCGGCGCGATGACGATCTCCATCGTCGTTGCGGTCATCTACACCTTCCTGTCGGTGCTGCTGACATCAATGGCTGGATGGGCGCTGGCGCGCTATCAGTTCGCCGGCCGTTCGGGCGTCATCGGCATCATCCTCGGCACCATCACGCTGCCCTACTCCGTCGTCATCATTCCGCAATTCATCATGGTGGCACGTGATTTCGGGCTGGCGAACACATGGGTTGCGCTGATCGTGCCGCCGCTCTTCAACTCACTCGGCGTTCTCTTCATGCGTCAGGCTTTCTCGATGATGCCGGGCGAACTCTTTGATGCCGCCCGCGTTGAGGGCGTCAAGGAATGGCAGATCTTCCTGCGCATCGCCCTGCCGCTCGCAAGGCCGACGATGGCAGCACTCGCCATCATCCTGTTCCTGGCTTCCTGGAACAACTATCTCTGGCCGCTGCTCATCAACTCCCGGCCGGGGATGATGACAGCGCCTGTCGCGCTCGGAACGCTGATCGGCCTCACAAGGGTCTCCTGGGGCGGCATCATGGCCGGTGCCGTAATGCTGACGGCGCCGATTCTCATCATCTTCGTTCTCCTGCAACGCCACTTCATCGCCGGCATTGCCGCCGGCGCAATCAAATAATTCCGGGAGATCCGTATGGCTGAACTTTCTCTCACCAATATCGTCAAACGCTATGGTTCGCTGGAAATCATCCACGGCGCCAATCTCGAGGTGAAGGACGGCGAATTCGTCGTCTTCGTCGGGCCGTCCGGATGCGGCAAGTCCACGCTGTTGCGCATGATCGCTGGGCTGGAGGATATTTCCGGCGGCGAGCTCAAGATCGGTGGCCGTATCGTCAATGACGTGGAACCGGCCGATCGCGGTATCGCCATGGTTTTCCAGTCCTATGCCCTCTACCCGCACCTGACCGTCGAGCAGAATCTCAATTTCGGCCTGCGCATGAACGGCAATCCAAAGGCCGACACCGACCGCCGCGTGAAGCAAGCGGCCGAAATCCTGCAGATCACCGAGCTGATGCAGCGCCGGCCGAAGCAGCTTTCCGGCGGTCAGCGCCAGCGCGTCGCCATCGGCCGCGCCATCGTGCGCGAACCGCAGATCTTCCTGTTCGACGAGCCGCTCTCCAACCTCGATGCCGAACTGCGCGTGCAGATGCGCGTCGAAATCTCGCGCCTTCACAAGAAGCTCGGCACGACGATGATCTACGTCACGCACGATCAGACGGAAGCCATGACGCTTGCCGACAAGATCGTCGTGCTGCGCGGCGGCAATATCGAGCAGGTAGGTGCGCCGCTGGACCTTTACGACGACCCGGCCAACCAGTTCGTCGCAGGCTTCGTCGGCTCGCCGAAAATGAACTTCCTGCAGGCCGAGGTGGCTGACAATCAGCAGGGCCGCATCGCCGTCGTGCTCAAGGGTCAGCGCAACATCCGCCTGACGTTGCCCGCCTCCTCGGCAAAGGTGGAAGTCGGCCAGCCGGTGACGCTCGGCATCCGCCCGGAACATTTCCTCGAAGCCGGACGCGGCGATGTGGACATGACCGTCGATGTCGACGTCGCAGAACATCTCGGCAATACCAGCTACATCTACGCCAATATCGAAGGCGGCGAGCAGATCGTCATCGAGCGCGAGGAATCCCGCAACACGGGCAACCGCGACAAGCTCACCGTGGCACTCTCCGCCGCCAAGACATTCCTGTTCGACGGCGCCGGCAACCGATTGCGATAGGCGCTGCCAATCCTCCCAAGACAGCCTGCAGATTTAGAAAGGATCGTTCCATGACTACTGAGACACCAATCCGCTGGGGCATCATCGGCCCCGGCAGGATCGCCCAGACTTTTGCCGATGGTATCGCCCATTCCCGCAGCGGCAAGCTGGTGGCCATCGCCAGCCGCAACCCGGACAAGCCGGGTCTCGGCGACGGTTTCCCGGGCGCGGGCATCGTCAACGGCTACGAAGCCCTGCTCGCCGACAAGGAGATCGACGCCGTCTACATCGCCACGCCGCATACCGGCCACGCCGAATGGGCGATCAAGGCGATCCGTGCCGGCAAGCATGTGCTCGTCGAAAAGCCGATCGCGCTTTCGGCCTTCGATGCGGAGGCCATCTATTACGAGGCCAAGAAAGCCAGCGTCTTCGCCGGCGAAGCCTTCATGTATCGCGTCCATCCGCAGACGGCGAAGCTGATCGAGCTCGTCAAGAGCGGCGTGATTGGCGAGTTGCGCATCATCCGCACCTCCTTCGGTTTCAACATGGGCAAGGTCAATCCGGAACACCGGCTGTTTGCCAATGAGACTGCCGGCGGCGGCATTCTCGATGTCGGCGGCTATCCGGTCTCTATGGCCCGCCTGATTGCCGGCGCGGTCGACGGCAAGCCGTTCCTGGATCCGGAAAAGGTATCGGGCGTCGGCCATCTCGGTCAGACCGGCGTTGACGAATGGGCCTCCGCCGTCCTGAAGTTCCCGAACGACATCATTGCCGAAGTGTCCTGCTCCATCATGGCCAATCAGGACAACACGCTGCGCATCATCGGCTCCGAAGGCCGTATCGAAGTCAAGGACTTCTGGTTTGCCTCCGGTCACAAGGGCGGTGTCGGCAAGATCGACGTTATCAAGGGCGGCGAGGCCCAGACGATCGAAGTCAAGGAAGATCGCTGGCTCTATTCCTTCGAAGTCGATGCGGCTGGCGATGCCATCCGCGCCGGAAACAAGGAATTCGCCTATCCCGGCATCAGCTGGGCCGATTCGATCGGCAACCTCAAGGTGCTCGACCAATGGCGCGCATCGATCGGCCTTGAATATAGCATCGAAAAGGCCGCGAAGCGGACGAAGAACATCGCCGGCGCGACCGTAACCAAGGGCAACAGCATTCCGAAGCGCAGCATTCCCGGCATATCCAAGCCGGCATCGCTGGTCACGCTCGGCTTCGAATTCTTCCCAAATTTCGCAGCCGCCTCGCTGACGCTCGACGCCTTCTATGAAGCCGGCGGCAATGCCTTCGACACGGCCTATGTCTATGGCGGCGGCAAGACGGAGAGCATCTTCGGCGACTGGCACACCAGCCGCAACGTGCCGCGCGAGGAGATCGTGCTGATCGGCAAGGGTGCGCATTCGCCGCTCTGCTATCCGGATATGATCGCCAAGCAGCTCGACCAATCCCTCAACCGCCTAAAGACCGACTATGTCGACATCTATTTCATGCATCGCGACAATACCGACGTTCCGGTCGGCGAGTTCGTCGATGCCATGGATGCCGAGGTGAAGGCTGGCCGCATCCGCGGCATCTTCGGCGGCTCGAACTGGACGCGCGCCCGCTTCGACGAGGCGATCGCCTATGCCGAGAAGAACGGTAAGACGGCACCGGCGGCCCTTTCCAACAACTTCTCGCTTGCAGAAATGCTCGACCCGATCTGGGCCGGCTGCATCGCCGCCTCGGACGATGAGTGGAAGGCCTGGCTCAATGCCAAGCAGATCCCGAACTTCGCCTGGTCGAGCCAGGGCCGCGGCTTCTTTACGGACCGCGCCGGCCGCGACAAGCGCGACGACGAGGAATTGGTCCGCGTCTGGTATTCCGACCGCAATTTCGGCCGCCGCGATCGGGCGATCGAACTGGCGCAGAAGCTCGGCCGCAGCCCGATCCATATCGCGCTTGCCTATGTCGTCGCACAGCCCTTCCCAGTGATACCGCTGATCGGACCGCGCACGATCGCCGAGCTGGAAGACAGCCTCTCGGCGCTCGACATCAAGCTGACGCCGGAGCAGGTGAAGTGGCTCGAGGGCTGAAACGGGGCGGCCGGCTGATGACGTTCACGGTCGGCCGCTGAGCTTGGATATACGAAATGAAAGCAGCCCGTCCGAAATGCCGGATGGGCTGTTTTCATATGGGAAGAGCCCACTGCCGCGCACCTCCTTCTCCCCTCGGGGAGAAGGGATTTACGGCACGTAACGCGCCATACAATCGCCGCGAGATCAAGCAGCGAAATCGAATGTCTTCGTATCCGCGCCTTCGAGCCGCAGCAGATAGGCCTTGCGTTCGAGACCGCCGGCGAACCCACGCAAATCACCAGCCGATCCCACTACGCGGTGGCAGGGCGCGATGATCGAGATCGGGTTGCGGCCATTGGCGCCACCGACGGCGCGGATCGCCTTGGCCGAGCCGATCTCGGTCGCGATCTGGCGATAGCTACGCGTCTCGCCGAAGGGGATGGCGAGCAGCGCCTGCCATACCTTCTGCTGAAACTCAGTTCCGGCAAAATCGAGCGGCAGATCGAAAACCTGTCTTTCGCCGGCGAAATATTCACGGAGCTGCCGCTCGGTTTCCACGAGCACCGGATGGCTGTCATCCTCAGTCACGATAAGCAGCGGCACGCGGCCTGGTCGATCATTGTCCCAAAGGATCGCGGCAAGTCCATCATCGCTGCCGACGAGCTTCAACGCGCCGACGGGCGAGTTCATGATCCGATAGACATACTGCTTTTCCGCATTTTTCGAGGCTTTCGTCATGCCGATATCCTTTCTTTGAATTGCGCTCATGGCGTCGGGCGAGATTGCCTCTGATGGGGCGCTTATGTCCGTATTGGACCTTAAATGAGCGCTCGCAACCACCCGAAAAGAGAAAGGCAATAGGAAAATTCAGACATTTCCGGATTTATGCAGGTAGGCTCAAGATGACGCAGGCGGCATGGCCCGACTTGGGAAAACCGCCGCAATTGTGTAAAACTAAGCCCAGACAAATTATCAAAGCATGCGGAGTTCGATATGACAGTTCGCCCGCCACGCAACTTCAATCCATCGCAAACCAAAGAAACCGGCCTCGGCATTCTCGAATATGAGATGATGTCGGAACGCGCCAGTACGCTCGGGCATCACGGCATGAAGGTGGAAGCGGCGCTTGCAGCCTTGCAGGAGGGCGAGGCCAAGGGCAAGCAGGGCATCGAGCACGAGCGGCTGGTGGATATCGCGGCGCAAGCCGTCTGGGCCATGTTCATCCATCGCGAGATCTGCGGTCTGCGCAACGGTCGCGATGTCATTCAGCGCTATGGCATTCCGAACAAGGTGCTCGCGCGGCTCGGCGCCAGCCCGCGACATCCCTAAATATCAGGATTTCAAGATCGCCTGGAAACGCGGATCGAAGGCGTGGCCGATCGGCTCTGCCGCCGCACCGCGCGCCACTGCCCAAGGATCGGTCATGCCAAGCTGCAGGCGCGGCAGCAATCGATCGGGACGATCGGCATTGGAGGGCAGGAGCGGCTGCATGGCGGCCATCAGCCGCGTTGCCAGCGCCGGGGGCGCGCCACCGCACAGAATCACCGTCTGCGGATCGAAGATGGTTTCGATGAGCTGCACGCTCCAGCGCAGGTCGATCGCCGCCCTTTCGATCCAGGCGAGAATATCGGGATCGTCGGCAGCGGCCCGTTTGTCTATCAGCGAATAGATATCCGGCGCCATCGGATCGACGCCGAGGTGATCGTAGAGTGAAGCCAGCGATGCGCGATGCTCCAGCTGGGTCTGTTTCCCGCCTGATGTCAGCAGTGCCATCCCGATTTCGCCGGCATTGCCATACGCACCGCTATAGAGCTCACCACCGAGGATGAGCCCGGCACCGATACCATAGCCGACATAGAGGCAGACGGCATGGTCGAGGCCGTGTGCGGCGCCGACCATGCGCTCGGCGGTCGCGCAGGCCGCGGCGTCATTCTGCAGGGTAACGTTAAGGCCGGTTCCGGCCGACAACGTTTCCAGCAGCGGAAAGCGCTGCCAGGCGCCCATCATCCAGGGATTGTCGGCATCCTCCTGCTCGATACCAAACGGGCCTGGCATCGCGACACCGAGGCCGACGAGGCGCTTCTCCGCCTGAGCCGCTCGCTGCTTCAATTCGCTGCGCACGTCCTCCACGAGCTGCAAGACGATGGGCGTACCTGTCGCCGGTCCACCTCCCGGCAGGTTCGCTTCCTTGCGTATCAGCACATTGCCGACGAGATCGACGGCGATGGCGCGGGTGATGTGACGGTCGATCTGCAGGCCGATGGCGCAGGCGCCTTCCGGTACAAGACCGTAGGGCGTCGAGGGCTGACCGCGGCCGCGGCGCACCGTTTCCCTTGATGTGACGAGACCGTCGTTTTCCAGCTCCTCCATGATGTTGGAGACGGTCTGTTTCGTCAGGCGGGTGGCGCGCGCGAGATCTGCGCGGGAGAGCGCACCATTGAGCCGCAAGGCGTCGATGATCACCCGCCGGTTATGGGCGCTGGTCCCCTCGTGGTTCGTTCCGCTGGTAGCCCTGATCGGGCGAATATCGTGCATCCGCTTTTGCCCTCTTGACAGCAATAGAATATTGAAGAACAAATTAGTCAAGACAATTGACTTAAAAGAAACCACAGAGTTTCACCAGGGAACTTAAGCGACGCTCCGATCAATGTTCGGCAGCCAGCCCGGCCAATTGCCTGCTCGACAACCGATGGCGACGTCAGCCGCCTTTGGAAAAATCGCGTGACTGTCAAAAACTGGAGGATGGAATGTTGAAATCATTGAACAAGACATTGCTGGGCGCAGCGCTGATCGGCGTATCCTTCGCCTCGCACGCCGTTGCCGAAACGACGATCAATGCCCTCTTCATGGCGCAGGCTGCCTATAGCGAAGCCGATGTGCGCGCGATGACGGATGCCTTCTCCAAGGCCAATCCGGACATCAAGGTCAACCTCGAATTCGTCCCTTATGAAGGCCTGCACGACAAGACGGTGCTGGCGCGGGGTTCTGGCGGCGGCTACGACGTCGTGCTCTTCGACGTGATCTGGCCGGCCGAATACGCGACGAACAAGGTTCTGGTCGACGTTTCATCGCGCATTTCGGACGAGACGAAGAAGAACGTGCTGCCGGGTGCATGGACGACGGTGCAGTATGACGGCAAGTACTACGGCATGCCGTGGATCCTCGATACCAAGTACCTGTTCTATAACAAGGAAATCCTGGAAAAGGCCGGCATCAAGACGCCACCGAAGACCTGGGACGAACTGAACGAGCAGGCCAAGATCATCAAGGACAAAGGCTTGTTGGCAACGCCGATTGCCTGGAGCTGGTCACAGGCCGAAGCCGCAATCTGCGACTACGCCACGCTCGTCAGCGCCTATAAGGGCGATTTCATCAAGGACGGCAAGCCGGACTTCCAGACCGGTGGCGGCCTCGACGCCCTGAAATACATGGTCACCAGCTACAAGTCCGGCCTGACCAACCCGAACTCCAAGGAATTCCTTGAAGAAGACGTTCGCAAGGTCTTCGAAAACGGCGACGCCGCCTTCGCGCTGAACTGGACCTACATGTACAACATGGCGAACGACCCGAAGGACAGCAAGGTTGCCGGCAAGGTCGGCGTCGTGCCGGCACCGGGCGTTGCCGGCAAGAGCGAGGCTTCGGCGGTAAACGGCTCGATGGGTCTCGGCATCACCACTGCCAGCAAGCATCCGGACGAGGCCTGGAAATACATCTCCTTCATGACCTCGCAGGCAACGCAGAACCAGTATGCGAAGCTCAGCCTGCCGATCTGGGCATCGTCCTACAGTGATCCGGCCGTCACCAAGGGTCAGGAAGAACTGATCGCGGCCGCAAAGGTCGGCCTCGCTGCCATGTATCCGCGTCCGACGACGCCGAAATATCAGGAACTGTCAACCGCACTTCAGCAGGCGATCCAGGAATCGCTGCTCGGCCAGTCTTCTCCGGAAGACGCACTGAAGTCTGCTGCCGACAATAGCGGTCTCTGATAATCTCACCGGGCGGCGCCAATCGCCGCCCGCCTCTAATCTCCTCCATGAAGAATGAAAGAAGGGGCCTGCCATGTCCGGCACCTCCATGACAACTCGCGCCTGGCTTTTGATGCTGCCACTGCTTGTGGTGATGATCGCCGTCATCGGCTGGCCCCTCGTCGACACCGTCGGCCTTTCTTTCACCGATGCGAAGCTTGTGGGAACCGGCGGCAATTTCGTCGGTATCGACAATTACGCGAAGATGTTGGCGAACTCCAATTTTCAGCGCACCCTGATTACCACGGCGTGGTTCGCGATCGTCTCCGTTGCCGCCGAAATGGTGCTCGGCGTGCTGGCTGCCCTGCTGTTGAATCAGAATTTTAGGGGTCGCGGCGTGCTGCGTGCACTAATGATCCTGCCCTGGGCGTTGCCGACCGTCGTGAACGCGACGTTGTGGCGGCTGATCTACAATCCCGAATATGGCGCGCTCAACGCAGCTCTCACCCAGCTTGGCCTCATCGACGCCTACCGCTCCTGGCTCGGCGAACCGGGCACGGCGCTGACGGCACTCATCGTCGCCGACTGCTGGAAGAATTTCCCGCTGGTGGCGCTGATTGCACTTGCCGCCCTGCAGGCGGTACCGCGCGATATCACCGCCGCGTCGCTGGTCGATGGCGCCGGCCCCTTCAAGCGCTTCCGCTTCGTCATCCTTCCCTATCTTGTGGGACCGCTGATGGTGGCGCTGGTGCTGCGCACCATTGAGGCTTTCAAGGTCTTCGATATCATCTGGGTGATGACACGCGGTGGGCCGGCAAACAGCACGCGCACGCTATCGATCCTCGTCTATCAGGAAGCCTTTTCCTTCCAGCGAGCGGGGTCGGGCGCATCGCTTGCCCTCATCGTCACGCTGCTGGTCACGCTGCTTGCCGCCGCCTATGCCGCCCTTGTCCGCAAAACCGCAGGGAGTGCCGCCTGATGGAACGCCAGAGCCCGCTCTTCACCTGCTTCATCTATGTCTGCGCCATCCTGCTCGCCGTCGTGATCCTGGCGCCGATCGCCTGGCTCTTCATCATGAGCATTTCGCCGGCTGCCGATCTCGCCGCCAAGCCGCTGCGCTGGTGGCCGCAGACGGCGGACTTCTCGCGCTATAAGCTGCTGCTGTCGACGCTGGAAAACAGTGAGGGTGCCGCCTTCACCTCATCGCTGCGCAACAGCATCGAGGTGGCCGGCATGGCGACCATCGCAGCCATTGCGCTCGCCATTCCTGCCGGCTGGGCCGTATCGCGCACGCCATCTGTCGGATGGTCGCTTTCCATGGTCATCGCCACCTACATGCTACCGCCGGTGGCGCTTGCCGTACCGCTCTATATGGGCCTTGCCCATCTCGGCATGCTCAACAACGTTTTCGGCCTGGCGCTCGTCTATCTGACGATCCTCGCGCCATTCACGACCTGGCTGATGAAATCCGGCTTCGATTCCATTCCGAAGGAGATCGAGGCTGCGGCAATGATCGACGGCGCCGGGCTGTTCCAGACGCTGCGAATCATCACGTTGCCGCTTGCCATGCCCGTGATGGCGACTTCGGCGCTTTTTGCCTTCCTGCTTGCCTGGGATGAATTCTTCTATGCGCTGCTCTTCACGTCAGACCAGCGCGCCAAGACCCTCACCGTCGCCATCGCGGATCTCGCCGGCGGTCGTGTCTCGGATTACGGACTGATCGCGACTGCCGGCGTGCTCGCCGCCCTGCCCCCGGTGCTGATCGGCCTTGTCATGCAACGTGCCCTTATCTCGGGCCTGACCAATGGCGGCGTAAAGGGATGACCATGACTCAAGAGAAAACCCGCCCCGAAGGCCTTGCCGCCATCGACCACGAAATGGCCCGCCAGCATAGCGATGCGCTTGCCTCCTTCGAGGCTGCCGCCGACATGGCCGCCAAGGCCGCCGCCTCGCTGAAACGCACCGGCAGGCTGCTGCTGCTCGGCATGGGCGGTTCCCACGCGGTCAATCGCGCCGTCGAGCCGCTCTATCGCGCCGCCGGCATCGATGCGATCGCCCTGCCGCTTTCCGAACAGCTCGGCCAGCCGCTATCGCTGGAGGACCGTACGATCTTCATGACATCGCAATCCGGCGAAAGCGCCGAAGTGCTGCGCTGGTTCAACGAGACGGGCGGCACGGCCGAGACTTTCGGCCTGACACTGGAAAGTAGCTCGTTCCTCGCCAAGACCGCGCCTTCTCTTGTCGGCGCCGGTGGCACGGAGCTTGCCTTTGCCGCTACACGCAGCCTCACGGTCACCTTCGCGCTGCATCTGGCGATCTTCGCCGCCCTCGGCCAGGATCCGGCGCCTGCGCTTTCCGTGCTTCGCGCGCCCGAAACACTCGATATCCAGCCGGCGCTTGCGGCTCTCGCCAATGTGGCGACGGTTGTAACCTCCGGTCGGCGTCTACAGGGTATTGCCGAGGCTCTGGCGCTCGGACTTACCGAACTTTCGCGCCGCCCGTGCTTCTCGCTCGAAGGCGGCCAGCTGCGTCACGGTCCGATGGAAATGCTTGGCGCCTCGATCGGCGTGGTGCTGTTCCGCGGCAGTGATGCGACCGCCGGTCTCGTGACGGCCATGGCCGTTTCCGCAGTCGAGACGGGTGCCCCAGTGATCATCTTCGACGGCTCCGGGGAAGAACCGGTTCCCGGTTGCGTCACCCTGCGCTTCAAGCCGGAAACCGGTCTTGCGGCCATCTTCCAGATGCTGCCTGTCGCCCAGTCGCTGATGATCGCCTTTGCCGACGAGCGGGTGGAGAATGCCGGCACGCCGGTGCGCTCCACCAAGATCACCCGGAGCGAATGAATGAAGCCGCTTGCAGTCATCGGCAACGTCAATATCGACCTGATCCTCGGGCCGGCAGCGCCGTGGCCGAAGGCCGGCACGGAGATCATTGTCGATCACGACGAGCTGCGCGTCGGCGGCCAGGCCGGCAATAGCGCGCTTGCCTGGGAGGGTCTCGGCGTCGATTACGAGATCGCGGCTAATGTCGGCAGCGATCAGTTCGGGCGCTGGCTTAGCGAAGCGTTCGGCGCGCGCAGCAGCAAGTGGCCCGTGCGACCGGAGGGCACGACGCTCTCGGTCGGCATTACCCATCCCGATGGCGAGCGCACCTTCTTCACCACGCGCGGCCACCTGCCGCGCTTCAATCTCGATGACGTGTTTGCAGTTCTCGATGGCCAGAAGCTTACCGGCGGTTATGTGCTGCTCTGCGGAGCCTTTCTGACCGAAGATCTCACGCGGGATTACGATGCCTTGTTCGACTGGGCTGACAAGCACGGGATTACCATCGCGCTCGACACCGGCTGGCCGCTCGACAGCTGGAGCAACGAGAATTGCAACGCCACGCGACACTGGCTTTCCCGGTGCGGCGTGGCGCTGATGAACGAGGTCGAAACCACGACCTTAGCCGGCATAGATGATCCCGCGGAGGCTGCGCGCGCGCTCCATGCACTGATGCCAGAAGGCGCGATCTTCGTCGTCAAGCGCGGTCCGGACGGCGCGATCGCCGTCGATGCCGACGGCGTGCTGGCTTCGGCCGCAGCACCAAAGGTCACCGTCGTCGACACGATCGGCGCCGGCGATGTCTTCAATGCCGGCTTCCTGGCCGCCCTTGCCCGCGGCAAGCCGCTTGCGGCCTGCCTTTCGGCCGGGACCGCGGTCGCGTCCCGCGCCATTTCCACATTGCCGCGCAGCTACGGCCCGGCTCAAGCATCCGAGGAGGCCGTTCAATGAGCGCGCTCGAAATCCAGAACATCCGCAAGAGCTACGGCGAAGTGGAGACGCTGAAAGGCATCGATATTTCGCTCGAAAGCGGCGAGTTCCTGGTGCTGCTCGGCTCGTCTGGCTGCGGCAAGTCCACGCTGCTGAACATCATCGCCGGGCTTGCCGAGGCGACCAGCGGCGATATCCGTATCGGCGAGCGCTCCGTGCTCGGCGTGCATCCGAAGGACCGCGACATCGCCATGGTGTTCCAGTCCTATGCGCTCTATCCGAACCTCTCGGTCCACCGCAACATCGGCTTCGGCCTGGAAATGCGCAAGGTGCCTGCCGCCGAGCGCGACAAGGCGGTGCGCGAAGCGGCGAGGCTTTTGCAGATTGAGGCGTTGCTCGAACGCAAGCCAAGCCAGCTTTCCGGCGGCCAGCGCCAGCGCGTGGCGATCGGCCGGGCACTGGTGCGCAAACCGGAAGTCTTCCTGTTCGACGAGCCGCTCTCCAATCTCGACGCCAAGCTGCGCATGGAGATGCGCACCGAGCTGAAGCGCTTGCACCAGATGCTGAAAACAACAGTCGTCTACGTGACGCACGACCAGATCGAAGCGATGACACTCGCAACCCGCATCGCCGTGATGCGCGACGGCCGGATCGAGCAGCTCGGCACGCCGGACGAAATCTACAATCATCCGGCAACGCTCTATGTCGCGACCTTCGTCGGCGCGCCACCGATGAACCTTTTGAACGCGACGGCTGATCAGGATTCACTGCGCATCGACGGAACATCGATCACCCTGCCGATGCCGGCGACAAAAGCTGGGATCAACCAAGGTCAGCAGCTGGTGATCGGCATCCGGCCGGAAACGCTGCGCCTCGAGGAAGGCGGCAAACTCGAGGCCGTCTGCGAAGTCGCGGAACTCACGGGCCCCGAGCTCATCGTGACGGCGCAGGCGGGCTCGCAACGGCTGATGGCCTGCCTGCCGCCGCGCACCGCGATTGCCGAAGGGCAGACGCTCAAGCTCGCCTTCGATGCCAGCGCGCTGCATCTCTTCGATCGCGCCACCGGCCGGCGCTGCGAGTAGACCTTTCGAATACAGATAATGGTTACCGAGGATGGCGCCCGCGATCCCGGAGATGGTGCGATCGGGATTCCTATCATCAGCAGCATGGAAGGAGGCGGCATGGCGCATATCATACCGACCTGCCCCATTTCGCCCGACATTCCGCGACGGTAGCTCTCAGGGCCAGACAGCATTCCATCCTTGAAAAAGGATTAAAAAACCCTGCTCAAACCTATAAAAATATTCAGTAATTTTTCGATATTTCCGAATCCTGCAATGTACCCGCAACTCTCACCGGCAAAATGACCTGCATCTCCTGACGTTGATCCGCTCCCAAGACGGACAGCACCGGAGAGCAGCAGGAACCGATGTCCGGTTCTCCAACGCAAACAGAGACCTTGCGAGCGCCCAGGGATGGCGCATGGGTTTCTTATGGAGTTAGCAATGTCGCTCAGCGCAAAATCTATTCTGTTCGCGGCTCTGGCCATGACGGCCGCGTCCAACGCTTCCGCAGCCGATCTCACCACCTATCAGGCCCCGGATGCCGGCTATGACCGGCCGCCGGCTTTCCAGTGGAGCGGCGCCTATTTCGGCGCCCATGGCGGTATCGCCTCGCCGAAATTCAACCCTTTCGCCAGCGGCAAGGGCCTGACCGGTGGCGTGCAAGCCGGCTACAATTTCCAGGTGGGGCCAGGTATCGTCGGCGCGGAGCTGGAGGGCTCATACCTCGGAAACAACGAGATACGCGTACCAAACGGCAAGGTGGAAGAGCGCTTCCGGGGTGCCGCCAAGGCGAAGGCCGGCCTGACCTTCGATCGCACGCTCGTCTATGGCACGGCGGGTCTGACGATGACCAAGTTCGAAGGCGGCAAGGGCGTTTCCATCTCCGGCGGCTGGAAGCAAGGCTATCTTATCGGCGGCGGCGTCGAACAAGGCTTCGGCGGCGGCCTGTCAGCCAAGATCGAATACAACTACGTCATGACCAACGACGTCTCCACGACGACATCGAGCGGCAAGTCTAAAACCGACCTGAGTGATCACGTCATCAAGGCCGGCCTGAACTATCGCTTCTGATCGCCGATTTGCAGAGGTCGGCACGTCTTTTCAAGCCAGGGCGCGCCCGACGGAGAGCGGCGGAGGATGGTTGATCAAACCCCGAATCGGTCCCTTCGCCGCTCTTATTCATGAAAATCAGCCGCTTCATTCGCACGCAATCGAACCAGTCGTAGTCACTGCACCTCGCATGATCGGCGGCCTTGCAGTTACTCGAAAGTTGCCCAACAATGCTGGTGAAGAAGTGCAGCGGAGAGATGACCGCTCCGCCGAAGGATCGACCGTATGAGAAACCAAGCCCCATGGTTCCATGTCAAAGCATACGGCTACGGGGCCGGACTGCCTTACCGTTGGCAGGGCTGGATCGCACTTGGTATCTATGCGCTGTTGTTGGCGGCCATTATCTTCGTCGGCGGGCCTCATGCGGATAGTCATCCTATCGGCTATGCCGCGGCAATCATCTTCCCGACTGCAGTGCTGATTTTCGTCGCCTGGTGGAAAAGCGATGCCGCATGGCGTTGGCGATGGGGCAAACTTGACGAACCAGGCCGGGATTGAGTTGCCCCCTTGCGAACAGCGACATCATCCGCCTTCCGCAAGGCAGCCGGAGGGATTTATTCGCATTCAAGCGGAGGTTGGCGAAAACTCGTCACATACCAATCGGAACCGGAGCCTCGGGTATAGAAGGTGTAGAAACATTCCGTATGCTCGACATAGCCCGGCGTTTCGGTGACTTCATAACGCTTGCCGCGGCGCGTATCCCGGATTTCGCCGCTGGATTGACCTGGCACCACCTGCGTCTTCTCCTTGCGCCACTGATAGGCACGCGCACCCGGCCCCAGATCATAGACATTATCCGGCGGACCGTAATCCAGCATCACGCTGCTGATCGGCGCGCCGATATAGCTCTTCATGATCTGCGAGGCACAGGCCGACAGGATCAGCAGGACTGCAAGCGCAGCAATCCCGTGAGGGAGCCGCTTCATGCGAATGGCAATCATAGGAACGTCCTTTGCAGCTAAAGGGAGATCGCGGACAGGGGTACGGCTCATGGGTTACGGCAGCATTGCGCTTTGCCGCATCAGCCGCTTTTTTGTCGTGCGCCCAAGGATTTGGCGGATGCCTTCCTTGCGGAAAGGCTGCGCCAGTTGGCCGAGAAAGCTTTTCGACGGTCGATCAGGATGGAAATAGGTGCCGAACAGCCGCTTTAATATCAGTCATTCTCTTCACCGTCTGTTCTTCTGCTGCTCTTGGAACGCGGCGTGTAAAATCTGAGAATAGATTCTTTTTCTCGACTTGAATTCAATCGTTGGATGCGGAATGTTACATTCCTACAGCATTTCATAGCTTTAAATACTTAGTGCCGCCGCGTTATTCACCTTCCCACCATTTCAAGGGATTCGTTATGCGTGCATTGATATTCCTGATGCATATTCCCTTACTGGTAACTTCTTGCGCCGGATTACAGGTCAAGCGCGTTACGTCGCGCGACCAATCTGGTATCCGCTACTGACGGCCCGCACCGTATCTGGCCCTTGTTGAAACCAAGACCGACAAGACCGTAATCTGCGACGTGAAGGCATTCTATTTGCCCGACAAGACCGAGGAATACGCGATCACGATCTCAGCGGGCATGGGCGCGATCAAAGCCACCCCTACCCTCACCGATGGCTGGAACCTAACCAGCCTTAGCACCGACGTTGACAGCAAGACGAACGAGAACATCACCGCCATTACAGGCTTGCTCAAGGAAGCGGCCGGGATAGCTAGTCCAAAACATGACTTTGCTCCACATCCATCAGCCCCGACAAAATGCGAGGGCATTTTCAGGTGGAGTATGACCAATCCGGCAACTTCAAGGGTTTCAAAAGATACCGTTGGCCATCAATTGACGCGACCGGAGAGCGAATATGAGCTTGCAAGGGCACGTCGATGCTATCAAGCGGCACATGCGCAAGGCGGAACAGGCCGACAACCGACAAGACCTCGACAGGGAATTGCATCACGCCCGGATCGCCAATCGCAACCTTTGTAGGGAATGCGAGGCAAAAACGGAAAAACAAGTCCAGTGGGATAGCCGTGAAGCTTACAGCATCTGGAAATATGGCGTTCCCGGTCTCTAGCTGGTGCCGGTAGCGGGACTCGATCCCACACTCATAACGCAGCGGATTTTAAGTCCACCGCGTCTACCAATTTCGCCATACCGGCACAGGATCAAGCTACCACAGGAAAGCTCCGCGTGACCAATCTTTGATATCGCATTGCATGCGGAGTGACTGGCAGCGTCAGTATTTGGGCACAAAGACAATCCAAACCAGAGCCCTTATGGCGTCGTGTAAGAACGGAAGCGAACCTCGGCACGATCCGTTTTCATCGAGGAACATTGTAGAATCCTACAATTGACCGCGAACTCATACTTTGCGAGTAGCGAGAGGGCCGGAATGCCGATGATATCTGCCGCGATGGCCACGTAAGGCCTCGGAAAACACGAGGAGACGACGCATGTCTCAAGACAAGTCATTCACCTTCTACACCTATTCGCGCGCCAATAGTGACGAAGATCGATGGAAGCACACTGGCATTCCGGACATCTTCTTTCACGATGAAGAGGAAGCGCGCGAGGCGCTTCACGAGCTGCGCCGCGACGTTATCAGCGATCCCGCGAATGACTGGTGGCCGATGCAACTGGAGAAGATCGAAACGCTGCCCATCTCACGGGACAGCATCTTTGCACTGCTGAACGATGGTGTCGGCGCCTTCGTGAAGAGCTATGAGATCATCGACATTATTGACTGATTTGGCGCTTCGCTCCCCCGCAAAGGCAAGGGGCGGTTCCCGAGGCTGCGCACTGCGTTTGCGCGCCCGCCGCGTGGCCCCTTGCCGTTGCTTCCCCCAGACATCGCCGGTCAGGCAGGGGTGCAGGAGGATTCTTGCACCTGTCTTTTTGATTTCGACTTTTTCCAACGACTGGGTAAAGTGTAGTGATGAAAGATGCTCTATTTCCAAGTGTAATTACCCACACCTATGATCCGGGTAGTCCCTTTCTTTCGAACATTTGCGACTTGGCGCCGGATGAGGCGGAGGCGGTTTTGGACCGCATTCGGCAAGCCGGCGTGCGAAAGATCAAGCCGACATATCTTGCACGGCGCTGCGAAACCGAAGATTGGCTTATCCGGGAACGCCGCCGTCTCTTAGGTAATACTCGACGCGAACGGCCGGTCTACTGCTTCCTTGGCAATTGCGACGACGGCCTCGATCTCACACGGCCAAACGCGCTTGTCATGCCACTTGTCGCTTTTCCGGCTGAGGTGCTCACCTTCACCTATCCGGATAGTATGGCAAGCCTTCCTTATGCAATCCGGGAAGATCTTACCGCCGACCGACGTCCATGCCATGGGCGCGTATTCACTTTTGAAGAGATTAAAACCATCGTGAAGGAACACGGGATGCCGGGCCCAACTGAGCGCTTTATCGAAGTACAGGTTTGGGACGAGCGACCAATCTTGGAATTCCGGTCATCAAGGGTGTCCTGAATCGCTTCGGTAGCGAGCCGTTTACTCTGTGGTGGGATCTAAGTTACGTGTCTGCCTGGCTTCGACATGCAGGACAGGCCGACGATGCGCTTTTCCGCCTTTACACAAGCATCCTCGTACTGGACCTCATGGGCGAATATGGCCATATCTCAAACGGGAACGAGACTCAATCGACACCAGCAGGAGAAGCAGCGCTACGGCTTGCGCTCGAACATAATCTGAAGCTGGCACGGTTGTGAGCGTTTGAGCGGGCGCGCTTCATTTCAAACAGAAGTCTCCGCAATCCGAAAGGCGGTTACAGCTCCAGAGGCCACCGTTGATGAGCGTGCATGACGCCGACAACCTTCGCCACATCATCATCACTGGCAAATTCGCCCCGGTTGGCTTCGGCCAACCCGGCCTCAATCTCTGCGAGCTGCCACTCCTCGCGAGCGACATAGTCCTCAATCGCCTGAGCGGCCATATACGAGCGGGAGCGGTCGAGCTTTTCCGCGATCTGGTCAAGCTTGCTGGCGGTCTCATCTGAGACGCGAACGGTGAACGCTGTCATGGCACCTAACTTTCCTTGGTTCACTATAACTATTGGTGAACCAATGTGGTTCGTCAAGGTTCTGGTGATATGGGGTTTGGGGCGATTGTTGCGAATACGGGATGCCACTCTCCAGATCGAGCGGCGGTAATACATCGTTGTCGTTGGGGAAAGCTTGGTTGCGGGGGCAGGATTTGAACCTGCGGCCTTCAGGTTATGAGCCTGACGAGCTACCGGGCTGCTCCACCCCGCGTTACCAGCGCAAACCCGGAGGGTTTATCGCGTCCACGTAAACCGCTTGAGCGGTTTATCGTGTGTTTCCAGCGCAAACCCTTTGGGTTTGTCGCGTATGGGCACCCTTGCTGTGGGTTCCCACCAAATTCGAGAAGCGTTTCTTGCTTCCCTTGAGAAGCGGCAAAGGCCGCGTTAGCGGCCTATTGTAACACGGCGTGGCCGTATTTCGGAGTGTGACGAGAAGATTTTGTGAGGCATAAACCGCCGAAGCGGTTTAGCGAGGCATAAATTGCCGAGCAATTTAGCCTGGAGTTGCGATTAGCAGACCTGGCAGCGACCTACTCTCCCGCGTCTTAAGACGAAGTACCATGGGCGCAGGGGCGTTTCACGGCCGTGTTCGGAAAGGGAACGGGTGCAGCCACCCCGCCATAACCACCAGGTCGGCAAAGCGCAACTTGAGCTGTCCATGCGGAACGCATGGACAGCTCAAGTTGCTTCTTTGTGGCTGATATGCCTTGTCCTTCTCGCTTGCCGCTCGAAGGGGACATCAGCCGGCCATAGGGTCACCTCGAGTTCGAGGCGACAGGTGGCCGAAGCTTGCTGTTCATGCTTTTGCATGGACGTTTTGAGAAGCTGGCGTGTTTGAACACGTTTTTTAGAGGCTCATGCCGCATGAATGCTTTCGCATTCAGCGGGAGATGAGCACGAGCAATGAGAACGATCAAGCCAATCGAGCTATTAGTACCGGTAAGCTTCATGCGTTGCCGCACTTCCACACCCGGCCTATCAACGTGGTCGTCTTCCACGGCTCTGATAGGGAACACTCGTTTCCAGGTTGGTTTCCCGCTTAGATGCCTTCAGCGGTTATCCATTCCATATATAGCTACCCTGCTATGCCCTTGGCAGGACAACAGGTCCACCAGAGATATGTCCATCCCGGTCCTCTCGTACTAGGGACAGATCCTGTCAATATTCCTACACCCACGGCAGATAGGGACCGAACTGTCTCACGACGTTCTGAACCCAGCTCACGTACCGCTTTAATTGGCGAACAGCCAAACCCTTGGGACCTGCTCCAGCCCCAGGATGCGATGAGCCGACATCGAGGTGCCAAACAACCCCGTCGATATGGACTCTTGGGGGTCATCAGCCTGTTATCCCCGGCGTACCTTTTATCCGTTGAGCGATGGCCCTTCCACACGGGACCACCGGATCACTATGACCGACTTTCGTCTCTGCTCGACTTGTCAGTCTCGCAGTCAGGCGGGCTTATGCCATTGCACTCGACGACCGATTTCCGACCGGTCTGAGCCCACCATCGCGCGCCTCCGTTACTCTTTCGGAGGCGACCGCCCCAGTCAAACTACCCACCATACACTGTCCCGGATCCGGATAACGGACCGCGGTTAGACATCCATGACGATAAGGGTGGTATTTCAAGGATGGCTCCACAAGAACTGGCGTCCCTGCTTCAAAGCCTACCACCTATCCTACACATGCCGACACGAATGCCAGTGTAAAGCTATAGTAAAGGTGCACGGGGTCTTTCCGTCTGACCGCAGGAACCCCGCATCTTCACGGGGAATTCAATTTCACTGAGTCTATGTTGGAGACAGCGGGGAAGTCGTTACGCCATTCGTGCAGGTCGGAACTTACCCGACAAGGAATTTCGCTACCTTAGGACCGTTATAGTTACGGCCGCCGTTTACTGGGGCTTCGATTCAGAGCTTGCACCCCTCCTCTTAACCTTCCAGCACCGGGCAGGCGTCAGACCCTATACGTCGTCTTGCGACTTCGCAGAGCCCTGTGTTTTTGGTAAACAGTCGCTACCCCCTGGTCTGTGCCACCCTCACATGCTTGCGCATATAAGGGTCACGCTTCTTCCGAAGTTACGCGTGCAATTTGCCGAGTTCCTTCAACATAGTTCTCTCAAGCGCCTTGGTATACTCTACCTGACCACCTGTGTCGGTTTCGGGTACGGTCTATACGGTGGAGCTATTTCCTGGAACCGCGTCCCCGCCCACACAATCCAATAAGTGTGAACAAGTTAAGCAATCCGTCACTACCACCAGGCCCACGAATATTAACGTGGTTCCCATCGACTACGCGTGTCCGCCTCGTCTTAGGGGCCGGCTAACCCTGCTCAGATTAACTTTAAGCAGGAACCCTTGGTCTTTCGGCGAGAGGGTCTCTCACCCTCTTTATCGTTACTCATGTCAACATTCGCACTTCCGATACCTCCAGGACCCCTCACGGGTATCCCTTCATCAGCTTACGGAACGCTCCGCTACCACTCCTCAAAGAGGAATCCTCAGCTTCGGTGCATGGCTTCAGCCCCGTTACATTTTCGGCGCAAAGACCCTTGACTAGACCAGTGAGCTGTTACGCTTTCTTTAAATGATGGCTGCTTCTAAGCCAACATCCTGGTTGTTTTGGGATCCTCACATCCTTTCCCACTTAGCCATGACTTGGGGACCTTAGCTGGAGGTTAGGGTTGTTGCCCTTTTCACGACGGACGTTAGCACCCGCCGTGTGTCTGCCTGGTAGTACTTCCCGGTATTCGGAGTTTGGTTAGGATCAGTAAGACGGTGAGTCCCCATAGCCCATCCAGTGCTCTACCCCCGGGAGTATTCGCCAGACGCTCTAC
>NZ_CP067071.1:2862500-3527500 GCF_020871915.1 Rhizobium sp. AB2/73 | reverse complement strand
GATTGCAGCGCCTGCCCGTTTTCGAGGCTTCCACTGGCATCACGCGGCTCGAGACGGTGCGCGTGTCGCGCGCCTCGGCCGATCAGCGCGCCGGCCGCGCCGGACGAACCGAACCGGGCATCGCCATCCGGCTCTGGCATCCGGGGCAGACCGCGGCGCTTCCGGCGTTCACGCCGCCGCAGATCCTTTCGAGCGATCTTTCCGGCCTGGCACTCGATTTGGCCCATTGGGGCGTGCAAGATCCTGCGACGCTTGCCTTCGTCGATCAACCGCCTGCGACCACGCTTGCCGAAGCACGAGCCCTGCTGAGACAGCTGGGTGCGCTCGACGCGGAAAACGGGCTGACGGCGCGCGGACGGCTGATGCGCGAGCTCGCCCTGCCGCCACGACTGGCGGCGATGGTGATTTCGGCTGGCGAATTCGGCCAGGCGCGCGAGGCGGCGCTGCTTGCCGTACTGCTGACGGAACAGGGGCTTGGTGGGCAGAGCATCGACGTGGAAGACCGGCTGCGGCGCTTCAAGACCGAGAAGGGTGAACGGGCCGAGGCCGCGCGTCGTCTTGCCGGGCGTCTCGCTCAAGCGGCCGGTGGCAACGGCGGCACCCCTTCCTCTATTCCTCCGCTTGCCGGCGCGCTGCTGCTGCATGCCTTTCCCGACCGCATCGCGCTGCAGCGTGGCGGGCGGGGACGTTTCGTCATGGCCAATGGGCGCGGCGCAGAGTTGCCGGAGACCGAGCGGCTTGCCGGCTCCCAGATGCTTGTCGTCGCGGACCTGACGGGACGTGCGGCGCAGGCGCGCGTTCTTGCTGCGGCGGAGATTTCCCGCGCCGATGTCGAAGAGCATTTGCCGGGCGAAATTCGCACCGAAGACCAGAGCTTTTTCGACAGAGCGAGCCGGCAGGTGCGGGCGCGGCGGATGACAAGGCTCGGTGCCATCATCTTCGAAGAGACGCCTCTGCCGCGGCCCACCGGCGAGCCGGCGGCCAAGGCGCTGGCGGACGGCATACGGGAGCTCGGGATCGGTGTCCTGCCGTTCTCCAAGGAAGCCACGCAGCTGCGGGACAGGATCGGCTTCCTGCATCGGACGATCGGCGATCCGTGGCCCGATATGAGCGACGAGGCGCTGCTTGCTCGGCTTGAGGAATGGTTCATGCCGTTTCAGCCCGACGCGCGCGGCCTCTCCGATATCTCCGCGGGCAGCCTTTCCAACGGGTTGATGTCTCTCGTGCCGCACGAGCTGCAGCGCGACCTCGCTCGAATGGCACCGACGCATTTCGAGGCGCCGACCGGCCACCGCCATCCCATTCAATATGATGGCGAGGAACCACTGTTGACCATTCGGGTGCAGGAGCTGTTCGGGCTAAAGCAGCATCCGGCCATCGGCGGCGGCAGATTGCCGCTGGTGCTGGAATTGACATCGCCGGCATATCGCCCGATCCAGACGACGCGCGACCTGCCGGGCTTCTGGGCCGGATCCTGGAAGGATGTGCGCGCCGATATGCGCGGCCGCTACCCCAGGCACCCCTGGCCGGAAGATCCGGCCGAGGCCTTGCCGACGACACGCGCCAAGCCAAGGGGGACATGACGATGGCACGCTTCTTCCGGGGACTGGAAAAGCTCTCCGAAGCCGAAATGAAGGCGCAGGAGGGCCATCATACCAGCCGGCGGCTGAGACTGCAGACGCTGGTGCGCCTGCGCTGGCTTGCGGTCGGCGGTCAGACGGTAACCGTGATGATCGTCGCCTTCTGGCTGAAATTTCCCATGCCGCTGCTGCCCTGCTGCGTACTGATCGCCTGCCTTGCCTGGATCAACTTCTTCCTGACGCTGCGCTATCCGCCCACGCACCGACTGGAGCCGCCGGCAGCCTTCGCGCTGCTCAGCCTCGATCTCCTGCAGCTCTGCGGACTGCTGCTGATCACCGGCGGGCTTGCCAATCCCTTCTCGGCGCTGGTCTGCGTGCCTGTCATCATCTCCTTCGCATCGCAGCCGATTCGCTACAGTATGCCGCTCATCGTACTTGCAATGATCTGCATTACCGGTCTGGCATTCTCTCCCTTCCCCCTGCCCTGGTATGAGGGCGTTTCGGTCAGCGTGCATAGCGTCATGCAGCTGGGCGTGTGGTGCTCTATCGCCTCCACCATGGCCTTTGCCGCCTTTTATGCCTATCGCGTCTCCATGGAGGCGTCGCAGCTTGCCGATGCGCTCTCGGCAACCGAACTGGTGCTGCAGCGGGAAAAGCACCTGTCGCAGCTCGACGGGCTGGCGGCGGCGGCGGCACATGAGCTCGGCACGCCGCTTGCGACCATCAGCGTCGTCGCCAAGGAGATGGAGCGTGAACTGCGCGAGGACGACCGCTTCCGCGAGGATGTGGCGCTGCTACGCAGCCAGAGCGAGCGCTGCCGCGATATTCTCAGGCGGCTGACGACGCTATCCTCCGAGGACGAAGCGCATATGAGGCGGCTGACGCTATCCTCGATGATGGAAGAGGTGATCGCGCCGCATCGCGAGTTCGGGATCACGCTGGAGCTGATCGAAAAGAGCCCACGCTCGGGCGAGCCTGTTCTGTCACGCAATGCCGGCATCATGTACGGCCTCGGCAACCTCATCGAGAACGCCGTAGATTATGCCCACAAGACGGTGACGATCACCGTGGAATACACGACAGACATTCTCGCCATCATCATCGAGGATGATGGTAATGGCTATTCGCCCGAAATACTGGCGCGCATCGGCGAACCCTATGTCACCTCGCGGCAACGCGACGACACGGCAGGCGGCCTGGGGCTCGGGCTCTTCATCGCCAAGACGTTGCTCGAGCGCTCGGGCGCCACACTTTCCTTCGGCAATCGCGATCCGGAAACGCCGGGAGCGCGCGTCCGCGTCGAATGGCCGCGCGTGTTAATTGACAGTAATTCGACAAAATGATTTTCACGGCTTAAAACTGCGGACGTCAAAATAGGTAGAAATATGCAGGCGAATGATCGCCGGGATAGAAGATAGAATGACGGATAAAGAGAGCGCAGCCCCGCAGACCGAGACAAAGGACGCCGCCGGCCACATTGGCGCGGATGCCACATTGCTGATCGTCGATGATGACGGTCCCTTTCTGCGCCGGCTGGCGAGGGCAATGGAGGCACGCGGCTTTGCAGTCGAGACGGCGGAATCGGTGGCGGAAGGCGTTGCCAAATCCAAGGCTACCCCCCCGAAATATGCCGTGGTCGACCTTCGCCTCGGCGACGGCAACGGGCTCGACGTGATCGAAGCCATCCGTCAGCGACGGGACGACACGCATATCGTGGTGCTGACGGGCTATGGCAACATCGCGACGGCGGTCACCGCAGTCAAGCTCGGCGCGCTTGACTATCTCGCCAAACCTGCCGATGCCGACGACGTCTATGCCGCGCTGACGCAGCGCCCCGGCGAGAAGGCCGAAGTGCCAGAAAATCCGATGTCTGCGGACCGTGTGCGATGGGAGCATATCCAGCGTGTCTATGAAATGTGCGAGCGCAATGTTTCCGAGACGGCCCGGCGCCTCAACATGCATCGCCGCACCTTACAGCGCATCCTTGCCAAGCGGGCGCCGAAATAGAGCATACTATTGTATCGGGAGAGGACGCTGTAAGTGCAAGCTTCAAAGGCGCTCGAAGCTAACGCGTCTCCCCCCCCTCATCCGCCCTTCGGGCGCTTTCTCCCCGAGGGGAGAAGGCAAAATCCTTACCTGTCGCCCATTCTGCCAGCATTAAGCGCTGGGCGGCGGCGCGGGAGAAATTGAGCGTTACCGATTTGCGCGTCGCAGGCGGCAGGCGATGCTCCGGCGCCTCGCGCAGCATATGGGCGCCGTAGCCGTCCGACAGAAACAGCCCGCAATCCTCCGGGAAGATATCCAGCGGCACATCCTTGTGCGTCGCGAAGAACATCCGGTCGCAATGCTGCCGGTATTCGGGCCATTTGCGGTCGACGCGGAAATCCTCGATCGAGGTCTTGATCTCGATGATCCAGATCTCGCCCTTTTCCGAGAGGCTGATGAGATCGGCGCGGCGACCGCTGGCGAGCGGCAGCTCCGGTAGCACGGCGTGACGCATGTCGTGCAGTAATAGTTGCACACCCTTGCGTACAAGCATGGCCCGTTCCGACTGCCGGCCATCTATTAACGGATTGTTATTGTAAACGTTCAAAATCGTCATGAATTGTCTCGCGGACAGGTCAAGCGTTGTTGCAAAAAAACCATGTCCTTCTAATTTGCGCGCCGGCCCTATTTTTGTAGGGCGAGAGCAGCTTGCAAAGCCAAGTTTAATGGAAAATAAACCGTAGACAAAGATGGTTGATAACCATCCGCTCCCCGCCACGAAATTTCGAGAGACTTTCATGCGCATCCGTAATGCTATGACCGCACTCGGCCTTGTCGCAATGCTTGCATCGGCTGGCTATGCCAGCACTGCAGCAGCAGCGCCGGCCGCCACCGCAAATTCGGCTACCGAAACCATCAAGACGTTCGATGGCGACTACGGTGTGACGACCGACAATGGCTTTCAGCTGCCGGCGATCCCGATCCAGAAGGTGAAGCCGCAGTTCCGCCGTCAGATCGTTGAATACAAGACGGATGAAGCGGAAGGCACGATCATCGTCAACACGCGCGAGCGTCACCTCTATTATATCCTCGGCAATGGCGAAGCGATGCGTTACGGCATCGGCGTCGGCAAGCAGGGCTTCTCCTGGTCCGGCACTGCATACGTCGCCTGGAAACAGGAATGGCCGAATTGGCATCCGCCGAAGGAAATGGCTGTCCGCCGTCCGGAAATCGCCAAGTATGTCGAGGGCGGCATGAACCCGGGCCTTTCCAACCCGCTCGGCGCACGCGCCATGTATCTCTACAACGAAAAGGGCCAAGACACGCTGTTCCGCCTGCACGGCACGCCGGAATGGGCGTCGATCGGCACCGCTGCCTCCTCGGGCTGCATCCGCCTGATCAATCAGGACGTTATCGATCTCTACAGCCGCGTTCTTCCGGGCCGCAGCACCAAAGTCATCGTTATCCAGTAATCACACTGGACATTCGGATTGAAAAAGCCGCCGGATCGGTATCCGGCGGCTTTTTTGCTTAAGGGATTTGGATCGATCCCGACCGTCAGATCCCGTCGTCCTTTGAGGCTCCGCCTTTGGCTGCGCGTGCCTCAGAATGAAAGCTGACTTTTTCCGCTGGCCGCAAGAGTCCTTCCATCCCATCCCGAGTTGCCTTGCCGTCAAAGCGTCAGCGCAGCGACAAGGCCTCAAAGGATCGAGGTGGCCTCCGACGAAGAGATGGGGTTATCCCGCCTGCTTTGCCTTCAGCTCGATGCGGCGGCGATGTAGGACCGGTTCGGTATAGCCGTTCGGCTGCTCGCGCCCTTTGAGAACGAGATCGAGCGCGGCTTGGAAGGCGACGGAGCCGTCGAAATTGCCTGACATGGGAACGTAGTTAGGATCGCCGGCATTCTGCTGGTCAACCACAGCCGCCATGCGCTTCATCGTTTCCAGAATCTGCGCTTCCGTGATGACCTTGTGATGCAGCCAGTTGGCCATGTGCTGCGCCGAGATGCGCAGCGTGGCGCGGTCTTCCATGAGGCCGACATTGTTAATGTCTGGAACCTTGGAGCAGCCGACGCCCTGATCAACCCAGCGCACAACATAGCCGAGGATGCCCTGGCTGTTATTGTCGATTTCCCGCTGGATTTCCTCCGGCGTCCAGTTCGGCCGCGAGGCGACCGGCACGGAGAGGATGTCGGAGAGCTTGGCGCGGGCGCGGCTCTTCAGGCTCTTCTGCACATCAGCGACATTGACGCGATGATAATGGGTAGCATGCAGCGTCGCGGCCGTCGGGGATGGCACCCAGGCGGTGTTGGCACCCGCCTTGGGATGCGCAATCTTCTGCTCGAGCATGGCCGCCATCAGATCCGGCATGGCCCACATGCCCTTGCCGATCTGGGCATGACCGGAAAGGCCGCATTCCAGGCCGATATCGACGTTCCAGTTCTCATAGGCGCCGATCCAGGCCGCCTGCTTCATATCGCCCTTGCGGATCATTGGGCCTGCTTCCATCGAAGTATGGATTTCATCACCGGTGCGATCGAGGAAGCCGGTATTGATGAAGACGACGCGCTCGCGGGCGGCGCGGATCGCTTCCTTGAGGTTGACCGTCGTGCGGCGCTCCTCGTCCATGATGCCCATCTTGATGGTATTGAGCGGCATCCCAAGCAGATCCTCGACGCGCGAGAAGATGTCGACCGCGAAGGCGACTTCTTCTGGCCCGTGCATCTTTGGCTTGACGACATACATGGAGCCGGTGCGGGAATTCTTGCGGCGGCCACTGGGGCCGATGTCATAGAGCGCGATCAGGCCGGTGATGGCGGCATCCATGATGCCCTCCGGCACCTCATTGCCATCACGGTCGAGAATGGCCGGATTGGTCATCAGGTGGCCGACATTGCGCACCAGCATCAGCGAGCGGCAATGCAGATCGAACCTGCCGCCATTCGGCGCCGTATAGGTGACATCGGGGTTGAGCCGGCGGGTAAAGGTCTTACCGCCCTTGGCGACTTCCTCGGTCAGATCGCCTTTCATCAGGCCGAGCCAGTTGCGGTAAACCTCCGCCTTGTCCTCGGCATCGACGGCTGCGATCGAATCCTCGCAATCCATGATCGTCGTGATCGCCGATTCCAGGCGGACATCGGAAATGCCGGCCAGATCGGTCTTGCCGATGGCAGTGCTCGTGTCGATGACGATTTCGATATGGATCCCGTTTTGCTTCAGCAGGATATGGGTGGGGGCAGCGGCATCACCGAGATAGCCGGCGAAATGGCTGCTCTCGGCCAGCTTTACGGCGCCGCCCTCGGTCGTAACCGCCAAGGCGCCATCCTTCACAGCGAAGCCGGTGACATCCTTCCAGCTTGCACCATCAAGCGGAACGGTGGAATCAAGAAAATCCCGAACCCAGGCGATGACCTTCTCGCCGCGCTTGGGATTATAGCCCTTACCCTTTTCAGCGCCATCGGTCTCCGGAATCGCATCGGTGCCGTAGAGGGCGTCGTAGAGCGATCCCCAGCGGGCATTGGCCGCGTTCAGGGCATAGCGGGCATTCATGACGGGAACGACGAGCTGCGGGCCGGCGATCTCTGAAATTTCCGGATCGACATTGGCGGTCGAGATCGTAAAGGCCGGACCTTCGGGCACGATATAGCCGATCTCGCGCAGGAAGGCTTCGTAGGCGGCGAGATCGACGGGCGCGCCGTTCTTGCGATACCAGTCGTCGAGCGTTGCCTGCATGCGGTCGCGCTTGGCGAGCAGCTCGCGGTTCCTCGGCGCGAGATCATGAACGATCTTTGAAAAACCGGCAAAGAAGGCCTCGGCATCCACGGTCGAACCCGGTAGCGCCTCCCTGACGAGGAAATCATAGAGGACCTGTTCGATCTGAAGCCCGTGTTTTTCGATGCGGCTCATGCCATATACTCCTCAAGGCCGTGTTACGGCTCAATTTTTACATGTTGCCACTTTGCTCACGGTTTCACTTCTGTCAATTTGGCAATAGTTCGAAAGATTTATGCCTTTGTGGAAATAATCAATCCGTAGCGATTCGGGGACGGCCCGTGGCGGTTGCCACGAACCGGGCCTCGATCAGCTTGCGACTGCCTTCCACCTCGGGCGCATCCACCTGCTCATCCACTGTCACCACGAGGTCGACCGCGCCATTCAGCCTTGCCTGCGCCATCGCAGCTTCGATGGCCCGCGCGCGGGCATCGGCAAAACTGCGGCTCTCGTCCATGTAGCGCAGGCTCTCGCCGGCGCCGTTCAGCACATAAATGCCATCCTCCGGCATGGTGACGAAGACGGTGACGCTGGTGCGGACCTGGCCGACGACGGCACCGACGGCATTCGCCACATCCGAATCACCGGGAATGGCGCTCTCGGTCGCCAGCATCTCGGCAATGGCGGGATAATAGACCGGAGCGGAAGCGCCGAGGCCGACAAGCGGCCGATCGAGCGAAACGGCGAAGCGGGCGATCCCCGGCGCACGGCGAAGGGCACGATCGATGGAGATGGATTTTGCGGGATCCAGATCGGCCACGCCATCTTCGGCCAAACAGGCGGCAAGAATGACGTCGGCCGACTGGCGGGTAAGGCGATCGACGATCTTCTGCGCCAACTCCTCGACGGATTCGGCGATCGGACGGCCAGAGCCGTCCTTCAGCCGCATCGCCAAGGCCAGCCCGAGGCGGGCGGCTTCAACGTTCCATTGCCCCTGCCCGCCAAGCACATGCATGGCGTCCGAAGGCGTCGGGCCGCTCAGATGCACGAGACCGCGCGCCACAAGCCGATCCAGCGTTGCCTTCTGCGACGTCATCGTCAGAAGCTTGTCGAGCGCCACGGGCACGTTACCGATGCGATCGAACAGCGCCTGCTCGGGCCCGGTGAGGCCGCTTGCAAGATGATCGGGTACGCCAGTGCGGAGCGCGAAGCGGCCGGCATTGCGGGCGAGATGCGTCGCCCGCAGCTGCTGCTCCAACACCTCAAGCACAGCGCCTCCATGCATATGAGCGGCAAGGCTCAGCGGCAGCAGGCGGCGCGGGCCAAGTTCGAAAGCAGCGATAAGGCCGCGATCGTTGATCTTCACTTCGGAATCGCCGCCGAGTCCATAGGTGCGCATGGCGACGGCCTCAACCATGGTGCGATAGCCTCCGACCACGGCACCATCGGCATCCAGCCGCGGCCGGCCATCTTCCATGACGGCGACGTCGGTGGTGGTGCCGCCGATATCGGAAACGACGGCATTGTCGAGGCCGGTGAGATAACGCGCGCCGACAAGACTTGCGGCTGGACCGGACAGAATGGTCTCGATCGGCCGCAGCTTGGCTTCATCAGCCGAAATCAAGGCGCCATCGCCACGAACCACCATCATCGGGGCTAAGATGCCGCGCGTCGTCAGAAATCCCTCGCAGGCACCGACGAGGCGATCGATCATCGAGACCAGACGGGCATTCAACAGCGTCGTCAAAGCCCGGCGCGGGCCTCCGAGTTTGGAAGACAGTTCGTGGCTGCAGGTGACGGGCAGATGCGAGAGTTCACGAATGCAGTCGCGCACCTTGATTTCATGAGCCGGATTCCTGACCGCGAAATAGCCGGCAACGGCGAAGGAGGAGACCGATTTCGCCAGTTCCGGCAACGCGTCGCGCAGAGCCGTCAGATCGAGCGGATTTTCATTGCCATGAACATTGTGACCGCCGGGGAGGAAGAGCACGGGATCGGAGCCCAGTGCTTCCGCAAGGCCATCACGCTTGAGATCCTGGGGGCCAAAACCGACCATGACCAGCCCGGCGCGACCACCCTGCCCTTCGACAAGCGCATTGGTCGCAAGCGTCGTCGACAGCGATACGAGGCCGATGGCCGAAACGGGAATGCCGGCCTCGGCGATGACGGCATCGACGGCGCCGGCAATGCCGACAGCCAGATCATGCCGCGTGGTCAGCGATTTCGCCTTGGCGATTACGCCATCGGTTTCATGGAAGAGAACGGCATCGGTGTAGGTTCCACCCGTATCGATGCCGAGCAGGAAATGAGATGTCACGGCAATATCCAGCTCTTGAATGCAATGCGATGCCGTTATTGCACCCTTCCGGGCCGAGCCGCTAGCTGGCGGGCGGCAAAAACAGTTCTATCGTCTCGTAACCCGCATCGGCAAACCGCCGCGTGGCTGCGTCGTCAGCTTCTGCACCGGCCAGGGCTTGGTTTCTTCGGTCAGGCCGAAGCGGAATCGGCGCATCATCACGGCAAGGGCGATGACCGCTTCCTGAAGCGCGAATGTCGCGCCGATGCAGACGCGAGGGCCGGCGCCAAAGGGCAGATACTGAAAGCGATTGATCTTGCCGCGGTTCTCCGGAAGAAAGCGCTCCGGCATGAAGGCGCGCGGCTTTTCCCAATAAAGCTCATGGCGATGCAGCGTCCAGGGCATGATGAGGACGGTGATCCCCTTTTCTATCGTCACGCGCTCGCCCTTGGGGCTCGTCCATTCGTCATCGGCGATCGCGGCGCGGTTGATCGACGGCGCCGGCGGATAGAGGCGCATCGCCTCCTCGAAAGCGGCGCGGACATGCGGCATGAGATCGAGCCAGGCGACCGGCTCCGCATCGGTTGCGAGTACCCGGTCGATTTCCTCTTCCATGGCCTCGCGAATATGCGGGCTGTTGGCGACGCAATAGAGCGTCCAGGCCAATGCTCGGGCCGTCGTCTCGTGCCCGGCGCCGATGAAGGTGAGGATATTGTCTTCGATCTCTTCCATGGTCAGCCCATCCGGACCGGCCTTTTCGAGAAGCAGCGTCAGGAAATCGTCGGGTGCGCTGGCTCTGTCCCTCCGCATCTTTTCGAGACGCTGATCCATGGTGGTGCGGACGATGCCGCGGAACTTGTCGAGCACGCGCTGACCGCCGATGCGGGTGATGCGCGGCACCCAGGCGGGGGCACGCAAAAGATCCATGGGATCGACCCGGCCCATGCGATGCAGGAGCTCATTGACCTCATCGGCGAAATGCTCGCCTTCGGTGACGATCTCGCCGGAAAACAAGGTCTCCGCCAAAATGGCGAAGGTCAGCTCCGTCATGTCGGCAGCGATATCGAACACCGCGCCTTCGGTGCCGATCTCATCGTATTTATGCAGATATTCCAGGCTTTGGCACAGCATCTGGCCGGCGAAACCCTGGGCATGACGCGGCGTGAACACCGGCGCCACAGCTTTGCGTGACCGCTTCCAAACCGGTCCTTCCGCCGTCAGCAGACCGTCGCGCAGGATCGGCCGCAGCACGAGCTGGCGGATATCGGCCATGCGGTAGTTGGCGGCATTGTCGACCAGAACATGCTTGATCAGGCCGGAATCATTGACGATCAGCGTCCGCTCGTTGAAGAATTTGGTCTTGATCCAGGGAAGCGTGTAGGAGGGCTCGCCCCAGAGTTCGAGCGGATTGCGCAGGATCGTGCGGATGATCGTCAAACGGGAGGGCGGCACGGTGCGCGGAATCGGTGCCGGCGGGGAGAAGGCTTCCGGAATCATGTCCATCAGATCAATTCTCCTCGAAAAGCAGCCGTTGCTTAATCTAAGCCGCTGGAACGGCGTGCCCATCCGATATGGGGAACGCCGCCGGCAAAATCCAGACGATAAAACGTCGCGCTGCGCGCTTATAAAAGCGATTTTAGGTCGCTGAGCTTATCATTGATGAGCCACCCATAGTAATTTTCCTCCGGCCAGACCGGCTGCGAGGAACCACGGTTCTTGGCGGCAAGGGCGGCGGCGCGCTTGCGGGAATTGCCGAGATTGTAGAGCGTCGCGGTGATGCCCGGATTGCCCGAAATATCCATGCCGGCGATCGAGCGATAGTCGTCGATCGACTTGCGGATCGAGGCGGCGACAAAGGCGAGCGACAGATCCGGGTCCATGATCGCCTTGTAGACGCCGCCGGCATCCTTCTCGTCGAGCTTCGGGATGCCTGAGGTGCGGCTGACGAGATCGGAGAGTTCAAGCGCCGTCAGTGGATTGACCTGGCCAAGGCCGAAGGTCTGGCCGGCATAGAAGGGCTGGAAGAAGACGGCACTGAAGCGATTGTCGGGATAGGATTTGCCGCCAACCGTCTTGCCGCGGAAATCGTCTTCCCAGACATCCTCGCGGCAGGTCCAGAGGCTGTAGGAATCACCCTTGCCCTTGCAGGCATCGAATTGCGGCCGGGCAACGAAATCATCGACGTTTTCGCCGTTGTAAGCGAAGCGGAAGCTCTGGCCGGCATAGGAGGCAGCCTTGACATAATAGGACTGCAGGCCGTCATAGGCATCGACGTTATAGGTATGCTCGCCGACGAGCGCGCCGATGATGTGGATCGGCTCGATGCCGTAGGCGCGGGCCGTCGACTTGATCTTCGACATCAGCTTCGTATCGGTCGCCAGCAGTTCGCGGACCTTCTGGTACTTGCGTTCGAAGGTGGAATTGGTGCCGCGCGTGCGCCGGACGGAGGCGCCGGGAACCGGCGGCTGCTCGGCATTGCGGTTGCCCGGAGGCACCGTGGTCGCCGCATCCGCATGGGCTGGTATCCAGGAGAAGCTGGCGACCGCCAGAAGGAGAGTGATCAGTATGCGTCGCACGATGGCTGCCCCGTCGAAGTTTCAACCGATGTTTCCGTGCGACGGACTGGCGGATAATCTTGGCCGAATAAAGCCATCCGACATAAGGAAACGGGCCCCTAACTAAAAAGTTAACGGCCCGTTGTCGAGTGTCTACTGTTTAGATCGCCTTTGCCGACCAGCTTACAGAATGAAGCGGGACAGGTCGGTGTTACTGGCGAGGTCGCCGACATGTTCGCGGACATAAGCGGCATCGATGGTCACCGATACGCCGGCGCGGTCCGAGGCGTTGTAGGAGATCTCGTCGAGCACCCGCTCCATGACCGTCTGCAGGCGACGGGCGCCGATATTCTCGACGGTCGAATTCAGATGCACGGCGACATCGGCGAGCGCGTCGATGGCATCGTCGGTGAAATCGAGCTTCAGGTCTTCGGTTTCCATCAGCGCCTTGTACTGGCGGATGAGGCTTGCCTGCGGCTCGGTGAGGATACGGCGGAAATCCTCCTTGGTCAGCGGACGGAGCTCGACGCGGATCGGCAGACGGCCCTGCAATTCGGGCAGGAGGTCCGAAGGCTTCGAGACGTGGAACGCACCGGATGCGATGAAGAGGATGTGGTCTGTCTTGACCGGACCATACTTCGTCGAAACCGTCGTGCCTTCGACCAGCGGCAGCAGGTCGCGCTGTACGCCTTCACGGGAGACACCGGCACCCATGCCGCCATCGCGGGCGGCAATCTTGTCGATCTCGTCCAGGAAGACGATGCCGTCATTCTCGGCGGACTGCACGGCTTCGCGCTGGATCGCCTCATTGTCGATCAGCTTGTCGGATTCGTCGCGGATCAGCTCCTTGTAGGAATCCTTGACCGTCGTGCGCACCTTCTTCGTGCGGCCGCCCATGGCCTTGCCGAACATTTCGGAAAGGTTGAGCACGCCGATATTGGCGCCGGGCATGCCAGGAATCTCAAAGCCGCCGGGCATGCCGGAGCCGGTATCGGCCACTTCGATCTCGATTTCCTTGTCGTCGAGCTGTCCGTCACGCAACTTCTTGCGGAAGCTGTCGCGCGTTGCCGGCGAGGCAGTGGCACCAACAAGCGCATCGAGCACGCGCTCTTCGGCACTCATATGTGCCTTGGCCTGCACCTCGGCGCGCTTCTTTTCCCGCACCAGGCCGATGCCGACTTCGACGAGATCGCGGATGATCTGCTCGACATCGCGGCCAACATAGCCGACCTCGGTGAACTTCGTAGCCTCGACCTTGATGAAAGGGGCGCCGGCGAGCTTGGCAAGGCGGCGGGAGATTTCCGTCTTACCGACACCGGTCGGGCCGATCATCAGGATGTTCTTGGGCATGACTTCGTCGCGCAGTTCGGGCTCAAGCTGCTGCCGGCGCCAGCGGTTACGCAGTGCAATCGCCACGGCGCGCTTGGCCTCGTGCTGGCCGACAATGTAGCGATCGAGCTCGGAAACGATCTCGCGGGGGGAAAAAGTGGTCATTTCGTATGTTCCCTATCAGGGCTGGAAACTATCAAGAGAGGAACGTCTAGGCTTCGGCATCGAGCGTTTCGACGACGACATTGTGGTTCGTGTAGACGCAGATGTCGGCAGCAATATCGAGAGCGCGGCGGGCGACGTCTTCAGCTGACTTGTCGCTATCCATCAGCGCGCGTGCGGCGGCGAGCGCGAAATTGCCGCCGGAGCCGATCGCCATGGCACCATGTTCGGGCTCGAGCACATCGCCGTTGCCGGTGATGGCGAGCGTTACGTTCTTATCGGCAACCAACATCATCGCTTCGAGGTTGCGCAGATATTTGTCAGTGCGCCAATCCTTGGCCAGCTCGACGGCGGCGCGCATCAGCTGGCCGGGATATTGTTCGAGCTTCTTTTCAAGGCGTTCGAGGAGGGTGAAGGCATCGGCGGTCGCGCCGGCGAACCCGGCGATGACATCGCCCTTGCCGATGCGGCGAACCTTGCGCGCATTGCCCTTCATCACGGTCTGGCCAAGGCTAACCTGGCCATCACCAGCCATCACCACCTTGCCACCCTTGCGAATAGTCACGATTGTCGTCATTTAACACCTGTTTGCCCCCGTTTCGGCGGGCTTTCTGCCGGGCCGCGTATCGGCCCCGTCAGCACCTATGTAAGAGGGGTTTTTGCGATTGCAAATGGCAACCGCGCCCGAATGATGCCGCCAAGCCGGCTAAACGCGTAAGGCGCGCGCGTAACTTCTGGATATTTCCCGATACGCCTGATAAGGAACGGCCGTATTCCGATGGAGCAGCCCATGGCAGAGACCGCAGCGAGCCGCACGGCAAGCGTTTCCCGCAAGACCAACGAGACCTCGGTCTCCGTTTCCGTCAACATCGACGGCAGCGGTAAATCGACGATTTCGACGGGGGTCGGCTTCTTCGACCATATGCTGGAACAACTGTCTCGACATTCGCTGATCGACATGGAGATCGACACCAAGGGCGACCTGCATGTCGACGATCACCATGCCGTCGAGGATACCGGCATCGCGATCGGCCAGGCCATTGCCAAGGCGCTGGGCGACCGGCGCGGCATCACCCGCTATGCCTCGATCGACCTCGCCATGGACGAGACGATGACGAAGGCGGCCGTCGATCTTTCGGGCCGACCCTTTCTCGTCTGGAACGTTTCCTTCAGCGCCCCGAAGATCGGCACCTTCGATACCGAACTGGTGCGCGAATTCTTCCAGGCCTTAGCGCAGAATGCCGGCATCACCTTGCATATCCTCAACCATTATGGCGCCAACAATCACCATATAGCCGAGACATGCTTCAAGGCCGTTGCGCGCGCATTGCGCACCGCAACCGAGATCGATCCGCGGCAGGCAGGCCGGGTGCCTTCGACGAAAGGCACGCTCGCCTGAGCCCCGAACTGGGGAATTGAGGAAATGGCAAGCTATCTGATTTTGACTCCGCCCGGAGCGAAGAACCGGTCCGAAGCATCGGATCGGTCTCGCGATGACACGCGATTCATCCGCGACGGCTTTTCATGGACGGCGTTTCTGTTTCCGACGCTCTGGATGCTCTTTCATCGGCTATGGCTGTATGCGGTCGCCGCCTTTCTGCTGCAGGGCATCGCGCTGGAGCTGATGCGGCAGCCGGGCTTTTTCGCCGCAGGGGCAGCACTTCTGCTTGGCGTGCATGTCCTTGCGGCTCTTGAGGGCCGGCACGCGATCAGCAATCATCTCCTTGGCCGCGGCTGGACGGTTCAAAATCTCGTCTCGGCACACGATTTGGCGACAGCAGAGGAAATCCATTTTTCCGAACTAGTAGCGCAGGCGCCCAACTCGAATATCCATGTGAAAAATTGGGATATCCCGGCCACCAACACGAATACCAGCCGCCAAGGCCCGAGCTTCGGCCTTCCCGGCTATGACGGAGGACGCTAACCATGCGCGTCGCGATTATAGACTACGGTTCCGGCAATCTGCGCTCGGCCACCAAGGCTTTCGAGCGGGCGGCCCGCGAGGCGGGCATTGACGCCGAGATCGACCTGACCGATGACGCCGAGCGCGTCGCCACCGCGGATCGCATCGTGCTTCCCGGCGTCGGCGCCTATGCCGATTGCCGTCGCGGCCTCGATGCCGTACCCGGCATGACGGAAGCCGTGATCGACGTCGTGGAACACAAGGCTCGCCCCTTCCTCGGCATCTGCGTGGGCATGCAGCTGATGTCGTCGCGCGGGCTGGAAAAGACGATCACGCAAGGCTTTGGCTGGATCAAGGGTGACGTCAAGGAAATGACGCCGAGCGATGCAAACCTGAAAATCCCGCAGATCGGCTGGAACACGCTGGATATCCGCCATCCGCACGCGCTCTTCGACGGGATTGCGACCGGACCTGACGGCCTGCACGCCTATTTCGTCCATTCCTACCATCTGGCCGCCGACCACGATGAAGACGTGATCGCGACGACGAACTATGGCGGCCCGATGACGGCCTTTGTCGGCCGCGACAACATCGCCGGCGCGCAGTTTCATCCGGAAAAGAGCCAGAAACTCGGCCTTGCCCTGATCGCCAATTTCCTGCGCTGGAAGCCGTGACGCTTCGCGCATTAAGGACAAAGACATGATTCTCTTTCCCGCAATCGACCTCAAGGACGGGCAATGCGTGCGCCTCAAGCTCGGCGACATGGAGCAAGCGACCGTCTATAACCCCGATCCCGGCGCCCAGGCGAAAGCCTTTGAAGACCAGGGCTTCGAATGGCTGCATGTCGTCGATCTCAATGGTGCCTTCGCCGGCGAAACCGTGAACGGCGCTGCGGTCGACGCCATCCTCAAGGCGACGAAAAATCCGGTGCAGCTCGGCGGCGGCATCCGCACGCTCGATCATATCGAAAACTGGCTGGCGCGCGGGCTTGCTCGCGTCATCCTCGGCACGGTTGCCGTGCGTGACCCGGCGCTGGTCGTCGAAGCCTGCCGTCGCTATCCGGGTCACATCGCCGTCGGTATCGACGCCAAGGGCGGCAAGGTAGCGGTCGAGGGCTGGGCCGAAGCGTCCGAACTCGGCGTCATCGAACTCGCCAGGAAATTCGAGGGCGTCGGCGTTGCCGCGATCATCTATACCGATATCGATCGCGACGGCATTCTGACTGGCATCAACTGGGACTCGACTTTGGAACTGGCCAATGCCGTTTCTATCCCCGTCATCGCCTCCGGCGGCCTTGCCTCGCTGGACGATATCCGCCGCATGATCCAGCCGGATGCCCGCAAACTGGAAGGTGCGATTTCCGGCCGCGCGCTTTATGATGGCCGGATCGATCCGAAGGAAGCACTGGCGCTGATCAAACAGGCCAAGGAGGCAGCGCAATGACCCTGAAAGCCCGCGTCATCCCCTGCCTCGACGTCAAGGACGGCCGTGTCGTCAAGGGCGTCAACTTCGTCAATCTCGTCGATGCCGGTGATCCCGTCGAAGCCGCCAAGGCCTATGATGCTGCCGGCGCCGACGAACTCTGCTTCCTAGATATCACTGCTTCTTCCGACAATCGCGACACGATCTTCGACGTGGTGGCCCGCACGGCAGAACAATGCTTCATGCCGGTCACGGTCGGCGGCGGCGTGCGCACTATTGCCGATATCCGCAAGCTGCTGCTTTGCGGCGCCGACAAGGTTTCGATCAATTCGGCGGCAGTCACCAATCCCGATTTCGTGGCCGAGGCGGCCGACAAGTTCGGCAACCAGTGCATCGTCGTTTCGATCGATGCCAAGCGGCGACGCACCGAGGCGCTCGGAGGCGACAATCTGAGCGCTTGGGAGATCTATACCCATGGCGGCCGCAATGCGACGGGCATCGATGCCGTCGATTTTGCCCGCAGGATGGTGGAGCGCGGCGCCGGCGAGCTGCTTGTCACTTCCATGGATCGCGACGGCACCAAGGTCGGCTACGATCTGGAGCTGACGCGGGCGATCGCCGATGCGGTGCGCGTGCCCGTTATCGCGTCGGGCGGCGTCGGCGATCTCGACGACCTCGTCGCCGGCGTCAAGGAAGGCCATGCGACCGCCGTGCTCGCCGCTTCGATCTTCCACTTCGGCACCTATTCGGTGGGCGAGGCAAAGCGCTACATGGCCGAGCGCGGCATTCCGATGCGGCTGGATTAGGAGACAGCGAGCGATGAGCGGATTTACCCTTTCCGACCTCGAACGGATCGTCGAGGAACGCTCCAAGGCCTTGCCGGACGAATCCTGGACGGCAAAGCTTTTTGCCGCCGGCCAGCCGAAAGCGGCGAAGAAGCTCGGCGAAGAGGCGATCGAGGCGGTGATGGCGGCGGTCGTCAATGATCGCGACAACCTCACCTATGAGGCGGCCGATCTGCTGTATCATCTTTTAGTCGTATTGAAGATTGCCGGCATTCCGTTAGAGAATGTCATGGGTGAGCTCGAAAGGCGCACCAGTCAATCCGGCCTTCAAGAGAAGGCAAGCCGGTAAAACCAATGACGATAGCGACTAAGACCGAGCCAACACACGAGACGCTCGATATCTTCCAGGCGAAAGCCTATTCGCCCTACTATTTCTTCTCCTCGGAAGAATGGGCGAAATTCAGGGCCGACACACCGCTGACGCTGACCGCCGACGAAGTGACGCGGCTGCGCTCGATGGGCGATCCGATCGATCTCGACGAAGTCCGGCGCATCTATCTTTCACTGTCGCGGCTGCTGTCCTCGCATGTGGAATCCTCGCAGATCCTTTTCGAGCAGCGCAATCGCTTCCTCAGTCTTTCCGATATCGCCAAGACGCCCTTCGTCATCGGCATCGCCGGATCGGTCGCTGTCGGCAAATCCACCACGGCCCGTATCCTGAAGGAGCTGCTGGGCCGCTGGCCATCGAGCCCGAAGGTTGATCTCGTCACCACGGACGGCTTTCTCTATCCGAACGCCGAGTTGCAGCGCCGCAACCTGATGCAGCGCAAGGGTTTTCCGGAAAGCTACGATACGGCGGCACTGCTGCGTTTCCTCTCGGCCATCAAGGCAGGCCAACCGAATGTGCAGGCGCCCTCCTATTCGCACCTCGTCTATGACGTGCTGCCGAACGAATTCAAGACGGTCGACCGCCCGGATATCCTGATCTTCGAAGGCATCAACGTGCTGCAATCGCGGCATCTGCCTGCTGACGGCAAGATCGTGCCGATGGTCTCGGATTTCTTCGACTTCTCGATCTATATCGATGCCGACGAGGAGCTCATCCACAATTGGTATGTCGCCCGTTTCATGCGACTGCGTGAGACGGCCTTCCGCGATCCCAACTCCTTCTTCCATCGTTACGCCTCGATCAGCGAAGACGAGGCGCTGGCGATCGCCGAGGGGCTCTGGAAGAACATCAACCTCAAGAACCTGCGCCAGAACATCTTGCCGACGCGCCCGCGCGCCGACCTCATCCTGCAGAAGGGTAAGAATCATCTGATCGAGCAGGTCGCGCTGAGGAAGCTCTGAGGCTCAGGGCTGGACGCGCCTAAGGGTAAGATTTATTCGGCCGCCATTCTTCAATAGTGTCGACGTTGTCGGATAGATGCGGTCCACGCCATGGAAGCACAGCCTGCCTTCACCGCCGAGAACAACGATATCGCCGCTCGCCAGCTTGAAGGATAGCGTGCGATCATTGCGGTTGAGGCCACCGACGCGAAAGAGGCAGGTGTT
This sequence comes from Rhizobium sp. AB2/73, assembly GCF_020871915.1. Lineage (NCBI taxonomy): Bacteria > Pseudomonadati > Pseudomonadota > Alphaproteobacteria > Hyphomicrobiales > Rhizobiaceae > Rhizobium > Rhizobium sp. AB2/73. The sequence goes on along the minus strand of NZ_CP067071.1, from coordinate 3,508,218 downwards.
CCCGAGTGAGATCGAGAGTACGGGCGCCTTGAGATCCTGTTCGTCGCGATCCTGATGCAGGCCCATGCGGGCATCGTCGTCATAGAAATTGACGAGACAGGCTTCCGGCGGCTTTTCATAGCCTGCTATATCATTCCAGAGATCAAGCAATTGCGAAGGCATGGCCGGCCAGGGGCGGCCGGTGACCGGATGCGTCGGCTGATAACGATAGCCGCGCTGCTTGTCCGTCACCCAGCCGAGCGAACCGCAATTGGTCATGCGCACCGACATTTCCTTGCCGGTGCCGGGCATGACCGGTGTGTAGAGCGGCGCCTCGGCCACGATGCCGCGGATCGCTTCGACCAAGGCTTCCTGGGCGGAGCGGTCGAGATATCCGGGCAGATGACGAATTCCGTTGGGGAGCAGCATCCATACTTCCTTTGCGCAACGCTGGTCAGGTCAGTGCGCCATTGCCGCGCCTTCATGCATGGCCCCTCACCCCAACCCTCTCCCCGCCGGCGGGGGAGGGAGTCTAATCTGCCTCAACTTAGCCGCCTCAAAGAGAGGCGTATTGTTTCACGCTGTCGTTCCTTCTCCCGCATGCCGGGAGAAGGCTAGGATGAGAGGTCAGGCACAGAGTTACGGCAACACCGGCCTCGCCTGACAAGCCTCATTTTACCAAGCCAAATCAAAACTGCAGCCCGAAAACAAAACCTAGTCGCCGCCGACCTTGCCGCGCATCTTCTTGACCTCGGAGCGCCCGGATTTCTCCTTCAACCGGCGCTCGATCGACCCCTTCGTCGGCTTGGTTTTCCGGCGCGGCGGCGGGGGCGGAGCGGCCGCTTCCAGGATCAGTTCCTTCAGCCGCTCGCGCGCATCCTCGCGATTGCGATCCTGGCTGCGGAAGCGGCTGGCCTCGATCATCAGAACGCCTTCCTTGGAGACGCGACGACCGGCAAGTCTAACCGCATTCGCCTTGACGCGATCCGTCAGCGATGGGGAATTCTGAACGTTGAAGAAAAGCTGAACTGCGGTTGCGACCTTGTTGACGTTCTGACCGCCAGGACCGCCAGCCAGAACGAATTGTTCCGTCAGCTCCCACCCGGCAATCGTGATCCGGTCGTTAATGTAAAGCGCTTCGCTGGCCATGATTTTCTCCGCGCCTGTCTATCCCACATTGATGCACGGTTGAAAACCACTACCGGATAAAACGAAACCCGGCGAACTGGTCGCCGGGTTTCACGTGAGTCATTCCGCTCTGGATGATTATTCTGCAGCGACCGGCATCCCCGGAGCCGCATCGCGGACGTTGCCGTCGACGTGATCCTCGAACTTCGCAAAGTTGGTGACGAACATCTGCACCAGCTTCTTGGCCTGCGCATCGTAGGCTTCGCCATCGGCCCAGGTGGAGCGCGGGTCGAGGATGGCAGTATCGACGCCGTCGACCGCGACCGGAACCGCAAAACCGAAATTCGCATCCGTGCGGAATTCGACATTATCGAGATCGCCCTTCAAAGCGGCCGCAAGCAGAGCGCGCGTCGCTTTGATCGGCATGCGGCTTCCCTTGCCATAGGCGCCGCCGGTCCAGCCGGTGTTGACCAGCCAGCAACGAGCGCCGTGGCGTGCGATCAGCTCTTTGAGCAGGTTGCCGTATTCAGCTGGATGGCGCGGCATGAAAGGAGCGCCGAAGCAGGTCGAGAAGGTGGCTTCCGGCTCGACGACGCCCTTTTCCGTGCCGGCGACCTTGGCGGTATAGCCGGACAGGAAATGGTACATCGCCTGATCCGGCGTCAGCTTGGCGATCGGCGGCATGACGCCGAAAGCGTCTGCCGTCAGCATGATGATCGTCTCGGGGTGGCCGGTGATGCCGGATTCCGAAGCGTTCGGGATGAAATGCAGCGGATAGGCGCTGCGGGTATTTTCCGTCAGCGAACCGTCATCGAGATCCGGCCTACCATGCTCGTCAAGCACGACATTTTCCAGGACCGTGCCGAAGCGGCGGGTCGTGGCGTAGATTTCCGGTTCGGCTTCGGCCGAAAGGCGGATAGTCTTGGCGTAGCAGCCGCCTTCGAAGTTGAAGATGCCGTTTTCACCCCAGCCATGCTCGTCGTCGCCGATAAGCGTACGGGTCGGATCGGCCGACAGCGTCGTCTTGCCCGTGCCCGACAGGCCGAAGAAGATCGCGGCATCGCCTTCGGGACCGACATTGGCCGAGCAATGCATCGGCATGACGCCGCGTTCCGGCAGCAGGTAATTCAGGACGGTGAAGACCGATTTCTTCATTTCGCCGGCATAGGAGGTGCCGCCGATAAGGACGATGCCATTGACGAGATCGCAGGCGATCACCGTTTCCGTGCGGCAGCCATGGCGTTCCGGATCGGCGCGGAAGCTCGGCAGGTCGATGATCGTCAGCTGCGGCACGAAGCTTTCCAGCGCCGCGCGATCCGGGCGGATCAGCAGGTTGCGGATGAACAGCGAGTGCCAGGCGAATTCGGTAATGACGCGCGTTGGCAAAGCATAGTCGACGTCGGCGCCTCCGATCAGATCCTGCACGAAGAGATCCTTGCCGCGGGCATGGGCCAGCATGTCCTCATGCAGGAGCTCAAAATGCTCCGGCGACATCGGCTTGTTGTTATCCCACCAGATCTGGTCTTCCGTGGCGGCATTGCGCACCACGAACTTGTCCTTCGGAGAACGGCCGGTGTGCTGGCCGGTCAACGCCCTGAGCGCGCCATCGGCGGTCAGATCGGCTTCGCGGCGGCGAATCGCCTCTTCGTAAAGGTGAGCTTCCATCAGGTTGTAGCGCACACTGGCGGCGGCTCCCAGGCCGATCGATCCCAGTTCAGTCGCGGGATTGCGGACGCCGAATTGCTCCATCACTTTTTCCTCTACAAAGGGGCTTGGCCGTTAGAACTAACTAAAGCGTAGAGGGCTCTTTTTAAAAGCACAAGAGCCGGAAGCGAGAAATATTTAATGATATCAGTTATTTAATCGATTTAAATAAATTTCCTCAATTTTAAATCGTTTGAATAGAGGGTGGCGGGACGTCAGGTCACACAACCTCCGCGCAAGGGTTTTTCCTCACAACAATCCTCCCCTTTATCTTTGCCACAATTTGTTCCACCTTTATCCCCATAAGCGCGCCAGGTTACCGCCGACCGAGCTGGCAGACCGCCTGGGCTGGATTCCAAATCCGGGAGACGCGCACTGATGACGGAGACGAACACCATGTTGACAATCGCGCTCGTTGACGACGACCGCAATATCCTGACTTCCGTATCGATTGCCTTGGAAGCCGAGGGATATAAGGTAGAAACCTACACGGACGGAGCTTCGGCGCTGGACGGCCTGCTTGCCCGGCCGCCGCAACTGGCGATCTTCGATATCAAAATGCCCCGCATGGACGGCATGGAACTCCTGCGCCGCCTGCGGCAGAAGTCCGACCTGCCTGTGATCTTCCTCACCTCGAAGGACGAAGAGATCGATGAACTCTTCGGCCTGAAGATGGGCGCCGACGACTTCATCACCAAGCCGTTCTCGCAGCGCCTGCTCGTCGAACGCGTCAAGGCTGTTCTCCGCCGTGCCTCCGCCCGTGACGCCGCAAACGCTGCCGGCGGCGCCGCCGCTGCCAAGCCGGGTGCTGCGCAGCAGGCCCGTTCGCTGGAACGGGGGCAGCTTGTCATGGACCAGGAACGCCATACCTGCACCTGGAAGGGCGAGCCGGTGACGCTCACCGTCACGGAGTTCCTCATCCTACATTCGCTTGCCCAGCGCCCCGGCGTGGTCAAGAGCCGCGACGCCCTGATGGACGCGGCCTATGACGAGCAGGTCTATGTCGACGACCGCACGATCGACAGCCACATCAAGCGGCTGCGCAAGAAATTCAAGATGGTCGACCTCGAATTTGATATGATCGAGACGCTGTATGGCGTGGGCTATCGCTTCCGCGAAGCAGCATAATAGTTAGCTAGACCATACGGATAGTTAACTGGACCATACGGCGGGCAATGGATTAAGAGCATGCGGACGGGGTCGCCGACCTCGTTCTTCGAAAGGGCCGTAGGCTTGGCACAGCTGGTGCAGGACAGGGATATAGACGACTCGGAAAGCCCGAGCGGCGCTCGAATCGCGCGCCGGCGCTGGACTCATCCCTTCGTCCTGATCCGCCGCATCTTCGGCAATGCCGTCTTTTCGAGCCTGACGCGGCGCATCCTGTTCTTCAATCTGGCCGCCCTCGTCGTTCTGGTCGGCGGCATTCTCTATCTCAATCAGTTCCGCGAGGGCCTGATCGATGCCCGTGTCGAAAGCCTCTTGACGCAGGGCGAGATCATCGCCGGTGCCGTCTCGGCTTCGGCATCGGTCGACACCAACTCCATCACCATCGATCCGCAGAAGCTGCTGGAGCTGCAGGCCGGCCAGAGCATCACGCCCGTTCCGAACGACGAGGATCTGGAATTCCCGATCGATCCGGAAAAGGTGGCGCCGGTGCTGACGCGGCTGATCTCGCCGACGCGCACGCGCGCACGCATCTTCGATGCCGACGCGAACCTGCTGCTCGACAGCCGCCATCTCTATTCCCGCGGCCAGGTGCTGCGCTACGATCTGCCGCCCGTCGACGACGAGAAGCAGAGCTGGTCCGACTGGTTCAGCGGCTTGCTCAACAAGATGCTGCAGCCGGGTAACCTGCCTGTCTATAAGGAAGCGCCTGGCGGCGACGGCTCCATCTATCCCGAGGTCATGAATGCGCTGACCGGCGTGCGCGGCGCCGTGGTCCGCACCACGGAGAAGGGCGAACTGATCGTCTCGGTCGCCGTGCCGATCCAGCGCTTCCGCGCCGTGCTCGGCGTGCTGCTGCTGTCGACCCAGGCCGGCGATATCGACAAGATCGTTCATGCCGAGCGCCTCGCGATCATGCGCGTCTTCGGCGTCGCGACACTGGTCAACGTGGTACTGTCGTTGCTTTTGTCCTCCACCATCGCCAATCCGCTGCGCCGGCTTTCGGCTGCGGCCATCCGTGTGCGCCGCGGCGGGGCGAAGGAGCGCGAGGAGATTCCGGATTTCTCAGCCCGCCAGGACGAAATCGGCAACCTGTCGATTGCGCTGCGCGACATGACGTCGGCGCTCTACGACCGCATCGATGCGATCGAAAGCTTTGCGGCCGATGTCAGCCATGAGCTGAAGAATCCGCTGACATCTCTGCGCAGCGCCGTCGAAACGCTGCCGCTCGCCAAGAGCGACGATTCCAAGAAGCGGCTGATGGATGTGATCCAACATGACGTTCGCCGCCTCGACCGCCTGATCAGCGATATCTCCGATGCATCGCGCCTCGATGCCGAGCTTGCACGTTCGGATGCCAAGTCGCTCGATCTGGAAGTATTGCTGCGCGACATGATCGATATTTCCAGACAGGTCGGCCACAGCAAAAAGGCCGTCGAAATCGACTATATCGTCGACCGCAAACCGGGCAACAAGGCGAAATTCTCCGTCGATGGCCACGATCTGCGGATTGGCCAGATCGTGACCAACCTCATCGAAAACGCACGATCCTTCGTCCCCGCGGAAACCGGCAAGATCACCGTGCGGCTGACGCGGACGCGGACGCGCTGCGTCATCTATATCGAAGATAACGGTCCGGGCATTCAGGCCGAAAATATCGACCGCATCTTCGAACGTTTCTATACCGACCGGCCCGAATCTGAAGGTTTCGGACAGAATTCCGGCCTCGGCCTATCGATCAGCCGGCAGATCGCCGAAGCGCATGGCGGCTCGCTGCGCGCCGAGAATATCGTCGACAGCGACGGCTCGACGCTGCTTGGCGCCCGCTTCATCCTGTCGCTGCCGGCCCAGACGACGGCGTGAGCGGCCGCATGACGGGTGAAGCGGTCAATGTCCACGCAACGGCGATCGTCATCGGCAGGACGGGGCTGCTGTTCCTTGGCCCTTCGGGCAGCGGCAAATCCGCCCTCGCCTTCTCCTGCCTTGCGGCTGCCAAGCCGCTGGGATTGACGGCAAGCCTGGTCGCGGACGACCGCGTGCTGATTGCCGAACAGAACGGCTCCATTATTGCGAAATGCCCGCCCTCGATCGCAGGGCTTATGGAAATCCGCTACACCGGTATCGTTCGCATGCCTTATATTTCCGAGGCCGAAATGCATTTTGCCGTTCGCCCTGTCGACCCCGAAACGGCGGAAAGACTACCACCCAAGGATGAGCAGATCGATATTACCGCATCTGCTCGGTTGCCGTTGATCCGATTGGCTGCAACCTATGCGAATCCGCTTGCCATAATAATGGCGAAAATCGGCGCGAGTTTTGGTGAATCGGCCATTTAGGCCCGCATAGGCGCGTAAATCCTGTATTTTAAGCTTGCACTTCGTCTTTTCATCGCCAAGATGTCCCCCCACTGGTGGACGACATTGCTGCATTGCGATATGGGCCACCTGTTTGCGTATGCGATGGGAGCAGTAATATCATGATTGGACTTGTGCTTGTCACTCATGGCAAGCTGGCTGAAGAGTTTCGGCATGCTGTCGAGCATGTCGTTGGTCCGCAGAAGTTCATAGAAACGGTATGCATTGGTCCCGAAGACGACATGGACAAGCGGCGGCAGGATATTCTGCAGGCCGTTGCCGGTGCCGACGACGGGCACGGCGTCATCATCCTCACCGATATGTTCGGCGGCACTCCTTCCAATCTCGCAATCTCCGTCATGAATAGCGGCCACACCGAGGTCATCGCCGGCGTCAATCTGCCGATGCTGATCAAGCTCGCGGGCGTGCGCGGCGACAACAACATGGAAAGGGCCCTGGTGGAAGCTTCAGAGGCGGGGCGCAAATATATCAACGTGGCCAGCCGTGTGCTCAGTGGCAAATAACGAGGCAAACACCGCCCCCATGACCGAGCTTTCCCGGGAACTCCTGATCATCAACAAGCGGGGTCTGCATGCCCGTGCGTCGGCGAAATTCGTGCAGACCGTCGAAGCTTACGACGCCGCCATCACCGTTTCAAAGGACGGCACCACCGTCGGCGGCACCTCGATCATGGGCCTCATGATGCTGGCCGCAAGCCCCGGCTGCAGTGTGCTTGTCACGGCAAGCGGCAATCAGGCCGCCGAAGCGCTTGAGGCGCTCGACCAGCTCGTCGCCAACAAGTTCGGCGAGGAAATCTAGGCTTTTCCGCCTCCTCCCCTGCGGATATAAAGACATAAAGACTTCTTTATATCATTATTGATTTCCACCCTGAAGCCTGCTACACGGCATCATTCCTACACGCTATAGCGTGCAATTCTTGTTGCATTCGGCTGAGGCGTCTGCCCGCGGCACGATTGCATCGTTCAGGCTGGAGACTCATTGATGAGCGCTGAAAAGGACTACATCGTCGCCGATATCGGCCTTGCCGACTATGGTCGCAAGGAAATCGCAATCGCCGAAACCGAGATGCCAGGCCTGATGGCTTGCCGCGCCGAATTCGGCGAAGCACAGCCGCTGAAGGGCGCACGCATCACCGGCTCGCTGCATATGACGATTCAAACGGCCGTTCTCATCGAGACGCTGGTAGCCCTCGGCGCTCAGGTGCGCTGGGCATCGTGCAACATCTTCTCGACGCAGGACCATGCCGCCGCGGCCATCGCCGCTTCCGGCGTTCCGGTGTTCGCCGTCAAGGGTGAAAGCCTTGAGGACTACTGGACCTATACGGACAAGATCTTCCAGTGGGCCGATGGCGGCCTCTCCAACATGATCCTCGACGACGGTGGCGACGCCACGATGTACATCCTGCTCGGTGCCCGCGCCGAAGCCGGCGAGGACGTGCTCTCCCATCCGCATTCGGAAGAAGAGGAAATCCTCTTCGCGCAGATCAAGAAGCGCCTGCAGGCAACGCCGGGCTGGTTCACCAAGCAGCGCGACGCTATCAAGGGCGTAACCGAAGAAACCACGACGGGCGTCAACCGTCTGTACCAGCTCAGCCAGAAGGGCCTGCTGCCCTTCCCGGCCATCAACGTCAACGACTCGGTCACCAAGTCGAAGTTCGACAACAAGTATGGCTGCAAGGAATCGCTGGTCGACGGTATCCGCCGCGCCACCGACGTCATGATGGCCGGCAAGGTCGCCGTCGTCTGCGGTTATGGCGATGTCGGCAAGGGTTCCGCCGCTTCGCTCTCCGGCGCCGGCGCCCGCGTCAAGGTCACGGAAGTCGATCCGATCTGCGCCCTGCAGGCTGCCATGGACGGCTATGAAGTCGTTCAGCTCGAGGACGTCGTTTCCTCGGCCGACATCTTCATCACCACGACCGGCAACAAGGATGTCATCCGCATCGACCATATGCGCGCGATGAAGGACATGGCGATCGTCGGTAACATCGGCCACTTCGACAACGAGATTCAGGTTGCCGCGCTGCGTAACCTCAAGTGGACGAACATCAAGCCGCAGGTCGACATGGTCGAGTTCGCCAAGGGCAACCGCATCATACTGCTGTCGGAAGGCCGCCTCCTGAACCTCGGCAACGCCACCGGTCATCCGTCCTTCGTGATGTCGGCTTCCTTCACCAACCAGACGCTGGCGCAGATCGAGCTCTTCACCAAGCCCGGCCACTACAAGAACGAAGTCTACGTGCTGCCGAAGCACCTCGACGAGAAGGTTGCCCGCCTGCATCTTGCCAAGCTCGGCGTGAAGCTGACGGAGCTTTCGGAAGAGCAGGCTTCGTATATCGGCGTGACGCCGAAAGGCCCCTTCAAGTCTGACCACTACAGATACTGATTATTAAAACAGCATCCACAACATCTTGTGGCCCTGGCATTGACAAATGCCGGGGCTTATTTTTTAGCCAGCTCCCTTCCCCCGGATTCTCCTAGGCAGTATTGTTTTTCCACTTGATTCGTGACGAACCGGGCGTGCCCGGAGCCATGAAAATGGGATGTCTTGTCAGGATGCGGCACATTATAGGACGGAGACAGACCTCTTATGTTTGAAGGGGAAGACAACCTGCATCAACCAGCGCTACATCGAGTGGCGACGCGGTTGCAGCGGGGTAGTGCATATCGGCTTTCAACAAAAACGAAGCAGCGCAAAAGCCGGTTGGCTTTACTGACGCGCCTGCTGCGGGTCAGCGTTTTCGGCGGTCTCGTCACCGGCCTGGCATGCCCGGTTCTCGCGCAGGGCAATGAAGCCGCACAGACGAGCATGCGCCTCTTCACTTCCTCGGAAATGGCCGTCTTCTCCGTCATCATCGGCGTGATCTCCGCCGCGCTCCTCTCGACCATGTGGATGGTGCGCCAACGCGGCAATATGGAAAACGAAAGCCGCGAGATCCGCACCGCCCTTTCGGACGCCAACCAGCGTATTTCGCAATATCAGGCGCTGATTGCCGACAAGAACCGCCGCATCGTTATCTGGGATGGCCAGAATGCCCGGCCGGAGCTGCTCGGGCAGTTGCCGGTCGAGACCGGCGCGCCGCAGGACAACGAATTCCTCGCCTTCGGCCGCTGGCTGAAATCATGGTCGGCCGGCGAGCTCGACAAGGCGATCGACAAGCTGCGCGGCAGCGGCCAGAGCTTCGACATGGTGGTCGAAACCAACCGCGACGAAATTCTGGAGGCACAGGGCCGCATTTCCGGCGGGCGCGCCTTCGTCCGTTTCATCGCACTCAACAACCTGCGCGCCGAACTCGCCGAACTGAAGATCGAGCGTGACCGGTTGATGACCTCGATCTCCGCCTTCCAGAATCTGCTCGACGCCATCGACCTGCCGGTCTGGCAGCGCGATGCGGAAGGCAAGCTTACCTGGGTCAATCAGGCCTATGGCGAGGCCGTGGAAGCGGTTTCGACCGATGAAGCCGTGCGTGAGGGACGGGAATTCCTGACGACCGTGACCCGCGAGCGCATTCGCGCCGCGGCCACGCCGGAGTCGCCCTTCCACGACAAGATTTCGACCGTGGTCCATGGCAATCGCACCTTCTTCGACGTCGTCGATGTCAAATCGCCAAACGGCTCCGCGGGCATGGCGATCGATATTTCCGAAGCGGAAGCGGTTCGGGCCGAGCTCGCCCGTACGCTGAAGAGCCACGCCGAAACCCTCGACCATCTGGCGACACCGGTTGCGATCTTCGATGGCGACAGACGGCTGCAATTCTACAATCAGGCCTTCGTCCAGCTCTGGGAACTCGATATCGCTTTCCTCGAGAAACGGCCCGACAATAGCGAGCTCCTGGACCGGCTGCGCGGCGCCAAGAAGCTGCCGGAGCAGCTGAACTGGAAAAGCTGGAAGGACGGCGTCCTTTCGGTCTATCAGGCACTCGACACGCAGACCGATCTCTGGCATCTCCCCAACGGCCAGATTCTCAAGGTTTTCGCGACCGCACATCCCCAGGGCGGCGCCACCTGGGTATTCGAGAACCTGACCGAACAGGTCGATCTCGAGACGCGCTACAACACGCTGGTCAAGGTTCAGGGCGAAACCATCGACCATCTGTCCGAAGGCGTCGCCGTTTTCGGTCCCGATGGCCGCATCCGCCTATCGAACCCAGCCTTCCGCATTCTCTGGAACATAACCGAGGCACAGGCCAAGCCCGGCACGCATATCCAGGCTCTGGCGGAAGCATGTGCGCCTTCCTACGACCGACCGGACGGCTGGAAGCGGTTTGCCGAGCTGATCACCAGCTTCGACGACGAGCGGCCGTCATCGCAGGGCACACTCGAGCTTTACTCCAATCTCGTGCTCGACTACGCCGTCATTCCGCTGCCGAATGCGCAGACCATGCTGACCTTCGTCAACAAGACCGACAGCGTGCGCGCCGAGCGCGCCCTGACCGAGAAGAACGAAGCCCTGCTGAAGGCCGACGAACTGAAGAACGATTTCGTCCAGCACGTCTCCTACGAGCTGCGGTCGCCGCTGACCAATATCATCGGTTTTACCGACCTCCTGAAGACGCCGGGCATCGGCTCGCTGAATGAGCGGCAGGCCGAATATATCGACCATATCTCCACCTCGTCTTCCGTGCTGCTGACGCTGGTCAACGACATTCTTGATCTCGCGACGCTCGATGCCGGCATCATGCGGCTGAACTATTCCGAAATCATGCTCAACGACCTGCTTGACGAAGTATCGATGCAGATCGCCGACCGGCTGCAGGAAAGCGGCGTGATGCTTGAAATCACAGTGCCGGCGCATCTCGGCTCCATCGTCGCCGACCAGCAGCGGTTGAAGCAGATCCTGCTGAAACTTCTGACCAATGCCGCCAATTTCGCGCCGGAGGGATCGACGATCTCGTTGAGATGCGGACGCGAAGGCACGGATTTCGTCTTCTCCGTCTCGGACAAGGGTCCCGGCATCCCCGAGGATTTGATCAACACGGTTTTCAACCGCTTCGCCTCCGGCGGCAAGGCTGGCAAGCGCAGCGGCGCCGGCCTCGGCCTTTCCATCGTCGAAAGCTTCGTCAGCCTGCATGAAGGCGAGGTTTCGATCGAAAGCCAGCCGGGCAAGGGGACGACGGTCACCTGCCGGATTCCATCGGCCGAACTACCCCACTCCGTCGCAGCAGAATGACAGCATCAGAGAGCAGCATTTCCCTTTTCCTCGCAGATGACGCCGCCACGGCTCAACTCGGCGAGGATCTGGCGCTGGCTCTGAAGGTCGGCGACTGTCTAGCGCTATCAGGCGATCTCGGTGCGGGCAAATCCTCGCTCGCCCGCGCTCTGCTGCGCGCCATGGCCGACGATACCACATTGGACGTGCCGAGCCCGACCTTTACCCTCGTGCAATCCTACGAGCTGCGCATTCCGGTCTCGCATTTCGATCTCTATCGCCTCGGCGATCCCAGCGAATTGACGGAACTCGGCTTCGACGAAGCCCTGCAGAGCGGTATCTGCCTTGTCGAGTGGCCCGAAATGGCCGAGGGCGAGCTGCAGAAGGAACGCATCGATCTCAAGCTGACGCACGAAGGCGAAGGACGGCGCGCCATCATCACGGCACCGGCCAAGCAGATCGCACGCATCGAGCGCGTACTGGCTATACGCGCCTTTCTCGATTCGCATGGCTATCGCGGTTCCGCCAGGCGTTTCCTCACTGGCGATGCCTCGCTGCGAGCTTACGAATCCATCCATCCAGCAAATGGCGACGGTCGTGTGATCCTGATGGACTGGCCGGGCTTGCCGGAAGGGCCGCCTGTGCTCGATGGCAAGCCCTATCCGAAGGTCGCGCATCTTGCCTGGGATACCTATCCCTTCGTGGCAATCGCCAACATCCTCAGAGAAAATGGCTTTGCCGCGCCGGAAATCTTTGCCGCCGATTATGATCAGGGCATTCTTCTGATCGAAGATCTCGGCACCGACGGCGTCCTGGATGCGGAGGGAAAACCGATTGCCGAGCGCTATCGCGAAAGCATCGCCTGCCTCGCGCATCTGCACAGCCTTTCGATCCCCCGCGATATCCCGGTTACGCCGGATCACATTCATCACATTCCGGATTTCGACCGGACCGCCATGAAGATGGAAGCGCGGCTGCTGCTCGACTGGCATCTGCCCTGGAAGCGGGGCACGCCGGCAAGCGATGAGGAACGGGACGACTACCTCGCGATCTGGGACAAGCTGATCGATCAGCTTGAAGATGCGGAAAAGAACCTGCTGCTGCGTGACATGCATTCACCAAACATCATCTGGCGGGCGCATGAACAGGGCATAAAGCGTATCGGCCTCATCGACTTCCAGGATGCGATGATCGGGCCGACCTCCTACGACGTCGCCTCGCTGGTGCAGGATGCGCGCGTGACGATCGAACGCGACCTGCATGACCAGCTTCTGGCCGACTATCTCGCACTTCGTCATGCCAAAGGCGGCTTCGATGAGGCTAAGTTCCTGAAAAGCTGGGCGATCATGTCGGCGCAGCGCAATTGCAAGCTCGCCGGCCTCTGGGTGCGGCTCTTGCAGCGCGACGGCAAGCCCGGATATCTGAAACATATGCCGCGCACGCTCGCCTATCTCGCCATCGCCCTTGAGCACGAAGCGCTCGCACCTCTGGGAGAATGGTGCGAAAGGGCCGGAATCGGTCGAGCATAACGACCAGAGACCGGCGACGGCTTTCCGGCCTTGTGCTATGAAAGAAGATATGAATCGAAAGTCCGAGACGAAATGACCATCAAGCAAGCCATGGTACTGGCGGCGGGGCTTGGAACCCGCATGCGGCCGATCACCGACACCATTCCGAAGCCGCTTGTAAAGATCGCCGGCAAGGCCATGATCGACTATGCGCTGGATGCGCTGGCGAAAGCCGGAGTCGAGCAGGCCGTCGTCAACGTCCATCACCATGCCGACCAGATGGAAGCGCATCTGCGTAGCTACGACAAACTCGACATCCTGATCTCGGACGAGCGCGATGCTCTGATGAACAATGGCGGCGGATTGGCCAAGGGGCTGAAGCTGCTCGGCCGCGATCCCGTTTTCGTCATGAACTCGGATCTTTTCTGGATCGGGGAAAAGGAAGGCCAACCGACGAATCTCCAGCGTTTAGCCGGATTCTTCGACGCGAGCCGCATGGATTTCGCCATGCTCTGCGTGGCGCTGGACAAGACGACGGGCCATAACGGCAAGAATGATTTCAGCTTGGCGGACGACGGTCGTCTTTCGCGCTATAACGATGCTGCCGGCAATGGCGTCGTCTATGCCGGAACGTTGGTTATCAATCCGTCCTTTCTCGATGATGCCCCATCCGACGCCTTCAACATCAACACCTATTATGACAAGGCCATCGCGCGCGGCCGGCTCTACGGCACCATGCTCGACGGCCATTGGCTGACAGTCGGCACGCCGGAGGCGGTCGGCGAGGCGGAGGAAACGATCCGGAATTTCCGGGCGTTTGCGTGAGCCTATGGCAGGCGGACACCGGCAGCGCATTCTGACGATTCCGGCAGGCCTGCCCTTCCTGAAAACCCTTGCGTCCGCTCTCTGCGACGGTCGCCTGACCGAGCATTTCCGTCACGATGCCGACGACCCGCTGTCGCTCGCCAAGGTCAGCATCTTCCTGCCGACGCGGCGCGCGGCGCGCGTGCTGCGCTCGGAATTCGTCGATCTGCTGGGTGGCCGCTCCGCCATTCTGCCGGTGATCCGCCCGCTCGGCGAAACCGACGACGACAGCGGCTATTTCGAAGAAGCCCTGCCGGAAACGGCCGACCTGGCACAGCCGCTTGCAAACACTGCCCGGCTGCTGGAACTGGCGCGGCTGATCCTTGCCTGGCGCAACAAGCTGCCGCAGATCGTGCGCGATATTCATTCCGATTCGCCGCTGGTCGCACCCGCGAGCCCAGCGGATGCCATATGGCTCGCGCGCAATCTCGCCGAGCTCATTGACTCGCTTGAGACCGAAGATCGCGAATGGAGCGAGCTTGCCAGCCTCAGCGCAGAGGATCATGCGCTCTGGTGGCAGCTGACGGCCGAATTCCTCGCGATTGCCAGCGCCTTCTGGCCGGCGCGCCTCGAAGAACTCGGCAAATCATCGCCCGCCCGCAACCGCAACGCCATTCTGCGTGCCGAAGCGCAGCGTATCTCCACCATGCGGCATCCCGGCCCGGTCATCATTGCAGGCTCGACGGGCTCGGTGCCGGCAACGGCTGAGCTGATCGCAGCCGTCGCCGCCCTGCCGCAGGGCGTGATCGTGCTCCCCGGCCTCGATCTTTCGATGCCGGAGGAAGATTGGCAGCTGGTGGCGCCGGAGACATCGATTGGCGAGAGAGCCGATCCGACCACACGCAGCCATCCGCAATATGGTCTTTCGCTGCTGCTGAAACGATTGCAGATCACCCGGCGTGATGTCGAACCTGTCGCGGATGCGTCTGAAACCATGCAGATGCGGGCGCAGATCCTGTCTCGAGCGCTGGCGCCGGCCAAGGCGACGAGCGGCTGGGGAAGCTGGCGCAAGACGATCGCTCCCGATGCGATCTCGGGCGCATTTGCCGATGTCGCGCTGATCGAAGCAACCAATGAGCGCGAAGAGGCGACCGCGATCGCCATCGCCTTACGCCTGGCTTTGGATAAGCCGGGGCGCAACGGCGGTGAAAGCCAGGCGGCCTTGATCACGCCTGACCGCAATCTCGCCCGGCGCGTGACGGCCGAGCTTGCCCGTTTCGGCATCACAGCCGACGATTCGGCCGGTACGCCACTGAACGCCACGCCACAGGGTACGCTGCTGCAATTGCTGCTGGAGGCATCCCTTCGCCCTGGCGATCCCGTTGCGGTCGTCTCACTGCTCAAGCATCCCCTCGCCTTGTTCGGCCTGCCGGCAGAGATACACCAACCAGGCGTCGATGCGCTGGAGATCCTGGCGCTCAGGGGCGGTGTCGACAACATCGATATCGGCCGGCTGGAAGCCCTGCTTGACGACCGCGTGGCGGAGCAGGCCAATGACCGCTATGCGCCGCAATGGCGCAAAGCGCTGCCGCCTGAGGCCATCGAGCATGCGCGGGCGCTCGCCCAGCGAGTGACTGCGGCATGCGAACCATTGGTATCGGCACTTTCTCTGCCTGTATCAGAAGGCCTCCTCACCCTTTCGGATTGGGCCGAGCGCACCGGCCGTGCCCTGGAAGCCGTCGCCGTCGACGCGCGTGGCAGCCTGGCAGGCCTTTGGGCGGGCGAAGCCGGGGACACGCTTGCCAGCCTGCTTCGGGATATCATCGAGACCGAAGGTCAGCTTGAGGCCGATGGCGTGCAGTGGATCGATATCATGGCTGCGCTCTGCGTGGGTCAAGCGGTGAAGCCGCGGGCGCTCAGCCATCCTCGCCTCTTCATCTTCGGTACGCTGGAAGCGCGCCTGCAGAGCGTCGATACGCTGATCCTCGGCGGGTTGAACGAAGGATCCTGGCCGGGGCAGACGGCAAACAATCCTTTCATTTCCCGCAGCATGAAGACCGAGATCGGTCTGGAGCCGCCCGAGCGCCGCATCGGCCAGCTCGCCCACGATTTCGAAATGGCGAACGGCACCCGTGACCTGATCTATTCGCGCGCGCTGCGCCAGGGCTCGACGCCGACGGTCGCATCGCGCTGGCTGCAGCGGCTGATCGCGCTCGGCGGCAGGGAACTGGAAGAATCCATAAAGGCGCGCGGCGACCAGTATCGCCACTGGGCAGGGATGATCGACGAGGGAGAAAACCAGGCACCGGCGCTGCGGCCGGCACCGAAGCCACCTGCAGAGCTGCAGCCGAAAAGCTATTCCTTCAGCGAAGTGGGGCGGCTGCGGCGCGATCCCTATGCGATCTATGCCCGGCGCGTGCTGCGGCTCGATCCCGTCGATCCGTTCAACCGCGATCCCGGCCCAGCCGAGCGGGGCACGCTCTACCATAAAATCATCGACCGTTTCGTCCGCGAAGGGCATGTGGCCGGCACGGCGGATGCGGCGCTGGCCATGGATCGGATCATCGCCGAGCTTTTCGATGCCGAGCGGTTGCCAATTCACATCGACAGCGTCTGGCGACCGCGCTTTCGCGAAGTGGCGCGCGCCTTCCTTGATTGGGAAGCGGAACGGCGGCCGGCGGTTCGCAAAACGGCGACGGAAGTGCCGGCCGGCGTGGAGATCGAGCCGATCGGCATTCGGTTGACCGGCGTTGCCGACCGCATCGACATCAAAAGCGACAAGGGTGCCGATCTCATCGACTACAAGACCGGCTACAATCCCTCTCCGCCACAGGCGCGTGCGCTGCTCGATCCACAGCTGGCGCTGGAAGCCTATGCGCTGAAGGCCGGTGCCTTCCGCAATATCGGCGCACTGATCCCCGAAAACCTGCTCTATGTCCGCTTGCGGCCCGGCGACCGCTTCAAGGTCGACCAGGTCAACAACGAACATTCCAGCCGCGGCGGCAAGACGGAAACCAAATCGGCTATGGATCTCGCGCAGGAATCGATGGATCAGCTGGTGAAATTCGTCTCGCTGCTGCAATCCGGCGAGAAGGGGTTTTCCTCGCGGCTGATCCCGGCCCAGCAGTTCGAATATGGCGGTGACTACGATCACCTCGCCCGCGTTTCGGAATGGTCGACGGCCGAGACCGAGCAGGAAGGCGGCGGCGATGAGTGATTTTCCCGATGACGATATCGCCATCCTGCCCGAAAGCGACGATCCCGGCGTCTGGATCAGCTGGACGACGATCCAGCAATCGATCGCCTCCGATCCCGAACGCTCGGCCTGGGTTTCGGCCAATGCCGGCTCCGGCAAGACGCATGTGCTGACGCAACGCGTCATCCGCCTGCTTCTTTCCGGCGCCCGCCCCTCGGCGATCCTCTGCCTGACCTATACCAAGGCTGCTGCCTCCGAAATGTCGAACCGCGTCTTCGACCGGCTCGCTGCCTGGGCAACCATGCCGGACGACGAGCTGAAGACGCGTATTGCCGATATCGAGGGCAAGGAGCCTGACATCTTCAAGCTCGCCGAGGCGCGGCGGCTGTTTGCCAAGGCGCTGGAAACGCCGGGTGGGCTGAAGATCCAGACCATCCACGCCTTTTGCGAGGCCTTGCTGCATCAATTCCCGCTCGAGGCCAATGTCGCCGGCCATTTCTCCGTTCTCGACGATCGCGCCGCTGAAGTGCTGCTCGACGATGCCCGCCGCGCGCTGCTGACGGCAACGACACCGCATGGCGATGCCGAACTGGCGCGAGCGTTCGACTATGTACTCGATCTCGGCGACGAGTCTGGGCTCGAGACCCTGCTCGGCGATATCATTGCCAATCGCAATGCGATCCGCCGCTTTACCGAGACGGCCGAACGCAACGGGGGTGTCGAAACTGCGTTGCTTGCTCGGCTTGGCCTTTCGCCCGGTGAGACGGAAACGAGCATTGCGGAGCAATATTGGCCGCTGCCCGGCCTGTCCGGCGACACGCTGGAGCTTTATCTCACGCTCGCCGACCAGAAGGGCGGCGCCAAGGCTCAGGAAGTGGCTTATGCGCTGCGTCTTGCCAAACGCGAGGCAGATCCGCTCGCCCGCGCCGAGATCCTCGAAAAGGCCATGCTGACCGCCAAGGGCGAACCGAAATCGGATAGCCAGTTCTTCGTCAAGGCCATGCTTGCTGATGCACCTGCGCTCGCTGATGCCGTGGCTGCGGCACGCGCGCATGTGGTTGCCAGCCGCGACCGGCTGAAGCTGATGCGGATGTATCGGGCCACCCATGCCGCGCTCATTCTCGCCGATCGTCTGAACCGCGACTATGAGGAACTGAAAAAACGGCGCAGCCAGCTCGATTTCGAAGACCTCATCACCCGCACGGCCGATCTTCTGACCAAGAAGGACGTCGGGCCATGGATTCATTACAAGCTGGATCAGGGCATCGACCATATTCTGGTGGACGAGGCGCAGGATACGAGCCCGATCCAGTGGAGCGTCATCCAGTCGCTGGCGGAGGATTTCTTCTCCGGTGACAGCGCCCGGCCGACGCTGCGCACGATCTTTGCCGTCGGCGACGAGAAGCAATCGATCTATTCGTTCCAGGGTGCACGTCCTGAACGGTTCTCCGAGGAAAGCGACCGCACAAGACGGCGCGTGGCGACGAGCGGCCAGCAATTCTCATCGATCCGCCTGCCGTTGTCCTTCCGCTCGACGGCCGATGTGCTCGGCGCCGTCGATCATGTCTTCACCAGTCCGGAGAATGCCCGCGGCCTCAGCGCCGTCAACGAGCCTGTCGTGCATCGTTCCAGTCGCATCGGCCACCCCGGCGCCGTCGATCTCTGGGAAATGATTGCGCCGGAGCCGGCCGCCAAGGAAGAAGACTGGACGGCGCCTTTCGATTCGACGCCGGAAAGCGCACCTGCTGCCATCCTGGCACGGCGGATGGCGCATACGATCGGCAATCTTATCGGGCGGGAAACGATCATCGATAAAGGCAAGGCCCGTTTCATCGAGGCTGGCGACATTCTCGTGCTGGTGCGCAAGCGCGACAGCTTCGTCAACGCGCTGACCCGAGCGCTGAAGCGGCGCGGCAACATTCCCGTCGCCGGCGCCGATCGTCTGGTGCTGACGAGCCATATCGCCATTCAGGATCTTCTGGCGCTCGGCCGCTTCCTGTTGCTGCCGGAGGACGATCTCTCGCTCTGTGCGCTGCTGAAGAGCCCCTTGTTCGACCTCAGCGAAGAGGATGTCTTTGCGGTGGCCGCCTATCGCGATGACGAGGAGGGCGTCTGGAGCCACCTGCAGAGATTTGCCGCCGAAGGCCATGACCGCTTCAGGCAGGTGGTCGAACGGCTGAGAACCTTTCTTGCCCTGTCCAAGAGCCTGCCCGTACACGATTTCTATGCCCGCGTGCTTGGCAGCTTCGGCGGCAGGCGGAAATTTCTGGCGCGGCTCGGCACCGAAGTCAGCGACATTCTCGACGAATTCCTGACCTTCACGCTCGATCACGAGACGAGCGGCCTGCCCGGCCTGCAATCCTTTATCTCGACGCTGGAACTGGAAGCGCCGACGGTCAAGCGCGAGCAGGACAAGGGCCGCAACGAAGTGCGGATCATGACGGTGCATGCCTCGAAGGGGCTGGAGGCACCCATCGTGTTTCTCGTCGATGGTGGCGGCAAGGCCTTTACCCATACGCATCTGCCGAAGATGCGGCTGATCGAAACTGGCAAGGACGAAATCCCGCTGCCGGTCTGGATTCCAGTCTCGGCGCTCGCCAATTCGCTGACGCAGGCCGATACGGCGCGGCTGCAGGCGCTGGCGGAAGAGGAATATCGCCGGTTGCTCTATGTCGGCATGACGCGCGCCGCCGACCGCCTTATCATTTGCGGCTACCGCGGCATCCGCGAGAATGCCGATACCTGGCATGCGATGATTTCCGCGGCGCTGCCCGGGCAAGAACTGTACTGCACGCAGAAGACCTTCACCGGCCCGGATGGCGACTGGCAGGGCTTGAGCTGGCGGGTTGCCCAGGTCCAGCTCGAATTCGAGACCGCAAGAGAGCACGAGAAGCGTTCGGAGCGCGTCGGCCTGCCGGCGGGTCTCAGCCGGCCATTGCCGCCGCAAAAAAGCCTGCCGCGGCCGCTCAGCCCCTCCGGCGTCGGCACCGTCGTCGATGAGGAAGCCGACGATCTCTTGGTGACTTCGGCGCTTTTCGGCGGGAAAACCAAATCCGACCGCGCCCTGCAGAAAGGCCGCTTCATTCACCGCATGCTGCAGACCTTGCCCGAAATCGCGCCCGAGGAGCGCGCCGATGCCGCCCGACGCTACGCTGAACGGGCCGCGCGCTTCTGGCCGCAGGCCGAACGGGAGGCGCTGGTCGGCTCGGTCATGGCGCTGCTCTCCCATCCTGATCTGCAAGGCACCTACAGCACGCATGCTCAGGCGGAAGTCTCGATCATGGGCACGCTGAAGCTCGGCAGCCAGTCCTATGCCGTCTCCGGCCGCATCGACCGGCTGGCTGACCTGGACGATCGCGTTATCATTCTCGACTATAAGACGAATCGCGTGCCGCCTGGCGAGGAAAGCAGCATCCCCTTCGCACATAAGGCGCAGCTTGCCATCTATCGCGAGATCCTTTCGCCGCTCTATCCGGGAAAGCGCATCGACTGCATGCTGGTCTATACCGAAAATGCCTCGATCTATACCTTGTCGGACGGGGTGCTTGCATTGGCGCTTGCGGAGCTCGAGACAAAGTGAAATACCAGATATTGAAATATGGGCACCGCACCATCACATATTTAGCAACCCGCAAATCCTGGTAAGGAGCAGCCTATGGCTACCGTTAAAGTCGATACCTCCAACTTCGCCACCGAAGTGCTGCAGTCTGCAGAGCCTGTCGTCGTTGATTTCTGGGCCGAATGGTGCGGTCCGTGCAAGATGATCGCCCCGGCTCTGGAAGAACTCGCCGTGCAGTTCGAAGGCAAGGTCAAGGTCGCTAAGCTCAACATCGACGAAAACCCGGAACTGGCCGCCCAGTTCGGCGTTCGCTCGATCCCGACGCTCGCCATGTTCAAGGCCGGCGAAGTCGCTGACATCAAGGTCGGCGCCGCTCCCAAGACGGCCCTGCAGA
This sequence comes from Rhizobium sp. AB2/73, assembly GCF_020871915.1. Taxonomy (NCBI): domain Bacteria; kingdom Pseudomonadati; phylum Pseudomonadota; class Alphaproteobacteria; order Hyphomicrobiales; family Rhizobiaceae; genus Rhizobium; species Rhizobium sp. AB2/73. Next base: position 3,487,262 of record NZ_CP067071.1, on the reverse strand, counting down.
GCTGGATTTCCAGCGCAGCTTGATCGGTATCCATCGTATGAACAAGAGCCCCGCTTCGGCGGGGTTTTTTGTTGGTCGGAGTGGGGCCATCCTCGCCCTTCGAGGCTTCGCACCTCAGCAACCGTGTTGTGTTTGTGTGATCCACGGTGTTTTTCGTCGAATGATAGTGTTGATCATGGTGATGAACTTTCGCATGGCGGCGACGATTGCGACCTTTGGCGGCTTGCCGGCGTTGCGCAGGCGGGCGTGGAAGGCCTTGATTGGCGGGCAGCAGCGGATGGCGGAGATTGTAGCCATGTAGAGTGCGCAGCGCACGGTCGCGCGGCCACCGCCGATATGACGCTGGCCTCGCATCATGCCGCTGTCATGGGCTATTGGAGCGACGCCGACGAGGGCTGCGAGCTTTTTGTCATCGATGCTGCCGAGTTCAGGCAGTTCGGCGATAAGGACGGCGGCACACACCCCGCCGATGCCGGGCACGGACAGCAGCAGGTCGCGGCGTTCGGCCGTGTCGGGATCGTCGGTGATGGCAAGGGCGATTGCGGCATCGATGCGGGCAAGCTGCGCCTTGAGAGCAAGAAGCATCTCGTTGATCAGTGGAGCGATGGCAGCCGTGGCATGTTCAAGTCGGTTCTTCTCGGCGATGGCCATGTCGATGAGTTGCCGGCGCCGCGCCACCAGCGCGGCCAGGGCGACGCGGCCGTCGTCGATATGGGGGATCTGTGCCGGCCTCATCGCCTTGGCGAAGTGTAAGATGACGCGGGCATCAACCCGATCGGTCTTGGCCAATCGGCCGCTGGCTCTGGCAAAATCGCGCACCTGGCGAGGATTGACGACGGCCACGGCGATGCCGGCCGCCATTAATGTGCGTACAAGGCGCGTCTCGTAGCCGCCGGTTGCTTCGACGACGACCAACTCGGCTCCCGCCACAGCGGCGGCGAGCTCAGCGCAACCCGGCGCATCATTGTTCCATCGCGGCGCCACCGCTAGGCCGTCGACCGCTACGTCGAGATAAGCCTTGGAGACGTCAATACCGACCATCAAGTCCTGCGAGGCATCCATGGGTGCTCCTCCTTGCAACGCGGGCTCGAAGCCCAGCCAACCGTTCGAGCGAAAGGATGCGACAGAGGCGCTCGCTGAGGCACGGGTTCAAAACCCAAGGGTGACACGCGCCTCCGTCACGCTGCACAATCTACACCATCGGCGACGTACAAGGGTGAGGATGGAGCAGGCTTGTTGCCGTGGCAACGCACAGGCAACAAAGAAATGAGCCCCGAGCGGGTGGGCGCGAAGGTCAGCCCTCATGCTGAGGAGGCCCCAGGCCGTCTCGAAGCACAAGGACAGGTGGCTAACCACCCGACCAAAATCACCGCGGCGGAGTGCCGTTGTCCGCAAGGACATCGCCGACCAGATAGAGGGAGCCGCCGATCAGGATGCGCGGGGCAGGCGAATTTGGCACAGCCAGAGCCTTGATGGCATCCAGTGCCTCGACGACGCTGGACATGGGCTCGGCTATGAGGCCGGCATCGTAGGCGGCATTCGCCAGGATGACGGGATCGACCATGGCTTCGCTGCCGCGAATCGGCACGCAATAGACTTTCTCGGCCAAGCCGGCAAAGGCCTTGAAATAGCCGATCGGATCCTTGGTGTTAATCATTCCGATGATCAGGAACAGCGGTCTGGGCTGACGCTCTTCGAAATTGGCCATGGCTTCGGCGATGACTTCGCCGGCGCCAGGATTGTGGCCGCCATCGACCCAGATCTCGGCTCGTTCCGGCGCATGCGCAACCAGTTCGCCTTCCGTCAGCCGCTGCAGGCGGCCCGGCCATTCGACCGATGTCATCGCCTTTTCCATCATCGCCTCGGTGATGACGAAACCGGCGGCCTTGGCGGCGCGGATGGCGGCAGCGGCATTGCCATATTGGTGACGGCCCGGCAGGCGCGGCAGCGGCAGATCGGCCAAGCCGAACTCGTCCTGATAGACCAGCTTGCCATATTCCTCATGGGCGGAAAAATCCTGGCCGAAGACGGCGGTCGGGCAACGAAGCCGCTCGGCCGTCGAGATCAGCACGTCGAGCGCGGCATCATAGTCCTGATGGCCGATGACGACGGGATGGCCCGGCTTCATGATGCCTGCCTTTTCCGCTGCGATCAGTTCGACGCGGTCGCCGAGATAGGGCTGGTGATCGAGCGAGATCGGCATGATGACGGAAACGGCCGGATCGGAGAGGACATTGGTGGCATCGAAACGGCCACCAAGTCCGACCTCGATGATCGCGACATCGGCCGGATGCTCGGCAAAGAGGAGAAAGGTCGCGGCCGTCAGGATTTCGAAAACGGTGATCTTCTGTCCGTCATTCGCCTTGGCGATGCGCCTGAGCACATCGGCGAATACGGTATCGTCGACGAGCCTGCCGCGGCCACCCTTGACGCCGATACGGTAGCGCTCATGCCAGTTGACGAGATGCGGCGAGGTATGGACATGGACGCTATAGCCACCCGCTTCGAGCAGCGCACGGCAAAAGGCCGTCACCGAGCCCTTGCCATTGGTGCCGGCGACATGGATCACCGGCGGCAATTTCTGATGAGGATTGCCGAGGACGTCGAGCAGCCGGGTTATTCTCTCCAGAGAAAGATCAAAGCCCTTGGGATGCAATCCCATGAGCTTCTCTATCTCGCGTGCTGCCTCGCTCATTGCGGACTGATCCATAGACGTCATCCCGCACCTCCGCCCGTCGGCAATCGATGATGTCAGGCGCTCGCTGCTATCGCCAGTGCCGCGCCATTCTTGTTCTTGACCGATACGTCGTTTGCCGGCGCCTTGGTCAGGATCTTCAGAAGCGTCGCCAAAGTGTCCGGAATGTCATGACGCTTGACGACCATGTCTACCATGCCGTGCTCCAGCAGGTATTCCGAGGTCTGGAAGCCCTCAGGAAGCTTTTCGCGCAGCGTCTGCTCGATCACGCGCTTACCGGCAAAGCCGATTTCGGCGCCGGGTTCGGCGAGATGAATGTCACCCAGCATGGCGTAGGAGGCCGTGACGCCGCCGGTCGTCGGATTGGTCAGAACCACGACGTAGGGTTGGCCAGCTTCCTTCAGCATGTCGACGGCAACCGTCGTGCGCGGCAGCTGCATAAGCGACAAGATGCCTTCCTGCATGCGGGCGCCGCCCGAAGCCGGGAACATGACCAGCGGGCACTTTTCGGCGATAGCGCGCTCGAAAGCCTTCACGATGGCTTCGCCGGCAGCCATGCCGAGCGAACCGCCGATGAAGTTGAATTCATGCACGACAGCCACGAGCTTCAGACCACGGACCTTGCCGAGGCCGGCAAGGATCGTATCCTCCTGCTCGGTCTTGAGGCGGCTGTCCTTCAGGCGGTCGGTATATTTCTTCGAATCGCGGAACTTCAACGGGTCCTGCGCGACCTTCGGCTGCGGCAGGGCTTCGTATTCACCGTTGTCGAAGAGATCGGCGAGACGGGCCTTGGCCGGCATCTTCATATGGAAGCCGGATGCGGGGATGACCCACTTGTTCTCTTCCAGGTCCTTATGGAAGACCATTTCGCCCGTTTCCGGGCACTTGATCCAGAGATTTTCCGGAACCTCGCGACGGCCCAGCATGGAATTGATCCGCGGGCGGACGTAGTTCGTGATCCAGTTCAATTCGAAACTCCTAATCGACCGAATTAATCGATATCCTAGTCGTCACCAAATGCCCATAGGGCTTTTCCCTCAATCCGCAGGGGATTGATGAGAGGCCTATATGGGAAAACTATTCGGCGGCAACAAGGCGGGCGGAACGCGTTCCCGTCGACAGGCCGCGCACCAGGGTGGCGACAGCCTGGATGGTATCGGCCGTTGCCTTGCCATCCTTCGTGAGGCTGGTGGCAATCTGATTGACGATCGCGGTACCGACGACGACGCCATCGGCGGCAGCACCGATCAGCTTGGCATGCTCGGCGGTCTTGACGCCGAAGCCGACGCAGACCGGCAACTCGGTGTGCTGCTTGATGCGCTTGACGGCGCCCGACACCAGCGACGGATCCGGCAGCGCAGAACCGGTGATGCCGTTCATAGAGACGTAATAGACGAAGCCGGTCGTATTCTTCAGAACCGTCGGCAGGCGCTTGTCGTCGGTGGTCGGCGTTGCCAGGCGGATGAAGTTGATGCCCTTGCGGATCGCCGGAATGCAAAGCTCGTCATCCATTTCCGGCGGCAGGTCGACGACGATCAGGCCGTCGATGCCGGCAGCCAGCGCATCATCGAGGAATTTTTCGACACCGTAGATGTAGATCGGATTGTAATAGCCCATCATCACGATCGGCGTATCGGCATCGACTTTACGGAAATCGGCGGCGAGCTGCAGAGTCTTCTTCAGCGTCTGGCCGGCCTTCAGGGCGCGCTGGCCGGCAAGCTGGATCGCGGGACCGTCGGCCATGGGATCGGAAAAGGGCATGCCGAGTTCGATGACGTCGGCGCCGGCTTCGGGCAGCGCCTTCATGATGCCGAGCGAGGTCTCGTAATCGGGATCGCCACCCATGAAATAGGTGACGAGTGCCGGGCGGCCTTCAGCCTTCAAAGCGGCGAAGCGTTTGTCCATACGTGCGGTCATGGCGTCTAACTCACATTCCCAGAATCTTGCCGACGGTGAAGATGTCCTTGTCACCACGGCCGGAGAGGTTCATCAGGATGATCTCATCCTTACCCATCTTGGGGGCGCGCTTGATCACTTCGGCGAGCGCGTGGCTCGGCTCGAGCGCCGGGATGATGCCCTCGAGGCGCGTCAGCGTCTGGAAGGCTTCGAGTGCCTCATGGTCCATGATCGGCACATATTCGGCGCGGCCGATATCATTCAGCCAGGAATGTTCCGGGCCGATGCCGGGATAATCAAGGCCGGCCGAAATCGAATGACCTTCCTTGATCTGGCCGTCGCCGTCCTGCAGCAGGTAGGTGCGGTTGCCATGCAGCACGCCGGGCGAACCGGCGGTGATCGAGGCGCAATGCTCATCACCCTGCAGGCCCTTGCCGCCCGCTTCGACGCCGACGATCTTGACGCCCTCGTCATCGAGGAACGGATGGAAGATGCCGATGGCATTCGAGCCGCCGCCGACAGCCGCGATGACCAGATCCGGCAGGCGGCCTTCGGCCTCCAGGATCTGCGCACGGGCCTCGGTGCCGATCACAGCCTGGAAATCGCGGACCATTTCCGGATAGGGATGCGGGCCGGCGGCCGTACCGATCAGATAATAGGTGTCGTCGACATTGGTGACCCAGTCGCGAAGGGCTTCGTTCATGGCGTCCTTCAGCGTGCCGCTGCCGGCCGTTACCGGAACGACCTCGGCGCCCAAGAGCTTCATGCGGAAGACGTTCGGCGCCTGGCGCTCGACATCGGTCGCGCCCATATAGACGACGCAGGGCAGGCCGAAGCGGGCAGCAACCGTCGCCGAGGCCACGCCATGCTGGCCGGCACCGGTTTCGGCGATGATGCGGGTCTTGCCCATGCGCTTGGCGAGCAGGATCTGGCCGATGCAATTGTTGATCTTGTGCGAGCCGGTGTGGTTCAGCTCTTCACGCTTGAAATAGATCTTGGCGCCGCCAAGCTCTGCCGTCAGGCGCTCGGCGAAATAAAGCGGGCTGGGACGGCCGATGTAATGCGTGCCGAGAGCCTTCAGCTCCGCCTGGAAAGCCGGATCGTCCTTCGCCTTCGCCCATTCCTCCTGCAGATCCAGGATCAGCGGCATGAGCGTTTCGGCTACGAAACGTCCGCCGTAAATGCCGAAACGGCCGTCCTCATCAGGGCCGGAGCGGAAGGAATTGGGTTTAAGCGTCTGGTTCACTTTCTACTCCCTGCTGCCGGTTCCGGCAGACATGCTTCTGCAAAAGCGTCGAAAAACTGGTCGATCTTGCCGAGATCCTTCACACCAGGCGCACTTTCCAGCGCGGAGGAAAGATCAATGCCGCTGGCCTTGGTGGAGGCCAGTGCCTCGGCGACATTATCCTTGTTGACACCGCCGGACAGCATATAGTCCACCCGATCGTCGACCCAGCTCATCAGGCTCCAATCGAAGGATATGCCATTTCCGCCCGGCAGCTCCGAACCAACGGGCGGCTTGGCGTCGAACAGGAAGCGGTCGGCAATGCCGATATAGGATTCCACCCGCTTCAGATCGTCGGCGTCTCGCACCGACATGGCCTTCATCACGGGGACATTATAGACCGCTTTGATGGTCAAGACACGCTCGGGGCTCTCATTGCCGTGAAGCTGCAGCATATCCGGCTTCACCAGCGACATGATCTCATCGAGATCGTCATTGGTCGGATTGACCGTGACGGCGACGACCTTCGCCTTGCCGCGCGCGCGCTCGGCAAGCTCGCCGGCGAGATCCGGTTCTATATAGCGCGGACTTTTTTCAAAGAAGATAAAGCCAATATGGGTAGCACCGCGCTCAAGAGCACGATCCACCGCCTCCGGCGTCTTCAGACCACAAATTTTGATATCGGGGTTCATGGCAGCGGAGTGACACGAAAATTCGCAAGAGTCGAGCCTAAAGGCGACGTTGGCGGGATTTTTGCGAGGCTTCAGGGTCATCGTATATGAAATAGAAAGTGCCCCTCATCCAAGCCCTCTCCCCGTTTTGACGGGAAGAGGGCAATCTGGCCAAACTCCTTCGCCCCGCGTGCGGGGAGAAGGTGGACTCGAACAGTTGAGCGAAGCGAACTGTGAGAGGACGGATGAGGGGCCAACCTGCCTATATGCGATTGCCTTGCGCACCTCTATGCAGCTCAATCAAAATCAATCGCGTGCAGCTGGCTGCCGTGGCGCTTCAGCCAGGCTTTGGCCTCGTCCATATCGGGGCAGAGTTTGCGGCAGAGGGCCCAGAAGCGCGGGCCGTGGTTCATCTCGCGCAAATGCGCGACTTCGTGGGCGGCGAGGTAATCGATGACCAAGGGCGGCGCCATGACGATGCGCCAGGAGAAGCTCAGGTTCCCTTGCGAAGAGCAGGAGCCCCAGCGGCTGCGGGTATCCTTCATGGTGATGGACGTGACGCTGGCGCGGATGGCTTTGGCGTGGACAGCCACAAGCTTTTCCAGATCGGCGCGGGCCTCCTTCTTCAGGAAAGTGGCGATGCGGCGGCCGGCATGTTCCGGCATGCCGCTGACGCGCAGCACCGGAACGCCCTCGACGACGATGGCTTCGGTAAGACCGCGCAGGGTTCCGGTGTGCTCGATCCGGTGGCGCACGCCGCGCAGGAGGATTTCGCCGCCGCCGCGCAGGCTGTTGTCGACGGAGAATTTCGCGAGCTTGGTCAGCAACCAACCCTGATGCCTATCGAGGAAGGCATTGACTTCGCGGGCCGCGAGGCCACACGGGATGGTCATCTTCAGCGATCGCCCGCCGGGCTCGATCCGGAGCGTGATGCGGGTGGCGCGCTCGTGCTGGCGGATCGTCAGGGGCATCAACCGGCCGGCGACATCGAGCGTGCGCGTTTCCGGCGCGGGCGGCTTGGCCGGCGGTTTGCGGGATCTGGAGAGCAGCGGAAACATGAGGCAGTTTTATATGATTCGCGGGGATTTCTGGCAAAGAAAAACCGGCATCGAGCGATGCCGGTTTTGACTTCGTGACGGAACTCCCGTCACGGCGTCTGGAATTCGGTCGGCGAGCCACCATTGTCATTGCGCTTGACGTTATTGCGTTCGCGCATGAAGCGGTCGAATTCCTCCTGATCCTTGGCACGGCGCAGTTCGCGAGCGTAAGCATCGAATTCGGCGCGCATTTCGTCCAACTTACGGCGCTCCTGTTCGAGGCGCTCCAGCTCTGCCCGGCGCCAGTCGTCGAAGGCGACGTTGCCGGTGGAGGAATAGGAATGGCGATGACGATTGCGATAGCGTCCGCAGCCAGCAAACATGCCGTCGGTCCTTTCGTTCACATCCCGTTTGAATTCCCGCAAACGTTCCCCGAAGAGAATATAGGCGAGCATGGCGAAGCCAAGCGGCCAGAAGACCACAAAGCCGAGCACCATCAGGGCAATAGTAGCCGGAGTCCAATCCGGGCGAAGCAATGCAGATTGGTTCATTGTCAGGTATCCTCGCACGGCGCATTAGCCCCCGACCGACAGCGATCGATGGAAAGGCTTTAGCGCGGTTTTTAAAGCTCTACCCGCATCTCAGCGCGTTCCAAGGACGCGCGGCGCGGTAAACGGCCCGATCATCTCTGCGGTACCGCTGGAATCGAGATGGTAACCTGTTCGTGAGGCTTCAATGGGATCGCCTGAGGGAATCGGACAAGTGCTTGAATCGGCGCGGGTAATTCAACAAAAGCTAATAGTTTGCACAGCAGGGCAGTTCGGCTCATCAACACGTTCCGAGCTGCCCTATCTATTTGATCTTACTTCTTTCAGGCAGATTTTCCGCCCTTGATGACGCGCTTGACCACTGACCGGCCGGCGCGGGCATGTTCGCGGGTGAAGGCCAGGATGCGCGGCGCGATTTCGCGGCGGAAGCGCGAGCCGTTGAAGACGCCGTAGTGGCCGACATCCGGCTGCAGGTAGTGCATGCGCATATGGTCGGGGACGTTGGTGCAGATGGTCTGCGCCGCATGGGTCTGCCCGACGCCGGAGATATCGTCGTTTTCGCCTTCGACGGTTAGAAGCGCGACATTGCGGATGGCGGAGGGATCGACACGCTCGCCGCGATGCATCAGTTCGCCCTTTGGCAGCGCATGCTTGATGAAAACCTGATCGACCGTCTGCAGATAGAATTCCGCCGTCAGATCCATGACGGCCAGATATTCGTCGTAGAAATCGCGGTGCTTCTCGGCCGGCTCGCCGTCATTCTTGACGAGGTGCACGAAGAAGTCCTTGTGGGCGATCATGTGTCGGTCGAGGTTCATCGACATGAAGCCGGAAAGCTGAAGGAAGCCGGGATAGACAGGCCGCATGAAGCCCGGCTGCGGCCAGGGCACGTTCATGACCACATTATCGGCAAACCATTCCAGCGGCTTTTCCTTGGCAAGCTGGTTGACCGCCGTCGGATTGATGCGGGTATCGATCGGGCCACCCATCAGCGTCATGGATGAGGGTGCCAGGCGATCACCCGCCGCTTCCATCACAGCAGCGGCGGCCAGGACAGGCACTGACGGCTGACAGACGGCGACGACATGCGTATCCGGCCCAAGGTGGTGCAGCATCTCGATGACGTAATCAATATAGTCGTCGAGATCAAAGGTGCCTTCGGTCATCGGCACCATGCGGGCATCGATCCAATCGGTGATGTAGACGTCGGCGCTCGGCAGCAGTGCTTCCACGGTGCCGCGCAGCAGCGTCGCATAATGGCCGGACATCGGCGCGACGATGAGGATGCGGGGATCGGCGCCGTGGCCGGCGGGCAGGCTGCGCTCGAAATGGATGAGATTGCAGAAGGGCTTCTTCCAGACGATCTTTTCGTGCACCGAGACCGGTTTGCCGTCGATCGTCGTCTCCGGGAGGCCGAATTCCGGCTTGCCGTAGCGCCGGGTGGTGCGCTCGAAAACTTCGAGACTGGCCGTCAAAGTGCGGCCGAATACCGTATGCGAAAGGGGATTAAGGGGATTGGCATAGGCCAGGCGCATCATGTCCGCCGCGGCGCGAAAAGGTGCGAGAGCGGCGTGATTGAGTTCATAAAACTGATAAAACATGGGGCTTTACCTTTCGTGATGCGGGGCATTCAACCGCGCAAATCACCTAAATCATTGAAGCGCACGCGCCCTGCGTGTCGCTGCCTTCACTGCGGCGCTCCTCCGGTCGCGCTGTGCAGCAGGATAATGACGGCTCCTCGGGCGCGATCCTCATCCTTCCTATAATCCAACCTAGCAGTTTCTGCTGCAGAGCAACATAACTACAATTGGTTCTTATCGATAAAAAACGCCGGAGAATCGCTTCCCCGGCATCAAGAATGATCTCAAAAGGTTAAAGTTCCTGAGCTTCGCACGCCTTACGCGTCGGCCAGGAAGGTCTGGCGCTGCGTGCCCAAGCCTTCTATGCCCAGCTCAACGACATCGCCCGGCTTCAGGAACTGCGGCGGCTTCATGCCCATGCCGACGCCCGGAGGCGTGCCGGTGGAAATAATATCGCCGGGATGTAGCGACATGAACTGGCTGAGATAGGAGACGAGGTGGGCAACGCCGTAGACCATGGTCCTGGTCGAGCCGTTCTGCATCATCTTGCCGTTGACCTTCAGCCACATGCCGAGGTTCTGCGGATCGGCGATCTCGTCCTTGGTGACGAGCCACGGGCCGATCGGCCCGAAGGTGTCGCAGGACTTGCCCTTGGTCCACTGTCCGGAGCGCTCGGTCTGGAAGGCACGCTCGGAGACGTCGTGGGAAACGCAGTAACCGGCGACATAATCAAGGGCGTCGGCTTCGCTGACATATTTCGCAGTCTTGCCGATAACGACGCCAAGCTCGACTTCCCAGTCGGTCTTTTCGGAGCCGCGCGGGATCAGCACATTGTCGTTCGGGCCGACGATGGCCGAGCTTGCCTTCATGAAAATGATCGGCTCCGGCGGCACGGTGGCGCCGGTTTCAGCGGCATGGTCGGAGAAATTCAGGCCTATGCAGATGAACTTGCCGGTGCCGGCAACGCAGGCACCGAGACGGCCTTCCAGCAATTCAGGCAGGCTTTTCGGATCGAGGGCTGCGATCTTCGCAAGACCTGCCGGCGAAATGGCCTCGCCGCCGATGTCGGCGACATGGGCGGAGAGATCGCGGATCTTGCCGTCGCTATCCAGAAGCGCCGGCTTTTCCTTGCCGACTTCGCCAACACGCAACAGTTTCATGGATTTTCCTTCCCTGCATCTTCAAAGACGAAATTAATAACATCATATATGAACGAGTTATTCACCAGTGTCACCAGTCCATTTTGGAGAGCCTAACACGGCTCGGCTCTTCGCGCCGGAAAAACAGCTTTTCTAGTTCGGGAATAATGACCTGGCGATTTCGATGATGACGTCGAAAGCCGTGTCGATATCATCGGCCGTCGACTCGAACTGGCCAGCCTGGAAGCGAATCACCAGCTGGCCGCCGACACGTGTCTGCGTCAGGTAAATACGGCCATCATTGTTGATGGCATTGAGCAGCCTTTGGGTGTGGCTTTCCTGATCGATACCCTCGGGCGCCTTGTGTTCGAAGGAAAACAGCGACAAGAACGGCTCGGTGACGATTTCGAAATCGGGCTCGGCCGCGAGACGTTTAGCCAGATTCTGCGACCAGCACACATGGTTGCGGATCATCGTCCGCAATCCTTCCAGGCCGTGATAGCGCAACAGGAACCAAAGTTTGAGCGCGCGGAAGCGACGCCCAAGCGGCACGGACCATTCCGAGTAATTGATGATACCGTCATGGCCATGCGTGCGCAGATATTCAGGCTGGATCGCCAGCGTGCGGACCAGCGTCTCCGGCTCGCGCACGAACTGAACGGAGCAATCGAACTGCGCGCCGAGCCATTTATGCGGGTTGAAGACGACGGAATCGGCATGCTCGACGCCGTGCCAGAGCGTGCGGAACTCCGGGCAGATCATTGCCGAACCCGCCCAGGCTGCATCGACATGGACGTAGAGCCCATGCGCATGGGCCACCTTAACGACAGCGGCGATATCGTCGCAGGCACCGACGCTGGTGCCACCGACACAGGCGATGACGCCGGCCGGCAGCAAGCCGGCAGCGCGATCACGCTCGATCGCATCGGCGAGTGCTTTCGGATCCATGGCTTTGTTTGGTCCGCCTGTGGGAATCCGCACCAGATTTTCCTGCCCGACCCCGGCAATCCAGATGGCGCGGTCGATGGACGTGTGCACCTGGTCGGTCGAATAGATGCGAACTGCCTTGTTGGCCGCAAGGCCGCTTTTGTTGCCCTGCCAGTCCAGCGCTCTCTCACGCATCACGAGGACGGCGGCAAGCGTGGCCGTCGAGGCGGAATCCTGAATGACGCCGGTGAAGGCTTCCGGCAGACCGAGGGCCTGCCGCAGCCAATCGACGACCTTCGTTTCAAGCTCGGTGGCGGAAGGTGACGTCTGCCAGAGCATGCATTGAGCGGCGATGGCGCTGACCAGATATTCGGCAACCACCGAGACGGGAGCGGCGTTGGCTGGGAAATAGGCAAAGAAGCGCGGGTGCTGCCAGTGCGTCATGCCGGGCACCAGGATATCCTCGAAATCTTTGAAGATATCCTCCATGGCTTCGCCTGATTCCGGTGGAGAATCAGCTATATGCGCCGATATTTCGCCCGGCGCCATCTTCGCCCGGACCGGTCTGTCGCGCAGCGACGCACGGTAATCCGCGCCCCAATGTGCCGCTTTCTCCGACCACTGCCGGAACTCTTCCCAGTTCATGACGATCCTCCTGTTCTACCGAACGAGGCGGACCTTAGACCGGTTTTGATATGCGGTCGAGTATCAGAACAGCTCGTCCAGCGCCGGTCCAAGCGGCACGATGCCGGTGGGATTGAGCGTCGAAATCGAGTAGTAGCCACGCTTGATATGGTCGAAATTCACCGTTTCGGCAACACCCGGCCAATCGAGCATGCGGCGACAGAAGGACTGGAGATTGGCATAGTCCGACAGCCGGCGGAGATTGCATTTGAACAGGCCGTGATAGGCGACGTCGAAACGGACAAGGGTGACGAACAACCGGATGTCGCTTTCCGTCGGATATTCGGCAAAGAGGAAGTCCCTGCCCTCCAGCTCCGTCTCGACCTGGTCGAGGCAATCGAAGACCTCATTGAAGGCCTCTTCATAAGCAGTCTGCGTCGTTGCGAAGCCAGCGCGGTAGACGCCGTTGTTGAGCGCGGGATAGATCCGGGCATTGAAGCTGTCGATTTCGTCCCGCTTGTCGGCCGGATAGAGATCGATGTCATTGCGGGCAAGATCGCCGAAACCGTCATTCAGCATGCGCAGGATATCGGAGGACTCGTTGTTGACGATCGTGTCTTTCTGCTTGTCCCATAGGACCGGCACCGTGGCGCGGCCGGTGAAGTGAGGATCGGCCTTCGTGTAGATCTCATGCATATAGGTAGCGCCGTTTATGAGGTCGTTCGTCGCGCCGGGATAATCGCCGAACCGCCAGCCCTGCTTGGAGAGCGCCGGCTCGACCACGGAAACCGAAATAGCCTCTTCCAGCCCCTTCAGCTTGCGGCCGATCAGGGTGCGCGACGCCCAGGGGCAGATCAGCGCGACGTAGAGGTGATAGCGGCCAGCTTCCGCCTTGAAACCGCCCTCGCCCGTCGGCCCCGGCCGGCCATCCGGCGTCACCCAGTTGCGGAAGCTCGAAATCTGGCGAACGAAACCGCCCTTCTCATCCTTGGCCTGGACGGGCTGCCAATCCTCAGTCCATTTTCCATTTACCAGCAAGGCTCTGTCTCCGCTCGCACACGTTCCTATCGACGCTCAGCATAGCGAAACAGAATTTCACTGGAATAACGCAAACTTGAAACAGACTGTCTACCTGGCGAATGCAGATGCCTCTATGTATCAAACGACGCGTTTGCGAACAGGTTTATCGGAGAAATCCCATGGCTACATCCGTTTCCCACGTCAGGACCGATCATGCCAGCCGCTATCTCCAGCAGCTCTGCAAGCATTGGAGCCATCGCTTCAGCGTCGAATTCGATGCGGCTGCAGGCAGGGTGCCGTTCAGCGCGGAAAACTTCCTCGATCTGGCAGCCGAGCCCGGCAACCTCGTCATGATGCTGACGGTCGAGAAGCCCGAAGACCTCGAGCGCATGCAGAACGTCGTCGCAGAGCACCTCAAGCGCTTCGCCTTTCGCGAGGAGCTTGACGTGAGCTGGGCTGCCCAAGTTTAAGTTCACATCTCTATTCATAACCAGCCAACGGCCGATCATATCCAAGGAAAGAAGCCCTTATGACATCAAGCAACAGCCGCGAATCCCAATATCCGATAGACAAGCTCTTTCTCGACCGCTGGTCGCCCCGCGCCTATTCCAACGAGGCGATGTCGGAAGCAGACCTGCTGACCATTCTGGAAGCAGCGCATTGGGCACCTTCCGCCTCGAACCTGCAGCCCTGGCGCTTCCTCTATGCCCTGCGCGGCTCGGAACATTGGGACCGGTTTTTGAGCGTTCTGATCGACTTCAATCAAAGCTGGGTGAAATCCGCCGGTGCGCTGCTTTTCGTCATTTCCCGCACTCACAGCGGCGAGCTTGGCTCGGCCGAACAGAAGCCGAGCTACAGCCATTCCTTCGATGCGGGCGCGGCCTGGGGCTTCCTGGCAATCCAGGCGCATTTAGCCGGCTATGAAGCTCATGGCATGACGGGCTTTCACGTCGAAAAGGCGTATGAGGTTCTCGGCATTCCCGATGGCTTCCGGGTCGAGGCTGCCGTGGCGATCGGCAAGATCGGCGACAAGAACCAGCTTCCGGAAAAGCTGCGCGAGCGCGAAGTGCCGAGCCAGCGCAAGCCACTTTCGGAACTCGCCTTCAACGGCACCTTCATCGCCAAGTAACCGATGAAAAGAAAAGGGCCCGCCGAAACATTCGGCGGGCCCTTTTGCATACGATGGCGAACGATCAGATATCGAGATTGGCAACGCTCAGCGCGTTATCCTGAATGAACTCGCGCCGCGGTTCGACCTCATCGCCCATGAGCCGGGCAAACAGGCCATCGGCATCGGTCGCATCCGTGACCTTTACCTGCAGCAGAGAGCGGACGTTTGGATCAAGCGTCGTTTCCCAGAGCTGCTCGGCATTCATCTCGCCAAGACCTTTATAGCGCTGCAGCGTCAGCCCCTTGCGGCCGCCGGCAAAGATCGTGTCCAGCAGCTGGCGGGGACCGGAAATCTCCGTCTCGCCATCGCGGCGAACAAGCTTCGGCGGTGTGACATAGACTTCCTTCAGCCGCGAGCCGAGCTGGTCGATCAGGCGGGCATCCTGTGAACCGATGAGCGCCATGTCGAGGAACACGACTTCCTTGACGCCACGCACGGTGCGCTCGAAGCGCAGGCCGCCCTCGCCCGTTACGGCACCGCTCCAGCCGCGCTCGGTTTCCTCGGCGATGACGTCGAGCCGCTTGGCGACATCATTGGCGAGCTCCTCCGCCCGCGTCGGATTGCTGACCATTTCGGCGTTGAGAGCACCTGCGATTGCCGCCTGTTCGACCACGGCGCGATTGTAGCGGGAATGCAGATTATCGATCAGGGTGCGCAGGCGCAGCGCATCATAGATCGCTTCGCGCAGATCCTGGCCGATGCGGACCTCACCGTTGCCGAGGCGCAGGCTGGCATCTTCGGTGCCCTGGCCGATGAGATACTCTTCCAGCGCCTTCTCATCCTTGACATATTGCACCGACTTGCCGCGCGTCACCTTATAAAGGGGCGGCTGAGCGATGTAGAGATGGCCGCGCTCGATGAGATCGGGCATCTGCCGGAAGAAGAAGGTTAGAAGCAGGGTGCGGATATGCGCGCCGTCGACGTCTGCGTCCGTCATGATGATGATCTTGTGATAGCGCAGCTTTTCGGCGTTGAATTCGTCCTTGCCGATGCCGGTGCCGAGCGCCGTGATCAGCGTGCCGATTTCCTGGCTCGACAGCATCTTGTCGAAGCGAGCGCGTTCGACGTTCAGGATCTTGCCGCGCAGCGGCAGGATGGCCTGATTTTCGCGCGAACGGCCCTGCTTGGCCGAACCGCCGGCCGAATCACCCTCGACGAGGAAGACCTCGGATTTGGCGGGATCGCGCTCGGAGCAGTCGGCAAGCTTGCCGGGCAAAGAGGCGATATCCAGTGCACCCTTGCGGCGCGTCAGTTCGCGCGCCTTGCGGGCGGCTTCGCGAGCCGCAGCAGCTTCGACGACTTTGCCGACCAGAACCTTGGCTTCGGACGGATGTTCTTCGAGCCATGTACTGAGGGCTTCGTTGACCAGGCTTTCGACGACCGGACGAACTTCAGAGGAAACCAGCTTGTCCTTGGTCTGCGACGAGAATTTCGGATCGGGAACCTTGACCGACAGCACGGCGGTCAGGCCTTCGCGGCAGTCGTCGCCCGTCAGCGTCACCTTTTCCTTCTTGGTGATGCCAGACGAATCGGCATAGGAGGTGATCTGGCGCGTCAGAGCCGCGCGGAAGCCGGCCATATGGGTGCCGCCGTCGCGCTGCGGGATGTTGTTGGTGAAGCAGAGCACGTTTTCGTGGTAGCTGTCGTTCCACCACATCGCCACTTCGACGGTGATGCCGTCCTTCTCACTGCGGATCGACACCGGCTTCTGGACGAGCGGCTTCTTGGCGCGGTCGAGATAGGAGACGAAGGCTTCCAGACCGCCGTCATAGAGCATTTCTTCCTGCTTGACGTCGGAATGCCGCTTGTCGGTCAAGAGAATGCGGACGCCGGAATTCAGGAAAGCGAGTTCGCGCAGGCGATGCTCCAGCGTTCCGTAATCGAATTCCGTCATGGTGAAGGTTTCGGCACTCGGCATGAAGCTGACTTCGGTGCCGGTGGCTTCGCCGGCATCGCCTGTTACCTTCAGCGGCGCGTCGGCAACACCGTGGGTAAAGCTCATCTCATGGATCTTGCCCTGGCGGCGGATCTTCAGGCGCAGCCAGACGGAAAGCGCGTTGACGACCGAAACACCGACGCCGTGCAGGCCGCCGGAGACCTTGTAGGAATTCTGGTCGAACTTACCGCCGGCATGAAGCTGGGTCATGATAACCTCAGCCGCCGAAACACCTTCGCCGCTGTGAATATCCGTCGGGATGCCGCGGCCGTTGTCCGTCACGGTGACGGATCCGTCGGGATTGAGCGTCACCGTCACGATATCGGCATGGCCGGCCAGGGCTTCGTCAATTGCGTTGTCGACGACCTCATAGACCATATGATGCAGGCCCGAGCCGTCATCCGTGTCACCGATATACATGCCCGGACGCTTGCGCACGGCATCAAGGCCTTTCAAAACCTTGATGCTATCTGCGCCATATTCGGCATTGCCGCCATTATCGGTAATATCGGTCATTTTATTGAAGTCTTTCCAGCGTTTAGAGAATATCGCCGATCTCTTGCGAATCAGCGGTTTTTCCTAGCCTGAATATAGGATGTTTCACCCTGAAGTTCCAAACGGAAGGCCCCGAAATCAGGTATAAAACAGGGGATTAAGGCGGTTTTCAGCCGGTTTTTCCGGCATTTTCCAGAACCTTGGAAAGTTCGCGGATCGTTGCCGCGTCAAGGCTTCGGATCTTGCCGGCTAAGTGATTGACAAAGGCCGTATATTCCGGCGAAAGCCCGGAGGTATCGACGACCACGCGCGGGTCGGAAAACCGCGCCAGCAGGAACAGTTCCTCGGCCTCGTCCCAGATGATGTTGAAGTATCCGGCGATGCGCTGCAGGAGATCGAAGGTCGGCAGACCGCGCTTTCCGTGTTCTAAGGCGGATAAATAAGCCGGAGTTACGTTCAGCGCGGCCGCCATCTGCTTCTGCGAGACGCCCTTTCGCAATCTCAGTTTTCGCACCGCTTCGCCGAATGGGGTCAAGGCTTCTCCCCTTTCAGGCGCGACAGGCGAATATAGAGCGCACCTTCGCCGCCATGATGCTGTGCTGCCGTTTCGTAAGAAGAAATCAGGAACCGGAATTCGGGCTTGGAGAACCAGAGCGGCACGGCGCGCTTCAGGGCGCCCTCGCTGCCCATGGAGCTGCCCTTGCCTGTTATGACGAGCACATGGCGCAGGCCGCGGCTATGGGCGCGCATCAGAAAATCCAGAAGCATGCCATGGGCCTCGCTCTGGAAGAGGCCGTGAAGGTCGATCCTGGCCTCCAGCGCCAGATGACCCCTCGCGATCTTGCGCTTGACCGGACGTTCGAGCGGATGATGACGACCGGCGGGCTGCTTGGCCGGCGCCGGGGCTTCATGCGTTTCGGCCGAGGGAGGCACTGGCTTCGCCTTTGCGGCGCGGGCGCTTTCTTCGCGTTCGGCTTCCGCCTGCAGTGCGGCTTCGAAAGCCTCGATATCGGCCATGCGGCCAGGCATGGGGCGCGTGCTCTTAGCCACTTTGCCCCAGAGGATGCGGTCCTCCGCGCTGAGCTTTCGTTCCTTGTCCTTCCGTTCCGGGGCCATCAGCCGAACCTCTGCGCCGCCGCCTTCGGAATGAGTATATAAAAATCGGCATCGTTGCGCACGGTGCCGGCCAGCTCGCCTGCATCGTAGCCGGAACCGGTAAAGATATCCCCGCGCGCCGGCCCGACGATGGCGGAACCCGTATCGAGCGCCAGCATCAGCCGGGCGAAGGGCTTGCCGGCATCGAGATGGGTTAGGCTTTCAGACCGGATGAAGAAGGGAAAACCGAAAGTGTGGATCAGCCGGTCGACCGCAAGAGAACGGCCAGCCAGCAGCGGCACCTTCGCCGCTGCGATCGGCCCGAGAGCGGGATCGCTGACTTCGGCCTCACGGAAGAAGATATAGGACCGATTGTGCCAGAGGACTTCATCGACCTGCTCCGGATGTGCGTAGAGCCAGTCGCGGATCGTCTGCATGGAGATCGTCGTGCGATCCAGCAGCCCACGGTCGATCAGCAAACGCCCGACGGCCGAGAAGGGATGGCCGGCCTTGGCAGCATAGGTGATGCGGCCGAGGCGCCCATCCGGATAGCGCAGACGCGCCGCGCCCTGCACATGCACGAAGAAGACATCGACCTTGGATTTGGCCCAGGCGATTTCCAGCCCCTTGCCTTCGAGATAGCCGCGATCGATCTCGCCGCGGTCTGGATAGGTGGAAATTGCGCCACCCTGAAGCCTGCCGAACATATAGGACGGATCAATTTCGGCGGGCCGATTGCCGTCATCCAGATCGATCAGATCGGCCGGCCGGCGATAGAAGGGGTAGCGATAGGCTCCGTCCGGCACAGCCGAAACGTCTATTTCCGGCTCGAAGAAGGCGGTTACGAAACCACTGGCACCACCATCACGGCGAATGAAGAAAGGCTGGCAGTGTTCCTCGAAAAAAGCACGGGCTTCTGCCGCGTTGCGCGGTTCCTTCCCTTCCGCGGCATCGAGAAGTATCAGGAGATCATCGGCCGTCAGTCCGGCAGCGCCGGTGCGGTAGGGCTTCACATCGCGGATGTGAGTGCGACAGTCCTTCATCGCGCGAAAAAGGCTGGAAGGATCGTCCTCCTCCCAGCCCTTCAGATCGGCGAAGGTTACCGGCTCCAGCCTGAATTCCTGCGATGGGCTCGTCATTGTTCCGATTCGGTCGCCACGAGTTTCCAGTTCGGATCGCGCGAACGCGTGTCGCGGGCGAAGGTCCATAGATCGCTGATTTCGGCAACAGCTTCAGCATCGCCATCAATCAAGGTGCCGGCCTTGTCGTAGGTAGCCGAGATCATCTGGCTGACGATGCGCATGGTGATGAGGGCATCCGTTCCCCTCACCTCGGCGATGACGATATCTGCCTTATCGATGCCGACGAAGGTCGATTTGACCTTTTCACCCTTCGCCTCACGATCGGCGATGGCAGCATCGAATCCTTCATAGACCTCACGCGACAGCAGCCCCTTCAGAGACTTGCGGTCGCCTTCTGCAAAGGCCATGACGATCATCTCATAGGCCATGCGGGCACCGTTGACGAATTCCTTCGGATTAAAGGAAGGATCGGCTTTGCTCACTTCGCGCAGCGAATCATTAAGCGGCGTGCCGGCCGGGGTGAAGGCATCGATGGCGGCGAAACGGTCTTCTTCTTCGGTGCCATCGCGCCGCGGCAAGGTCACCACCTTGCCGGCATCCGGCGGCGTCGGACCATTGACCGGATCTGCGGAACCATAGAGATCGCGCGGCGGCTTCTCATTTCCTGTGCGGCGGCCGAGAACGCTGCGCAACTGAAAGAAAATCAGCACCGCCGCCACCAGGAAAAAGATCGTCACAAAGTCGTTTGCACCCATCTCGTATCGGAACCACCGTTAAAATTAAAAGATCAGTCCCCATATAGTCCGCATCGATCTATCATTCAAATAGCGGACCGGTTTCTTTATTATATGCGAGAAACCAACGCTTACGCGAAGAAACCCGCTCTCAGGACCACCGTAACATGCGCCTATCACTTCTTCCTATCTTCGTTTTTCTGATGCCTCTGGCTGAAATCGCCGGATTCATCGTCGTCGGGAAGATGATCGGCGTCTGGGCGACACTAGGGCTCGTCATCCTCAGCGTGCTGCTCGGTGCCGCTCTCTTGAGGATCCAAGGCATCGGTATTCTTCAGCGCATCTCGGCCGAAAGCCGCAACGGCGGCGATCCCGGCCGCGAGATGGTGCATGGCGCCATGATCGTCGTTGCCGCCTTCTTCCTGATGCTGCCCGGCTTCATCTCCGATATCATCGGCTTGCTGCTTTTCATCCCGGCCGTACGCGATCTCGCCTGGCAGGTTTTGCGCAAGCGTATCGTCGTCGTCGGCAATTCCCGGGCCTTCCGCCGCGGGCAAGGCCCGGGCGCCGGACCGCAAGGCCGGCCGAACAAACCCGGAAACGTCGTCGATCTCGACGAAGGCGATTTCCACCGGGAGCCGAACCGCAACTCGCCCTGGTCGGATCAAAAGCGGCTGGAAGACTAGGGAACGGCCTCCGGAGCGCCGGAGCCATAAGGGTTGTAAGCCCCTTTTCTAAATGCTAGATGGCGACACCCATCGAGACGTGAGAGGACACCCCCATGGCCAACGAGACCAACGGCAACGGTGCAGCCAGCCCGAGCCTCAGCATCCTTGCTCAGTACACCAAGGATCTTTCCTTCGAAAATCCGGGTGCTCCGCGCTCGCTCCAGGCCCGGGAAAATGCTCCCGACATCAATATCAATGTGAACGTCAACGCCAACCCGCTGTCGGATTCCGATTTCGACGTCGTGCTGACGCTGAGTGCCGAAGCCAAGGATGGCGAGCGCGTTCTCTTCCACACCGAGCTGGTCTATGGCGGCGTCTTCCGCGTCACCGGCTTCCCGCAGGAACACATGCTGCCGCTGCTCTTCATCGAATGCCCGCGCCTGCTGTTCCCTTTCGCACGCCAGATCATCGCCGACGTCACGCGCAATGGCGGCTTCCCGCCGCTGATGATCGACCCGATCGATTTTGCGCAGATGTTCACGCAGCGCATGGCCGAAGAACAGGCCCGCGCTCAGGTTTCGGCCGTTCCGAACTAAGATTTCCATCTCTTGGAAACAGAAATGCCCGGACACCAATCCGGGCATTTTCTTTTCGTACGCGAGAAAAGCAATTTATTCGGACGTGCGATATTTGGACCAGATGCCCTTCGCGCCGAGCTTGCTGACCAGCGCAGCATGAGCCGAAAGCTCTTCCTCACTCAGCCGAATGGGTAGTGGATTGGGTCGAGTAAAGATATCGACGACCACCTCCCCAGCATCCTCACTCTGGCGCGAGCGCGCCGATGAACCGACAGCACTGCCGAGCCCGAGCGCCGTCTGCCGGCCGCCGATCATCTCGATATAGACTTCGGCCAGCAGTTCGGAGTCGAGCAACGCTCCGTGTTTCGTGCGGTGCGAATTGTCGATGCCGTATCGACGGCAAAGCGCGTCCAGCGAATTCGGCCCCATCGGATGCTTGCGGCGCGCCATGGCGAGTGTATCGATCACCATATCGGGCAAGATCGGAGGGCGGCCAAGCCTTGCGAACTCCGCATTGACGAAGCCCATGTCGAAGGTGGCGTTGTGCGCAATCCATTTGGCGTCGCCGAAAAATTCAAGAATTTCGTCCGCGACGGTTTCGAAGAGCGGTTTGCCCGTCAGGAACTCATCGGTAATGCCGTGCACGGCCAGAGCATCGGGATGCACTTTGCGGTCACCCGGATTGATATAGATGTGCAGCGTCTTGCCGGTCGGAAAATGGTTGAAGAGCTCGATGCCGCCGATTTCGATGATGCGGTCGGCCCTGTTGTCGAGGCCGGTGGTTTCCGTATCGAAAATGATTTCGCGCATATCGAAACTCCGCTTTCCTATTTCTTGCTCTGCTGTTTGCGCCGCAGATCCGCGATGATCTCTTTGACCTGTTCGCCGGCCGCCTCGATGCTTCCACCGGTATCGATGACGTAATCGGCGCGTGCCCGCTTTTCCGCATCCGGCGTCTGGCGGGAGAGAATCATATTGAATTTTTCCTCCGTCATGCCCGGTCGAGCAAGCACCCTCTGCCGCTGAATCTGTGGATCACAGCTGACGACGACGATCTTATCCACTCGCTTGTCGGCGCCGGTTTCGAACAGCAGCGGGATATCCAGCACCACCATATCGGCGCGGGCCTTGCGCTGACGTTCCACAAACTGACGCTCGCGATCGCGCACCAGCGGATGGACGATGGCTTCGAGACGCTTGAAGCCAGAGGGATCGCCAGCAAGCTTTCGGCTAAGTTTCTGCCGATCGACCCTGCCGTCAGCCGTTGTCCCGGGGAAAGCAGCTTCGACCAAGGGAACGGCTTCGCCATTATAGAGATCATGCACGACCGCATCGGAATCGTTCACCGGGATTCCGGCTTCAGCGAAGAGTTTCGCCGAGGTCGACTTTCCCATACCGATCGATCCCGTCAGTCCGATCCTGATCATGCTAGTGCTTTTCCATGTCGGCGATGATCAATGCCCTCAAGGTTTCATCGACCGCAGGACGCTTTCCGAACCACTTTTCAAAGCCTGGCACGGCCTGATGCAGCAGCATGCCAAGACCATTGACGATGGCGAAGCCCTGTTCCTCGGCCTGAGCGAGAAGCGGCGTCTTCAGCGGTACATAGACAATGTCGGTGACGACGGCGCCTTCCACAAGAGGAGAGAAATCGATCCGGGGTGCCACTTCGCCATCCATGCCGAGCGAGGTCGTATTGATAAAGAGGCCGGCACCCTGCATGACCTCGCCGAGTGCGGCCATCGGATGGGCATGGACCCTCGCGCCAAACCGATCCGCCAATTCCTGCGCTCGCGGAACCGTGCGGTTGACAACATGGATTTCCTTGAAGCCGCGGTCGCGCACCGCCTGGATGACAGCGCGGCTGGCACCCCCTGCCCCGAGGATGACCGCACGATCACTGCGATCCCAACCGGGATGACGCTCGTCGAGATTCGCTGTGAAGCCGCGGCCATCGGTATTCGTTGCATGCAGCTTGCCATTTTCAAGCCACAGGGTGTTGGACGCGCCCAATTCTTCCGAAAGTTCGTCGGGCCTATCG
This sequence comes from Rhizobium sp. AB2/73, assembly GCF_020871915.1. Taxonomy (NCBI): domain Bacteria; kingdom Pseudomonadati; phylum Pseudomonadota; class Alphaproteobacteria; order Hyphomicrobiales; family Rhizobiaceae; genus Rhizobium; species Rhizobium sp. AB2/73. Next base: position 3,464,100 of record NZ_CP067071.1, on the reverse strand, counting down.
GCGAGCTTGAAGGCTGCTTCCTTATAAGGGATGGTGACGTTGCCACCGACGAAGCCGCTGGAACCATCCTTCAAGGATGAGACGAACGCTTCGAAAGCCTCTACGGGAACTTCGTGTGCCCGGTAGCTACCGGCAAGCCCGAGCTGCCTCAGCCAATAACCGTGGATCAACGGCGAGCGCGAATGCCGGACCGGATAACCCGTTACGAAAGCGTTTACACTTTGTGTTTCACGTGAATCATCCATCGATCGTCCCCAACTCTCGCAGTTTTTCCAGAAGCGGCAGCATCGGCAAACCGACGATGGTGAAATAATCGCCGTCGACTTTCGAGAAAAGCTGGATGCCCTCACCCTCGAGCTGATAGGCGCCGACGCTTGACAATGCCTTCTCGCCAACGCGGCTCAGATGTCGATGGATGAAATCGGCCGGCAATTCCCGCATGGTGAGGTCGGCGTGAGACACGTGTTCCCATATGATGTCGCCGTTGCGCGCCAAAGCGATGGCGCTGTTCAGCCGATGGGTTCTACCCGATAGCGTCCGCAGATGATTTTCCGCCTCCGCCATCGACTTCGGCTTGTGAAAGACCTGGGCACCCAGCGACATAGTCTGATCCGAACCGATCACGAGCGATTCTGGGAAGCGATCGCTCACCTCTTTTGCCTTCGCCTTTGCCAGCACGAGCGCGACAGCATCCGGGCTGGCACCATCCACTTCCAGCGGTGCTTCGATCGCGCGCTCGTCGATATCGGCAGCAATAGCCTGAAAATGCAGCCCAGCATTTTCCATCAGCATCCGGCGGAACGGACTGGACGATGCGAGGATAAGGGGCGAGGTCATGACGGCTGCCTCCGAGATAATCATGTGCAGCGCTTAGCGCAGCTTGGGTCGCAGGGCAACAATAGCGGCGGCGGTCTCTTCGATCGAACGGCGGGTCACATCGATGATCGGCCAGTTATGTCTGGCGCAGAGCGAGCGGGCATATTTCAGCTCTTCGGAGATGGCGGCCCGATCGGTGTAGTCGCCGCGGTCGAAGCCAGGAGTCGTACCGAGGATGCGATTCTCACGGACCTGCGAGATCCGGTCTGTCGTCGCCACCAATCCGACGATCAACGGCTTTGTCGCCTTGATCAGGCTTTCCGGCAACGGCACGCCATGAACGATCGGAATATTGGCCGTCTTGATGCCGCGGTTCGCCAGATAGATGCTCGTCGGCGTTTTCGAGGTGCGGCTGATACCGATGATAACGACGTCCGCATCATCATAATCATCGGGCATCTGGCCGTCGTCATGATCCATGGTGAAGTTCAGCGCTTCGATGCGGGCGAAATAATCCGCATTCATCACATGCTGCGCGCCGACGCGACGACGCGACGCCGTGCCGAGATAGGTCTGGAAAACGTTCATGACCGGTTCGAGAACATTGACGGATGGTACGCCCATCTCCCTGCAGCGCTCGGCGATGAAATCGGCAAGCTCGCGATCGACGATCGTGTAGAGGACAATGCCCGGGCTGTGATCGATCGCTTCCAATACAGACAGAAGCTGCTTGCGATTTCTGATCAGCGGATAGACGTGCTCGATCGGCTGGCTGGCATGGAATTGCACGGAAGCAGCACGGCCGGCGGAAATGAGAGTCTCGCCCGTTGAGTCAGAAATCAGATGCAGATGAAAGAAGCTCGTTCGGTTTTCCACGCTACTTTCCATCGCCTGTTGATATCTCGGGAGAAAAGAGAGGTACGAGAAGGGGGCCATCTTGGGCAAGTGGAAAACGGCCGAGTTTTCCACATTTGGAATTTTCGAGAGATGGCTTTCGCGGTGGCTGTGAGCAATGTGGATAAGATCGACAACATCTCGCTTGTCCCCGACTTGTCCCCAGACGGCGAAAAGCCGACTTTCTCCTCAACCTCCTAAAAAGATTGAAAAATCACCTTTCTTATCCACATATTCGCTTGCGATCTCGAAATCTCTCCAAATCTATGCGCGAGGCGCGACAAATTGGACAGGCAAGGGATGAACTTTAATCCTTGCTACTCACCGACTCTAAGAAATAGAAACCTTTCAATATATGTTTGGTTTTATATAGGACGATGTCTGTGACTGATGAACGCCGGAAGATCATGCGGGTCTTGAGCGGAGAAACGCTCACCCCTCCCCCGCTCTGGCTGATGAGACAGGCAGGCCGTTATCTACCCGAATATCGCGAAACGCGTGCGAAGGCGGGAAGCTTCCTCGATCTCTGTTATTCGCCGGATCACGCCGTCGAAGTGACGCTGCAGCCGATCCGCCGTTATGGCTTTGATGCGGCCATTCTCTTCTCCGATATTCTCGTCATCCCCGATGCGCTGAAGCGGAATGTTCGTTTCACCGAAGGACATGGGCCGGAAATGGACCCGATCGACGAGACGGGCATCATGGCTTTGAAACCTGAGGGCATCACGGCGTATCTGGAGCCTGTCATGGAGACGGTGCGCCGGCTGCGGCAGGACTTGCCTCAGGAAACCACGCTGCTCGGCTTCTGCGGCGCTCCCTGGACCGTTGCGACCTATATGATCGCCGGACACGGCACGCCGGATCAGGCCCCTGCGCGGCTATTTGCCTATCGCTATCCCAAGGCCTTCGAACATCTGCTGATGCTGCTTGCCGACATATCAGCCGATTATCTCGTGGCGCAAATCGATGCCGGTGCGGATGCCGTCCAGATCTTCGATTCCTGGGCCGGTGTGCTTGGTGAGAAGGAATTCGAGGCTTTTGCCGTTAAGCCGGTTGCGAAGATGATCGCATCGATCAAGGCGCGGCGGCCACAGGCTCGGGTGATCGCCTTCGCCAAGGGTGCGGGCTATCTCTTGAAAACCTATCGGCAGAAGACGGGTGCCGATGCGATCGGCCTCGACTGGTCGGTGCCTTTGGCCTTTGCTCGGGAACTGCAGAAGGACGGGCCGGTGCAGGGCAATCTCGATCCGATGCGCGTGGTTGCCGGCGGCAAGGCTTTGGACGACGGTATCGACGATATCCTGCAGCAACTCGGAAATGGCCCGCTGATTTTCAATCTCGGGCATGGGATCACGCCGCAGGCCGATCCGGCCAATGTGGCGGCGCTGGTCGAACGCGTGCGGGGATGGAGGAGCTGATGACGGTAGAAAAGCAGACGGATTCCGCGCCGGGCCAGAAGGCCGGACGGCGGGCCTATTTCATGATCCTGATCTTTGCGGTGCTGGCGATCGGTCTGTTCGCCTGGCATCCGGTCGATCTCTATCTCTGGATCAAGGCTTTGCATATCATCGCCGTCATCTCATGGATGGCCGGCATGTTCTATCTGCCTCGACTGTTTGTCTATCACACCGATGCCGCGCCGGGATCGCAGCAATCCGAGACCTTCAAGGTGATGGAGCAGCGTCTGCTGCGCTATATCATCAACCCGGCAATGATCCTGACCTGGATATTCGGGCTTTATCTTGCCTGGTCTGTCTATGATTTCCAGGGCGGCTGGCTGCACGCCAAGATCGGACTTGTTGTGCTGCTATCGGCCGTTCACGGCCATTTCAGCGCTGCAGTGCGCGCCTTCGCCAGGGATGAAAACAAGCGCTCGGCGCGTTATTGGCGAATGATGAACGAGGCGCCGACGCTGTTGATGATCGCAATCGTCATTCTTGTGGTCGTCAAGCCGTTTGCGTGAGGCGCAACTGTATTATGGGCGACGTAAAATTTTTTTCATTTTGCGTGCCCCCCTTGCGGTTCAGAAAGTGAGTCGCTATTTTCCCGCCATCTTCTCTTCGTGGCATGTATCCATTCTGTCGCCCGCGAGCGCCCCTATCGCGGTTCTGAATACGAGCAACATTGCCTTTCCCTCCTAAAAAAACGAGTAATTCCCTTCATGGCTGAAATGAAGCTTCAGGAACTGAAAAATAAATCCCCGACCGATCTTCTGGCCTTTGCCGAATCGCTCGAGGTGGAAAACGCCAGCACGATGCGCAAACAGGAATTGATGTTTGCGATCCTGAAGGTGCTGGCGAGCCAGGACGTGGAAATCATCGGCGAGGGCGTCGTCGAGGTTCTGCAGGATGGCTTCGGTTTCTTGCGTTCCGCGAATGCAAACTATCTTCCCGGTCCGGACGACATCTATATTTCCCCCTCCCAGATCCGCCGCTTCTCCTTGAAGACGGGCGATACGGTCGAGGGACCGATCCGCGGACCGAAGGAAGGCGAGCGCTATTTCGCGCTGCTGAAAGTCAACACCATCAATTTCGACGATCCCGAAAAGATCCGTCACAAGGTTCACTTCGACAATCTGACACCGCTCTATCCGAACGAGCGGTTCCGTATGGAACTCGACGTTCCCACGTCGAAGGATCTTTCGCCCCGTGTGATCGACCTGGTGGCGCCGCTCGGCAAGGGCCAGCGCGGTCTGATCGTCGCACCGCCGCGTACGGGTAAGACTGTTCTCCTTCAGAATATCGCCCATTCCATTACCGCCAATCATCCGGACTGCTATCTGATCGTTCTGCTGATTGACGAGCGTCCGGAAGAAGTGACTGACATGCAGCGCTCCGTGCGCGGCGAAGTCATCTCGTCGACCTTCGACGAGCCGGCCGTGCGCCACGTCCAGGTTGCCGAAATGGTCATCGAGAAGGCCAAGCGTCTGGTCGAGCACGGCCGTGACGTCGTCATCCTGCTCGACTCGATCACCCGCCTTGGCCGCGCCTATAACACTGTTGTCCCCTCTTCCGGTAAGGTTCTGACCGGTGGTGTGGACGCCAACGCCCTGCAGCGTCCGAAGCGCTTCTTCGGCGCTGCGCGTAATATCGAAGAAGGCGGTTCGCTGACGATTATCGCGACGGCGCTGATCGATACCGGCAGCCGTATGGACGAAGTGATCTTCGAAGAATTCAAGGGTACCGGTAACTCGGAAATCGTGCTTGACCGCAAGGTTGCCGATAAGCGCATCTTCCCGGCGATGGATATCCTCAAGTCCGGTACGCGTAAGGAAGACCTGCTGGTGCCGCGCCAGGATCTGCAGAAGATCTTCGTTCTTCGCCGTATCCTCGCACCGATGGGCACGACCGACGCGATCGAGTTCCTGATCGACAAGCTCAAGCAGACAAAGAACAACCCGGATTTCTTCGATTCGATGAATACGTAATCCTTAGCCGGATTCGTCATATTGCCGCTTTAGCGGTGCTTCCATGGTGTTATGATCGGGCTGCGACTTGCAGCCCGATTTTGTTTTGTGGGATCGGAAGCCGGGATCAAGGGTCGCTCGGCAATCGATTCGGATGCGGATCAATCTTATGTTGGCGATGAACGAGACGATCTATGCTTTGTCCAGCGGCGGTTTACCGGCCGGCGTTGCTGTGATCCGTATCAGCGGAGATCAGGCGCTGCGTGTTGCCGAATCTCTTGCCGGTACGCTGCCGCAGCCGAGGCAGGCCGCGCTGAGAACGATTCGGACTCGTAACGGCGGTCTGGTGATAGACCGCGGCTTTGTCCTGGTTTTTCCCGGTCCAGCCTCTTTTACGGGCGAAGATTGCGTCGAGATTCATGTCCACGGCGGTAAAGCTGTGGTGAACGCGCTTCTGGAAGAGCTCTCGACCTTCGAGCATTGCCGAATGGCGGAACATGGTGAGTTTTCGCGACGCGCACTCGAGAATGGAAAAATGGATCTGGTGGAGGTGGAAGGTCTTGCCGATCTCATTGGCGCGGAAACGGAGATGCAGCGTCGGCTTGCGTTGGAGCATGCGGCCGGTGGGCTCTCGGATCTCTATAACGGTTGGGCGGACAGGCTGACGCGGGCGCGCGCCTTGATCGAGGCAGAACTCGATTTCGCCGATGAAGACGATGTGCCTGGTTCAGTCTCCGATATGGTATGGACCGATATGAAGCGGCTGCGTCTTGAAATTTCCGACCATCTCGCAGGCGCCGATCTCGGCGAGATCATCCGGGATGGCTTGAAGGTGGTCATTGCAGGCGCGCCAAATGCTGGCAAGTCCAGTCTCATGAATGCGTTGGCAAAGCGCGAGGTGGCGATCGTCACCGATATCGCCGGCACGACCCGTGACGTATTACACGTCGATCTGAATATAGAAGGGTATGCCGTCAAGCTTTATGATACGGCTGGGTTGCGGGATACGGATGAGGTGGTGGAGCGTGAGGGCATTCGTCGGGCACTGCGGACGGTTGCGGATGCGGACCTTGTTCTGTCTCTGGCCGAGATTGGCGGTGAGGCACAGCGGAGTTTTCCGGGTTTTGCCGGCAAGGTCCTGACTGTCGGTACGAAAGCCGATATTCACGCCGAGAAAACCAATCAATATGATTTGCTGATCTCCTCGACCACCGGCTCAGGCCTGGCGGAATTGCACGAGCTTCTGCGGCAGGATCTGCAGGCCCGTTCCGGGGCGCTATCGCTCGCTTTGCCGAGTCGGCTGCGTCATCGCACCCTGCTTGCAGCCAGTCTTGATGCGGTCGAGGCTGCACTAGGTTCGGAAGATCGCGGCCTGGATATCAGGGCCGAATACCTAAGACAGGCGGCAACAAGCCTCGGACGCATAACCGGCCGCGTCGATGTGGAAGATTTGCTGGACGTGATCTTCTCAGAATTCTGCATAGGAAAATGATTCACGTGAAACAGAGAGTCATATACTCTTACTCTCACCAGACGTTTCACGTGAAACCTTCTTGACTCCTGAAATTGGTGTGCCAAACAAGCGGCACGACCGAAGGACCTGATGATGTTCGATAAAGCGTATGATGTGATCGTTGTGGGTGGCGGCCATGCGGGCAGCGAGGCTGCAGCTGCGGCCGCACGCCTCGGTGCGCGCACGGCATTGATAACACATAAGCCCGACACGATCGGTGTGATGTCCTGCAATCCCGCCATTGGCGGTCTCGGCAAAGGCCACCTGGTCCGGGAAATTGACGCTCTCGACGGCTTAATGGGCCGTACTGCGGATGCTGCCGGCATCCAGTTCCGTATGCTCAACCGTAAGAAGGGTCCCGCCGTACGCGGTCCGCGCACTCAGGCGGACCGCAAGCTCTATCGACTAGCCATGCAGGCGGAAATCGGCGCAATTGATAATCTAGATGTTATCGAGGGCGATGCTTTCGATCTTACCTTCGAGCACGGCAGGGTGTCGGCGGTGATCCTGAAGGACGGGCGCGCCATTCGCTGCGGCGCTGTTGTTCTGACCACAGGCACTTTTCTCCGCGGTCTCATTCATATCGGCGACAAGAAGATCCCGGCCGGCCGTGTTGGCGAAGAGCCGTCGCTTGGGCTTTCTGCCACATTGCTGCGACACGGCCTTGCTCTAGGGCGATTGAAAACTGGAACGCCTGCTCGCCTTGAAGGAACGACCATCGATTGGAATTCCGTCGGACGTCAGGGGGCGGACGAAGATCCAACACCCTTCTCATTTATGACCCATTCCATCGTGAATCCGCAGATTGAATGTGGGGTAACCAGAACCACGCCCGAAACCCACAGGATCATTGCCCAAAACCTGAAGCGCTCCGCAATGTATTCTGGTCAGATTGAAGGTGTCGGACCGCGCTATTGCCCGTCGATCGAAGACAAGATCGTCAAATTCGGTGAACGCGACGGTCATCAAATCTTCCTTGAGCCGGAGGGATTGGATGACAGCACGGTCTATCCAAACGGCATATCGACCTCCCTGCCCGAGGATGTTCAAGATGAATTCATTAGGACCATTCCGGGTCTGGAACGAGTTCGCATTCTCCAGCACGCCTATGCCATTGAGTATGACCACGTCGATCCGCGCGAGTTGAAGCTGTCCCTCGAAGTGGAAAAGATTCCGGGACTTTTTCTGGCGGGCCAGATCAACGGCACGACGGGCTATGAGGAAGCTGGGGCTCAGGGTCTCGTCGCCGGGCTGAATGCTGCGCGTCTCGCTAGTGGTGGCAAAGCCATCGAATTTAGCCGAACGGAATCCTATATCGGTGTGATGATCGACGATTTGACCTCTCGGGGTGTGTCCGAGCCATATCGTATGTTCACGTCCCGTGCGGAATATCGCTTGTCGCTCCGCGCTGACAATGCTGACGTTCGCCTTACGCCCGTCGGGCTGGCCTTGGGCTGCGTCGGTTTCAGCCGTGCAGCGCGTTTCAGCCAATATGTAAAGAGGCTTGAACAGACGCGTGACCAGCTGAGAAGCCTGACGGTAACACCGAACGAAGCCGAAAAGGCAGGTATGCATCTTAACAAGGACGGTCAGCGGCGTTCAGCCTATGAGCTTCTTTCTCATCCTGGTCAGTCGGTGGAGAACCTGTCGCGGCTATGGCCGGAATTGCGGTGCATCGAGCGTAACGTAGCCGAGGCCATCGAGATCGAGGCGGCTTATGCCGTCTATATGGATCGCCAGACAGCCGATATCGTGCAGGCCCGCAAGGAAGAAGAGCGCGTCATTCCGCCGGAATTTGATTTTTCGGTTCTTTCAGGATTGTCCAATGAGCTGAAACAGAAGCTGGAAGTAGCGCGGCCGAAGAATATCGCCCAGGCCTCGCGCATCGACGGGATGACGCCGGCGGCTATCTCTTTGCTATTGGCTTATTTGAGGAAAATGAGCGTGCCGGAAGACCAGAAGCTCGTTTCCTGACAATACTACAAGGTTAGAGAGTCCATAGCATGGAATTGAACGGTGTGCGTGTTTCACGTGAAACACAGGAACGGCTAAAGCATTTTGCGCAACTTTTCCAGAAATGGGCGAAGACCATCAATCTTGTTGCGCCATCCACGATTGACGATCTCTGGCGCCGTCACATCGCGGATAGCGCGCAGATTTTCCAGCTGCATCCGGCAACGGATCATTGGGTGGATTTGGGGAGTGGTGGTGGATTTCCGGGTGTAATAACTGCAATCCTGTTGGCGGAAAAAGGTGCGGGACACGTCGACCTGGTTGAAAGCAATCAGAAAAAAGCTGCTTTTCTGCGTGTCTGTCTGCGGGAATGCTCGGCACGAGGCGCTGTTCATGCCATTCGCATCGAAGAGGCACCGGCAGCGATCCAGAGCTGCGACGCTATCTCAGCGCGGGCTCTTGCGGAGCTTGAAATGTTGCTGGATTACACAGCCCCCTGGCTCGAGCGCAACGAAAATCTGCGCCTCTTCCTGCACAAAGGCCGGGATTACGAACGCGAGCTGCAGAAAGCCCGTGGTCGTTGGCAATTCGATCTGGTAAAACATCAGAGTGTCGTTGAGCGAGATTCCGTCATTCTGGAGCTCAGTCGCCTTCGACGCCTGATTTAACCATAATTGGATGTGCGGCAGATGATCGGCGAGCGAAACCGGATTATTACCATCGCAAATCAAAAGGGCGGCGTTGGCAAGACCACGACCGCGATCAATCTGGCGACGGCTCTTGCCGCCATTGGTGAGCGCGTCCTGATTGTCGATCTCGATCCCCAAGGCAATGCCAGCACGGGGTTGGGTATTGAGCGGCGTGACCGCAAGCTGTCTTCCTACGATCTGTTGGTGGGTAGCCACGGGGTCATGGATACGGTCCAGGAAACGGCTGTTCCGAATCTCTTCATCGTGCCATCGACCATGGATCTGCTTGGTGTTGAGATGGAGATCGCGCAGCAACCGGACCGCGTTTTCAAGCTGCGGCGCGCGCTGAATGCTTCGGATGCCCTCGCCTTTTCCTATATTCTGGTGGACTGCCCGCCTTCCTTTAACCTTCTGACGATGAATGCAATGGCCGCGGCTCATTCTGTTTTGGTGCCGTTACAGTGCGAATTTTTCGCCCTGGAAGGCCTCAGCCAGCTGCTGGAGACGGTCGATCAGGTAAGGCGCACGGTCAACCCGTCCCTCGACATCCAGGGAATCGTCTTGACCATGTTCGATTCCCGCAACAATCTGGCGCAGCAGGTTGTCACCGATGTACGGACTCATCTTGGCGAGAAGGTCTACCATACGTTGATTCCACGCAACGTTCGCGTGTCGGAGGCGCCGTCCTACGGCAAGCCCGCCATTCTTTACGACCTGAAGTGCGCGGGCAGCCAGGCCTATCTGCAGCTCGCTTCGGAAGTAATCCAAAGAGAGCGGCAGCGAAAAGCTGCCGCCTGATATGACGTAGTATTTGTTCCAGAGTGAGTATCGGCGATGAATGATGATCTTTCGAAGCGGCGTCTCGGGCGCGGACTGGCGGCTCTCATCGGGGAGATGGATCAGCCGACGCCCGTGGATGCCGGCAGACCGGCCGTCAATCCCGATCGCCTGGTGCCGATCGAATTCATCAGCCGCAATCCACGTAATCCTCGCCGCTATTTCGACGAGACCGAGCTGCATGATCTCGCCAGTTCCATTCGCCAGCACGGGATCGTGCAGCCGGTCGTGGTCCGCACCATTTCTTCCGATCGCTATGAGATCATCGCCGGTGAACGGCGCTGGCGAGCGGCACAGCTTGCGGGTCTGATCGAAATTCCAGTGATCGTTCGCGATGTCGATGACAAGACCGCGCTGGAGATCGCCATTGTCGAGAATGTGCAACGCGCGGACCTCAATCCATTGGAAGAGGCGCTGGGTTACGAGCAACTGATCGCTGAGCACGGCTATACACAAAACGATCTTGGCGAAATCATCGGCAAGAGCCGGAGCCATGTCGCCAACTCTCTGCGTCTGTTGAAGCTTCCCGACCCGGTGCGTGATATGCTTGCCGCAGGCTCGCTTTCCGCCGGCCATGCCCGCGCTCTCGTTTCGACCTCCGATCCGACCGCGCTGGCGCGAACTGTTGTTTCCAAGGGCATGTCGGTTCGCGATGCCGAACGTCTCGCGCAGAATGACATCAAGGCTCAGAACGACCCCCGCCCCGTCGGCGCGCGCAGGGATGAGAAGGATTCCGATACGCTGGCTCTTGAGCGTACGCTGTCTGACACGCTAGGGCTCGATGTTTCCATCAATCATCGCGGCAATGGCGGCCAGGTGAAGATCAGCTATAAGACGCTGGAACAACTCGAGGAAATCTGCCGGCTTCTGGAGCGCCGCTAAGACGGTTCTGCTCTGCATGGAACGTCAAATCGTTCCAGCCGTTTGCTTCTCGCGATTGCGCGGAAAGGTTACTATAGTCCTGTAGAAACAATGGGATAGGCTTTGCGGCATCCGCATGGTGGATACCTGTCCAAGTCTGTTTCCCGTGAAACATCAACCCCTGCGCGCCGACTGCAATGTGGTCGCAAGCAGGGTTTGTGTTGCGATCGTGTCTTCGAGGCTCGCACGCTGGCGTGTCTGGAGAATGGCGGATTGAAGCCTGTTCATCTCGCGTGCGATAGCAGGGCCCGACCAGGTCTTGAGGGCCTGTTCAATGATCGGCTTACGCCTGAAATGCAGATGGCGCCCATGTGTTTGCATGACCTGTGCCGGGGCGACGCGCTTTTCATCCATTTCGGCTCGCATCGTATCGAGCATCTGAAATTGCCGCAGGCAGCTCTGCAGCACGAGAAACATCGGAGTTTTGGAGGAGGCGATCTTCTGCATGGCATGCAGAAAGGCCTCGGAATCCCCTTTCAGGATGGCATCGACGGCATCGTCAGTGGAAATCGCGCTGGCATCGCCGATGATCTCCATGACATGGTTCTCGTCGATCGTGCCCTGCCCGCGGCAGTAAAGCGCCAGTTTGCGCACCTCGTTTCGGGAGGCGATCCGGTCGCCGCCTAGAAGCTCGAGTAATGCCTGACGGGCTGCCGGGGCGATGCGCAACCCTTCATTTGCCAGTTCTGTATCGATCAGACTATTCAGCGCTCTGGCATCGTCGGCATAGCAGGGAATGGTTGCGACCGAGCGCGTCGGTTCCGCCACCTTGCGCAGACCTGCGCCCTTCTTCAGATCGCCGGCTTCAATGATGACGAAGCTTGCCTCCGGCGGGCTTTCGGCAATGATCTGCAGCGAATCGACCAACGCTTTTTCATTGGCGGCGCCGCGAATCCAGACGAGCTTTTCGCCGCCGAACAAACCGATAGCGTTGACTTCGTCGAGCAGGCGACCGGCATCGTTCTGCAGGTCACCGACATCGAGTTTGATGAGGGAAAAGGCATCATTGAGATCGACGCCGGTCCTGGCGGCGATCTGTGCGGCACGTTCGGAAACGAGGCCGCGATCCGGGCCGTAGATTACGAAGACCCGATAATTTCGCGCGGCATTTTGCAGGAATCCATCAAATTCGTGAGACTTGATTTCTACCATGCCGCGCTCTTTATCAGCGGCTGAGCGCAGCGCCGATGTCGGCTGCGACCATCTCGGAGACTTCGCGGGCGGCACGGTCTTCCGAATCGCGGATTGCGCGCTGCTTGGCGAATTCCTGCGTGGGGAAATCGACCAGCGACGTCACCGAACGGCTACCGGACTTGATGACCTTACCCGTGCCGATCTCCCTCAATGTGAACGAGACGGTCACAGTCGTCCGGCCCGCGGCCGACGTGCTCGAAGACGGAAGATAAAGCACGCCGCCCGTACCGGAGCTGACGCTCAGATCGACATTGTATTTCGGCGTCTTGGTCTCGCCCGCGCCGCGCCCAGCGATGAAGATCAGCTGGTTGCGCACCTGGAGACCGACGCGCGAGCCTACGTCGGAGAAGGAAACTTCCGACAGCTTCTGGGTGACGCCAGTGCTGACGGCGTAGAGCGGCCGAACCTGGCAGGCCGACAGGAGGCCGGCAACGGCCACAAGAGACGCAACGCCGGCGATGCGGGCGAATTTGAAAAGACTATCAGACGACAATGTTTACGATCCTCTGTGGAACGACGATGATCTTCTTTGGCGCCTGACCATTCAATGCGCTCGTAACGGCATCCAGGGCGAGCACGGCTTGCTGCACGGCATTCTGATCTGCATCGCGCGCGATTGTCAATTCGGCGCGCTTCTTGCCGTTGATCTGAACGGGATAGATGATCTCGTTCTCGATGACGAGGGCTTCGTCATAGACCGGCCATGGGCTGGTCGCGACCATATGCGTGTTGCCGAGGACGGCCGAACATTCCTCGGCCAGGTGTGGCGTGATCGGTGCAACCAAAGCAATCAGGATCTCGACGGCTTCGCGGACGGCAGAACGATAGGCGCCATCCGCTTGACCGGTGGCCACTTTCGTCAGCGGTGCCGCGAGCGCATTGACGAATTCATAGATGCGCGCCACGGCCTTGTTGAAGGCGAGCTTGTCGTAATCACCCTGAACGGCCTTCAGCGTGCGATGGGCTATCTGCGAAATCGCCAGTGCCTCGCCTTCCTTAGCCGGAGTCGATTCGGCCGCCTTCAGGACATCGGCAGCTTCGGAAACCAGGCGCCACATGCGTTGCGTGAAACGATGCGCGCCCTCGACACCGGCTTCCGACCAGATGACGTCGCGGTCGGGCGGCGAATCGGACAGCACGAAGAAACGTGCCGTATCGGCACCATAGGAAGCGATGATGTCATCTGGGTCGACGACGTTCTTCTTTGACTTCGACATCTTCTCGATCGAACCGATGGCGATATCCTCGCCGGTCGTCAGCAGCGTGGCGCGGCGCTGGCCGTCCACTTCCTCGATGCGGATATCGGCCGGCGACACCCATTCGCGCGTCAGGCCACTGCCACGGCTATAGGTCTCGTGCACCACCATCCCCTGCGTGAACAGACCCTTGAAGGGTTCCTTCACGTCAAGATGGCCGGTTTCGCGCATGGCGCGGGTAAAGAAGCGCGAATAGAGCAGGTGCAGAATCGCGTGCTCAATGCCGCCGATATACTGGTCGACAGGCAGCCAGTGATTGGCGGCCTTGGGATCCGTCGGCTGGCTTTCCCAGGGGGCAGTGAAGCGCGCGAAATACCAGCTCGAATCGACGAAGGTGTCCATCGTGTCGGTTTCACGGCGGGCATCCTTGCCGCATTGCGGGCAGGCGACATGGCGCCAGCTGGCGTGCCGGTCGAGCGGATTACCCGGCTGGTCGAAAGTCACGTCGTCGGGCAGCTTGACCGGCAGATCCTTCTTCGGCACCGGCAGCACGCCGCAATCATCGCAATGGATGACCGGGATCGGGCAGCCCCAATAGCGCTGACGGGAAATGCCCCAGTCACGGAGGCGGAAATTCACCTTGCGCTCGGCCTGCGGTATGTTGCCGAGGTACGTTTCGGAGAGCTTCGTCGCCACCGTCTGAAAGGCTTCCTCTGTGCTCATGCCGTCGAGGAAGCGCGAGTTGATCATGACGCCGTCGCCGTCATAGGCGGTGTCGCCGACGGTGAAGCTCGCGGCATCGCCATCAGCGGGCATGACGACTGGAACGACCGGCAGGCCGTATTTGCGGGCGAAATCCAGGTCGCGCTGGTCGCCGGACGGGCAGCCGAAAATGGCTCCCGTGCCATAGTCCATCAGCACGAAATTGGCGACGTAGACAGGCAGCTCCCAGGATGGGTCGAAGGGGTGGCGGACGCGAATGCCGGTGTCCATACCCTTCTTCTCGGCCGTCTCCAGGGCTGCCAGCGAGGTGCCGGCGCGTCGGCATTCCTCGCAGAAGGCCTCGATGGCCGGATCCTTGGCAGCCGCTTCCTTGGCGAGCGGATGGTCAGCCGAGATCGCCAGGAAGGAGGCGCCGAACAGCGTATCCGGACGGGTCGTGTAAACAGTGATCTCGCGATCGCTATTGGGGGCGGTTTCGGCCACGATTTCCCAGCGAACGGTCAAGCCCTCGGAGCGGCCGATCCAATTCTTCTGCATCAGCCGCACTTTTTCCGGCCAATGATCCAACGTATCCAGGGCATCCAGCAGTTCCTGGCTGAACTCGGTGATCTTGAAGAACCACTGCGTCAGCTCGCGCTGCTCGACGAGCGCGCCGGAACGCCAGCCGCGGCCGTCGATGACCTGCTCGTTGGCGAGAACGGTGTTATCGACCGGGTCCCAGTTGACCTTGGACTTCTTGCGATAGACCAGGCCCTTTTCCATCATGTCGATAAAGAGCATCTGCTGGCGATGGTAGTAGTCGACATCGCAGGTCGCGAACTCGCGGCTCCAGTCCAGCGACAGGCCCATGGCCTTCAGCTGGGTGCGCATCGAGGCGATGTTCTGGTAGGTCCATTCCTTCGGATGCACCTTGTTGTCGCGCGCTGCGTTTTCCGCCGGCATGCCGAAGGCGTCCCAGCCCATCGGATGCAATACATTATAGCCGCGGGCACGCTTGTAGCGGGCAACGACATCGCCCATGGCGTAGTTGCGCACATGACCCATGTGGATGCGGCCCGACGGATAGGGAAACATCTCTAGAACGTAGTACTTCTCACGCGGATCGGCATTGTCTGTCACGAAGACCTTTTCTTCGTTCCATTTTTCCTGCCAGCGGGGCTCGGCGTCGCGCGGATTATAACGTTCGCTAGTCATCTGTTCTTGCATTCCGGAAAATCATGGGGATTAAGGCGTGACCTTCACCACGAAACCACCCAAGCGTCAAGTTTAGCAGGTGCAGCAAGTGCCTTATCTTGCAAAGCAAAGCCGGATTCGGGCGCAATCGCCCTTGGCAAGGCCCGCAAGCCGCATTACTGCAAAGTTTGAGAAGCAAGCCAAATATCGAGGCGAAAAGATGGAACTTCAAGAGCGCCTGAACGAAGTCCGTTCCCATATCGCAGCCGCCGAGCGTCATGCCGGCCGAGCTACCGGCTCCGTGCAGCTCGTTGCCGTTTCCAAGACCTTCGATGCCGATCAGATCCGCCCAGCCATTTCGGCCGGCCAGCGCGTGTTCGGCGAAAACCGCGTGCAGGAAAGTCAGGGCAAGTGGCCGGAGCTGAAAGCTGAAACGCCTGGGATCGAGCTGCATCTGATCGGGCCACTGCAATCGAACAAAGCCGCAGATGCGGTGGCGCTGTTCGACGTTATTGAGACGATCGACCGAGAAAAGATCGCGCGGGCCGTCGCCGATGAAATGAAGCGGCAGGGCAAGAGTTTGCGGCTCTATGTGCAGGTCAATACCGGACTGGAACCGCAAAAGGCCGGGATTGCGCCCGACGATACCGTCGCTTTCGTCGAGCTGTGCCGCAAGGAGCTTGGGCTTTCGATCGAGGGCCTGATGTGCATTCCGCCGGCGGAGGAAAATCCGGGACCGCATTTTGCCCTGCTGGCCAAGCTCGCCAAGCAGGCCGGCGTGGAAAAGCTCTCCATGGGCATGTCCAGCGACTACGAAATTGCGGTTGCCTTCGGCGCGACGAGCGTCCGGGTCGGTTCGGCGATTTTTGGGGCGCGGTAGTTCTGCGGAAGTAAAACGTGTGGAAGGCCTTGGTGCGTGGAACACACGAGTGGCGCGGATTGGAGATTTGAGGGGCTCTTTAGCCCCTCACCCCAGCCCTCTCCCCGCAGGCGGGGAGAGGGAGCCTACTGTGCCCGCACAACGAAAAGCCCCGGTCGCATTGCGCCTGGGGCTTCGTAAATCTTCGATAATGCCAGAGCTTAGAACTGGTCGTCGTCCTCGTCGTCGCGGCTGGTCGATTTCAGCGACTTCAGCTTGGCGAAAACGGCGTCGGCGTCGATTTCCTTTTCCTTCTCTTCTTCACGCTCATAGCTGAAGCCGAGCTTTTCGGTTTCCTGAGCCGGCTGCAGGGTTGCGCCGAGTTCGGCGGCGGTCGGCAGCGGACGGCCCTTCGATGCCTTTTCAACTTCCATGTCGAGGTCGATCTGGCTGCAGAGGCCGAGCGTGACCGGATCCATCGGCGTCAGGTTGGCCGAGTTCCAGTGCGTGCGGTCGCGAATCTGCTCGATGGTCGACTTGGTGGTGCCGACGAGGCGCGAAATCTGCGCATCCTTCAGTTCAGGATGATTGCGCACCAGCCAGAGGATAGCGTTCGGGCGGTCCTGACGCTTGGAGACCGGCGTGTAACGCGGGCCGCGGCGCTTGGATTCCGGCACGCGAACCTTCGGCTCGGAAAGCTTCAGCTTATGGTTCGGGTTGGCTTCGGCACGGGCGATTTCATCGCGGGTCAGCTGGCCGGTCGAGATCGGGTCGAGGCCCTTGATGCCCTGCGCTGCTTCGCCATCGGCAATGGCCTTCACTTCGAGCGGATGCAGCTTGCAGAACTGCGCGATCTGGTCGAATGACAAGGCCGTATTGTCGACAAGCCAGATGGCGGTTGCCTTCGGCATGAGCAATTGTTGAGCCATGGATATAGTCCTTCTGTCAGTCCGCGCCGGTGTCGCGGTCCGGGGTGTAACACCACATTGTCCGGGAAATACGGCCCTATATAACGATAGTGTCGCGGAATTGCAATTCTTTGCGCATGAAATGCACTTTGTCCAATTGCTGTCGTAGTTTGACCTGCTATTTATTGCGCGGAAAGAGCACTCGCGGTTACAAATTGGCGTGCGAGGATTTGAGGAGGAAACAATGTCGGAGAAGATCCATCCCGTGACGAAACCGGTCAAGGCGCGCGCCCTGATCGACAAGGCGAAGTACCAGAAATGGTATGAGCAGAGCGTCGAGGATCCCGACAAGTTCTGGGGCAAGCACGGCAAGCGCATCGACTGGTTCAAGCCCTATACCAAGGTCAAGAATACGTCCTTTACCGGCAAGGTCTCGATCAAGTGGTTCGAGGATGGCGTCACCAACGTTTCCTATAATTGCATCGACCGGCATCTGAAGAAGCATGGCGATCGCGTCGCCTTCATCTGGGAAGGCGACAACCCCTATATCGACAAGAAGATCACTTATAACGAGCTCTACGAGCAGGTTTGCCGGCTGGCGAATGTGCTGAAGAAGCACGGCGTCAAGAAGGGTGACCGCGTCACTATCTACATGCCGATGATCCCGGAAGCGGCCTATGCGATGCTCGCTTGCGCCCGCATCGGCGCAGTGCATTCCGTCGTCTTCGGCGGCTTCTCGCCGGAAGCGCTTGCCGGCCGTATCGTCGATTGCGCCTCGACCGTTGTCATCACCTGCGATGAAGGTGTCCGCGGCGGCAAGTCGATCCCGCTGAAAGAAAACACCGATAAGGCCATTCAGATCGCCGCCAAGCAGCACGTTGCGGTCAAGACCGTGATCGCCGTGCGCCGCACCGGCGGCAAGGTTGCCTGGGAGCCCGGCCGCGATGTCTGGTATCACGAGGAAACCGCCAAAGTGAAGGCGGATTGCCCGCCGGCGAAGATGAAGGCGGAAGATCCGCTCTTCATTCTCTACACCTCCGGTTCCACGGGCAAGCCGAAGGGCGTGCTGCACACGACGGCCGGCTATCTCGTCTATGCGGCGATGACGCACGAATATACGTTCGACTATCACCCCGGCGATATCTATTGGTGTACGGCCGATGTCGGTTGGGTCACCGGGCATTCCTATATCGTCTACGGACCGCTCGCCAATGCGGCGACCTCGCTGATGTTCGAAGGCGTGCCGAACTACCCGGATCAGGGCCGTTTCTGGGACGTCATCGACAAGCACAAGGTCAATATCTTCTATACCGCGCCGACGGCGATCCGCTCGCTGATGGGCGCCGGCGACCATTTCGTCAAGCGCGCCTCGCGCTCCAGCCTGCGCATCCTCGGCACCGTCGGCGAACCTATCAATCCCGAAGCCTGGGAATGGTATTACAAGGTGGTCGGCGACAGCCGCTGCCCGATCGTCGATACCTGGTGGCAGACGGAAACGGGCGGCCACATGATCACGCCGCTGCCGGGCGCGACCGATCTGAAGGCCGGTTCGGCGACGCTGCCCTTCTTCGGCGTGCAGCCGCAGTTGGTCGACAATGAGGGCAACGTGCTGGAAGGGGCGGCCGACGGCAATCTCGTCATCGCCGATAGCTGGCCCGGCCAGATGCGCACCGTCTATGGCGACCATGAGCGCTTCATCCAGACCTATTTCTCCACCTACAAGGGCAAGTACTTCACCGGCGACGGCTGCCGTCGCGACGAGGACGGCTATTACTGGATCACCGGCCGCGTCGACGACGTGCTCAACGTCTCCGGCCACCGTCTCGGCACGGCAGAGGTGGAATCGGCGCTGGTGTCGCACAAGCATGTCTCGGAGGCGGCCGTCGTCGGCTATCCGCACTCCATCAAGGGCCAGGGCATCTACTGCTATGTGACGCTGATGGTCGGGATGGAAGGCTCGGATGCGCTGCGGCAGGAGCTGGTGAAGCACGTCCGCGCCGAAATCGGCCCCATCGCCTCGCCGGACAAGATCCAGTTTACCCCCGGCCTGCCGAAGACCCGCTCCGGCAAGATCATGCGCCGCATCCTGCGCAAGATCGCCGAGGACGATTTCGGCGCGCTTGGCGATACCTCGACGCTTGCCGATCCAGCCGTCGTCGACGATCTGATTGCCAACAGGCAGAACAAGGCGGATGCGGCGTAGCTCGAGCAAAGGGCGCCGAGTCATTTGACATTAGGCGAGAGCTTGGCTCTCGCCTAAATTTCTCATCTTGCAGTGCTGAAAAAAGCAATTGCCATTTGAGCAACATGGTTGTGCACGTTTTCTCGCACCAAGCCAGCAACATCGGTAAAGACAGCTGGTGCGGCCTTCAGGCCTTGTGGCGTGGGTTCAGGCAAAAACGTATAATGGCCCACCCCGCCGCCCATGATTTCAAGGGAGCTCGAGCGCACATTCTCGTGGAGCCATGTGCAGCATTCGTGGGCCGGCGCTATGACATCCGCATCGCCGCCAAGGACCCGAACTGGTGCTGTTATTTCTTCGAGACTTTCCTTGGAAAAGCCGAGGACCGATCGACCTGGCGCGATCGCCAAAGCGGCTTTTAATCGATCATCCCTAAAACTATTCCGTCGTCGATTCCATGATTCCAGGAATGTTTCATCTTGGAGAAGCGAGGAAATGTGATCCGCCAAATCAGGGAATTCTCTCGGTCCTCGTATGGGGCTCTTATGAGGGTTATCCGGTTCGAACTGAGAGTAGGCAACGCGCGCGCCGACGAGCAGCATCGCGGTATAGGCGCCGGCGGAGAAACCTGCGATGTAGGCATGGTTTTCGATAGCCCCGCCCAAAACCTCTCTCCAGTCATTGGCATTGAGCAAGGCGGTCAGATCGGCCGCCCGCTCCCAGAGACAGAGAAATCCCTCGGCTCTATAAGGTTCTGAACCTGTGTGGCCGTGATGATCAATGCCCAGGGCCACAAAGCCGGCCTGCGCCAGGCGATGTCCGAGCCATTCCAGGCCAATGGCGAGGCCGCCCGATCCGTGAGACAGCAACACCAGGGAGCGCGGATCGGCGGATTTCTTCATCGGCGCGTTGGGCGCGACCGGCTTTTGCTTGAACCAGGACGGCGAGGGTGCGATTTCGACTGCATCATCATTGGCCGGATACCACGCGCACCAAGCCAAAGGGCGGTGGCCCGTCCGGCTCCAGTTTGCGCGTTTCCTATCAAAGGACAGACCTTGAGAGAAACCTACAGGCATTATTCTCTCGTCGAATTACGGCTAACCTAAACTCATTTCAAAAATCAATTGCGCGGCCGTTGATTTCCCAGTCGCCGAAGCGTGCGGGGTCGGCGCCGCCGCGGCCGCCGATTTCGGGCGGAAGTTCGGCCTGTGCTTGAGCTTCCTGCGCCTTGCGGCGCTCTTCTGCTTCGGCCAGCGCGCGCTTGGCCGCGGGTGAGAGCGGCTTGCGGGTGATTTCACCGGCTTCGGTGTCGAGTCTATTGTCGTTATCTGCGGTTTGCATGGTCTCGCGCGACCTCCGAAATATTGAAATGGAGGGAGGAATAGCCAAATCATAGTGCGTCCGGCCGCAAAGAAAAAGGTTCGGACTGCCGATCGTGTTGGAGACCCCCTCGATGAATCTCATGCGTACTGCCATGCTGCTTGCCTTCATGACCGCGCTCTTCATGGGCGTCGGCTATCTGATCGGCGGCCAATCGGGCATGCTGATCGCATTGGTCGCCGCCGCCGGCATGAATTTCTTTTCCTACTGGAATTCCGACCGCATGGTGCTGTCCACCTATGGTGCGCAGGAGGTCGATGAGCGAAGCGCGCCGGAATTCTACCGCATTGTTCGCGATCTCGCCCGCAATGCCGGCCTGCCTATGCCGAAGGTTTATCTCTATGACAGCCCGCAGCCGAATGCTTTCGCGACGGGCCGTAATCCGGAAAATGCCGCTGTGGCTGCCTCCACCGGCCTGCTGCACGCGCTGACGCCGGAGGAGGTGGCCGGCGTGATGGCGCACGAGCTTGCCCACGTGCAGAACCGCGACACGCTGACGATGACGATCACGGCGACGCTTGCCGGTGCCATTTCCATGCTCGGCAATTTCGCATTCTTCTTCGGCGGCCGCCGCGACAACAACAATCCGCTCGGCATGGTCGGTGTCCTTGTCGCGATGATCGTTGCCCCCCTGGCCGCTATGCTGGTGCAGATGGCGATCAGCCGTACGCGCGAATATTCTGCCGACCGCCGCGGCGCGGAAATCTGCGGCAATCCGCTTTGGCTTGCCTCCGCGCTCGGCAAGATCGCCCGCGGCGCGGCACATATCCCGAACGAAGAGGCTGAAGGCCATCCGGCGACGGCGCATATGTTCATCATCAATCCGCTCTCCGGCGAGCGCATGGACAATCTGTTTTCCACCCATCCGAATACGGAAAACCGCATCGCCGCGCTGCATGACATGGCCCGTTACGGTGGCGGCGGTGGCTCGCCGATGACGCCGTCTTCCGGCCCATCTTCGGACTTTGGCTCGACTGGACCGTCCTTCACTGCTAATCCGGGGCGCAAATCGCGCTCCGTGCCGAATACGGGTCGCGGTGGTTCGCAACCGCCGAAAGGTCCCTGGTCTTGAGTTCTGACACGAAAAACAAAGCTTCCCATAGAGACGGAAAACGATCGGGCAAGCGGCCTCAGCAATCGCGGCCACTTGATTCGTCTCCACTCAAGCCCGGCCTTGCGGCCCGCGCGGCGGCGTCCAAGATCCTGGGGGCCGTGCTGGACCGCAAGACGCCGCTCGACGGTATGCTCGATGCCGAAGGCGGCAGCGCCTCCTATACGACCCTCGGCGATAGCGACCGTGCGCTGGTGCGCGCTATCTTGAACAGCGCGCTGCGCCACCTGCCGCGCATCGAGGCGGCGATCTCGTCGCTGCTCGATTCGCCGCTGCCGGAGGGCGCCCGTGCCCTGCATCATGTCCTCGTCATTGGTGCGACCCAGATCCTCTATCTCGACGTGCCAGATCATTCCGCCGTCGATCTTGCTGTCGAACAGGCCAACCGCGATCCGCGCAACCGCCGCTTCGCCAAGCTGGTAAACGCCATTCTCCGCCGCATCGGCCGCGAGAAGCAGGAAATCCTTGAGCGGGTTGCGAACGTGCCGGCCATGCCGGCCTGGTTCCTTTCTCGCCTGGAAGCGGCCTACGGCGCTCCCACTGCGCTAAAGATTTCCGACACGCAACTCGAGCCGGCGGCGATCGACCTCACCGTGAAATCCGATGCCGAGGGCTGGGCGAAGCGGTTGAACGGCGTGGTGCTGCCGACCGGAGGCGTGCGGCTTGCCGCCTTCGAAGGTTCCATTCCCTCTCTCGAAGGTTTCGACGAAGGGGAGTGGTGGGTTCAGGATGCTGCCGCAAGCATTCCCGCAAAACTTTTCGGCTCGCTGGCCGGCAAGCGGGTGGTGGATCTCTGCGCAGCACCTGGCGGCAAGACGGCACAGCTCATTCTCGCCGGCGGCAAGGTCACGGCCCTCGATCAATCCGCCAATCGGCTGAAGAGGCTGTCCGGTAATCTGGCGCGTCTAGGCTTCGAAGCAGAAACCGTCGTTGCCGATATGAGCAAATATCAACCCGGCGAACTTTTCGATGCGGCTCTTCTCGATGCCCCCTGCTCCTCCACGGGAACGACGCGCCGCCATCCGGACGTGCTGTGGACCAAGGGGCCGGAGGATATCGCCAAACTGGCCGCCCTGCAGGAACGCCTGCTTCGCCATGCCCTGACCATGGTCAAGCCGGGCGGAGTGGTGGTCTTCTCCAATTGCTCGCTCGATCCCGAAGAGGGCGAAGATCTGGTTGCACGCCTGCTTGCCGACACCGGCAATGTTGAGCGTGTACCGATCCCATCAGGCGATTGGCCGGGTCTGGAAACGGCGATTTCGCCGCTTGGAGCCTTCCGCACCACGCCGGACATGCTGTCGCTTACCGATGGCTTCGCCTCCGGCCTCGACGGCTTCTTTGCCGTCGTGCTTCGCCGCACGCATTAGTTCCACCTCGAATCGTTTTTACCGGCCGGTTAAAAAACCGGCAAACATGTCTCTAATTGGTATATCTGTAACCTCTTTTTAACCACGGGTAATGAGAGTAAGCAGAAGCAAATATGCAGATCTGCGGCAGGGTTTAGTGAGTTCATACATGCGGGAAGCATGGCGGCGGATGTCGCGCCGCGCGGCGTTGACGCGATTGCGTCTTACCCGCCACACGATGCGTGTGCCGGAGCGCCTGATCGTGGCACCGACCGATCTGCGCAGCGTCGATCCCTTTTTCGTCGAAGAGCTTTTGAACGGCCGTATTCTGCTCGCCGGGCGCGTTCTGGAAACACAAGGTGCATCGCCCTTCTCATTGGAGCTGCCGTCGCTGGCCTTTGCCGCCAGGCTGCATAATTTTCGCTGGCTGCGGCATTTGCGGGCGGAAAAGAGCGATCAAGCCTCGGCCATGGCGCGATCGATCCTCACCGACTGGATTGCCGTTCACGGCCGCCGGCTGCATGGCCTTGCCTGGTCGCCCGATATAGCGGCGCAACGGCTGATCGCGCTTCTGTCGCATTCGCCCGTACTTTTGCTGGGTACCGATAGCGGTTTCTACCGCCGCTTCATGCGCATGCTCGTCTTCCATGTGCGCTTTCTGCGGCGGATCGTAGCCTCGTCGCCTGACGGCATCACCCGGTTTCGGGTGCGCATCGCGCTAGCCATGGCCTCGGTCGCCATGCCGAGCAGTTCGCTGACGCTGAAACGGGCGGGGCAGGCACTCGACCGCGAGATCGACCGGCAAATCCTGCCGGATGGCGGCCATATCTCCCGCAATCCGCGGGCGTCGCTGGAACTGCTGCTCGATCTGCTGCCGCTGCGCCAGACCTATGTCAATCTCGGCCATGATGTGCCGATCCGGCTCATTCCTGGCATCGACCGCATGTATCCGGCACTGCGTTTCTTCCGCCATCAGGATGGCGATCTGGCGCTGTTCAACGGTGCGACCTCGACGCTCGCCAACGAGCTGATGTCGGTGCTGCGCTATGACGAGACGGCCGGTCAGGCCTTCAAGGCACTGCCGCACACGAAATATCATCGTTTGGCCGCCGGTTCGGCCGTCGTCATCGTTGATGCCGGCTCTGCTGGCTCGGTCGATCTCAGCCGTACGGCGCATGCCGGCTGTCTTTCCTTCGAGATGTCGTCGGGCAAGTCGCGCTTCATCATCAATTCCGGGGCGCCTGAATTTGCGGGTGACCGCTTCATGCAGGCGGCGCGGGCGACTGCGGCGCATTCGACCGTCACGCTCAACGACACCTCGTCCTGTCAGTTCTCCAAATCGAAATCGCTTGGGCCGATCATGGTCAGCGGCGTCAAGAAGGTCATCGTCGAGCGCGCCGAGACGGAAGACGGGCGAGACTATGTCCGCGCCGCGCATGACGGCTATCTCTCCGCCTTCGGCTATGTTCATGAGCGCGAGATCAGTCTGAATGCCAGCGGCACGATCGTCGCCGGCCGCGACCGGTTCTTCGCGCCGGAGGGCAAGAAGCATCAGCCGAAGGGTGAGGGCATCGCTTCGGCCCGCTTTCACATTCACCCCTCCATCAGCCTGCTGCAGACCGAGACGGATGCCGCGCTGTTGATCGCGCCGGATGGAGAGACCTGGGTCTTCTCCTCGCCCGGCAATGAAGTGCTTGTCGCGGAGGATATCTTCTTTGCCGATCCCTCGGGTGTGCGCTCCTCCGATCAGCTCGAGATCGTCTTCCGGATCACGGAAAAGCCCGAAATCCGCTGGTTTTTATCGCATCGGCCATAGGCTAAGCGCGTGACCTATGCTAACGGGGCGGCATTATCCGTCCCGCGCCTTCCCGCAGGACGCGTCATCTCCCTATGCTAGACCGGAGAAAGCCAATGGCCGTCGTTTCCAAGAAAATTCCCGCTCCCGACAAGGTGAAGGTGAAAACCGCGCTTCTGTCCGTCTTCGACAAGACCGGGATCGTCGAGCTGGCGCGTGCGCTGAGCGAACAGGGCGTACGCCTGCTGTCGACCGGTGGCACGCACAAGGCGATTGCAGCAGCAGGGCTTGCGGTGACCGACGTTTCGGAAGTGACGAATTTTCCGGAGATCATGGACGGCCGCGTCAAGACGCTGCATCCGAAGGTGCATGGCGGCCTGCTCGCCATCCGTGATGATGCCGAGCATCAGGCAGCCATGAAGGAGCACGGCATCGAAGGCATCGATCTTGCCGTTATCAACCTCTATCCCTTCGAGGACGTGCGCAAGGCCGGCGGCGACTATCCGACGACGGTGGAGAATATCGACATCGGCGGCCCGGCGATGATCCGCGCTTCGGCCAAGAACCATGCCTATGTAACGACGCTGACCGATCCTGCCGATTACGCCGAACTGCTGGCGCAGCTTTCCGCCGACGCCGGCCAGACGACCTATGATTTCCGCAAGCGCATGGCCGCCAAGGCTTTTGCCCGCACCGCTGCTTACGACGCGATGATCTCCAACTGGTTTGCCGAAGCGCTCGATATCGCCACGCCGCGCCACCGTGTCATCGGCGGCGTTCTTCGCGAGGAGATGCGTTATGGCGAGAACCCGCACCAGAAGGCGGCTTTCTACCTGACCGGCGAAAACCGGCCCGGCGTCTCGACGGCGACGCTCATCCAGGGCAAGCAGCTGTCCTACAACAACATCAACGACACCGACGCGGCCTATGAGCTCGTTGCCGAATTCCTGCCGGAAAAGGGGCCAGCCTGCGCGATCATCAAGCACGCCAATCCCTGCGGCGTTGCTACCGGCCCAAGCCTGGTGGAAGCCTATAAGCGGGCGCTTGCCTGCGATTCCACCTCCGCCTTCGGCGGCATCATCGCGCTGAACAGCCTGCTTGACGCAGAAACGGCCGAAGAGATCGTCAAGCTCTTCACCGAGGTCATCATCGCGCCTGAAGTGAGCGAGGAAGCCAAGGCGATCATTGCCCGCAAGCCTAATCTCCGCCTGCTCGCGGTCGGCGCCCTGCCCGATCCGCGTGCAGCTGGCCTGACCGCAAAGACCGTCTCCGGCGGGCTGCTGGTTCAGAACCGCGACAATGCTTTGGTCGAGGATATGGAGCTCAAGGTCGTAACCAAGCGCGCGCCGACGGCGCAGGAGCTGGAAGACATGAAGTTCGCCTTCCGCGTCGCGAAGCATGTGAAGTCGAATGCCGTCGTTTACGCCAAGGATGGCCAGACGGCCGGCATCGGCGCCGGACAGATGAGCCGCGTCGATTCTGCCCGGATCGCCGCTATCAAGGCCGAGGAAGCCGCCAAGGCCATGGGGCTCGCCGAGCCGCTGACGCGCGGTTCCGCTGTTGCTTCCGAAGCCTTCCTGCCGTTCGCCGATGGGTTGCTCTCGGCGATTGCCGCAGGCGCCACGGCCGTCATCCAACCCGGCGGTTCGATGCGCGACCAGGAAGTGATCGACGCGGCCAATGAGCATAACGTCGCAATGGTCTTTACCGGCGTTCGCCATTTCCGCCATTGATCGGCGGATATACCGGATTTGTAAAGCGTATATCCCGGTTGGTTTGCCAGCCGGGATTTTTCTTTGCCTACTTCGCTCTATCGGCCGGATAAGGCGTCGACAACAGAAGCAGCAGGCCACCGGCGAGGAAGATGACAAGCGTCGCCATGCCGAGGCGGGCCGAGCCGCTCCAATAGGTCACCAGCGAGAAGAACAAAGTCGCCATGAAACTAGTGGCGCGGCCTGACAGGGCGTAGATGCCGAAATAGCGGCCGGCTTCCGAGAGGCTGACGCTGCGGGCGAGATAGGACCGCGAGGAGGCCTGCACAGGCCCGAAGGCGATGCCGATCAAAAGGCCGTAGCCGATATAGGCCTTCTCCGCCGCCGTACCGAACAGACCACCGGCGCTGACGGTGGAGAGCGGCACGAGGCCGAAGAGCGTGAAACCCGGTCCGGTCGATATGATGCCGAACGTCGCGACGAGCAGCAAAGTCAGGCTAATGACGACTGTCGTCTTCGAGCCCAGCCAGCGATCGACATAGCCGGCGGCAAAGCAGCCAAAAATGGCGATGATGTTGAGGATGATGCCGTAGATGCCAATCTCGATCGTCGCCCAGCCGAACATGCCGGCCGCGAAGGTGCCGCCGAGGATCAGGAGGCCATTGACGCCGTCCTGATAGATCATCCGGGCGACAAGAAAGAGGCTGATGCCGCGCCGGCGCCTCAGCTCGCCCAAGGTCGCCGATAGCTCGCGCAGGCCCGAGCGAACGGCGGCGCCCAAGGGCAAGCCGCGTGCGGCATCCGGCGTGAAGAGAAACATCGGCAGAATGAAGATGAAATACCAAACGGCCGAAATCGGCCCGGTGATACGAGCATCCTCGCCTCGCGTGGCGTCGAGGCCGAAGAGCGAGGTGAGGCCGAGAATGGTCTTGCCGGTCTGTGGATTGCCGGCGAGCAAGGCCACGACGGTGATCAGCACGATCATGCCGCCGAGATAGCCGAGCCCCCAGGCGGCGTTCGACAGCCTGCCGACATCATCCTTACCAACCAGCCGCGGCATCATGGAATCATTGAAGACGATCGAGAATTCGGCCGAGATCGAGGCGAGGATCATGAAGATCACCGGATAGATGACCGGCGAGCCGGGTGCCGCGCCCCAGAGGCAAAAAAGGCTGACGATCTTGATGACGGCGAAGAAGGCGATCCATGGCTTGCGGGCGCCGGATTGATCGGCGATCGAGCCGAGGACCGGTGAAAGGATGGCGATGATCACCGAGGAGATCGTCGCCATATTGCTCCATGTCGTCTGCGCGGAGACGGGATCGGCCGTCAGCCGCGCGACGAAATAGGGGCCGAAGATGAAGGTGGTAACGACCGTGAAGAACGGCTGAGCCGCCCAGTCGAAGAACATCCAGCCCCAGATACCGCATGCCGGCACTTTGGCCGGCACGTTATCGTCAACAATTTCGGTCGCCACCAGATCCAGCCCTCATTCCCTCATCCCGTGACGGGGACGAGGCGGACTGTCTCATCTTGCCCGGCCGTTCGCAAGATCGCTGAGCAGGCCGGCAGCGACGGTGATGCGGGCGAGGTTCGGATCGCCGCTTTCGCTGAGGCCGCCGAGCTCTTCGGCGATTCGATTGATGCGGATACGGTCTTCCGCATGCCATGCCTGAACCGGCTGCTTGTCCTTCGGATGGTTGGACAAAGCGGAGATGACAATGTCACGACGGGCGCCAGCGATCTGGTCGAGGCTACGCGCCAGCGCCAAGCTCTCGTAATGATCGCCGGTAACGATCCGGCTGCCGGCCAGCAGCAGGCGGCCGACGCGGAAGGTCTGCGATACGGTGAAGTAGCTTTCGGCCGCGCGGTTCAGCGTATCGCCGGTGCGTTCGGCGATCTGCATGATCTCAGGCACGAGGACAAGCGCATAGATCGTGGCGATCTCCGACGCGAGCTTCTCCGGCAGGCCGGCTGCCAGATATTCCGCTTCGCGGGCTGCGATCTCGGCCGCGAAATCCGCCGGAATATGCGTCAGGAAGACGGGCCGCAGCTTCTTCAAGGCCGCACGAAGCCGGCTAACGATTTCCTCGATTTCGCCCTTGGCGGCCCCAGTCTTCAATAGCAGGCGCGTCAGCACGGTATAGACTTCGGTGATCTCGCCATAGACGCGGTTCTGCATCTGGCCGCCGACCTTACCGTCAAGTGCATCGGTCTCGTTCCAAAGCCGGTCGAGATCGAAGCCGTCGCGGGCTATGACGGCGGCCTTGACCACTTCGGCCGCCGACGCAGCCGTTGCATCCATCATGCTGACGGCAAAGCCCGGACCGCCACGATTGATCGCTTCGTTGGCGAGCGCCGTGCCGATGATTTCGCGGCGCAGGCGATGGCTTTCGATATCCGTGGCGTTCGAACGCTGCATCTTAGCCGGGAAATAGCGGTGGAGCGTGGCCGCAAAATAGGGATCGTCGGGCAGGTCGCTGGCGACAAGCGCATCGAAGAGAACAATCTTGGCATAGGAGAGCAGCACGCCGATTTCGGCGCGCGTCAGCGGCCGCCCATTGGCGTAACGTTCGGCAAACGTTTGATCGTCGGGCAGGGTCTCGACCTTGCGGTTGAGCTGCTTTGCCGCTTCCAGCACGCTCATGAAGCGGCTGAGTTCCAGGCCATTGCCGGTCCCCTTGCGCTCGGTCAGCGAGATCGCCAGCGATTGCAGATAGTTGTTGCGCAGGACGAGCGCTGCCACTTCGTCGGTCATGGAGGCGAGCAGCGTATCGCGCTTGGGGCGTGTCAGGCGGCCGTCATGCATGGCGTTGGCAAGCGCTATCTTGATGTTGACCTCGACGTCGGAGGTGTTGACCCCGGCCGAATTGTCGATGGCGTCTGAGTTGCACCGGCCGCCCTTGAGGCCATAGGCGATGCGGCCTTTCTGGGTGACGCCGAGATTGGCGCCCTCGCCGATCACCTTGGCGCGGACTTCTTCAGCCGTGATGCGGATCGGATCGTTGGCGCGATCGCCGACTTCCGAATCGGTTTCGGACGGCGCCTTGACATAGGTGCCGATTCCGCCGAACCACAGCAGATCCACCGGCGCCTTGAGGATCGCCGTCATGATCTCGAAGGGCGTTGCGACCGATTTGTCGATGTCGATGGCGGCGACCGCTTCCGGCGTCAGCGTGACCGATTTTGCCGATCGGGAAATAATCATCGCGCCCTTCGACAAGACAGACTTGTCGAAATCCTGCCAGCTCGAACGCGGCAGGTTGAAGAGCCGCTGCCGTTCGGCGAGCGTCTTTGCCATGTCCGGATCGGGATCAATGAAGATGTCGCGGTGATCGAAGGCGGCGAGCAGGCGGATTTTCGGAGACAGGAGCATGCCGTTGCCGAAGACGTCGCCGGACATGTCGCCGACGCCGACGACGCTGAAGG
Source organism: Rhizobium sp. AB2/73 (assembly GCF_020871915.1). NCBI lineage: Bacteria > Pseudomonadati > Pseudomonadota > Alphaproteobacteria > Hyphomicrobiales > Rhizobiaceae > Rhizobium > Rhizobium sp. AB2/73. The sequence continues at coordinate 3,434,063 of NZ_CP067071.1, read as the reverse complement.
GCGTCGTCTGAATGTCGATGTCCATCTCGCGAAAATGCCGCTTCACGGTTTCCCAGGCACCGCGGGCGGTGATGCCCATCTTCTTGTGGTCGTAGCCGGCCGAGCCGCCTGACGCAAAGGCATCGTCGAGCCAGAAGCCGGCTTCCTGCGCCAATGCATTGGCAGTGTCGGAGAAGGTCGCCGTGCCCTTGTCGGCGGCAACGACGAAATAGGGGTCGTCACCGTCAAGCCGCACGGTGTCGGCAGGCGGGATGATATCGGCGCCGGAAATGTTGTCGGTGATCGACAGCAGCGTGCGGATATAGGTCTTGTAGGCCTCACGACCGGCATTGAAGACCTCGTCGCGGCTGCCGCCGACCGGAAGCTTCTTCGGATAGAAGCCGCCTTTGGCGCCGACGGGGACGATAACGGCGTTCTTCACCTGCTGTGCCTTCACAAGGCCTAGAACTTCGGTGCGATAGTCTTCAGCGCGATCCGACCAGCGCAGGCCGCCGCGCGCCACCTTGCCGAAGCGCAAGTGTACGCCTTCCACTTCAACGCCGTAGACGAAGATTTCGCGGAAGGGGCGCGGTTCGGGCAGGCCATCGAGCAGCTTGGGATCGAGCTTGAAGGCGAGCATGGCCTTCGGCGTGCCGTCCGTATTCTTCTGGAAATAGTTGGTGCGCAGCGTCGAGTCGATGGCGTTGACGTAGCGGCGCAGGATGCGGTCGTCGTCGAGGCTCGGTACGTCGGCAAGTTCGGCTTCGATGCTCGCGTGCAGCTCGGAGAGCTTCTTCGTGCGGTTCTTGTCGCTGAGCTTCGGGTCGAGCGTATCGTGGAACAATCGGAAGAGCGATGCGGCAATCCTAGGATATTTATCCAGCGTCGCAGAGATATAATCCTGCGAATAGGCGATGCCGGCCTGTCTGAGATAGCGGGAATAGGCGCGCAGCACATTGGTTTCGCGAGCGGAGAGATCGGCAGAGACGATCAGCCGGTTGAAAGCGTCGTTGTCGATCGTGCCGCCGAAGGCAGCAAGGAAGGCTTCTTCCAGGGCGGCGCCGTGGCGGGCGAGATCGATCGTCAGGCCGCTGCGGGTTTCGAGTTCCATGTCGTGGAGCACGACATGGCCGGTCGAGCCGCCTTTCGCCGTGACATAGACATCGAAGGTGCGCTCGCTGATAACGTTGAAACCGAGATTTTCGAGCAGCGGCACGCGGCGCGATAGCGCCAGGTTGCCGTCGCCGTGGAAGATCTTCAGCGAGAGAATGTCGCCTGCCTCGTCTTTGCGGATATAGAAGCCGATGCGGATCGGCTCGGCACCGGCAGTTGCGATGATATCGGGCAGATCGGCAAAGGCGTCTTCCGGCGAGAAGGCTTCCTGGAAAGCCTGGCTGACGGAGATGCTCGGCGCCTTCGGGCCGGCCAGCATGGCGAAGCGTTCGTCCCAGCGGGCTGTGATGGCGCGGATCGCTTCTTCCAGCTTCGCCTGCGGAACATGTGGCGTCTTGCCGGCGCTGCGGCCGATGATGAAGTGCACGCGCGCAACCCCGCCTTCCGGGAAGGCGGGATAATAGGCTGAGACGCGGCCGTCATAGACTGACTTCAGGTAATTGCCGATCTTCTCGCGGACAACGGAATCATATTCCTCGCGCGGGACATAGACGATGACGGAGACGAAGCGGTCGAAATGATCGATACGCGGCAATACGCGCACGCGCGGCCGATCGGTCAGATCATTGATCTGCTCGGCGAAATTTGCCAGCAGCGAGGTATCGATCTGGAAGAGATCGTCGCGCGGATAGGATTCCAGCGTGTTTTCGAGCGTGCGACCCGAGTGGCTCGTGGGATCAAAGCCGAAGTGATCCTTGACCTTCTGCACCTTCGAGCGCAGCAGCGGCACGTCAGTGGCAGCGCTGGTATAAGCCGTCGATGTGAAGAGGCCGACGATGCGCAGCTCGCCAGTAACATTGCCATCCGTGTCGAAGCGCTTGACGCCGACATAATCCATATAGGCGCGGCGGTGGACGATCGATTTGACGTTGGCCTTGGTGACGATCAGGAAATCCGGCCCGTCGAGGAAAGCGAGGATTTCCGGGGTCGTCGTGACGGCGTCCTTGCCCTGCCGGAGAACGCGGACGTCCGGATTGGACAGGATGCCGAGGCCGGTGCCGCGGTCCCGCTCGACCTTGGCGTTGGCGCCCTTGCCGGAATAGACATATTCACGCATGCCGAGGAAGGTGAAATTGCCGTCCCGTAGCCAGGCAAGGAAGGCGAGTGCCTCGTCGCGATCGTTCTTGCGGCGGCCGGCCGCCTCATAGGTTGAAAGCTCCGATATGACGGTCTCGAGGCGTGCCAGCATCGGTTTCCAGTCGGAAACGGTGAGATGCGTCTGGTCGAGCACGGTCTGTACCCGCTTGGTCAGATCGGTTGCCTGCGCTGTCGTCAGCGGCGAGAGATGAAGCTGGATATGGCTGACGCGATGGGCCGGATCGCTCGGTTGATCGGCTGAATAAAGGCTCGGCTGCTTGCCCTTCTCGATGACCAGGATCGGATGCACCGCCATGTAGAGATCGCGATAGCTGCTCGTCACTTCACCCATGATCGATTCATAGAGGAAGGGCATGTTATGGTCGGTGATCGAAAGAATTGAAACGGCAATGCCATCGGGCTCGATACCGGCGACCTGCTCTATGTTGACGCGGGGAGACGTGCCGCTCCAGGCTGCCAGCTCCTTCGCGGCATGTGCCGCGGCAAGGGCCAGCATTTCCGGGCTGTAAAGCTCCATGTCGTCATTGCTTGCCCGGCCGAACAGGATTTCGGGATCGAGATGCGCTTTGCCTGTTGCCGCCGCAATTTTGCGTGCCGCTTCGATCTGTTTTTCCCGTTTCGGATTGGTCTTAGGCGCCATGAAATTCCTCCCGATTTTCGAATTTTGACGACAGTAGCAGAAGGTTTAGCGAAAAAACTGGCAAAAAGAATGCGAATTTGGTTGCTTTCGGACTGATTTTAGTCGGTTTCTTTAAAAATCTTGCTGAAACGCGCGGTCTCGGTGCAAAGCGGATATCATCGGTGTGATATTGGCGGAATCAACTCGTCAACAGAGGTTTTCATGACTCTGTGAAGTGCGGTTGACAGAGTGCCGCCAAAGGGATCATCAACGGCGCCATGGCAGTTTGAAGCCCGAACTTGAAAGCTAGCATCATGTCGCAAGTGTCCGCCGGCGCGGTTATCGTCATCTCCAGCCACGTCGTTCGAGGGTCGGTCGGCAATCGCGCCGCCGTTTTCGCGCTGGAGACACTTGGCCATCCGGTGTGGGCGCTGCCGACGATCGTTCTGCCGTGGCATCCTGGTCATGGACGTTCGACGCGGCTGACCTTCAACGAGGCGGATTTCGACCATGCGATTGACGATCTCATCGCCGCACCCTGGCTTTCCGAGGTCAAAGCGGTGCTATCGGGATATTTCGGCAATGCTGCGCAGGCGCGTTCCGTTGCAAGGCTCGTAACGGCTATGCGGGAGAAGAACCCCGATCTCCTCTATGCCTGCGATCCCGTTATCGGCGATGCCGGCGGGCTTTATGTGCCTGAGGCAACGGCGGAAGCGATCCGCGACCATCTGATCCCGCTGGCGTCGCTTGCAACGCCGAACCGCTATGAGCTTGCCTGGCTTGCGGGAGCGCCCCTCGAGGATAACAACGCCATCATGGAGGCGGCTCTCGCGCTTGGCCCGTCGCGCATGCTGGTGACGTCTGCCGTGCCGATGATGGCCGGCGGCATCGGCAATCTCTATCTGAGCGGCCGAAACGCCCTGCTTGCCGAGCATCGCAGCGTCGAAGGCGTGCCGAATGGACTGGGCGATCTCCTGTCTGCCGTCTTCCTGTCGCGTCTGCTTTCGGGGATGGATGAGGAGCGGGCATTACAGCTGACGACGGCCAGCGTCTTCGAAGTGCTGGCGCGGGCCGTCAAGCGCGGCAGCAACGAGCTGACGCTTGCCGTCGATTCCGCGAGCCTGTCGACGCCGATGGCGATGGTGCAGCTGAGGCATCTCGTCCACCCAGCGCAGCGGAAGAAAAAGTAACGACTGGAAGCGGCGGGAGCTTTTTGCAGCGCAACAGTTGCCATCGGCCGAAGTGCATTGTAATCCAATATCATGCAAAGCTTCCCCAACACCCTTCTGAACGGTTATCGCAACTTCATGAGCGGGCGTTATGCCGATGAGCGCGAACGCTACCGCACTCTCGCCGAGCTTGGCCAAAGCCCATCGACCCTCGTGATAGCCTGTAGTGACTCCCGTTCGGCGCCGGAGATCATCTTCGACGCCGGACCGGGCGAACTCTTCGTCATCCGTAACGTCGCCAACATGGTGCCGCCCTACGAGCCGGACAGCAATTTCCATGCGACTTCGGCCGCGCTGGAATTCGCCGTTCTGTCGCTCAAGGTTTCCGATATCGTCGTCATGGGCCATGGCCGCTGCGGCGGCATTCGCGCCGCACTTGATCCGAACGCGGAGCCGCTGTCGCCGGGCGATTTCATCGGCCGTTGGATGGCGCTGCTGAAGCCTGCGGCCGAACAGATCCAGAGCAATGACATCATGACGCAGACCGAGCGCCAGACCGCGCTGGAGCGCATTTCGATCCGCAATTCGCTCGACAATCTCCGCAGTTTTCCGGAGATCAGAGCGCGCGAGGAAGAAGGCAAGCTTAGCCTTCACGGCGCCTGGTTTGATATCTCGACCGGCGAACTCTGGGTCATGGACCCGGCGACGCGCGACTTCATCCGCCCTGAGGTTTAGAGGCCCAAGGTAAAGGGCCTAACGCTGGCAAGACGGAGCGTAGACCATTTAAAGGCGCTGCGGACCACTCGGTCGCAGCGCCTTTTTGATGTGATGAGATCACGCCTTACTTGCCGTCGATCTGCTGGCCGATATAGGCGATTGCCTGCTGATAGACCTTTGCGTCGTTCCAGCCGGCGATAGCTGAGAAATTTGGCTCGCCAGGCTGGTAGCCGGCGCCGGGCTGCCAACCATGGCCGCGCAGGAAGTTCGCCGTCGAGGCCAGCGCATCCGCGCGCGATCCCACAAGATCGACCCTGCCATCACCGTCCTCATCGACGCCGTAGAGGACCACGTTCTTCGGCATGAACTGCGTCTGGCCGATTTCGCCATGAGCTGCACCACGCGCCGCCGGGTTGAGATAACCTTCGCCGACGAGCTTCAGGGCCGCGTAGAGTTGCTCGGTAAAGAACGCGGAACGACGGCAATCATAAGCAAGCGTCGAGACGGCCGAAAGCGTATGCTGGTCACCCATGTAGCTGCCGAAGCCGGTTTCCATGCCCCAGATGGCGATGATCGGGCCTGGGGGAACGCCGAAGCGCTTCTGGATCTTGGCGAAGAGGGCCGCGTTGGCTTGCTTCATGCTCTTGCCGCGATTGATGATCGTTTGGCCGCCGCGCTTCTTCATGAATTCCTCGAAGGAAAGCTTGAAGCTCTTCTGGCCGCGGTCGGCGCGGATGGTGGGTTGGTTGTAATGGACGTTGGCGAAGGCCCTGTCGAGGGTGGAGGGGCTGACGCCCTGTCCCTGCGCTTCCCGTTTGAATTCCTGCACCCAGTTCTCGAATCCGGCGGAAGTGTTGCCGCAAGATGCGGCGTTTGCCGCAAGCGGCATTCCCAGCAGCAATCCGCCCGCCACGAGAGCTGCCATTCCAGATTTTGTGAAGCGCATTCAGTGTCCCCGAATTCTTACCGCGGTGCGATCGCGGTAACCGTTTTCAATGGCGCGCAAACCCTTGAAAGCCAGGGGATCACGCGCGTTTAGTCGCCACCGGACCATGCCAGCATCCGACCACCATGTCATCATGTTTTAGCGAGTGATGTTTTCGTTTCATGTGAAACATCGCCGCCAAAATCATTCAGAAAAGCCTCGCCTTTCATCCGAAATGGCGAGGCTTTCCTTTTATTCTGCTTAGCCAAGGAGGGTTGATAAACCGTAAATTGGTTTACAGATCCTTACGCAGCCTGCTTGCGCGGCTTGATGAGGCCGCGGTTGACGAGCAATTCGGCGATCTGAATGGCATTGAGCGCGGCACCCTTGCGCAGGTTGTCGGAGACTACCCAGAGGTTGAGGCCGTTCTCGACGGTCGCATCTTCACGGATGCGCGAAATATAGGTCGCATCTTCGCCGGCGGACTCGTAAGGCGTGATGTAACCGCCGTTTTCACGCTTGTCGATGACGAGGCAGCCAGGCGCTTCGCGCAGGATATCGCGAGCCTGATCGGCGGTGATCTCGTTTTCGAACTCGATGTTGACCGATTCGGAATGGCCGATGAAGACGGGGACGCGGACAGCCGTGCAGGTGACCTTGATCTTCGGGTCGAGCATCTTCTTGGTTTCGGCCAGCACCTTCCACTCTTCCTTGGTGTAGCCATCTTCCATGAAGACATCGATATGCGGGATGACGTTGAAGGCGATGCGCTTGGTGAACTTCTTTGCCTCAATCGGATCGGCGACGAAGACGGCGCGAGTCTGGTTGAACAGCTCGTCCATGCCGTCCTTGCCGGCGCCGGAGACCGACTGGTAGGTCGAAACCACGACGCGCTTGATCTTGGCGAAGTCATGAAGCGGCTTCAGGGCGACGACGAGCTGCGCGGTCGAGCAATTCGGGTTGGCGATGATGTTGCGCTTGGTGAACTGCGTGACGGCATCCGGGTTCACTTCCGGCACGATCAGCGGCACGTCGGCGTCATAACGCCAAGCGGAAGAGTTGTCGATAACGACGCAGCCCTGGGCGCCGATCTTCGGCGAGAACTTCTTCGAAACGTCGCCGCCGGCCGACATCAGGCAGATGTCGGTGTCGGAGAAATCGTAGTTCTCCAGGTTGGAAACCTTCAGCGTCCGGTCGCCAAAGGAAACTTCGGTTCCCTGCGAGCGGGCCGATGCGAGCGCCACGACCTCATCGGCCGGGAAGCCGCGTTCGGCCAGGATATTGAGCATTTCGCGGCCGACATTCCCGGTCGCGCCCGCTACTGCAACTTTGAAACCCATTTCTCAAGCTCTCTTTCTCTTCTCTCCTCTTTGGCGAGGGGGGAACCGCGGCCATAACGACCGGTTCCTGTCCCCGGCCGGGCCGGGGAGAGAGCGGCAGGCCAGAGACGTCAGACGGTTTTCGTCGTCGTTTTGGCCTTGGTTTTGGAAGAAACCGGAAAATAGACATCCCGCCCGGCGCATTGCGCCAGGTGACTGAAGCTATCGAGCTGTTCGAAGCGAACCATGGAAGTCTTCCTTTTCCGTCGCCGGTTCTAAGATGTTTTCCACAGGAGTCAAGGATTTCCTCGCTTGCATCGGTGCGGAAGCGAGGAAATCGGAGGCGTCGAAACCAGCCTTCAACTTATCATGTTGGAAGGCGCGCCGTTTTGGTGTCAGCGGTTGGACTTGCGTGTGGTTTCAAACAGGAACCAAGTGCGGCGCTCGGTCTCGTCGATCCAGTTTTCCAGAAGGCTGGCCGTGGCGACATCGCCATATTCATCGCAAACGTCGTGAACGGCGCGCATTTCGGCGGAGAGCTTGAGGTTATCGTCCGCCAGTTCGGCGAGCATGTCCTGCGGATCGACATATTCGGCGTCATTGTCGGGAATGCGCTGCAGCTTGGCGATTTGACTGATCGACCGCAGGGTCGTTCCGCCGATCTTCCTGGCGCGTTCGGCCATCGGGTCTGTCATCGCGAAAATCTGCTCGCCCTGTTCGTCGAGAAGTAAGTGATAGTCGCGGAAATGCGGCCCGCTCATGTGCCAGTGAAAATTCTTGGTTTTGAGATAGAGGGCAAAGACATCTGCCAGCAAAGCGCTCAAGGCTGCGGAAATATCGCGCGTCGCGTCCTCGCTGAGATTGGTGCGAGTGCCTAATTTCGATTTGGTATTGGCGGTATTCATAAAGGCGTCCTCCGTTGTTGTTCACGACAGCGATCGTCGGCGGATCTTGGGGGAGTTCGATGACATCAGCTGCTGCGTGGGATCGCATTGAAGACAGGATTGTTTTGAAATCACACAGCCAAAATGTTGCCTTGCGACATGGCTGACTGCGATGCTTAGGCGGAAAACCCGAACATATTCATTAAATAGGAAATTGGCGCGGTTTGGCAATTGTTTGCCAATGTATCGGCGCGGCGTGTAGTCATGCCGCGCCGCCGATGCCGCCTTTTTGTCGGAGGGCGGCATCGGCATGGGTGACTACTTCAGACCACCACCGACATAGATGGTTTCGCCGGTCACCCACGCGGCATCCTGCGAAGCGAGAAAGACGGCGACCGGAGCGATATCGGTCGGCTGGCCGAGACGGCCAAGAGGTGTCTGGGAGACGAGATGCTTTTCAAAATCGCTGCCGATGATACCTGCCGCAACAACGCCTTCGGTCTCGACGCCGCCCGGTGCCAAATTGTTGACGCGGATATTGCGTGAACCGAGTTCCTTGGCGAGGATCTTGGTAATGGAATCCACGGCGGCCTTGGTTGCCGTATAGACGGAGGCAGTCGGCAAGTTCATGCTGACGGCGTTGGAGCCGATGTTGATCACGCTGCCGCCCTCAGTGCCGAAATGCTTCACGGCTTCCTGCGTGGCCAGCAATGTGCCCAACACATTGATATTGAACTGGCGATGGAATTCCTGCTCAGCGAATTCCTCGATCGGGGCGAATTGATAGACGCCGGCATTATTGACGAGGATATCGACGCGGCCGAAGGCCTGCTTCGCTTCTGCAAAGAGCCGTTTGACATCCTCTGATTTGGAAACGTCGCCATGGACGGCGAGCGCCTTGCCGCCGTTGGCGGTAATTTCGGCCACTACCCTGTCGGCGCCTTCGCGGCTTGATGCGTAATTGACGACAACGGCCGCGCCCGCTTCGCCCATTGCCTTGGCGATGCCGGCGCCGATGCCCTTGGATGCTCCAGTCACGATCGCGACCTTGCCTGCCAGTTTGCTCATGTCATTTTCCTTCGAAAAACTTAGACAATTTTACAATCATCGAATCATTTGGCGCATGCGACCCGAAAACCGATCGCACCGTCACTTTGATATTTAGATAATCATCTAATTGATACAAGAGCCACGAGGAGAAATGCTGATGGCGTGTAAGGAATTGTCAGATCTTGGAAAGTTCCACCATATAGGCGTTCAGAGTGTCGCGACGTAACACGAGATTGGCGAATTTACCTTCGCGCTGGATCTCGATGAGGCCGGCATTCTCCAGTTCCTTGATATGATGCGACATCGTCGCGGCGCTGACGGCGTGGCACTCGTTCAGGAGGCTGCAGGGCATGGGCTCGCTCCGTGTGCCGATCTCCTTCAAGATCTGCACGCGTCGCGGTTCGGCAAGTGCCCGGGAGATCAATCCCATCTGCCTTTCGCTCAAACGTATCGGCCCGGCATCCATGGTTTTATCACAAGCGGAAACAAAATCGGGTTGACCGCCTTCGGCCACCCTACTCTACCAGATATATGAATGTGCGAGGGCCTTGGCAACCATGGCGCAGCAGCCGTGATCGGCTCAGGAATCGGCCTGTCGCAGCCTGCCGCTTTTGAAGAGCGGCAAGCGCGGCGTTGGCCAACCGGCGGCGTCGATGCGAAAGAGCAGGCCGTAGCGCGAATAGATGATGGCTATCATGAAGGAAAACCAGCCGCCGAGCGCCAGACCGGCCACCACGTCACTCGGATAATGGGCGCCAACCATAACGCGGGTGATCGCAAGCCATAAGGCGCAGGCAGCAAAGATGTAGCGATAGCGCGGAAACAGGAAGGCAAGCGCCACAAATAGAGCGCCGATGGTGGTAGCGTGGCCGGAGGGGAAGCTTTCGAAGCTGGCACGGCCATTGAAGGGCGAAAAGCCGAAGGGTCCCCAATCGGCAAAATGCGAGGGGCGGGCGCGTCCAATGGCGCGCTTCAGCAAATTGGCGAGGATACCGGAAAGCGCGACGGTCGTCAGGAGATAGCCGCCGATCTGGCAGATACGCAGTGCCTGGCAGCGACAGCGCTGCGAATACAGCACCCTGCTGCCAGCCCAGCCTTCGAAAAACAGGAAGGCACTGATCAGAAGGATCCATCCCGAATCGCCGAAATCCGTCAGCATTCCGCCGACGAAGCGAAGTAAGGGCGATAGGCTTTTAAGGGTGGCGCCGACAGGCCAATCGAACAGGAGAGCCGAGAGAAGGACGATATTGGCGGTCAGAAAAAGACAGATTTTCCAGTGTGATGGTGCAAATGCGGCATCGCTTCGCCGCCAACGCCGGTCGAGAGACGTCAAGATCGCCTGCATAATCAGTGCCTATGTCGATTTCCAATCGGTCCGACAGATAGCAGGTTGTTGTTACAGTTTTTTAGAAAATCGATACGTTGTCGTCGCGGCGATCTCGAGCTGAGACGCGTCTATCCCGTTCACAAGAAAAAACCCCGTTCCTCGCGGAACGGGGCTCGTGTTTCACGTGAAATATACCACGCGATCTACCTGGCTTACGCCGAAAGGGCCTTGAATTCGGCGAGGATGGCGTCACCCATTTCTGTCGTGCCGACCTGGCGGCTGCCAGGTGACATGATGTCGCCGGTGCGGATGCCGCTGTCGAGGACGTTGGCGATCGCCTTTTCCAGCGCGTCGGCTTCGGCGACCAGGCCGAAGGAGTAACGCAGGCACATGGCGAAGGAAGCGATCATGGCGATCGGGTTGGCGATGCCCTTGCCGGCGATATCGGGGGCGGAACCGTGCACGGGTTCATAGAGCGCCTTGCGCTTGCCGGTCTTGGCATCGGGGGCGCCGAGCGAAGCCGACGGCAGCATGCCGAGCGAGCCGGTCAGCATGGCGGCGACGTCGGAGAGCATGTCGCCGAACAGGTTGTCCGTCACAATGACGTCGAACTGCTTCGGCTGCCGGACGAGCTGCATGCCGCCGGCGTCCGCGAGCATGTGCTCGAGCTGCACGTCGGCATATTTTTCCTTATGCGTCGCGGTGACGACCTGGTTCCAGAGCACGCCCGACTTCATGACGTTGCGCTTTTCCATCGAGCAGACGCGGTTGTTGCGGGTACGCGCCAGTTCGAAGGCAACGCCGGCAATACGCTCGATCTCATAGGTGTCGTAGACCTGGGTGTCGATGCCGCGCTTCTGACCGTTGCCGAGGTCGATGATCTCCTTCGGCTCGCCGAAATAGACGCCGCCCGTGAGCTCGCGCACGATCAGGATGTCGAGACCCTCGACCAGTTCCGGCTTCAGCGACGAGGCCGACGCCAGCGCCGGGTAGCAGATGGCCGGGCGCAGGTTGGCGAAGAGCTGCAGATCCTTGCGCAGGCGCAGCAGGCCGGCTTCCGGACGCACTTCGTAGGGAACGCTATCCCACTTCGGGCCGCCGACGGCGCCGAAGAGCACGGCGTCGGCGGCAAGCGCTTTCTGCATGTCCTCTTCGGAGATGGCAGCGCCATGCGCATCATAGGCGCTGCCGCCGACAAGACCTTCATCCGTAACGAAGCCGGCATTCTTCGCCTCGTTCATATAGGCAATGATCTTGCGAACTTCGCCCATGGCCTCGGGGCCGATGCCGTCGCCCGGCAGGAGGAAAAGATTGCGAACTGTCATGGGAAAGCCTCCGCGAAAGAAAAAGTTGCGGGGTTTTTAGACCTGCAAATGCGGCTTTTCAAGCGAGGAAGGGGTCGAAACGGTACGGTTTTCGGGCTTTTGAGACCAGTCACCCGCCCTTGGACCACGAGGGCGGGTGGCTTGCGTTGCTTATCCTTACTCAGCCAGCCCGAGCGAGGCGAGGTAGGCGGCCGATGCCGGGATCTTCGACTTGTCCTTGATTTCGATGATCAGGCGCGGATTGCTGTTAAGCTTGGCAATAGCGGCAAAGACGGCGCGCCAGTGGATGTTGCCTTCGCCGAGGCTCCAGTGGCGATCGGCATAGCCATCCGCATCCTGCAGGTGGACATGTTGCAGGCGATTGCCGGCGGCGTGGACGTAGTAGTCGACCGGCGGAGCGCCGGTATAGCCGTGGGCGTAATGGGCATGACCGGTGTCGATGGAAACGGCGACGGCGGGCGAATTGAAGCTGTCGGCGAGGCCGACGCGGATATGGGGATCCTTGTCCTCGATGTTCTCGATGACCATGGTGAGCCCGATGTCTTCGGCGCGCTTGACGGCCTCTTTCAGCGTCAGATGCGTATATTCGATGATCTTCTCGCGCTCGCCCTTGTTGTTGTCGAGGTTGTTGTAGGACCACGACGTATAGGGGCTATGGATGACCATTTGGGTGGCGCCGATATTGGCACAGACGTCGAGTGCCTGCAGCAGGCGCTTTGTGACGACGCCGCGGACGTCCGGGTCCTGCGAGGCGATGACAAAGCCCCAGAACGGGCCGTGGATGCCGAGGCGGCCCTGATGGCCGTCAAGCAGCTTGCGGGCGCGTTCGGCCAGCGGAGCCCAGTCGCCGTTGAGGATTTCGGCTTCAACGAAGCTCTGCAGCTCCAGGTCACGCGGCTTTTCGAGCAACCAGTTACGATGGATTTCGACGTCGTCGAGCGTCATGGCTGCGCCGACAATGGGAAGGGAGGTCATGGAGGCTCCATTGCGTGGAGGAAATTTAAGGGCGGGAGAGAGGCCGCAAGGGTCTCGGCGGCCTGTATGGACCTGCTTCTTGTCGATCATATTACAGCGGGTGGAAAAGATGATGTCCCGTTTCCGGGATTTGCGTTTTGCGCTCTTGGGATGCCGCAACTGCGGATAGTTCCCTCTCCTCGCACACGGGGAGAGGGAACTATCCGCCAATTAGGCCCGCGATACCTAAGAAACTAAGGTTTCTCGTAAGCCACTGCTCCCTTTTGGGAAATTACGATACCGTCAGGTGTACTACACGCGATACCCGGATCTCAAGGACCTCATTTTTCGACATCGTGCGGAGCGCGAAACTTCCCGATCGGGATGATCTTGCGATCTGCCTCGCCCTTGCTTCCCGATCGGGAAGAAAAGTGTGATCTGAGACAAATCTTCCTGTACGGTAAGCCGCGTTAGGAGATGCTCTATGTTCAGGTCTGCACGCGATTTCGGCGCCGCTGTCCGGGAGAAACGCAAGCTCCTCGGTTGGACCCAGACCGAGCTTGCCGCCCGGTCCGGCACGGGCGAGCGCTTTATCGTTGAGCTCGAATCCGGCAAGCCAAGCTGCCAGCTTGAAAAGTCTCTCATCGTCGCGCGCACTGTCGGCATCGAGATCGGTGATCTTAGGACAGCCCAAGCCGCCCCGGCCTCGCCTGACGATGGCCTGGACTTCCTGCCGACCTTCGGTGACAGTCGATGACGACGATCTTCTACGAAGCCCTTCCCCGTTGCCCTAGCTGGCAGAGAGTGAACACAGCCATGGCGGAGACGGGTCCCTTTTCGGCATGAAAAAAGCCGGGCACAAGGCCCGGCTTCGAAACGCGAAATAGTGATGAAATCGATCAGGCGGCCCAGGGGCGCGATGCGGCGTTCGACTTTTCGAAATTGTCGATCGCGGAGGATTTTTCCAGCGTCAGGCCGATATCGTCTAGGCCGTTCAGCAGGCAGTGACGCTTGAACTCGTCAAGTTCGAACTTCAGTGAGCCGCCGTCCGGGCCGGTGATTTCGAGGTTTTCCAGATCGACCGTCAGAATGGCGTTGGAGCCGCGCGATGCGTCGTCCATCAGCTTATCGAGGTCTTCCTGGCTAACCTTGATCGGCAGGATGCCGTTCTTGAAGCAGTTGTTGTAGAAGATGTCGGCGAAGCTCGTCGAGATGACGCAGCGGATGCCGAAATCGAGCAGTGCCCAGGGCGCATGCTCGCGCGAGGAGCCGCAGCCGAAATTGTCGCCGGCAACGAGGATCTTGGCGTTCTGATAGGCCGGCTTGTTCAGCACGAAATCCGGGTTCGGAGAACCGTCTTCATTGTAGCGAGCTTCAGCGAAAAGGCCCTTGCCAAGACCCGTGCGCTTGATGGTCTTCAGATAATCCTTCGGGATGATCATGTCGGTATCGACATTGACGACCGGGAGGGGTGCTGCGACACCGGTCAACTTCACGAACTTGTCCATGGGGTCCTGCCTTCATTTTCGTCTAAGCACGAATTATCCTGCCAATAGAGCAAATCCGGCCCGAAATGAAGGAGAATCTTGGAAATGCTCTCAAACGCGGCCGTTTGCACGCTTTGCCCTTCAGCACGTGGCCTGAATTGGACACATGATCAAGGGATCCGGCAATAGGTCGCCCTGCCCTGTTTCAATCTCAGAGATCGATGATCGTGCCGCGACCGTCGTTCCAGATGCGCATCTCGCGCTGGCCGTTCGTCTTCGCCTTGGCGCGCACCGGTGCCGGCTTCATGCGCAGCGAAATCGCCCGGGCCGCCATCAGCACGGTCAGTATAGCACCGACAGCAAGCGTGACCGAAACGGTCAGCAGCGCCATGGCTGCAAACACGGTGATACCGGCAAGCGCGATGAACAGGGAACGGATATTCTGCATGGTCGAGACCTCTCTACACCAAGCAATGTGGTCTTCATCTCTGTCATCTGCAAGAGGAGCATGGCTTTTTGTTGACTTGCCTGCCGATTAAAAGCGCGGCAAAACGGCACAATGATCCAATCTGCGAGCCAAAACCCCCCTTCCCGTCCCGCCCGTCTGCGCCGCTCGGTCTTGAGCGTTCCCGCCATCAATCGACGCGCGCTGGACAAGCTTTCGAGTCTCGATTGCGACGCCGTCATTTTCGATCTCGAGGATTCCGTTTCGCCGGAGAAAAAGGCCGAGGCGCGGGAGAATCTGCGGGCCTTCTTTGTCGCCTCCCCGCTTCCCGGCAAGGAGCGGATCATCCGCATCAATGCGCTTTCCTCGAACTTCGGTGCCGAGGACATGGCGCTGGTCGTGGAGCTGGAGCCGGATGCGGTGCTGCTGCCGAAGGTGGATGAGCCGCAGGATGTGACTGGTGTCAGTGACCGGCTTGCGGAAGCCGATGCGCCGGAAGACTTGCGCATCTGGGCGATGATCGAGACGCCGCGCGGCATCCTGAATGCGGCCGCGATCGCCGAGGCTGGCCGCACGGCCGGCAGCCGGCTCGATTGTTTCGTCGTCGGCCTCAACGATCTCAGGAAGGAAACGGGCGTCCTGCCGCAGCCCGGCCGTCCCTATCTCGTGCCCTGGCTGATGCAGGTGATATTGGCCGTCAGCGCTTACGGCCTCGAGGCCATCGACAGCGTCTTCAACAATTTCAAGGATACCGAAGAATTCGCGGCAGAATGCGGCCAGGGGGTTGCCATGGGCTTTGCCGGCAAGATGCTGATCCATCCGAGCCAGATCGAAGCCGCCAACCGGCATTTTGGCCCTGACAAGGCCGCTGTTGCCGAGGCGGAATCCATCATCGCCGCCTTCGCCGCACCGGATGCCGCCACTCTCAATGTCGTGACCCTCAACGGACGGATGGTGGAGCGGCTGCATCTTGTCCAAGCGGAAAGACTCGTCCATAAAGCTCACCTAATCGCGCAGCGCTCTTCGGGCGTTGCCGCAGCGCCCCGTAGCGATGTCTGATTGCCAAATACAAGAAAGATGCCTTGATGAAACTCTACCGCTTTCTCACCGGCCCCGATGACGCATCCTTCTGTCACAAGGTGAGCGCGGCGTTGAACAAGGGCTGGGAGTTGTACGGTTCACCGACCTATGGTTTCAATTCTGCGAGCGGTCGGATGGAATGCGGCCAGGCCGTCGTCAAGGACGTAGCCGGCAAGGATTACGATCCGGATATGAAGCTTTCCGAGCAGTAAGCGCCGGCTGAAATTCTCATTCTTCCCGACCGTCTTGCGGCCGGGACCGATATCAGCGATCCGTCGCTTCCTCGGCACTTGCCTCGATGCGCTCCATATCCTCGTCGCTCAGGCCGAAATGGTGGCCGATTTCGTGGATCAGGACATGGGTGATGATGTCGCCGAGGGTTTCTTCGTTCTCAGCCCAGTAATCGATGATCGGCCGGCGATAGAGGCGGATCTTGTTGGGCATGTCTCCCGTCTGGGCGGTGAAGCGCTCCGAGATGCCGCGGCCTTCGAAGAGGCCGAGCAGGTCGAAGGGCGTTTCCAGCGCCATGTCCTCGAATACCTCGTCATCCGGGAAATCTTCGATGAGGATGACGAGATCACCGGTGAGCGAACGGAATTCGTCTGGCAGGTGACTGTAAGCCTCCATTGCCAGGGATTCGAATGTACTGATGGAGGGCGAGTGGCGATCCCGCCAATCTTCGCTCTGGTCGACGCGAGCCATGAATATTCCTTCCTTGGCTGGTCATATAGAGACTTTACGCCGCTTTTACGAGTGTAGATTGCGGCAGAGGAATATTTTCTCATGAAATGGTGTTGACTCTTTCTCCGAGCTCTGGAATCCATAAGAACATAACAGGAACATTATCGATCTGGAGTGAACGTCATGGCCGAGGCTGCCGTGGCGCGGGAAACGCTTTTCGCCCTGCGTGAAACCATTGCCCGACTGGAAGGCAGGCCGATTCCGGCACTGGCGGCTGCGGCGCATGAAACGCTGGCAGACAAGCCGGCGAGGCAGATGGCGGGTATTGCGAAATCCCTGCCTATCCAGCCTACGCGTGAACAATCGTTCCTTCCGATCGGTGTCGACGAGCTCGATGCGGCGCTGCAAGGGGGTTTGCCGCTCGATGCGCTGACGGAAATCCGTTCGCTCGGCCTCCGCGATGCCGGTGTGGCGAGCGGTTTTGCCCTGGCGCTTGCCGCGCGGCTGCATGCGCAAGCTTTGGACACGGTCGCGGCCAAGTCTCCGGTTCTGTGGATCGGCGATACGGTCGCGACGATGGAGGTTGGCCTGCCCTATGCCATCGGCATCAGCGATTTCGGGCTGGAGCCTCAGGCTTTTCTGCAGGCGTCGCCCCGCAAGCTGGAGGATGCGCTCTGGGTCGCGGAGGCGGCGCTTGGCAGTGCTGCCTTTGCCGTCGTCATTTTGGAAGTACGCGGCAATCCCGCCCGTTTCGGCCTGACCGAAAGCCGGCGGCTGGCGTTGAGGGCCAAGGCGGCGGGGCGGCCCTTGTTTCTGTTGCGACAGGGAGGCGAGGAGGAAGCAAGCAGCGCCCTCTTCCGCTTTTCCGTCGAACCCGCGCCGGCGCAGGCGCGGCCCCTGCCGGACGGATCGGTGCTTGGCGGCAGCATCGGTCATCCGGCCTTTCGTCTGACCTTGGAAAAGAGCCGAAACCCGGCGCCTCTTTCCATAACCTTGGAGTGGAATGCCCATGACCGCCGCTTTGCCCCTGTCTCCGATGTTCAGCACCCTGCCTTTCCCGGCGAACACGCAGCGCATTCTGGCGCTGACCTTTCCGCATCTGCCGACCGACCGCATCGCGCGCAAGCGCTGGGGTCTGTCTTGGCGTTCGACAGGCAGGCTTGAAACGCCGCCGCTCGCCTGTGCCGGCAAGCTCAACAATGCCATGCGGCTGACCGCGCTCAACGAACGGGCTGAAATGATCGGCTTGAAACGGGGGCAGGGCGTGGCCGAGGCGAAGGCGATCTGTCCCGATCTCGATGTCGCCGAGGAGGATCCGGCGGCGGATCGCAAGCTTCTGGAAGCGATCGCCGACTGGTGCGACCGTTATACGCCGCTGGTGGCGATCGACGGCAAGGACGGGCTGTTTCTCGACATTACCGGCTGCGCCCATCTCTTTGGCGGTGAAGAGGCGCTGCTCGAGGATATCCTGATCCGGATTTCCCGGCTGGGCTTCGATGTGCGCGGCGCCATTTCCTCGGCGCCAGGCCTCTCCTGGGCCGTTGCCCGCTTTGACGAGAGCCGCATCGTTCCTCCGGAGGCCATGGAAGAGGCATTGGCATCGCTGCCGGTCGCATGTCTTCGGCTTGGCGAGGAGACTATTGCAGCCTTGCAGAAGATGGGCCTGAAGCAGGTGGGCGATCTTCTGGCCGCACCACGCGCGCCGCTTGCCCGCCGGTTCGGCGCACAGCTGCTGCTGCGGCTCGATCAGGCCATCGGCCTCGTCGAGGAGCCGATTTCGCCGCGCCGCCCGGTCGCGCAATTGTCGGCCGAGCGACGGCTGGCCGAGCCGGTGCAGGCGGAAGAGGATATTCTCCAGCTTGCCCGCCAGCTTGCCGAAAGCCTGAAGCCGGGGCTGGAAGCCCGCGGTGTCGGCGGCCGCTCCTTCGAACTCCTGTTGTTCAGGGTGGATGGTGCGGTCTTCCGCATCGCAGCCGGCGCGTCGCAGCCGCTGCGGGAGCCGAGCCGGATCGCCAGCCTATTCGCGGAGCGTTTTGGCGCCATTCATGACGATCTCGATGTGGGCTACGGTTTCGAAATCATCCGTCTCAATGTGCTTCAGCATGCGCCCTTCAATGCCATGCAAGGCGATTTTGTCGGAGGAGATCGTCAGGAAGGCTCGCTTGCGGCCTTTGTGGATCGTGTAGCCGCCCGGCTGGGGCCGGACTGCCTGCAAGGGTTCGAGCTGAGGCAGAGCCATATCCCCGAACGAGCTGTGCGGCCGCTGCCGGCGATGACCATCCTTACCTCGAAGCAGCGCACAGGTCAGGAGGATGCTGGCCATGGCTTCTTCCGCGGCGAGCGGCCGCTGCGGCTGTTTCGCATGCCGGAACTGGTCGAAACCATTGCTGCCGAAGTGCCCGATGGTCCTCCCCGGCAGTTCCGCTGGCGGCGGGTCATGCATCGGGTCAGCCGGGCCGAAGGGCCGGAGCGGCTTTCGGCGGAATGGTGGCTCGAAGAAAGGCAAGAACCTGACCGCGATTACTTCCAGGTCGAAGATGATGAGGGCCATCGTTTCTGGCTGTTCCGCAAGGGGCTCTATGGCCGAGGCGGCACGACGCCGGACTGGTACATGCATGGGGTCTTCGCATGAACGCGCGCCCGAGCTTCCACGAACCCGTGCCCTTCTTTGAGATCGGGGTGAGAACGAATTTCTCCTTTCTCGAAGGCGCCTCGCATCCAGAGGAAATCGTGGCGCAGGCCGCCATCCTGAAACTGTCGGGATTTGGAATTGCCGACCGCAATTCGGTTGCCGGCGTCGTCAAGGCGCACGCGCACACCAAGCTTCTCCGGGAGAAATACAAGGAGGGCATTGAGAAAAATCTGGAGCTGCGCGCCAAGGGGGAGCCGGAGGAACTTCTTTTGGAGCCGGTTCCTTTCCAGCCGGGCGCGCGCCTCGTATTTTCGGACGGCACCCCCGACATTCTTGCCTATCCGGAAAACCGCAAGGGCTGGGCGCATCTCTGCCGGCTGTTGAGCGCCGGTAATCTGCGCGGCGAAAAAGGCGTCTGCATCCTCTATGAAAGTGACCTCGTGGAATGGGGTGACGAAATGATGCTGGCGCTTGTTCCCGATGCCGACAGCGTCGAGACGCCTGAGGGGCAAAACAAGCTGGAGCAATGTCTGAAGCGGCTATGGATGCGTTTCGGCCGGAAGTTCCACTTGGTCCTGTCGCCGGCCTATGACGGGCGGGACCGCATGGTCTTCGCCACGCTTTCCATCGTGGCGCAGCGCAATGGCGTGCGGTTGATCGCCAGCAATCAGCCGCTCTATCATTCGACCGAGCGCAAGCCGCTTGCCGATATCGTCGTTTCGATCCGTGAGCATGTGCCGATCGCGGAAGCCGGCTTCAGGCTGGCGGCGAATGCCGAGCGCTACATGAAGGACGCTACCGAGATGGCGCGCCTCTTCAGGGATTATCCGAAGGCCATCGCCAATACGCAGAAGTTTTTTAGCCGGCTTTCTTTTTCGCTGGACGAGCTGAAACATAATTATCCCGACGAAAGCGTTCCTGGAGAGACCGTTGCGGAAACGCTGAGGAGACTGACCTGGGAGGGGGCCAGATGGCGCTTTCCTGAAGGGATCCCGCCAAAGGTCTCGATGCAGATCGAGCACGAGCTCAAGCTCATACGGGAGCGGAAATATGAGCCATATTTCCTGACGGTGCACCGCATCATGGAGTTTGCCCGCAGTGCGAATATCCTATGCCAGGGACGCGGATCGGCAGCCAATTCGACCGTCTGTTATTGCCTCAGGATTACTGAGGTCAATCCTGAAATAACAAGCTTGCTTTTCGAGCGTTTCATCTCGACAGAACGCGAGGAACCACCCGATATCGATGTCGATTTCGAGCACGAGAAGCGTGAAGAGGTTATCCAGTTCATCTACAGGCATTACAAAAAGGAGCATGCCGGGCTGACGGCGGCGGTAACCAGCTATCGGGCGCGCTCGGCCGGCCGCGAAGTGGCGAAAGCCTTCGGCCTGTCGGAAGATGTGCAGTCCGCTCTTGCAAGCGGTGTCTGGGGCTGGTCGACGGAGGAGCTGTCCGAGCGCGAGGCGAAGATTGCCGACCTCGATCTCAAGGACAAGACGACACGCAACGTCCTTTCCTATGCCTCGACGCTGATGGGATTTCCGCGGCATCTGACCCAGCATGTCGGCGGCTTCGTCATCACTCGGGATCGGCTGGATGAGGTCGTGCCGATCATGCATACGGCGATGGACGATCGCTATATGATCGAGTGGAATAAGGATGATCTCGACAATCTCAATATATTGAAGATCGACGTGCTGGCGCTCGGTATGCTGACCTGTCTTGCCAAGGCCTTTGACCTGTTGCTGCTGCATTACGACGTGAAGAAGCAGCTCTCCGACCTTGGCAGCGGTGAATACCCCGACCGATTCCCGGTCTATGATATGATTTGTCGCGCCGATACGATCGGCGTCTTTCAGATCGAAAGCCGGGCGCAGATGAGCATGCTGCCGCGTCTTCGGCCCCGCAAGTTCTATGATCTGGTCATCGAGGTAGCGATCGTCCGTCCCGGACCCATTCAAGGAGACATGGTGCATCCTTACCTCAAACGGCGGGATGACGATCTTCACAAGCGGCCGATCGAATATCATCGTCCGGAGTTGAAGGCTGTTCTGGAACGAACTTTGGGAGTTCCGCTGTTTCAGGAACAAGCGATGCAGATAGCCATCACCGCAGCCGGATTTTCGCCCGCCAAGGCCGATCGGCTGCGCCGATCCATGGCGACGTTCAAGCGAACGGGGAGGGTCGATGAATTCAAGACGGATCTGGTTTCCGGCATGGTCGCGAAAGGCTATCCTCAGGACTTTGCCGAACGTTGTTTCAGCCAGATCGAAGGTTTCGGCGAGTATGGTTTTCCCGAAAGCCATGCGGCCTCCTTCGCCCTGCTCGTCTATGCCTCTTCCTGGCTCAAGGCCTATTATCCCGATGTCTTCTGTGCGGCGATCCTCAATGCCCAGCCGATGGGTTTCTATGCCCCGGCGCAGCTGGTGCGTGACGCGCGCGAGCATGGCGTCGAGGTGCGGCCGGTGGATATCAATCGTTCCAGCTGGGATTGCCTGCTCGAGCGGGGACGCTTCGATAAGGATGCGGTCGAGCCGCGCCATGCGTCGATGCGCGGGATTATCAAGACGCAATGTGCCGTCCGTCTCGGCTTCCGGCAGGTCAAGGGTCTATCCGAAGGCGAGATGAAGCAGCTCGTCGAGCGTCGTGGCGATGGCTATCGATCGGTGCGCGATCTCTGGCTGCGCTCGGGGCTTGCCAAGGCGCAGATCGAGCGCCTGGCGGATGCGGATGCGTTCGGCTCCATCGGCTTGAGCCGACGGGAAGCGCTATGGGCCGTGCGGGCGCTCGATGCCGGAAGTGCCGCTGAAACGCTTCCTCTCTTCCATCTCGGCAATCATGCCGAGCTGCAGGTCGAGCCGGTGGTTGCGCTGCCGGAAATGCTGCCCGGCGAGCAGGTCATCGAAGATTATCGCTATCTGTCGCTATCGCTGAAAGCACATCCGGTTTCCTTCCTACGCGCCGATTTCGCGCGGCAAGACATCGTGCAAAGCCGGGATCTGCCAAAGGTGGCGAATGGGCGGATGGTGACGATCGCCGGCCTGGTGCTGGTGCGCCAGCGGCCGGGCTCGGCCAAGGGGGTGATCTTCATGACGCTGGAGGATGAGACCGGCGTTGCCAATGCGATCGTCTGGCCGAAGAAGTTTGAGAAATACCGCGCCATCGTCATGGGGGCGCGGCTGGTGAAGATCCGTGGCCGGCTGCAGAGCGAGAGCGGCGTCATCCACGTGGTGGTCGATCATATCGAGGATATGACGGCGGCGCTTGGTATTCTTCAGCGCGAGGCGCGGCGTTTCGGCGTCAGCGACCGGGCGGATGAAGTATTACGGCCGACCATGGATCACAGGGAGAAGCGGAAGTCCGTCTTTCTGGCGCCTTCTTCCGATGCAGGGGCAGCGGCGGAAGGCCGCAGCCATGGTGCCGAAACCGCAAAAGTCATGCCACGGGGCCGCAATTTCCACTGAATTGCGGGCTTCGCACCGGGCGAAAACGTAGGAGCTCAGCCCGGGGATAAGATTCGAATCGTTTCTTTCTTGACAAAGAGCGTCTTCTTTAGCAGATAACAGGACAGCAGATGTCATGTTTGACGGGCTGAGCGAAGAATGCTGGTTTGCAGTTGTAATTACATCACCGACAAGGAAATCCGGGACGTTATCAACGAACTCCTTGATCAGGACTGTTGGCAGCTCATCGTTCCCGCGAAGGTTTATCACGCCATGGAAAAGCGCGGCCGTTGCTGCGGCTGCTTCCCGAACGTCGTTGATATTATTATACAGACAACCCAGGATTATCATGCCCGCCGCCACTCGACGGAAGCGGAAATATTTGATTTCATGTCCCGCCTGAAAAAATTCCATGAAGACAACAGGAGAGCGGACATTGAAAGGCGACAAAAAAGTCATCGAGCGGCTTAACGAGGCACTGTTCCTAGAACTTGGCGCAGTCAACCAATATTGGGTTCACTACAGACTCCTCGAGGACTGGGGCTACACCAAGCTTGCCAAGAAGGAGCGCGCAGAATCCATCGAGGAAATGCAGCACGCCGATCGCCTCGTCGCCCGCATCATCTTCCTCGAAGGTCATCCCAACCTGCAGACGCTGGCGCCGCTGCGCATCGGCCAGAATGTCAAGGAAGTGCTGGAAGCCGATCTCGCCGGCGAATACGATGCCCGCACGGCCTACAAGAAATCCCGCGATATCTGTCACGATGCCGGCGACTATGTTTCGATGAAGCTGTTCGAAGAGCTCTTGGCGGACGAGGAAGGCCATATCGACTTCCTCGAAACCCAGCTCGAACTGCTCGAAAAAATCGGCGAAGCCAAATACGGCCAGCTCAACGCTGATTCCGCCGATTCCGCAGAATAATCGGTGCCAGAGCGGTTCAGCTTTTCACAGAAACTCTGAACCGCTCTATCTTTTTGTTTTCCGGCAATTCCGGACGGAAAACCGCTACGCACTTTTCCTGGAATTGCTCTAGAAAACCGGCCGTTTTGCGGCCGGTTTTTCGTTCAGTCTTCGGCCTTCAGGCCGGCCAGATGGCTGAACTCCGAAACCACCTGCTCGTAGACCGATCGCTTGAAGGCAACGATCAGGCCGGGAAGCTCGGCCATCGGCTTCCACTCCCAAGCATTGAACTCCGGTTCATGGCCGCCCGGCGGCGGATTGATGGCGATCTCGCTCTCGTCGCCGTCGAAGCGGAAGGCGAACCAGCGCTGCGTCTGGCCGCGGTATTTTCCCCTGAGGCCGATGCCGATCAGCTGTGGCGGCAGGTCGTAATTGATCCAATCCTTCGCTTCCGCGAGCAGGGTCACGGTTTTCATGCCCGTTTCCTCATAAAGCTCGCGATAGGCGGCCTTCAGCGGATCTTCGCCCTCATCTATGCCGCCCTGCGGCATCTGCCAAAGCTGCGGTGAGCCGTCATATTCGGAATTGCCGTCTGGAATGCGGCGGCCGGCCCAGACCAAGCCCTCCCTATTCAGGATCATGATGCCGACGCAGGGACGGTAGGGCAGGTCTTCGGCTCTTGCGGGCGCGTGGGGCGTGCTCATTTCTCTCTCCAGGGATCAGCCCGGGGAGCCGGGCCAGGGGGTCAGGGATGTTTCGGGTCGTCGGCAAGCGCCGAGACGGCGACGATTTCAATGCCGCGCATGGCTGCCTCCTCGCTCCATTTGCTGATGGCATCGACGCTTTCGTCGAAGGCTGAGGCCACGCCGATCGCGGAGCCATTGCGGCGGGCAATGCGCTCTAGCTCGTCGAGTTTCTTGAGGATTGCGTCCCGCTGCAGTTCTCCGTCGAGCTGAATATCGGCGAAAGCATGCGGCACTTCCAGTGTCTTGGCGAGCATTCCGGATTTGGATTGCGCCGAAGAGCCATCATCCAGGAATAGCAGGCCGCGCTTTCCAATATCGCGCAGCACCGGTTCCATGGCACCGGGATTGGCGAGGAAGCGGCCGCCAAGATAGTTCATGACACCGGTATAATTGGTGATCTTGCCCATCGCCTTGTGCAGGTTATCGATGTTCCTTGCAGCCGAAAGCGAGGTCAGCAGCGTATCCGGGCCGGGATTGTTGCTGGGATAGTCGAAGGGCTCGAACGGCACCTGGATGAGGATCTCATGGCCGCCGCGCCGCGCCTCCTGCATCCAGCGCTGTAGGCTGTTGCCGCTGACGGCAAAAGCAAGGGTGATTTCTTCCGGCAGCTTCTCGATGGCGCGCTGGGTGCCAGTCTGGCTCAATCCAAGGCCGCTGACGACGATAGCGATCCGGGTACCGCGCGCGCCGGACCAGGGCCGCGCATATTGATCCATCGGTCGCAGGCCGCTCGGCGAGGTGATCGGCAGCCTGCCGAAAGGAGAGTCTTCCAGCAGGCTGTCATTCGGCGTTGCCGCCATGCGCGGGTCCTGGCCCACCTGATTGGCGTTGATCAGGACCGGGCCGCTGCCATCACGGTTGTTCGGGCTGAACATGGTGACGACCGAACCATCGCCGGTAACGATGCGTGTGGTATTGGCGCCGGATTGCGGATCAACCTGGGTTAGCCCGGTCTGTCCGGATTGCCCGGCTGTAGCCGGCTTGGTTTCGGCTGGAGGAGCCGGATCTTCCTTCTTTACCGTCTCGACCGGCTGGGTCTTTTGCAGGTGATCGCGCAAAAGCGCAGAATAGAGCGAAAAGCCGGCGATCGCGATCAGGCAGAAGCCGCCGAGAATGCGTCCAAAGGGGATGGAGCGCCGCTGGCGGCCGGGCCCGCGGTTCTGTCCCAACGGTGCATGCAAATCCGTTCCCAAGTTCCAATCCATCCCAAGCGGAAAACTCTATCGGTCTCGAGCATATCGCTCACGGCGAAGTGGAAAAATGCCCGCGGCACTCAAAGCGCTAAAACATGAACAAAATTGTTTCTGAGAGACGCCGGATTCATACGGAATTGAGGCCGGCGGAGACGACCGGAACGATACACTTTGTCCCGCTCCCTCATCATGAAAGCGCCGGGTCTGTTTCCAGCCCGGCGCCAATCCTTACTTGGAGGAAACCGCCTTTTCGGGGTTCGGCGGGAAGGCCGGATCGGTCTTCGCGCCACGCAGCAGGTCGAGCGCGTAGTTGAGCTGGATATCGTCCTTCGGATCCGGCGGCACGTAGGCCGAAGAGCCGGAGCCCTTGTCGGTCTCGCTCTGGCCCTTGATGTGGCCCGGCAGGCTGGATTCGCCTTCCGTCGTCAGCTTGCCCTTCAAATCGTCGGGCAGCGGCTGGTCGACCTTGACATCGGGCGTGATGCCCGTGCCCTGGATCGAACGGCCCGACGGCGTGTAATAGAGCGCCGTCGTCAGACGTAGGGCGCCATTGCCATCACCGAGCGGAATGATCGTCTGGACGGAGCCCTTGCCGAAGGACTGGGTGCCGAGCACCGTGGCGCGACGCAGATCCTGCAGGGCACCGGCGACGATTTCTGAAGCCGAGGCCGAGCCGCCATTGATGAGCACGATGATCGGCTTGCCGTCGGTCAGATCGCCTGGGGTGGCGTTGAAGCGGCGGGTCTCGTCCGGATTGCGGCCTCGGGTCGAAACGATCTCGCCGCGCTCCAGCACGTCGTCGGCAACGTTGATCGCCTGGTCGAGCAGGCCGCCCGGGTTGAGGCGCAGGTCGAGGACGTAGCCCTTCAGCTTGTCGGCCGGGATATCCTTCTTGATCTTAGCGATCGCGGCTTCGAGATCTGGCGTGGTCTTTTCTGTGAAGGAGATGATGCGGATATAGCCGACATCGCCACCTTCCTCGCGCGACTTGACGGCGGCAACGGCGATGACATCACGGATGACCGTAAGCTCGATCGGCTTGTCGACGCCCTTGCGTATCAGGGTGAGCTTGATTGGTGTCTTGACCGGGCCGCGCATCTTTTCGACGGCGTCTTCCAGCTTCAGCCCGCGGACCGACTGGCCGTCGATGGCGGTGATATAGTCGCCGGCAAGGACACCGGCCTTGGCAGCCGGCGTATCGTCGATCGGGGTAATGACCTTGACGAGATCGTTGTCCATCGTCACTTCGATGCCGAGACCGCCGAACTCACCCTTGGTCTGGGTGCGCATGTCTTCCGCATCCTTGGCGTTCATGTAGCTCGAATGCGGGTCCAGCGACGATAACATGCCGTTGATGGCGGCTTCGACGAGCTTGTCTTCCTGGGGAGGGGTCACATACTGCGCGCGGACGCGCTCAAAGACATCGCCGAAAATCGACAACTCCTTATAGGTGGAAGTGCCAGCGGCTTCCGCCGGCGCTACCGCCGAGTAGATAACGCCCATCGCGGTCGCACCCATCAATGCGCCGACGAGAACAAGAGAAGCCCTACGTATCATTGCGTGCCTTTCCAGTGTCTTTGGAGGTCCACCAGGGCCGAGAATCGACTGGTTTTCCATCTTTTCGGAATTCAATGTAAAGCGTTGGCCGATCCGTTTCCAGCGCCAATGCGGTCGCGCTCGCGACTCTTTTCTGGCCCATCGTGGCAAGCGGTTCGCCAGCGAAGACGAATCTGCCAGGGCGCGTCTTGATCGCGTCCATGCCCGACAGCACCATGTGATAGCCGTCGCCCGTATCCAGGATGATCATCTGTCCGTAGCTGCGAAACGCGCCGGCGTAGACGACCGTACCGTCGGCGGGAGCCGTGACCAGTGCTTCCGGGCCGGTCGCGACGGTCAGTCCCATCGCGGTGTGGCCTGTGCCATCGTCGTCGCCGAACTGGCGGAGAATATCGCCCGCCACGGGCAGCTCCAACTTTTTCTTCAGGTCTGAAAATGGATATGCGGGCGTAATGCGGTTTTTATCGGGCACGCCGTTCTCGGCAAGGGCTTTCGCCTGCTCGCGCTGCTGTTCGGTCATCTGCGCGCGGCGCGCTTCTTCCGCGCGGGCAGCAGCGGCAGCGTCCCGCACTGAGCCGATCTGACTTTCCAGCGAGGCGACGAGCCCTTCCAGGCTGGTTGCCTGACCGGCCAGCTCCTCCGCGCGCTTGCGCTCCGCCTCAAGCTGAGTGGCGTTTTCCTTGCTGTGCTTGTCATTTTCCGCAATCAGCAGATCCATGCGCCGCTCCTCCTCCAGACTGTTGGTCATGGTGGTGGTGAAGCTCGCCTTTTCGGCGGCGGTATCGGCTTGCAACTTGCTGAGATCGGTCAGATCGGCGATGAGCTTGTCCGTCTCCTTGCGCATTCCGGGCACGACGGCGCCAAGAAGAATGGCGCTGCGCACCGAGGCGAGCGCATCGTCCGGCGTGACCAGCAAAGCGGGTGGCGGATTGCGTCCCATGCGCTCCAGGGCGCCGAGAACCTCGGCTAGCAGCGCGCGGCGTTGGTGCAGCGAGGCACGGATCTTGTCTTGCCTGACGGCTAGGTTCGTCAGCGTCTTCTCGCTTTGCTGGATCTTGCGGTCCAAATCCTTGCGGCGGGCGGCACTGTCGATCAGCGCCTGGCGTAGGCTTTCGGTGCTCTTGTCGAGAGAGGCGATGCTGTCTTCCAGTTCCTTCGTCTTGCCGGACGAAAGGCTGATCGTCTTTGAAAGCGCATCGAGCTGCGCGCGGGTCTCATCGCGCTTGCGCGCAAGGTCTGCCGCCGGGTCAGGGGTTTCCTGTCCAGGTGCCGATGCCATCGCGGAAGGGCGATCGTCAGGCGCTTGCGGCGCGATGGCATCCGCTTCCTGCGCGACGGCGACGTCCTCCCGAGAGAAAGGGCCTGCCATATAGGCGCCCACACCGAGCATTGCCGCCAAAGCTGGCAGCACGATACGCGAGAGCATGGGCGGGGCTTTTCTCATCCAGTCGGTTCAGCCTGGTCCCTTCGGATCGCGCGAAAATAAGCTGATTTGCCGCAATCATCCAGGAAGCATCGTCATTTTCAGGGCGGGAATCAAAACACGCCTGTGTGAGCGTTTCGTTAACGCAAAAACGGGGAAAGCCAAACTGTTTTCAAAACGGATGGAGCAATCACACCCGGTGGTAGGGGTGTCCGGAGAGGATGGTCACGGCTCGGTAGAGCTGTTCGGCAATCAGGATGCGCACGAGCTGGTGCGGCCAGGTCAGCTTTCCCAGGCAAATGGTCATGTCGGCCTTGTCGTAGAGGGCGGGGTCGAGGCCATCGGCGCCGCCGATGGCAATCGTCAGGTCGCGCTTGCCCTGATCGCGGTATGTTCCGAGCATGGCGGCGAAGGCTTCACTGTCGAGCGCCTTACCGCGTTCATCGAGAAGAATGAGGACACCGCCTTCAGGGTGCGCCTTTTGCAAGAGGCCCGCTTCTTCACGCTTGCGGGTCTCGCTGTTGGAGGCGCGGCTTTCGGCAACCTCGGTCATGCGCGCCATTTCCAGGCCGATGGCTGGTCCGGCCTTGGCGAAACGGTCGAGATAGCGAGCCGCAAGATCCTTTTCCGGGCCGGCTTTCAGCCGTCCCACCGCAAAAAGACCTATCCGCATTCCCGCTCCCACGCATATCCGCCGTCATGGCGGCACAAAACGAAACTCTTGCCGGAGGTTCATCTCCGGCGATCTAAACCTGCACAGGAGGGGCCGGGAAGGCGCCCTTGGATCCTTCCGCATCCCGGGCGGAAAACCGCTACCCAGTTTTCCCGGAAATGCGGTCGCTCCGCTAGTGCAGCGTGCCTTCATCGAGATCGGGTGCTGCCCACATCTTTTCGATGTTGTAGAACTCGCGGATCTCGGGTCGGAAGACATGAACGATGATGTCGCCGGTGTCGATTAACACCCAGTCGCCGCCATCGAGACCCTCGACGCGGGCATTGCCGAAGCCCTCGTCCTTGAGATCGGTCATGAGATGGTCGGCAATCGCCAGGACATGGCGGTTCGATCGGCCGGAGACGACGACCATGTAGTCTCCAAGCGCAGACTTGCCAGCAATGTCGATGGTGACGATATTTTCGGCCTTGGAATCCTCGAGGCTTGCGAGGACGGCTTGCAGGGCGCGGGCAGCGGCATCGGCGCCACGTTCCGAGCTCTTCGGGATAACGACAGGCGTTCTTCCCTTGGCGTGTACTGTTGTCAGTGCTCTTCCTTCCTTGAGTAACAGAACATGCACGTGAGTGATCTGAGTCGATCACGTTATAAAGATAGGCATCAAAGCATTAAGGTTTCAAGACGCAGGTGGCCATCTTGAGGCGTTCAGGACAAGGATTTGTGTCTGAACAGGGCTCATTTGCACCAGATATGGGTAAATATTCGTGCCGCGGACCAAAAATCAGGCTTCCGGGTTCACTCCGTCGACAAGAAGAAGGTCGCGGCTGAGGGCCTCATCGCGGACTTCAAGAGCATGGGCATATTCCGGTGAGCGATACCAGGCTCTCGCCCGCTCGATGTCGGGAAACTCGACGATCACGATTGCCTGCGGCGACCAGTCGCCTTCCAGCTTTTCGATTGGACCGCCGCGGACAAGATAATGCCCTCCATAGTGGGCGATAGAGGCGGCTGCGCGGGTCCGGTAGATCTGGAAGGTCTCGGCATCACTTACCGTGACATCGGAGATGATATAAGCCGGCATTGTTTTTCCCATCCGTGCGACGATAAAGAACTCGCGCCACTCCTGTTTGGAAGTGCGCCGTTGTATTGGAAATCAGATAGGCCGCTACCGTCTTCCGTCCATTCTCCCGGCATGTACAGGCGCGCGAAAGCTGCCTATAAACCATTGAGACCAAACCGTTACAGGTGCCATGACCGACGCTCCGCAGTCATCGTTGAAGCCCATTCTCCGCATCAGCTTTTCGGGGCAGGATCGGCTTGGGCGCGGCAAGATGGAGCTTCTCGAGCATATTCAGGAGACCGGCTCGATCTCGGCCGCCGGCCGCGCCATGGACATGTCCTATCGCCGGGCCTGGCTGCTTATCAGCGAACTTAATCATATGTTCCGCGAACCGGTCGTCGAATCGCAACGCGGCGGCCAGAAGGGTGGCGGCGCCGCCCTGACGCCGTTTGGCGAGGAGTTGCTGCGGCGGTTCCGCGGCATGGAAACGGCGCTGCGCGCGGCAATAGCCGATGATCTGAACTGGCTCGAAGCCAATCGCAGCTCGGCGGACGCTTCTTCGAAAAAATCCTGACTAATGTTCGAGCGCCACGGTCTTGATGACCGCATGGACTGGCAGCCCGATGCGCAGCCCCAGCCGTTCGGCTGAGAATTGCGTGATGCGGGCAGTGACGATGTCGCCGCCGCAATCGACCTTGATCTCAGCCGTCCCGTCAGCCGCCGTGCCGATTCCCAGCACTTCGCCGCCGAGGATATTGAGGGCGCTGAGACCCTCCGGCCGTGTGGTCGCCAGCATGACGTCACGGGCGGGAATATGGACACGCACGGTCTTGCCGACCGCGGCTACCTGTCCCGGTACAATCAGTCTTGCCGCCTTCAGGGCGACGACGGTGAGGTGATTGCTATCGTCGATCGCTTCCACGCGGCCTTCCAGCAGCACACCGGCTTCGCGTCGGTCTTCCGCCAGCGGGCCGGAGAGCTGGCTGAAGATGTCGATGGCGGCACCGATCGCCTCGACCTTGCCATCGCGCATGACGACGACACGGTTGGCGAGGCGCGCCACTTCGGCGATCGAGTGGCTGACATAGATGATCGGTATATTGGTCTCGTCGCGAAGCCGCTCGAGATAGGGAAGGATTTCCGCCTTGCGGGCCTCGTCGAGTGCTGCCAGCGGTTCGTCCATTAACAGGAGCCGCGGCGAAGAGAGCAGGGCGCGGCCGATCGCGACGCGCTGCTTTTCGCCGCCCGAGAGTTTTGCCGGTCGCCGGTCGAGCAGTGCGCCGATGCCGAGGAGATCGACGACGCCATCGAAGCTTTCGCTGCGCTCGTTCCTCGGAGCGAACCAGCGGCCGTAATTGAGGTTCTGCCGCACCGAAAGATGCGGAAACAGGCGCGCTTCCTGGAAGACATAGCCGAAGCGGCGGCGGTGACGCGGCACGAAGATTTGTCCGTCGGTGTCCGCGAGCACCGTATCGTCCAGGCTGACGCGGCCGTAATCAGGGCGTGTCAGGCCGGCAATGATACGGACGATCGACGTCTTGCCGGAGCCGGAGCGGCCGAAAAGGGCCGTCACGCCGCCATCGGACGTGAATGCGGCTTCAAGGGAAAAGGCGCCGAGGCGATGGCGGATATCGACTGAAAGCGTCATTCGAAATCCATCCTGCGGCCTGCGAGATAGGCGAGGAGTTCCGAGGCGAGCAGCGCCGCCATGGAAATGACGATGGCGACGATGGTCAGCCGCATGGCGCCGGCATCGCCGCCTGGAACCTGCGTGAAGGTGTAGATCGCCGAAGACAGCGTCTGGGTCTCGCCGGGAATGTTGGAGACGAAGGTGATGGTGGCGCCGAATTCACCCATGGCCTTGGCGAAGGAGAGGATCATGCCGGCGATGATCCCGGGCAGGATCAAGGGTAGCGTGACCGTCAGAAAGGTCCAGATGGGGCTGGCGCCCAGCGTGCCGGCGGCTTCCTCCAGCTTGCGGTCGACCGCTTCGAGCGACAGGCGGATGCTTCTGACCATCAACGGAAAGCCCATGACGCCGCAGGCAAGTGCGGCACCCGTCCAGCGGAAGGAGAAGACGAGGCCGAGATATTGATCAAGTAAAGATCCGATCGGCCCCTTTCGGCCGAAGAGGATGAGGAGGATGAAGCCGGTGACGACGGGCGGCAGGATCAGCGGCAGATGGATGACGCCATTGAGGACCGATTTACCCCAGAAGCGCCCGCGCGCAAGCAGATATGCAGCTCCGATGCCGAAGGGCAGGCTGACCAGCATGGCGACGATGGAAACGCGCAGGCTCAGCTCTATTGCAGTCCATTCGTCGCTGCTCAGACCCAACGCTTCCAAATACCCGCCCCTTAAAACATCTCAGGCTCGCCACGAGTCAGCGAGCCTGAGGGCCTGAACTTTTCATACCGGACCTGCGGTGATGACGCTCACTGCTTCAGAACCGTGAAGCCCTCATGCTCGAAGAACGGAACAGCCTTAGCCGATTTCAGAAAGTCGAAATAGGCTTGTACGTCCGGGTTCTTGCTGCTGCTGGTGATGGCGATCGGGTAGACGATCGGCGGGTGGCTGTCTGCCGGGAAGGTGCCGACGACGGCAACGCCAGGATCGGCCGAGACATCGGTCTGATAGACGATGCCGTAAGGCGCTTCGCCCCGCGAAACGAGCGCGAGGGCGGCGCGCACGCTTTCAGCGCCCGCGACCTTTTTTTCAACCGACGACCAGACGCCGAGCTTTTCCAGCGCTGTCTTGCCGTATTTGCCTGCTGGTACCGATTCCGGCTGGCCGATCGCCAGCCGGCCGTCGCCAACCAGGTTAGCAAGATCGAAGCCCTGCTTGATCTCGACCGGCTTCGCCTTGTCCTTGGCGGCGACAAGAACGAGCTTATTACCCAGCAGGTTGACGCGGCTATCGTCCTTGATCAGCTTCTTGCCGGCGACATAATCCATCCAGTTCGTGTCAGCGGAGATGAAAACATCGGCCGGCGCCCCGTTTTCAAGCTGCTTTGCAAGCGGTCCGCTCGCCGCGTAGGAGACAGTGACCTCCTTGCCGGTTTCCTTGGTGAAGGCGGCATCGGCGTTGTCGAGCGCGTTCTTCATGCTGGCGGCGGCAAAGACGACGATCTTGTCGGCGGCGAGGGCCGGTGCCGGAATGACCGAAAGGCCGAGCCATGCTGCTGATACCGCGGCGGTTGCGAGCTTGATCCATTGGCGTCGGCTGGTGGTCATCCTTATTCTCTCCAAAAATGTCGACATATTTTGAGAAATATAACGACGCGCGAGGCTTGACTAGGGATGTATTTGCAAAAATACATCGCGATATGATCGCGTAAACCTACGAATTTTATGGATTTTCCGCGGCGCAGCGCATATGAGCGGTTTTGGGCATTACAAAAATGCATGACTGAATTTGCCCAGCGGATTAGCGAACGCTCACGAAGTACGACGTAACGTTACGGATCG
Organism: Rhizobium sp. AB2/73; assembly: GCF_020871915.1. Lineage (NCBI taxonomy): Bacteria > Pseudomonadati > Pseudomonadota > Alphaproteobacteria > Hyphomicrobiales > Rhizobiaceae > Rhizobium > Rhizobium sp. AB2/73. The sequence continues at coordinate 3,400,739 of NZ_CP067071.1, read as the reverse complement.
TGGAATCTTGCGCCATTCTTTCGCCGAATTAAGTCCGATACTGAAAGCCAGACGACGAGAAATTCGCAAAAGAAGCGTTTTTTGGGCAGAAAATTTTCATAGCCATGCGTCATATGCATTGCTGCATTGCGCAATCGCCCATTTATCAATCGGTAAAATCTGGTAAAACATAATCATCGAAACGGCGATCTCCTCCTCCCAATGCCGTTCGATATGGATCAGCAACTCTCCTCCTCCCAGTTGCTGATCAGGTTCAAAAGCCCGACGCACCTCCTCCCGCGTCGGGCTTTTTATTTTTCAGGCTTCCCGAAAAATTGGCGGAATTATTGAGCGGCGCGCAAGGCGGTCGAGCTCAGTGCCGAACGCGGTCCATGGATAAAGGTCCAGGCCGGCGCACGCTTCTTCCAGAGCACGCGAGCGTCATCTTCATCCACGCGGGCATAATGGAAGGTCTTTGCCATCTTGGCCGAGAGATAGGAGAGCGTCGATCCCGGCCGGTCGATGACGGCGATCGGGAAGGTTTGCGCGATTTCCTGCCATTTCTGCCAGCGATGGAACGTATTCAGACTGTCGGCGCCCATGATCCAGATGAAATGGACCTGGCGGTTGCGTGCCTTCACGTAGGCCAGAGTATTGGCGGTATAGCTCATGCCCAGCGTCTGCTCGAACGCCGTCACCTTGATACGCGGATTGTGGAGGATCTGCTCGCTCAGCGCGATGCGCTCGGCAAGCGGCGCCAGATGATTGCGGCTCTTTAGCGGATTGCCCGGTGTTACCATCCACCAGAGCTGATCGAGGCCAAGCCGGCGAATGGCGATCTCGGCGACCAGCGCATGACCGCGATGCGGCGGGTTGAACGAGCCGCCAAAAAGACCGACCACCATGCCGCGCTCGGCATGGGGCATGCGCAGATAGCGTTGATCAACCTCTTCTTTCAGCACGTCAGGGCCGTATCTGTCCGGTGCCGCGAACGCGATATTTGAAGGAGGTGAGCTGCTCGACGCCGACCGGCCCGCGCGCATGCATCTTGCCGGTGGCGATGCCGATTTCCGCGCCCATGCCGAATTCGCCGCCATCGGCAAATTGCGTTGAGGCATTGTGCAGCAGGATCGCCGAATCGATCTCGGTGAAGAAGCGCTCGACAACATCAGGGTCTTCGGCAATCACGGCTTCGGTATGGTTCGAAGAATATTTGCCGATATGGCCGATTGCCCCGGAAATGCCGTCGACCAGTGCGACCGAGATGATGGCGGCGAGATATTCGGTCGTCCAATCCTCTTCCGTTGCCGCCTCGAGGCCGGGAACGAGCTGCAGGACATCGGCGGAGCCACGGATTTCGCAGCCCGCCGCGGCAAGTCCGTCAAGCAGCGGCTTCAGATGGGTGGAAGCGACCTTTTTGTCGACCAGCAGCGTTTCGGCGGCGCCGCAGATGCCCGTGCGGCGCATCTTGGCGTTGACGACGATGGATTTCGCCATGTCGAGATCGGCCGAGGCATCGATATAGATGTGGCAGAGGCCTTCGAGGTGGGCAAAGACCGGCACGCGCGCCTCGGTCTGGACGCGGGCGACGAGGCTCTTGCCGCCGCGCGGCACGATAACATCGATATTGCCTTGGAGGCCGCGCAGCATGGCGCCGACGGCGGCACGATCGCTGACGGGCACGAGCTGGATGGCATGTTCCGGCAGGCCGGCGGCCTTCAATCCGTCGACCAAGCACTCATGGATCGCTTGCGAGGAGCGGCGCGAATCGCTGCCGCAGCGCAGGATCACGGCATTGCCGGCCTTCAGGCATAGCGCGCCGGCGTCGGCAGTGACATTCGGACGGCTTTCGAAGATGACGCCGATGACGCCAAGCGGCGTGCGGACGCGCTCGATCTTCAGGCCGTTGGGACGATCCCAGGCGGCGATGACTTCGCCGACGGGATCGGGCAGAGCGGCGATGGCGCGGATGCCTTCGGCCATCTCGGCGACACGCTTGTCGTTCAGCGTCAGGCGATCGACGAAGGAGGCGAGCATATCGGTGCCTTCGACGTCTTTCAGATCCTTGGCGTTTTCAGCGAGGATATGATCCTTACGGGCCAGGATGGTGTCCGCCATGGCATTCAGCGCCTTGTTCTTGCTGTCAGTCGACGCGAAGGCCAGAGGTCGCGACGCAGCCCGGGCCTTGCGGCCGATATCGTTCATCAGCGCGTCGATGTCGGGGCTTTGTGCGACAGTATCAAGCATGAGCTTCATCCTTCTTCGATTTCTCGGCCTTCGTCTTGACGGATGCCGTCATGACGAGATCGTCGCGATGCACCATGGCGGCGCGGCCGGCATAGCCGAGGATCGCCTCGATCTCCGCCGATTTGCGGCCGGTGATCTGGCGGGCCTCTTCGGCATCATAGCCGACAAGGCCGCGGGCGATCTCACGGCCGGAGGGGCCGACGACGGCAACAGTGTCGCCGCGGCCGAAATGGCCGACGACGCGGCGCACGCCGGCGGGCAGCAGGCTCTTGCCGGCGCCAAGCGCGGTGACGGCGCCCTCATCGACATGCAATTCGCCGGCCGGCTGCAGCTGTCCGGCAATCCAGGTCTTGCGGGCGGTGACGGGCGTGCCTGACGGCGCGAACCAGGAGGAGCGCGCGCCGCTCTCGATCGCGTTCAGCGGTCGGTCGGTCTTGCCGGAAGCAATAATCATGGCGCAGCCGGCTCCGGTCGCGATCTTGCCGGCATCGATTTTCGTGCGCATGCCGCCGCGCGACAGCTCCGAGGCGGCACCGCCGGCCATGGCTTCGATCTCAGGCGTGATCTCCGCGATCGTATCGAGGAATTTCGCCCGCGGATCGAGATGCGGCGGGGCGGTATAGAGCCCGTCGATGTCAGACAGCAGCACGAGAAGGTCGGCGCCGGTCATGGTGGCGACGCGGGCGGCGAGGCGATCATTGTCGCCATAGCGGATTTCGCTGGTCGCGACCGTATCGTTTTCGTTGATGATCGGCACGGCGCCGATCTTCAGGAGCTGGTTGATGGTGGCGCGCGCATTGAGGTAGCGCCGGCGCTCTTCCGTGTCGCCGAGCGTCAGCAGGATCTGGCCGGCAACGATATCGTCATGCGACAGGCTTTCCGACCAGGCACGGGCCAGCGAGATCTGGCCGACGGCCGCTGCCGCCTGGCTTTCCTCCAGCTTCAGCGCGCCGGAGGGCAGGTCGAGCACGGAGCGGCCGAGCGCGATCGCGCCCGAGGAGACGACCAGAACATCGATGCCCTTGGCCTTCAGTGCGGCAATATCAGCGCACATGCCGTCGAGCCAGGATTTCTTCAAGCCGGTCTTGCGATCGACGAGAAGGGCTGAGCCGATTTTGATGACGATGCGGCGGTAGCGATCGAGCGGCTTGCGGGCAGTCATCCCTGATCGTCCTCGTCGTCAGCGCCGACATCATCGGCGGACTGCATGTCGCGATGCCGCAGTTTCGGCGTTTTTGCCGGCTTGTCCGCTTCGCCGGCATTGGCTTCGACGATGACGTCGCGCAGCGCGCGCAGCACTTCCGTCATGCCGCGGCCGGTGGCGGCGGAAATCTGGAAGGGCGTCTTGCCGCAGGCCCGCGCCAGCTCGCGCGTCTTCTTCTTCAGCGTTTCCTCGTCCAGCACGTCGATCTGCGAGAGGGCAACGATCTCGGGCTTGTCCGTGATGTCGTTGCCGTAGGCCTCCAGCTCGTGCTTCACGGTCTTGTAGGCCTTGCCGACCTTTTCTTCCTGGGCGGAGACCAGATGCAGCAGCACGCGGGTGCGCTCGACATGGCCGAGGAAGCGGTCGCCGATGCCCACACCTTCGTGGGCGCCCTCGATCAGGCCAGGAATATCGGCCAGAATGAATTCCTGGCCGTCGATGGTGGCAACGCCGAGATTGGGGTGCAGCGTCGTGAAAGGATAATTGGCGATCTTAGGCCGCGCGCGGCTGACGGCTGCGAGAAAGGTCGATTTTCCGGCATTCGGCAGGCCGACAAGACCGGCATCGGCGATCAGCTTCAGCCGCAGCCAAAGAGTCTTTTCTTCGCCTGGGAGGCCCGGATTGGCCCAGTCAGGCGCCTGGTTGACCGAGGATTTGAAATAGGCGTTGCCGAAGCCACCATTGCCACCGGCGGCCAGCCGGAAACGCTGGCCTTCTTCCGTCAGATCGCAGATCAGCGTTTCCTGGTCTTCTTCGAAGATCTGCGTTCCCACGGGCACTTTCAGCGTCACGTCGTCGCCTTTGGCGCCGGCGCGATTCTTGCCCATGCCGTGCATACCGACCTTTGCCTTGAAGTGCTGTTGGTAGCGGAAATCGATCAGCGTATTCAGGCCGTTAACGGCCTCGACCCAGACATCGCCGCCGCGGCCGCCATCGCCGCCATCCGGGCCGCCGAACTCGATGAACTTCTCGCGGCGGAAGGAGACGCTGCCCGCGCCGCCGTCGCCTGAGCGAATATAGACTTTTGCTTCATCGAGAAATTTCATCTTACGTCCGTCACCCGGTGTCGGCGCATATCCCTTCGGATCGAATGGGATTCACAAAAGCCTATGCGCTCTTTTCAATGTCTGCCGCTCCTTTTGCATCCCAAAGACACATCGGGCGGCCGTTTGCCCGTCATGTCGCCTTCGATATAGGCGCTTCGGGCTGAGGTCAAAGAATATCGTGCGGTTCCAGCGTCATAAAGGGGCGGAACTGCATGATTGATATGACGGCCATCGCCGGACGGGCCGGCGATGGCCTATTCTCATGGCTCAGGCCGCCTGCGAGAGCCGCAGCGCGCCCGGCTTCAGCACGGTTTCGATATGCGGAACCATGGTGTTGCGGGCAAAGCTGTAGATCTCCGAGCAGCCGATGATCTCGAAGCCGAGCTTCTGCTGCAGCTTGAGCGACGCCGGATTGTCGGCGAAGACGCCGGAATGAACGGCGACTTCGGGCATGCGGCGGGCAAAACGTTCGAGCGCAGCCTTGACCGCTTCGGTCATGATGCCTTGCCGCCAGTAGAAGCGGTTCAGCCAATAACCGAGGTGCCAGCGGCCGTGGCGAAGCTCGATGCCGACGCAGCCGATATGGGCATCATCCCGCTCGGTGATGGCGAGCGCCCAATCGACACCGAGGCCGGAGGTGTGCTCGACCAGCCAGTCGAGCGCATCCTGCCGGTCATAGGGCGCGGGAACGCGGGCCAGCATGCGGGTGACGGCGAAATCCGAAAGCGATTCCGCAATCATATCGGCGTCGCTGAGCCGGTGCGGGCGCAGCGTCAGTCGGCCGGTCTGGATGACCGGCGTCGGCCCGGGCGTCAGGATCCGGGTATCGCGGCGGGTGAGGGCGAGAGCGTTCATCTCATGCCTCCCCAGCTGCGCAGCGAGATCCAGGTCTTGCGGTCGAGCCGATACCATTCGACCGGCACGGTGCTGCCGAGCGCCAGCGACGCAGCAAGGCCGGATCCTTGGAACTGGAAGCCGCACTTCTGGACGACGCGCCTCGATGCGACGTTCGTTACCCGGCAGCGGGCATCGATTTGCGCCACATTCTCACGCGTGCGGAAGACCATGTCGATGAGGGCATGGGCCGCTTCCGTCGTGTAGCCCTGGTTCCAGTAGGGCTCGCCCAGCCAGTAACCGATCTCGACCGTGTTCGGATCGCCCGTGGGTTCGACCCCGCAGCAACCGAGAAAGGCGCCGTTGTCGGCTTTGGTAATGGCATAGACGCACTTGCCAATCTCGCCAAGCTTCGTGCGTCGCACGAAATCGGCGGCATCGGCGGTCGTATACGGGTGCGGCATACGCGATACCATTGTGGCGACATTGGCGTTGTTGGCGAGATGGGCAAGGGCGTCGATGTCTTCTTCGTGGGGCGCGCGCAGAACGAGCCTTTCCGACAGTAAGACAGGGCAATCGGTCCTTAACCGTTCCGGCCTCAGCCGCTCTTCGGGAGACCTCGATTGGCCTTCCCTTAACAATTCGCCTTGCATGGTTCAGTCCTCCTTGGTTGAGGGTAAAGAAAAAGGGGAGATGGCGCCCCATCTCCCCTGTTTTCTGGACTGAACCTGATGCGGTCAGCCGGGTCGATGAGACGCCGGCTGTTTTAGAGCGCTACCGGCTTATTCCGCTGCTTCCGCTTTCGGCATTACAGACACGTACACGCGGCCATTGGCCTTCGTACGGTAGTTCACGTTGCCCGCCGTAAGCGCAAAAATCGTGTGATCCTTGCCGAGGCCAACGTTGGAACCCGGGTGCCACTGCGTGCCGCGCTGACGCACGATAATGTTGCCTGCGATGACGGCTTCGCCGCCGAACTTCTTCACGCCAAGGCGCTTGGATTCGGAATCGCGACCGTTGCGCGAGGAACCGCCAGCTTTTTTGTGTGCCATTGGAGTTCTCCTTTAAACCTTGATCCCGTTACTTACTTGGCAGCCACGATGTCCGTGATGCGGACAACCGTGTGATGCTGGCGATGGCCGCGCGAACGCTTCGAGTTCTGACGACGGCGCTTCTTGAAGGCGATGACCTTCTTGCCGCGGTTGTGCTCGACCACTTCGGCCTTGACGGAAGCACCCTTGACGAAGGGAGCACCAATCGCAGCGTCGGCGCCTTCGCCGATAACGAGGACTTCGGTGAATTCTACGGTGTCGCCGGCGGTGACTTCGAGCTTCTCGATGGTCAGCACGTCGTTGGCTGCCACACGGTACTGCTTACCGCCGGTCTTGATGACTGCGAACATTTTTTATCCTTTCATGTTCGTTCCGGCTCTCTCGCCTTGAGGACGAGCGGCCGTCTTTTTATCAGTCGAAACTTAGCAGGGATTCCAAAGGCTTGAGCCTTCAAAAAGTTCTGCCGGTGAAACCCTGCTCGAAGCAGGGCGGGCAAGGCACGGAGTTATCCACACCTATTGCGTCGCACGGGATATATAAGCGTCCCTGATCTGTCAAGGCAAAAGGATCGTAAAGCTTTCATATTCGCCCTTGCCATCCCCCTCTTCTGTCGCTATGTAGCCCCCGCGCTGAAAAACGCGCCGACCAGCATAACCGGAGAGGTGGCAGAGTGGTCGAATGCACCGCACTCGAAATGCGGCATACCTGCAAGGGTATCGTGGGTTCAAATCCCACCCTCTCCGCCATTTTGGCTTTCGCTATCGGTCACTTTCAAGCGAACTGAACAAGCAGCCGCAATAGCCCAAAACGCCTCAACTCCCCGGAAACCGATAGGCCACCTCCGCAAACGATCCCGTCGGAAACACATAGAAGAATTTCAAATTGGCTGACGATTCGTTGCGGATGCCGTGTTCGGCGCTCGCGGGGATGAAAACGGTTGTGCCTGATTTGACCGTTGTTTCCTGACCGTCGATCCGGACGATGCCGGTTCCTTCGAAGATGAAGTAGATTTCCGCTGGGTCGTGGCGATGCGGCTTGAGTTCGCCGCCGGGGGCTAGTTCGGCTATGCCGGCGCTCATGCTGTCGGTGGGGGTGATGTCGCTGCTGAGCAGTGTGTGCCAGGAGATGGAGCCGTGGACGGGATCGTTCCATCCGTCGCGCGGGCGTTCGTCGGCTGTGGTGATAACGGCTTGCGATCGCTTTGTCATTTTGCCTCGGTACGGTGGGTCGGCAATCACGCGGAACGGTGTCACAACGATACCGAATGTCAATCGGCCGCTGCCAAGTTCCGATCGGCCGGCTTGTAGTTGGGCGAGATCCGCCATGATGAAAGAGGCTGTGCCGATACGGCATTGCCGGCTGCCGGAGCGGATGGCCCTCCGCTCTTTAGTTTCGGCTTTTGAGATCGTGCCGCCCAACTCCGCCGCAGGAAGTCCGCAATCAGGCTCGAGGTGGTTTCTGGGGCATCTTCGAAGCAATAATGGCCGACGCCTAGGAGGCGCTCGATGGGCGCCGGCGGGAAGAGGGCGGAAAAGAGCGGCAGGAAATGCTCCGCACGCAGCGTCCTGTCCGCCTCGCCTCAAATGGGGAGCGCCAACGTGCTATTGACGATGCGCTCGGCGGTCGGATCGGATATTTCGAATTGATGGGCGCCGATCGCAAAGCCTTTGACCCAGTCGAGCGTGCGAAGGCACTCGGAAGCAACGCTATCGCGACCCGTCAAAATCTCTTTATCCAAATGAGCCTATCAGACGGAGAGACAAGGGGTAACGCCGTATTAATATGCAAGCTATATTTCTGCCTCACGAGCCGTAATGTAAGGGATACGAGCGCGTCATGGCACATGAGCTAAGCCGCAAGTCCTAAACCGCGCCTCGTAGACGCAAAAAATGCATTCGCCGGACGCTCACGAAAAAACTGCGGGTACTGACGGTGGTCGACACCTTCTCGCGTAAGCCTGCGGTCAGGGCCGCGGATCAGGCCGCTTTGTGTGCTGCAGCGGTCGAAGGGCTCCAATTCCATGGGAGCAAGTCTTCGAGCCGCGTGACGGGCATATCCGCAATGCGAGATAGAACATCAGCCAGCCAGGCCTGAGGATCAATGTCGTTGAGTTTTGCCGTCATAATTAGCGTTGCCATGAAGGCAGCACGATCAGCACCGCGATCGGAACCGGCAAAGAGCCACGATTTCCTGCCGAGGGCAAAGCCGCGCAATGCGCGTTCGGCCGCATTGTTGGTCAGGCAGATCCGACCATCGTTGAGGAACGATGTGAAGCCATCCCAGCGCTTCAGCATATAGTCGATCGGCTCGGTGACCGGTGAACTGCGTGACAGTTTTGCCCGCTCGGAGTGCAGCCACGCCTCAAGTTCGTCGGCGAGAGGACGGCTGTCCTGCTGGCGTCGTTCCAAACGTTCGTCGATGGAAAGTCCGTTGATGTCGCGCTCGATATCGAACAGCGCGTCGATCCGCTTCACGGCCTCAAGCGCAACCGGCGAGATCGGCGTAGCGTTCCTGCCGCGTTTGACGTTCGCCGCAAGATCAGCGAGCACGAAGAACTTGCGGCGTGAATGCGCCCAGCAGAGCGCCTGGGTCAGCGGACCGGAAGCGCGATCCACCTTGAACAGCGGATTATAGCCGCCATAGGCGTCGGCCTGCAGGATGCCGGTGAAGCTCTTCAGATGGCGCTCGGGATGTTCCTGCCGCCGGTCGCGCGAGGCGTAATAGAGAGCCGCCGGCGGCGACGTGCCGCCGAACGGCCGGTCATCCCGGACATAGGTCCAGATCCGGCCGGTATCGGTCTTGCCCTTCGCCAGGATCGGCACGGTGGTGTCGTCACCATGCAGCCGCTCCGCGGCCAGCACATGCGCCTCGATCATTCCATGCACTGGCTTCAAGACCGCAGCGCAAGCGCCAACCTGGTCAGCAAGCGTCGACAGGCTGAGGTCGATGCCTTCACGGGCATAACGCTCGCTTTGCCGGTTCAGCGGCTGATGCTGGCCGAACTTCTCGAACAGGATCATCGCCAAAAGGTTCGGCCCGGCAAAGCCGCGCGGCGTCACATGGAACGGTGCCGGAGCTTGCGCGATCTTCTCGCATTCACGGCAGGAGAACTTCTCGCGCACCGTCTGAATGACTTTCCACTGGCGCGGGATCACCTCCAGCGTCTCGGTGATGTCCTCGCCCAGCTTCGCCAGCTTGGCCGAGCCGCAGCACGGGCAGTTGCTGGGCGGGGAAATGACGACACGCTCGCGCGGCAGGTGTTCGGGGAACGGTTTCTTCGATGGACGCTTGCGCTCGAAGGCTTTGACCGTCGAGGACCGTGCTGCCATCTCCGCCGCCAATTCGTCCTGGCTGGCGTCGGCTTCCAGCTCCTCGAGCTGCAATTCCATCTGTTCGAGAAGCCGAGCTTTGCGCTCCGAGCGGCTGCCATGGATGTCGCGCTTCAGCTTCTCGATCTCCAGCCGTAGCCGGGCAATCAGGGCATCGGAATGCGAGTTCACCGCCTGGGCGCGGGCGGCGACGGCCTCGGCTTCACGGCGTGCGGCACGCTCGGCGAGGATCATCGCATGCGCACTGGCAAGGTCGTCGGGAAGCTGATCGGCCGCATCGGTCATGACGGGATGGAATCATATTCGCCCCCGTCTTTCCAGCCATTTCCGCTACCCCGCCGAGCTCGGACGCCAGGTTTTTTGCGGCATCCGCCAGTCTATGCCTTCGAGCAGATAACCGAGCTGCGCCGCTGTAATCACCACCGTCCCGTCGGCGGCCGATGGCCACAAGAACCGGCCGCGCTCCAGCTTCTTCGTGAACAGGCAGGCACCCTGGCCGTCATGCCAGATCACCTTAATCAGCCCGCCTTGGCGACCGCGGAAACAGAATAAATGACCGCTGTGCGGATCTCGCTTCAACGTCTCCTGCACCATCAATGCCAGACCTGGAAAGCCCTTGCGCATATCCGTGTAGCCGCTGGCAAGCCACACCTTCACGCCGCTTGGAACCGGGATCATCGCCGCTCCAGAACATCAAGGATGCGGCCCAAGGCTTCGGTGTCGATATCGCTCTCAACGCGAAGACGTCGACCGCGGCCGAGCTCGATCGTTACTACGCTCGTCTTCTTGCGCGGCCGTGACGGCGGTGTCGTTTCCACCGGATCAGGCCCTGGTAAACCCGCGACGACGTCAACCGGAATGAATTGCGGCGTGGGCGGCGCTGATATTTGGCAGAGCTGTCTGCGCCATCGGAATAATTGCCCGGAATGGATGTCAGCCGATCGCGCGATCTCCGATACGCTGGCCCCAGGCTCTAACGTATCCGTCCGAGCGGGGCCGCCTTTGAATATTGGATAAAACTGTTCAGACCCTGTCCTTATTCCCAGGCACAAGGACAGTTGGACAGATGGAGATTTTTGAAGGGGACAGCGGGTCTCGGGTGAGCCGTCTTGAGGTGATCAACACCGGACGGCGGCGTCGATTTACTGAGGATGAGAAGCTGCGGATTGTCGCAGAAAGCTTTGCTGGGAGAGGCCGTGCGTCGGCCACGGCCCGTCAGTACGGCATCAGCCGCTCCCTGTTGAACCGTTGGCGCAAATCGGTTCGCCAGGGTTTGCACGACCAGAAACAAAGCGATGGTTTTGTGCCGGCGTTCGTCATGCCGGAAGCTTTTGTGCCGGTGAAGCAGGTCACTCCCCCTGCTGCGATGGAGCATCCGGTAGCGCCTCCTTCCGGCCGCATGGAGATTGTCGCGGCGAACGGTCGTCGTGTGGTCGTGGACGGCAGCGTCGACGTTGAGGCGCTGCTGCGGATCGTGCGTGGTCTGGAGACGTTGCGGTGATCACGCTTCCTTCCGGTCAAAATGTGCGGGTGTGGATATCAACGGGCCATACCGACATGCGGTGTGGGTTTCCATCGCTTGCGTTGCGGGTGCAGGAGGTGCTGAAACTGAACCCTCTGGACGGCAATCTTTTTGTATTCCGCGGTCGCAGCGGATCGCTGATAAAAGTGATCTGGAGTGACGGCCAGGGGAGCTGCCTTTTTACAAAAAAGTTGGACCGCGGCCGGTTCGTCTGGCCGTCTGCGGAAGGCGGTGCGATAGCGATATCACCCGCACAGCTCAGTTATCTTCTGTCCGGGATCGACTGGAGGCATCCTCAGGAAACCTGGCGGCCGACGAAGGTCGGCTAGCATTATTCAATTGAAAATACTGAGGAAATCTGATCGAGTGGCTTCATGATCTCAAAGCCTGTCGATCTTCCTGCGGATATTGTCGGCGCTTACTTGGCGCTGCGTGGCGAGCATGAAGCCTTGCAGGCTAAACACGCTATCGCCGTAGCGGAAGCCGCCAATGCGCAGGCGATGCTCTCTGACAACGAGGCGCTGATCGTTGCTCTGGAATTGAAGATCGAGAAGCTCAGGCGCGAGTTGCGAGGTCAGCGCTCTGAGCGCACGGCGCGCCTGCTCGACCAGTTGGAACTGCAGCTCGAGGAACTCGTGACGGCGGCAACGGAAGATGAGGTCGCGGCACAAGCAGCAAGCGCCAGAACCTCGAGCGTACGTTCGTTCACGCGCAAACGGCCGGTGCGCAAACCATGGCCGGACGATATCGAGCGCGAACGTATCGTCATCGAGCCGCCGACGACTTGTACCTGCTGTGGTGGTTCACGCCTGTCGAAGCTGGGCGAGGACGTCACCGAGACGCTGGAAGAGATTCCGCGCCGGTTCAAGGTGATCGAGACGGTGCGGGAAAAGTTCACGTGCCGTGACTGTGAAGGCATCAGCCAGGCACCAGCACCGTTCCATGCCACGCCGCGCGGCTTCATCGGTCCTCATCTGCTGGCGACGATCCTGTTCGACAAATTCGGCATGCACAGCCCGCTCAACCGGCAAAGTGCGCGGTTTAAATGCGAGGGGATCGATCTTTCGACCTCGACGCTGGCCGACCAGGTCGGGTACGCAACAGCCGCTCTCATGCCTGTCTTCGATCTGATCGAGGCGCATGTCTTTGCGGCCGAGCGTCTTCACGGCGATGACACCACCATTCCCATTCAGGCCAGGGACAAATGCATGACCGGACGTATATGGACTTACGTATGCGATGACCGGCCATTCGGGGGAACAGCGCCGCCAGCCGCAATCTATTATGCGTCGAGTGACCGGCGCGGCGAACATCCGCAGAAGCACCTGGCCAGATACGGCGGCATTCTCCAGAGCGATTGCTACAATGGCTTCGAGCCGATCGTTGTTGCCGCAACGAAAGAGGTGCCGATCACCTTCGCCTTTTGCCATGCGCATGCGCGGCGTAAATTCTTTGAGCTGGCCGATATCCAGAAAAGTGCGCGAGATCGCAAACGCAAGGGCAAGCCGATCTCGCCGATCGCGCTTGAGGCTGTCAAACGGTTCGACGCGTTGTTCGAGATTGAGCGGCAGATCAACGGCTTGAGCGCTGAAGAACGACTGGCTGTGCGGCAGGAGAAGAGCAAACCGCTGTTCGATGAGATGCACGGGTGGTTGACGAAGGAACGCGCCACGCTCAGCAGATCGTCCGAGGTCATCGAGCCGATCGATTACATGCTCAAGCGCTGGAAGGGCTTCGCCCTCTTCCTCGAAGACGGAAGGGTCTGTCTTACGAACAATGCAGCGGAAAGAGCGTTGCGCGGTGTGGCGTTAGGAAGGAAAAACTGGACCTTCGCCGGTTCCCAGCGTGGGGCCGATCGTGCCGCTGTCATGCTGACTGCCATCACCACCTGCCGCCTCAACGATGTCGATCCAAAGGCGTGGCTTGCCAATATCCTGGCTCGCATCGCCGACCATCCTGTCACGCGCCTGCACGAACTGCTGCCCTGGGAGTGGAAACGTGCATTGCCGGCAACCGTCATGCTGGCGGCCTGACGATTGTGGCTTCTGTCGTCCGCCTGAAGGTCACCCTCGATCATGTCGAACCGATAGTGATGCGGCGCGTTGTTGTGCCGTTCACCATCAGGCTCAGTCGGCTGCACGAGGTATTGCAGGCGGCGATGGGCTGGACCAACAGCCACCTTTACGAATTCCGCATGCGTGACGTCGGCTTTGGTTTGCCCGACAAGGAATGGGGGGATGGTCCGATCGATGCCCGCAGGGTCTCGCTGCTGTCGGCAGTCCAGGACACCGGTGCGAAATCGTTCAAATACCTTTACGACTTTGGCGACGGTTGGGAACACAGCATCAAGATCGAGCGCACCTTTCCTGCAGTCGGCACGGAAGGACCGATGCTCCTCGAAGCAACGGGACACTGCCCGCCCGAAGACGTTGGTGGTCCATGGGGTTATCAGGAGTTCTGCGAGGCGCTTGTAGACCCGGCGCACGAGCGACATGCCGAAATCCTCGAATGGTGGGGCAGCAGCGATTACAATCCCAACAGCGCCAACTTCTCGCAGCTCAACAAAGCCGTCGATGACCTGGCCGCAAAATGGGCCCGAAAAGCGCGACGCAAAACCTGAACACTGGGCTGTGGGTGAAAGCCGAAACTGGATTTTACCGTGTAAACAACCGGCGGAATAGTTCTTCCGAACGCCGTAGACCTTCGTCCGTCAGGACCAGCGACTTCGACTTGTTCGCCGGATCACAGATCAGTCCCTTCTCATGCAACCGATCCGTCGTCGCCCAGTCAAATCCCTTCCAGGCGCAACGTTCGTTGTGGAGCGTCAGCCATAACAGTGCCAGGACCGCGTCGTCGATTTTGTCCTCGTCGATCTCCATTCTGCCAGCCTACCACGCGCGAGACTTCAAGTCCCGCGGCCCACCTCGGATGGATACGCTCTAACGTCGCCGCGACCAGCCGCTCCTTATCCTCCCGTGACCAGCGCCGTCGCCGCTCGACCGATGTGATAACCTCAACCTGATGCTTCGCCATATGACTATCCCTAGTGCTTGCACTAGGACTTGCAGTCTTCAGCCTACCTCAGCAAGGCGGCCCTCACCGGGGGGATACCTTCTCGCGCTACGCGCCGGTACTTGATCCGCATCACAGTTATCGAGGTGAAGATGTCGTGCAAACAACGGAACCGCCGACCATCCACGCTCAAGCGGCGTGACCCGCGGCCTTCACCGTATGCTTGCTTGGCCGCCCGATAACGCGCTCATTGAGGCGTTCAACGGCCGCTTGCGGGCAGAGTGCCTGAACCAGCATTGGTTCCTGACCCATGCGATACCAGAATACTGGTGCTAGCGAAGCTCATCGATACGATTCTGATGATTTTCAAGCTCACCAGATATCTGAAGGGTAGGGGTACTTCACGCCACGCCCATTGGATAGCTTCAATGCGATACCCTTTGATGATATGGCACCATAGCCATCATATACTAATGATCGAACGCCGAAGCGCTCTACGGCTCTTGAAACCGCATCGTTATTCTCTAGTGACGAAACTTGAACGAAGCCCGCATACGAAAACTTCAATGTTGGGGACCCAGAACTGGTCGCAACCTCGATTTTCACCGGTGGCAACTTAATATCGGAGGAGGGGCGAACCCACTCCGGAACAATCGCGTATCCGAAACGTCTAGCAGCTTCATCCAGTAGATACTCTATCGCATTAGATTTTAGCAATTCCATTTCGCCACTGGACTGAAAGTCAGAAACTTGACGCCGGAATTCCGGATACCGCATGTCAATTATAATTTCATTTTCTGGAACAGTTGAATGCGCACCACTCACTAACCCTGCGGCAAGATTGCTACCGCGCCCCATGTGATACACAAAGGTTCCTGGCGCGAGGCAAACCCGATAGCCCATCTTCAGGCTGCGTAAGCTCCAATCCGTCTCTTCGCAATAACCGCGACCGAATATTGGATCCATCACGCCGACGTCCTTGACAACGCTAACCGGCATCATAATGCAAAAAGATATGCCCGCCGGGATATCCATCACTGTCGAGGAAAACTTCTTCGCCAAACTATCCGATAGAAAATCAACTGTCTCTTGCGACGAAACAAAGAGATCGGGGTCGGAATTCGGAATGCTGTAAATCGAAACGTTGTTCGACCAAGCTGTTACCGAACCAACGTTTTTTTGTTTGCAACATTCGACCAGAGTAGCGATCAGATTCTTTGGAAAGATCACATCTGAGTTGTTAATCGTTACATAGTCATAATTTTTCTCGATTGCCGTCAGAAGGCCGAGTGAGACGTTTCTGGGAATTCCGAGGTTTCTAGGGGTAAGATAATAGTTTGCGCCCAAAGCTTTGCACAACGTCTCAAGCTCTTCGCTCCAACCCGGCTCCGGGCTCGCGTCGTCCAAAACCAATACGTCAATTGTCGCAGTAGATTGGTCCATTTCCACTGCGCTCTTAATGGCGCGCGGGACAAACGCTCGGCCATTGTAAACAGTTATGACATGCAACACACGCGGTTTCATTATGCCGTGCTTCTCTCGTTTTAATAGTCTGAAATCTTTGCGGGCAAGCTAAGTGTTTCGAAGTAGCTGTCCACGGTCTTCTCAGCAGTACGCTTCCACGTAAGCTTACCGAGCGTTTTCATCACATTTTGAACAGATCGGTTACTGGCCATAGGATCTGATAGCAGCAACTCAGCACGACTATAGAGTTCATCGAGGTCATAGCTTGATGGAAGCTCAGAATCGTCAATCAATTCTCGCAGGGGCCCAAACGATACATGGAGAGTCGGCACGCCAAGACAGGCAGCCTCGAAAGGAACGAGGCCAAAGCCCTCAGCTGCGGTGAGGTATAAGACTAAGCTGGCATTTTGAAGTAGCCAATTTCTTTCCTCTGCTCCCACTTCAGGCAATGAAAGCACGTCGCTTTGAAGGTGAGCGGGGCAAGCGATCGCTTCTTCATTCCGGCTCGATCCATATGGCACTGAGGCGCCAACAAGCACCATGGCATGATCGAAGCCCCGTGCGCGCAAGCGAGCCCATACTCGTAGCGCAAGATCTCGGTTCTTGTGAGCGTAGGTCGCTCCGAGCACTACAACAAATGAGCGCGCGCTCCAGACGCGATTTAATATTGCATCTGGAATACGCTTTGGTTGATCGTTAGATCTGGCGTCAGAGCCGTTCTCAACAACAAAAAGGTTCTGCTCATTGACAGGAAGCCTCTCTTCTTTGACGGCCTTTACAACATCTCGGCTGATGCAAAACACAGAGTCTGTATTGGCGATCTGAAGCTTAAAGTTTTTACGATATGCATCCCACTCATCCCAGTTTTTGAAATAGGCTCCATTCCTGTATGCGATGACGTCCTGGATAGTGATAACCGTTCGCTTGCTAAGGCTTCTCCACCGGCCCCAAGGAATCTCGCCCGTAGGCTGAAACGGCCGATGAACAATATCCACTTGCGGCGCCCCCTCAAAATTGAGATTAGAAACGGGCAAAAGCTGGACTTTATTCGTATGCCGAAGCTCTTCGGCATACTTAGGCAGATTTAGGGGGTCTGGCACACCCAGAGCAACCAGTTGAATATCTGGATGTTTCGACAGGGATGTCGCCAGCTGAAGAATCAACTGTTGAGTCCCCATTTCTTTTGGACCCAGCGCAGAGCCGTCGATCAAAACTCGCAAGCCTGTAGCTTTTGCTCGCGCTCCGTCTAACGCCTGCGCTAAAACGGAATTCGCGCTGTTCCGTTCATCATCGTGCCGCCCTGGGAAAGAGGGATGTAATAGATGAAGTGCGTGCCTTGCTTCCGGGTTCTCAAGCACACTTGAGAACATTTCTCCAAATTCCAGCGGTTTGGTTATGAATGTACTGGGGTCTAGGAAACTATTGAAGCCTCTCCGGTTAGCCCGCAAAGAAAATTCCGCCAAGGCAAACGAAAGATTGCCTGTTTCCTTATCATCGATTTCGCCGGCCACTTCCCAAGCACTTCGGCTCACTAAAACTCCGGGCCCATCAGCGATAGGCAACGGTACAAGGCCATGGTGTTTGGATTTACGCTCGCGAAGTAACTTTGTTAGTGTTTCTTCATTGTGGCCGTCGACCCCGAATGGGGTGCCGGTATTGCGGTGCGGAAAGCTAAGATATCCTGCCGAATTCGATAAAAATGAAATCGTCGCGATTCTCGGATCTTGGGCCATCCGGGGGCCGGAGAATTGAAACGTGCTCGTCGGCGCTACCATTGGAGAGCTGACAAAAAAGCACTGATCAGCTTTGTGGGAAAATCCGAGCCTCGCGATCTCTACGAGCGAAAGCTCCGAGAAAAGTTCGATCTGCGGCGCTTTTATTTTGATTTCCCTCAAAAAGCTCTGGTGGGCCGTACCGACATACACGGCGCTTATGCCCTCAACTTTAAGAAGAGAACTGATTGTCTCGTTCCAGGCGGCAGGATTTCGATCAATCCAAACGACTGCAACAATTTTTTGTGCATTGTCCATTGACATAGCAGATTGATTGTTTTGTGAAACTTGCTCAGTCTTACTCATCGCGCCACTTAAATGATTTTCTCAGCCTTGAGCCACTCGCCCACTCGACGAGCACCAAGTGCGAAGTCCGTCGTGCAGCGAACTCCGAGCGCAGCTTGCAGATCATCAGTGTCAGCAATCGCCCAACGAATGTCGCCGTCGCGAAATTTTCCGGTAATGCGAGGTGATGGCGCAGAATATAATTCAGATATAATTTGCGACGCTTGAGCGATGGTTGTCGCAACGCCGGTTCCCACATCCAGACAACGCGTCGCATTGGGCTTTCGCCGCACAGCAGCCAAACAAGCTTCGACAACATCATCAATATATACAAAGTCTCGACCAACCTGCCCGTCTTCGTAAACCTCGATCGTTCCGCCAGCACTCGCGATTCGATGAAATAGGGTGATTATCCCGGTGTAGGGATTGAAGGGTGATTGGCCAGGACCGTAGACATTCTGAAAGCGGAAGATCGTCGCAGGGATACCCATCGCTGAGGCCCAACAGGATATAATTTGCTCCTGTGCTAATTTGGTGGCCCCATAGATACTTGCTGGTTTAGGGAAAATGTCTAGAGCGCGATGCGCAACTGGCTTCGCCGGAACACCGTTGGCGTCACAGATATCCCATTCGCCGGCTTCGAGTACCGCGTGATCGCGTAACCCCGGATAAAACACTTCACCGGAAGCTGACTTCCAGGCGCCCTCACCATATACGGCTCTGCTAGAGGTCAAGATGATATGTTCGGGTATCCGATCGTTACGACCAAACGCATCAAGCATTTGAGTAGTGCCGACGACATTGACCATTGCGTGACGGTTAGATTCTGTCAGCGACTGCCCAGTGCCGGTTTCCGCTGCGAGATGAACCACAGTCGAGAGAGTACGGTCTACAAGAAGGCGATCCCAAACGTCTGCATCCGTAACATCGGCAACTATAAGTTCAACATTATTAGGGAGGTGCTCGGGACGATCCGCGGTTTTGTGGATCTGCGGATGCATGTTGTCGATGACGACAATTTGGTCGCCGCTGTTTGCAAGTCCAGCAGCAACCCGGCTGCCTATAAATCCAGCCCCTCCGGTAAGTATCGTGGTCTTCTTCATAAATTAGCTTTCAATTGATTTCTCCCTAATATGACCGGCCGACGCAGGATGGCTAACGCACTTCAACTTCCCCTACGACGACGCTTTCGGATGGGCTCCCGGATCTTCCGCCCTCAATTTCCAGGACATACAGGCCCGTCTGCAATTCAGATATGGAGAATGATGCTCGAAAACCCGAATTGGCCAAAGTTGGATTACTGAAGTGGGTTGCGACATCGGGTCTTTCGATGAGCTCCACCTTCTTCTTGATGCTGGAACTTTTGCCCGAGATTTTGACTTCGATAAAATCAAATGGCGCCCGCTTGCCCGTCGGTATAGCCCATCCGGAAATCGAGAGGTTTCGATATTGACCCATCGTAATGGTGTTTCTACCGGTCGGACTTGGAGGTGAGCCGGCAATTTCGTCAATGTGCGTGATCATCTTCGGCTTGGAGCTCTTTGTCCTGAACAAGCCTGGCAAGACTAATGGTGCTTTTGCTGCCGACTGATTGCCAGTGGTCACTAGGCGAGGGGCCTCAGTGTGACTCTTATTGGGTTCTGGAGTATTACTGGCAGCTTTCGCTAGTTGCGCATGGAGTTTGGCGAGCTCGGCAGAAGCATCGTTAATCTTCCGAGAGAGCTCCACCACTCGATTGTTCGCAATTGTGAGATCTACTAGCGCTTGTTCGTAGGAAATATCGGTCAAGTCCATCTGCAAATATCCAGAAAAAATTGATGTTCAGCTACTATACAATTTTTAGTCAGGCAGACTTACTATCGCGTCTCTTAGCTGGAATTTGCAAGTTCGCAAGCATTTGGTTTGCATTGCGAATTTCAATCTCTAGTTCCGCTAGGCGTTGTGTTAGCGCCATTGCTCTTTTGTTTGCTACTTCAACTTCAAGCAGCTTTTCTGCAAGTCTTCTTCTATTCATTTTCTCGTATTCCGTTCAATTGCAGCTTTTGCGGGCGTACACCCGGCAATTGAGCTCGCACCGATCAGGCATCACAAATGTCGTGTTTTCAGGGCTAAAGTGCCGCGTTTACCTTATGCTTGAAGCCTACTTTTTATTTCTCGTCAATCTGTCTCGGACGCAGTTTTTACGATTTCTTCTCAATCGCAGGATGTTCAAGCATGACCGAATGATCGAAGAGGAGAGTTCAGTGGTCGGCCGCCGCAAGGCGCAATCGTAGCATCTCAGGGTAGTGCCCACTTAACCGAGAGCAGATGCAGACATTGACTCGCTGAAGATGGCTCACCTATACCTTTGAGGCTAAGCGGCGAACTCCTTTTACGAGCTAGAACTCTAATGTTATCGATTGATGAATACCTTTTCCCGAGAGATTTAGACGTCACTGATGTAGATATTAGAAGGACGCTTTTTATAGGATCGTGCGCCTCTGAAGATTACGTCAAAGATTTACGAAGAAAGTATCCGGAAAAGCGCTTCGACCATTTGCTTTACAATTATGTTTCCGAGTTACCCAATCACGACGTGTCGGACGTGGACGTGCAGGTGATCCAATTACCTCTTAGACACGTTGTCGGCGATAAAGTAATAGATTTTAAGTATTTTACAGAGAATTTCGAGACGATAGCTAGTGATGCCGCTGAGCTACTACGATTGATGCTCGAGGGCGCGATGAAATATAATCGCGAGCATGGGCTACTCACTATCGTCACTAACTTTATCGTACCTCAAGGTGACTTTGTTGCTGGGTTAGATGGTGTCGGGACACACCGAGACCTGCGCGGCTTGGTGCGGTATTTGAACGAACAGCTGGTGATGCTTGTTCGTGAAACAAAAAATGCGTATCTGCTTGATGTCGAAAATATCGCCGCCACAATGGGTAAGCGTTATTTCTTGAATGATTTCATATTCTTTTCGACCCACAACGCATTTTGGTTCCCAGATTGGAACTCAAATGAGATCGGTCGACTAGAAGAAGTCCCGCATATCGAAACGATATCACCCTCACATTTAGATCAATTTTTCGGTGCTATCTGGCGTGGGATAGAAGCGTATTATCGCATTGCGCGCCAAATTGATCAGGTCAAGTTGGTCATTTTTGACCTGGATGACACTATGTGGCGGGGCATCATTGGCGAGCACTATACCTTCGAACAGCAGCCAATGACCGTGGGTTGGCCGTTCGGCATGCACGAGGTCGTTCACCATCTGCGAGCAAGGGGAATCCTGACGGCAATATGCTCTAAAAACAGCCTCGATCTCGTCAAAGAGAGATGGGACTTGGCGGTTCCATTGGGATTCATGAAACTAGAGCATTTTACGTTTGTGGAGATCGGTTGGACGCCAAAAACTGAAGCCATCGGACGAATTATTAGCTCTGCCAGCCTAACGGCAAAGAGCGTTGTCTTTGTGGATGACAATCCCGTCGAGCGCGATGCTGTAAAGAGTATGTACCCGGATATTCGCGTCTTGGCAGCCCAGCCATTCAACACGCGGCGGATTTTGCAGAATTCTCCCCCCACACAGATCGCCAGGCTAACTGCAGAGACGATCAATCGCGATGCAATGATGAGAAGCCAACAGGAGCGTGAAAAATCGCGAAAGGCGCTTACTCGTGAGGAGTTTCTGCAATCGCTAAATTGCGTCGTAGATCTTGCGTCGATTCGATCGACTGATGATCAACGATTTGGCCGTGCGTTTGAATTATTGAACAAGACAAACCAATTCAACACAACAGGGCGCCGCTGGTCTTTCGGGGAAATCTCAGTTCACCTTCAGGAGGGCGGAGAAATCGTGAGCTTTGCGGTATCAGATAAATTTACTAGCTATGGCTTGGTCGGTGTTGCCTTGATCAAGCAAAATGAGATAGTCCAGTTCGCGATGAGTTGCCGCATACTTGGGCTCGACATTGAAGCTTCAGTGCTGCGGATCCTTATGTCTAGGATGAGTGGACCAATTTATGTCGCACTTTTCAATGAAACCAAGGAAAATGTACCGGCTCGCACGCTATTACCGGCGCTCGGCTTTGAAGATCAAGGTAACGGCGTCTGGCAAGTGTCGCGTATAGAAGGCGACATAGCATCGCATTTGAAATTGACTGGCGATCTGCTCAACTCATAGCTAGCTGCGCTTACCGCGACTCATTATTATCAGGAGTTTCTCGTTTCTGCTCTACTCGGTGAATCGTCCCATGTAGCCGTAGAAGATGAACTTGATGGAAGAAAATCACACATCATTATACTAAAAAGAACGATGCTCATCGTTTTCGTGATTTTCCTCCCTTCGCGGATTCCGTAACGCAGAAAATGTGACTCTGGGTTCATTGCTGCGGCGTGAACATCAGGGTTGGCCTCAAGATACTCTTGGCTGCTAAATCCCATTTTGCGAAGTTGCTTGGCGTCGAAGTAGAGGGCAATGCCGCGCATCAGCTTATCAAAGATGCTTAATTTTTGATTTGAATATCGCCCGGCGACGAACCCGAGGGCTGCGCTAAGCCTGGTATTTTCGGTGTTAAGATTTGAAAGGTCCGCACGGAATTGTTCATGCAAATCTTCCATTGACTTAATTGCATCGAGCTTCTCGGCAAGCTCCTCTTTAAGATGTTGCCGTTCTTGAGCCCAAGAATCTGTTTTCTGCTCGAAACTCGCTTGCTCTTCCTTGAGGGCGCGTGTCTCAACTTCTAGGTTTGCGAGCCTGTTTTCTAACAAAGCGTATGAAGATCGCGAGCCGTTGCGAATTTTGTCTGCTTCCGCGATCCAGTTGCAAAGGTATCGCTCTCCTTTTGCTTGACCTGGAAATATTGCATTTAGAAGCTTCGAGCGCAGATCAGCATAATAACCCGCCTCCGGATGGAATTCCCAAGGTCCACCCCATGGCGCGTGTTCAGAAGTGTATAGAAGGTCTGGCGACGGCTTGATTAGAATGATGCCCTTATATTGAGCAACAAATTTCTCAACATCATCCAGGATGCGATTCCGTCTCTCGACGTCACGAATGTGTTTGAGAGGGACGAATTGGCCGTCCTTCAATTCGCTCAAGCACAAGCGCCTAGAAAGAAAGAAAACCTGGATGCCGCGCTCAAGCCGATCCTCTAGGAGCTCTTTAAATAGCTTATGAAAGTAATATTTCCATAAGTCCCAATAGTAATCTGTGTCTGGAGAAATAACCTTCGCGGATGAGAGAATTGAGTTTTCTCCATAGGATATTTTCCCCCAGCCCTCTCCGAATACATCGTCTCTTATATCCGGAAGTATGGTATCCTGAATCTGTAGGAAATTATGGGAGAAATCAGCCGCCGCCTCCATCACAATTATGCTGTCTGCAGCTTCTTTCGCGCGATTGAAGACGACTTTCTTGGACTCACGATCGAGAAACCTCGACATCTTTTCGTCCTCGAATACGTCGTCGATTGCGATGGCAGTTGATGCAATTACCGGTATTGTTGCACGCCAAAAGTGAGTGCTGTCTACAAAATCCCCCAGAGGGCTCAATACTTCCAAAAGATTGCAGCCGCCCATGGTAATTACTGAAGGCTTTGAAGGAGCGGTATGTTTCACCGAACTGTCTTGCTCTCTCAATGAAGATACGAGGGTCATTGCATTCACGAAAAGTTGTCCTTTGAGCAAAAGCAGTTGGGATGGATATTTTAAGTAGTTGAGCTTTCTATTTTATATACTGTAAGCTGCTTGCCAAAGAGTCAACACAGTGCCGCTCATAGGCTGCACCATTGTGATTGGAATGAAGCACTCCGCCCGGGACTTTCAGTATCCAGTCCCGTAGTTCCTTGATCGTTGCATGATCCTCATCCGCTGAAAGCTTATCATGCAGTGCGATATTCGGTGCATAGCGACCGCTCTTGTTGCGTCGGACGACGACTTTGACGACGTGTTCAGATCTCGTCCATCAAAATTCGGCGTGACAATCGTTCGGCCAGTAGGCCGACGAATAGTGAGAGAAGTCCAAAGGCGAGGAGATATCCTTTATCAAGCAACCGATCGCTATAATTTTCAAAATAGGCGGTTCGCATCCATTCGACGCACTGCGCAACTGGGTTGTATGACAAGGGAATAGCTATCTGATCCGGGAGGTTTGGTGTAACGAAAAGGCTCCCTGAGGCTAAGTAGAGTACAATACCCGAGAGAGCATAGGCCGTCGCGAACATTGGAGCGAATGAGGTGACAACGCCAGCGATTGTCCCGACACCTAGGGCTAATAGGATTGTCGCCAAATAAGCGAGAACTGCTTGTGCAGGATCGACGGGATATGGCGTCAGCCCCAGTGAGATAAAAATAATCCACATCAAAAATATGGTAAAAATTCCCGCAATTATCTCAAGGAAAGCTCTTCCGAAAAGAATATCCGTCACCTTTACAATTGGAAAGGACAGCATATTCTTATTGAGGACTACAGAAATACTCATAAATCTCGAAATATATATGAATGTTAATGTCGGAATGATTCCAGCGCCAAAAAAGATGAGTGGGCTTTCGCCATATGGGGCAGAGCGCCCAGAAATAGTGTTAAGAAGAATAATGATCAGCATGTGTACAAGCGGCCATAGCGACTGAACTAGAAAGCCAATGCCGTGGTTGAAGAACCTTGTCCGCATATCGCGGAGGATCACAGCGCCCATGACGTTTTTCTTCTGCTTTAATGCGTCCAGTAACGACAAACGCTTGTTATCTTTTGGATTTTCTCTCATCGAAGTTCTTGAAGCGGAAATTGATATCTGGGTTTACTCAGCAAAATGTAGTTTATTCCGCCCAATGCTATGGTCCTAGCTAGCAATAGACGAGCAAGGATTTCGCGTATGTATCGCTGAAATTCCTTCGTGCTGCGGATGAGCTTTTTCACCAATCGGATCTCGTCTGGATGTTTCATTGCTGCGCTTAGAAACTTGAGTTTGGTCTATCACTCGTTCTATGCGTTGGGAATATCATGCTATTCGTCGGTTTCGGATATTTCGCTCAGTGGATCAAGCGTCTCGGCGTCTGCGTCGTCGGACTGTGTTTTACTTAGGATCTCCCTCAGATCGCGAGTTGCTTGGGCAGCGGACGCGGCCTCAGCGATCGATAGGCATTCGCTGAGGCTTTAATATGTTGGTGATAAGTCGCTCAATCCTGCGTCCGGCACAACTCCCGGAGTACCCAACCGGTTGTCCTTGGAAATGACGCCGTGAGCAGCTTTATTGTCGGTAATGCTAATGGCATGTCATGTTCCGTAGGGACGGATAACTTTTCAACGATGGTGGCAACGAGCAGATTATCGCGATTTACTAAAGTGATGAAAGGTACAATTCGTGCTTGCAAAATGTGAATCCCTCATCAACATGACTGACGGGGCATTCATTTTTTTGTTGGGAAACATGTCGAAAGAACTATTAGGAAAAGCTACGCCTAGGCATCGTCATTTTATTAATGAAACTTTGACAAAGATCGTAGCGGATAACGTTGTAAAATCGGGAGATTCTGTCTTCGATGTTGGGGCGAACGCCGGTTGGCATACACGAAACCTATCTCGCCTCGTTGGCGCGGATGGAATTGTTCATGCTTTTGAGCCGAACCCTTTGCATTGGAGCGCATTGTTGGAAGTAAGCAGTGTGCGGCTTTGGTCCTGCGCCGTCGGCGATAGGATTTCCGCCGAGACGTTCTATTTTGCTATCGGACATGACGAAGCTGCGTCACTCCATGATCCGCGAGACTGGATTGGCTCAAACGTTGATATGCGCTATCTAACCGTTCTCCAAGCAGATATTGATAGCTTGGAAGAGGCGTGTCGCAAACCCGTTTCTTTTATCAAAATGGATGTTGAACGAAATGAATTTAAGGCGTTGCTGGGTGCCAGGAACCTAATTGAACGGGATCATCCCGTGGTTATCCTCGAAGGGGATTCGAGCAAAATAACAGGCTTGATGAACCCGATGGGATATCAACGGTATCCTTTGGGAGGCCAAATGGGCGAAATGCCAAATGCGCTGTACATCCCATTGTCGTTTGATCCCGAGAGCATTTCCCCATCTGAAGAAGCCATAGATACGACGATACGCCAGGCATTTGAGCGCTTTCCACTCTAAGTGGGCTGTAGCATCCAAAGCCGATTTGTGGCGCTCTTCAGGGCGCCTTTTTCATTTGAGTCCGCCATGAAGTATAATGCGCAAGCCGAAAGGCGTTGGCGGGACGGATGGCGGCGGGAAGTCCGCGTTCGGCAAACAGCCGTCGGAAGGCCTCGAAGATGCCCTGTTCACGTGTTGATTCGAAGGCTTCACAGGCAAGCAGGAACGGCGGCGTTCAAGTTTGCTGCAGGAAATCCGCGATCAAGCTTGAGATGGTCTCAGGGGCGTCCTCGAAGCAGTAGTGGCCGACGCCTGGGAGGCGCTCTATGGGCGCCGACGGGAAGAGAGCGGAAAAGAGCGGCAGGAAATGTTCCGCATGCAGCGTCCTGTCCGCCTCGCCCCATATGGCAAGAGCCGGTTTGCCACGGATAATGCGCTCGGCCGCCGAATCCGGTATCTCGAATTGGTGGGCGCCGGTCGCAAAGCCCCTGGCCCAGCCGAGCGCGCCCAGGCACTCGGCCACAGTGGTAAAAGGCATGCCATAGGCATGGAGCCAGGTGTCGTCGATGATGGCGTTGTTTTCGAAGCCGTTGAGCTTGAGTGTGCTGAGAATATTGTAGCCGAGATTGTTGAGCACCGGCTCCAGCGTTCCGTTCGCTTCGGCCTTGAGGATCCATTGAAACCAAGGGGATACGGCGGCGTTCGCTACAGCCCGTTCGATAACATCGGCCTGGCCAAAGGAAGTTGGTCCGTTTGCTGAGATGATGCGGCGAATCCTGTGGGGATGACGGGCGGCAAAGCCCATGCCGACTGGTCCGCCGAAATCATGCATGACGAGGGTGACGTCGGTGAGGCCGAGCACGAGCACGAAGGTCTCGAGATTGGCGATATGGTCCTGCAGCCAATAGCTAAGGCCGGCCGGCGTTTCGCTTTTGCCAAACCCCATGTGGTCGGGGACGACGACACGGTGCGTTCGGCTCAGTGTCGAGATGAGATGGCGAAACAGATAGCCCCAGGTCGGCTCGCCATGCAGGCAGAGGATGATCTCGCCGTTGCGAGGTCCTTCGTCGACGTAATGCATCCGGAAGCCGGGTGCCTCGGTGAAATGCGGTGCGAAGGGGAATGTACCGGCGAATGTTTCATTGGCAGGAATCACAGTCGTTCTCCTAGAGTGGTTTTAATTTGAAACCATAATCCCATTATCTCTTGTGGTTTTAGTTTGCAACCGATATGTTAAGGTGATGATGCAGGCGTTTGATAACGGTCCTGCAAGCGAGGGCGGGACGAATGGCCAAGAGAATCAGCCACAGGGATTCCATGTGCGGGGTGGCGCGGCCGCTGGATGCGATCGGCGACTGGTGGTCGCTGCTGATCGTCCGCGATGCCTTCGATGGGCTGCGGCGGTTCGGCGAATTTCAGAAAAGCCTCGGGCTTGCCAAGAACATCCTCTCGGCCCGGCTGCGCAATCTCGTCGCGTACGGCATCATGGATACCGTGCCGGCCTCCGACGGCAGCCCCTATCAGGAATATGTGCTCACGCAGAAGGGGCAGGGCCTGTTTCCGCTGCTGGTCGCGCTTCGCCAATGGGGCGAGGATTTCTTTTTCGAGCCCAATGAACCGCATGTGACGCTGGTCGACAGAGCGACAAAGCTGCCGGTGCGGCGGCTGGAACTGCGGGCGCAGGATGGGCGGATGCTTATGGCTGAAGATACGGTGATCGTAGCGCCGTCGCTTGAGGAATGAGGCTGGCGCGCCCGTCGCCGGGCGACAGTTCGGTCGCGGCCGAACTATTTCACGCTCCATGGCGGTTACACTGAAACTCTCAAAGGAGAGTTGCAATGTTGACGAACACAGCTGAATTCAACGCAGTCGATAGCGATCGCGAGCATATCGAAATCAAGCCCAGCGTGCTTTATGTCGGCACTCCCGTCGTGCTGATTACGAGTCTCAACCCGGATGGCACGACGAATATCTCGCCGATGTCCTCGGTTTGGGCTCTATATGACCGTGTCGTCCTTGGGCTGACGTCCACCAGCAAGGGGCGGGAAAATCTCCTGCGCGAGCGTCAGCTGGTGCTGAATTTTCCATCGCCGGAGCTGTGGCCGAAGGTCGAAGCGATTGCGCCGACGACGGGCCGCGATCCCGTTCCCCCGCATAAGGAAAAGATCGGCTATCGTTTCGAGGCCGATAAATTCGATGTGGCCGGCCTCACGCCGGAGCCCGCCGAGCTCGTGCGCCCTTTGCGCATCGCCGAATGTCCGATCCAGTTCGAGGCGGAGGTGGCGGCGGCGCATCCTCCCGGCGGGGATTGGCCCTCGGAGCGTGCCGAAGGCTTCTCCATCATCGAGGCGAAGGTTCTTCGTGTCCACGCGCACAAGGATATCGTCGTCGCCGGCACCCATCATATCGATACTAGCAGATGGAGCCCGCTGTTTTACGTGTTTCGGCATTATTTCGGAACCGGGCCGGATCTTGGCCGCACCTTCAAGGCCGAGAGATGATGCGTTTCCCGGCCGGCGCCAGCCTCGCAACTATATCTATTTGCCGGTCTCGGCCCCGCCGATCAGCAGCTCAAGGCCGGCTTCGAACAGGGCTTCATGGTCTTTGGCGCGATAGACCGACAAGGCTTTGGCAAGGTTCGGATGGCTTTTGGCGGCGGCATCAATTGCCGGCCGGTCCTCGGAATCGGCTTCCTCCGCCTGCTCCTCAAGCACGCACCCCACCACATAGCGACTGATCGCGATCTGCAGCCCCAGAGCCTTTTCGGGATCAAAACCGGCGGCATGCAGACATTCGAGCTGCGCTTCGATTGCATCGAGGTGCGGAGCATCGACCTCGGTTCCCGCATGAACGCGAGCGCCGTCGCGCCAAGCCAGCAGGGCCGAGCGAAAGCTGCGGGCATTGGCGCGCAGGAATTCCTGCCAGGTCTCTCCGGCAAGGGGTATGTTTCGGGTGTGATTTCGCTTCAGCATCTCGGCATTCATAGCCGCAAGAAGGGCCTTCTTGCTCTTGAAATGCCAATAGAGCGCCGGCTGCTGCACGCCGAGGCGCTGGGCGATCAGCCGCGTCGAAAGGCCGTCGATGCCGACTTCGTTCAGAATGGTCAGCGCCGCATCGACGATCTGGCTTCGATCGATTTTCATCCTCTCTCCAATTGACAGTCCCTCTCGTATAATTTATCGGCGATAAAGTTCCTTATCAATGATAAATTTTTGTTATGAACAAGATGCTTTTGACTATCTTGGCGGTCGTCGTTCTCGATGCCGCCGGCGCCGGCCTTGTTATGCCAATCCTGCCGGAGCTTCTGCGGAGCGTGGCGCATTCGCCCGAACTCGGTTGGCGTTATGGCGCCTTCCTGTCGCTCTATGCGGCGCTGCAGTTCCTGGCCTCTCCTATTCTCGGGACGTTGAGCGATCGTTACGGCCGCCGGCCCGTGCTGCTCGCTTCGTTGGCGGGTGGCATGATCGACTATGTCTTCATGGCATGGGCGCCAGGCTTCTGGTGGCTGTTCCTTGGCCGTGCTATCGCCGGCCTGACCGCGGCCAATGCCGCAGTTGCGAGTGCCTGCCTTGCCGACATCACGCCGGAGGAGCGCCGGACGCGCGTTTTCGGGCTTCTCAGTGCCTGTTTCGGCATCGGCTTCATCCTCGGACCGGTCATCGGAGGAGTACTCGGCACGATTTCGCTACGTGCGCCTTTCGTCGCGGCCGCGGTTCTGGTGATGGTGAATTTCGTCGTTGCGCTTGTCGTGCTGCCCGAGACAACAACGGTGAAGCCGGAGCGGATCGATCCGGCGGCCTTTCATCCGCTGGCGCCGCTGCGGTGGATCGGTGCGTTTCCGGCGCTGGTGCCGCTGCTCTTCACGTCCATCCTCCTTGCCATTGTCGGGGAGGTCGGCGGCACCGTCTGGGTGCTCTATGGTCAGGACAAGTTCGGCTGGGATACGGCGACCGTCGGCCTGTCTCTCGCTGGCTTCGGCCTGTTCCACGCGCTGGCCCAGGCTTTTGTCGCCGGTTCCTTGAGTGAGCGCTGGGGCGAACGCTGCGCGCTCATGGTCGCGATCGTCTGCGACGGCGCGGCTTATGTCGCCATCGCCTTCGTCACGCGGGGTTTTCTCGTCTTTTTTCTGTTTCCGCTCTTCTGCCTCGGCGGGATAGGCCAGCCGGCGCTGCTGTCCTTGATGACCAAGCGCGTGGGTGCGGACGAACAGGGGCGCTTGCAAGGCGTGCTGACCAGCCTGACGAGCCTCGCCTCGATGATCGCGCCGCTGGCGATCAGCGAGATCTATTTCGCATCAAGGCATGTCTTTCCGGGACTTGTCTGGGTTCTCGGCGCTTCGCTCTATCTCCTGTGCATGCCGGTTCTCTTCGCAAACCGGCAACGGACAGATCGACAGAGGGAAGGAGCGCCGCATCGGCAAGCGGAGCCGCCGTGAGCGGCACCCTAGCGGGCTAAGTGAAGGGGCAAGCGAACGATCCTGTCTATGCGGGCGTGTCTATGCGGGCGCGCCGGTAATGGCAGCCGCTTGCCCATGTCAGTTGGCGGAATCGTCCGGATCGGGGTCCTTGACCTTGGTAAAGAGGCTCTTCAGCGCACTGGTTTTTGCCTTCGCTGCCTTATTGGCTTTGATCGCCCGGGTGGCGGCCTTTGCCTGTTCCAGCATCATCTCGATCTGGATCTGCTGGATTTCGGTCAGGCGCTCCCACTGGCGATTGAGGAGATGGTCGACCTTTTCATGCAGGTGGCGGATTTCCAGTTCGGCCTTCAGATTGACCTTGTAGTCGTTGAGGGCACGCAGGCGGTCCTTTTCTTCCTGGCGACGCTGGCTCATCATGATGATCGGCGCCTGCAGTGCTGCGATGGTCGACAGAACGAGGTTCAGCAGGATGAACGGATAGGCGTCGAAGGCCTGCTTCTCGCCCATGGCAAGATTGATGCCCATCCAGACGGCCAGAAACAGACAGAAGGAGATGATGAAGGTCCAGCTGCCGCCGAAGGACGCGACGCCATCGGCCATGCGGTCGCCGATCGAGCGGTGGTCCTCATAATCCTCTTCGATGTTTTCCGCCAGCGTATCATGCGTTTTCAGGCTTTCCACGACCTCGTCCTCGAGGTTGGAAAGCTCGCCGCGCTCGACCGTCAGCAACTCGGCGATATATTGGGCGCGATAATCGTCCATGACCTTGCGGCTGATATAATCGTCCGCGCGAAGCTCCGGATGCTTCAGCCGCATGAAATCCGCGAGCGAGGGGCGGAGGTCATCGACATGGACGGCATCTTTTTTCTTGAGCACCTGGCCGGTGATGGCGTCGATCAACTTGACGGACTTGGCCTTCGCTTGGGCAAGGCTCTTGGTATAATCGTCCATCTCCACAACGGTTGGGCTCTCGCCCTCGCCCGCGTCGAAATCGACGATGCCTTCCGCCGGCTCAAAGGTCTTCGTTTCTGTCATCTAAGGGGGCCCTCTTTGACGCTTTTTCGCTCATGTAGCCAATAATGCGAACAGGAATATGACTGTTAGAAGACAGGAAATTTAGCGACGGGTACACGCCGCCATTTTTTCATCTGCAACTTTACTCTTCCATTCGTTCCAATCAGATTTCTAGCGCCATTATCCTAAGCAACGGCAAACGCGATGCGCTTCCTTGCGATTCACCGCGCCGAATTTGACTGGGCCTCCAGAGACAACCGTTCCGGGCGATTTCCTAAACGTTTTCAAAAGCCTTACGTGTTTCTGCGAGAATTTCCGCCGCTTCATTCAGGTTTTGGCTTCCCGGCCTCTTGACCATGATCGTCCCACCTCTATTTGCGGCGGTGCAGCAGATATTCGCGATCGCGAATAAATATCGAAGTTTCAAAAGATTACATCAACGGGAGTTGGGCCTGTTGCCATGGATTTTGCACATGTGCGGAAAGGATAGCTATGCACAATTCCCCGGCAAATGACTTGGAGTCCATCGCCCGGCAGGGCGGTCGCTTCAAGCGAATGGCTGTCAGGATACCGACCTACCTGACCGATCTAAAAGAGAATCCAGCCTGGTTGCCAATGTTCCTGCTGGCCAGAACGCTGCCGTTTCGGCGCATCCATTGGCTGGCCACCAAGCAGCCCGTCAGACTTCCGGTTTCCGGCGTCTCGATGTTTGCCGGCACCGATCGCAGCGCCGTTGTCAGCGCTCTGAGGACCGATGGCATTTATCCGAGCCTGATGCTACCGGATCATATTCATCGAGAAATCGCCGAATTCGCTTCCAACACCGCCTGCTTCGGCAATTTCGACAGGAAGCTCGAATTTGTTGCAGGCGAACATAAGGGAGCGGAGGCTCGCTTCGGGCGGCCGATTCTGAGCGGGCACTTCTTCGAGCGCTCGCTTGATTGCGAAGCGGTCATGGCGGTCCAGCGCGATCCGCTGCTGATCGACGTCGCCCGCCAATATCTCGGCGGTCAGGCCAAGGTGATCACCACCCGCATCTGGTGGAGCTTCCCGACCCAGGCTTCCGAAGCCGACCGAAGCCTCGCCTCGCTCGACAAATATCACTTCGATCTCGACGACTGGCGGATGCTGAAATTCTTCTTCAATCTTGTCGATGTGGATGTGGGCACCGGGCCGCACGTCTTCGTCAAGGGAAGCCATAGGCGCCGGCGGGTCCGGCATCAGCTGACATTGCTTGTGGGACACCCGGCAAACGAAGTGCTCGACTATTACGGGCAGGGGAATGCGCTGACGCTGACGGGCAAAGCCGGCTCCGGCTTTGTCGAGGATCCCTTCGGTTTCCATATGGGCACCGTGCCGACACAGAAGCCGCGGTTGATGATGGAGGTGGGTTTCGGGGTCTCGAAGCCGTCGCGTCGCCGTTTCCACGGAGAACCCGTCCTGCGTTAAGCCATCTCGCGGAAGTACGCCGTGGTTTTGCGACAACGACATGCGCAGAAAATGCACATTCAGCCGCATCACGGAGCGCCACTCGCGATTGGCGCTCCCGTCTGACCGATCTCAGGCCGAGCGGCCGAAACGCCTGGCAATCAGGTGGTCGAGCGCGATGCGCCCAGGCCCGCCCGCGATGATCACCAGAAAGCAGGTTGCCCATGTACCATGCGTCGGCCAGGCATCGGGATAGACGAAGATCTCGATGACCAGAGTCATGCCGAGCAGCGCCAGCGCCGAGAGGCGGCTCGCCAATCCGATGACCAGCAGAAAAGGAAAGAAGTGCTCGCTGAAGGCGGCGATATGGGCGGCGATCCAGGGATCGACCAGCGGTAGCTTGTATTCCGTCTGGAAGAGATAGACGGCATTGTCGGTCACATGCCAGCCATCCACCTTAGTCTGGCCGGATTGCCAGAAGACCGCAGCGATCGACAGCCGCGCTATCAGAGCAATCAGGTCATGCGGTATGCGGTCGAGAAGCTTCAGGCCGCTATAGAGCCTTTGGGGCAAGGTTTCGCGTTCAGCCGGAGCGGCCGTCATCATCTGGTTCTGCATCTTCGTTCCTCTTGGCGTTCAGCGAATGGCCATGAAAGCGCCTGCCGTGAACGCACCGGCGAGGTTGGCGGAAAGATCAAAATTGGCGGCTTCAGCGAGAGCCGTCCCATAGGCCTGGCCAAGGGCGGCGCCCGAAAACAACTCTTCCAGAAAAGCTGCGCCACCCGGCGGCAGACGATGCACCTCGACGATCATTTGCGGGCGGATGACGAGAGCATCCTCGCCCGTCCAATCGCTGATATCTGCAAGCTCGATTTCACCGGTGTTCATCGCCCAGATGGTGACGGCCGGATAGGCGGAACGTGTGATCGAGGCGGAAGGATGCGGCACGAATGCCAGTTCCGCCAGACCGGCCGGCTCAATGGTCGCCACGAGTGCCGCATCGAGCGGTACAGCGTCGGCCGCATGATAGGCTCGACCCCGAAGTGCCTCCAGCCGCATGACATCGGCGAGATAGGGGATTTCCTGCGCCGGTTCGAAACTCCCGGCGAAATCGGGGAAGTCATCGCCATAGGCAAGCAACAGCGGCGAGCGCGGCGGATGCAGGCGGATGAACTCATGCGCCATGGCGGCGAAGAATTCCTCGCCGACGATCCTTTCCGCAGCCGGAAAGCGCGAGGCGAGTGCGCCGATCAGGCCGATGGCGACATTATTGCGATAGACACCGAAACGCCGTGCCGGCTGTGGGCCATTCCAGGCCGTCAATCCATCGGGCACCGCGAGAGCTGGATCGACGAGCGCTGCGGCGAATTCGCTTTGCGTGGCGAGAGACATCGATCCCTCCTCAGGCTGCTCTGCGTGCTGCGGCACGCTTCAGGATGACATCGGCCGCTTTGGCCTCAGCCCTCAGAACCGGCCATTCCGGCACGTCGTTATCCCATTCGACCAGGCTGGCTACTGGACCAATCCGGCCGATGAGCTCTTCATAGAGCGCCCATACGGGATCTTTCACCGGCGTATCGTGGCTGTCGATCAAAAGCGGCGCGCCGGCATCGTCGATAGTCTCCGAATGGCCGCTCAGATGGATCTCGCGCACCCATTGCACCGGAAAGCGCTTGAGATAGGCTCGTGCGTCCATCTGGTGATTGGTGGCGGCGACGAAGACATTGTTGACATCGAGTAGCAGGCCGCAGCCCGTGCGTTTGGCGACCTCGGCCAGAAATTCCGTTTCCTCGATCGTGCTCTCTTCGAAGAGCAGGTAGGTAGCCGGATTCTCGAGCAGCATCTGGCGGCCGAGTGTCGTCTGCACCTGATCGATGTGGGTGCAGACCTGGGAGAGCGTCGCCTCGGTATAGGGCAGGGGCAGAAGATCGTTGAGAAAGGTCGTGTCGTGGCTCGACCAGGCGAGGTGTTCTGAAAAACTCTCCGGCTCGTAGCGATAGCAGACGGTCTTCAGGCGGGCAAGATGTTCGCTGTCCAAAGGCTGCATCGAGCCGATGGAGAGGCCGACGCCGTGGATGGACAAGGCATAATCCTGGCGCAGTCTGCCAAGCTGGGCATGCGGCGGACCACCAGCGCCCATATAGTTTTCTGCATGGACTTCGAAGAAGCCGATCGGCTGCGTGGCGCCATTGATTGCGACAAAATGCTCCGGCTTGAAGCCGACGCCGGCGCGACGGGGGAGTTCTGACGGTTTCATTGCGGGCCTCCGGGTTGGGGCAATTCCAGCAAAGTTACGAAGCGGTTTATGTTCGGAAGGCGGGCGACGCCTGTAAAAGGCTGCGTCGCCCACGCGTTTGCGCTGCCCAGTCAGTTCAGGGTCAGACCGGGGCCGGACCCTGCATCAGGGTGCCGTGGCCGTTCGGCGTCTTGATCGTCTCGCAGGTCCCGGCGGGAACCAACTTCCACGAGTTGCGCTGATAATCGACTTTCGACGTGCCGGCGCAGGTCGTGCCGGGGCCGGCGGCGCAATCGTTCTGACCCTTGAGGGCGACGCCGTAGCATTTTTCCTTGGCATCGGCGGCAGATGCTGTCGTTGCGCCGGTAACCAGCGTCACCGCCGTTGCGACCGATGCGGCCAGGGCGAGTGCGGACATCTTGGTCATGACAAACTCCTTACGAGAGATGATTGACGATCAATCTGGTTTCGGATCAGGCCGGCGTCAGCGAACCGTGGCCCTTCGGGGTCTTCATCGAGGTGCAGGTGCCCGTGGGAACAAGCTTGAAGGACATCTTGTCATAGCTCATGGTCGACTTGCCGGCGCAGTCATGCTTGCCGGCGGCGCAATCGTTCTGACCCTTGAGGGCGACACCATAGCATTTTTCCTTGGAATCGGCCGCCGAAGCCGGAACGGCGACGGATGCAAGTGCCGATGCGATCGAGCCGGCAATGGCCAGGGTGAGGATGCTGTTCTTCATGGATCTGTCTCCTAGATGGATGCGAGCCGTCATTGGCTTGCATCGAGGTCTACGGAGCGTCTCGAGCGGATGTTACAGCCGCGTCGGAATTTTTTTCAAGATGGCGTCACTTATAGTGTGCCGGCTATCTGCCGCGGTGGGAAACAGCCGGGCAGATGTGGGGGCAAGGCCGACATGTGCATGGGTGGAAGTGCATCTGGTGGAGAACCCACCACGAAGACGAAAGGGCTTGAAAAATAGTTGCCGTTGCCGGTAACGAAAGCCTGCGGTCCCGCGTAGAGGAGATGTCGGATGAATCATTCGGCGCGCGAAGAGGAATGGGCAGTTTGGATGCGCGCGGCGATCGGCGGCGATGCGCAGGCCTATCACCGTTTCCTCACCGCGGTCGCGCCGCATCTGCGCGCCATGGCGCGCCGGCGCTGCGATCAGCTGAGTGCGCCGGTAAGCGAGGCCGAGGATGTGGTACAGGAAGTGCTGCTCGCCATCCATCTGAAGCGCGGCACATGGGATTCATCCCGCCCGATCGGACCCTGGCTGTCGACGATCGTGCGCAACAAGTTGATCGACAGCCTGAGACGGCGCGGGCGGCATATGAGCGTACCGATCGATGATGTGATCGATTTCCTGGAGGCGGAAGAGCATACCGATGCCTCGGACCGGTTTGATGTCGATCGTATGTTGGAGCGGCTGAAAGATCCGCAGAAGACGATCGTGCGCTCGATTTCTGTCGAGGGAAGCAGCGTCCGGGAAACGGCGGACCGGCTGAAGATGACGGAAGGGGCGGTGCGCGTCGCGCTGCACCGCGCGTTGAAGATGCTTGCGGCTTTGTATCGGAGTGAGACCAGTGAAAACCGATGACCTCATCAATCTTCTGGCGCAGGACGCGCCGGTCCGGATGCGGATTGGTAAGGTTCTGACCCTGGCGGTCGTCGCGGGCATCCTGATCAGCGGTGGCATCTTCTTCGCCATGATCGGTTTTCGGGCCGATATCGATACAGCGATGGAGACCGTTCGTTTTCTGTTCAAGTTCGTCGTGACCATCGCGCTTGCCGCAACAGCCTGCGCCGTCGTCTTCCGCATCGGGCGGCCGGGCGCTTCGCTGCGCCTGTGGGGCTGGACGCTGCTCTTGGCGCCTGTCCTGCTCCTTGCCGCCGCGGCCGTCGAAATGGCCGTCATGCCGGCCGACAGCTGGAGTGCGCGGATGATTGGCCACAATGCCCGCTTCTGCCTGACCCTCATCCCGCTGCTGTCGATCGGCCCGCTTGCCTGCTTCCTGTTCGCCCTGCGCCAAGGGGCGCCGGAAAAGCCGGGCGGGGCCGGCGCCGTCGCCGGCCTTGCCGCCAGCGGCATCGCCGCGACTTTCTATGCTTCCAACTGCACGGATGACAGCCCACTTTTCGTCCTGCTCTGGTACCCGATCGCGATCGCGATGGTGACCGCTGTTGGATATCTTCTCGGCAAGCGCCTGTTGCGCTGGTGACGCGATCGAACGCCTGATTTCGAAACCGGCGAAATCGCTTCTGGGGCATGCGTTTCGGCCAATGATGCAGTATCGCGCGGAAAACCTTGTGGCAGCGGGCGGGTTCCTGACCTATTATGTCTAAGCGAAAGCGACTTTCAAAAAATCGCATTTCCTTGCGTTAAAGTGTTTGCATCCGCGGCAAATTCGATTATAGAGGCCCTGCTTTCCCCGCAGGGGCACTTTTCGGCCCGGCGGCTGTTGGGAAATAGTTCAATGGTAGAACAGCGGACTCTGACTCCGTTAATCTTGGTTCGAATCCAGGTTTCCCAGCCAATCTAAAGTTTCCTGATTTGAATAAGCATTTTTGGTTTGCCTCCGGTGCTCGAGGCGGCTATCCCTCTTCCTGTGATTGAAATCTTTTCGAAGGAGAAACTACTCCTTGTCATCAGATTTGATTTGTCTTGGATTTGTGTCAACAATTTAGCTGTTTGCCTAAAATGGAATAGGCTTTAGATGACGATATTGGTTTCGGGTGGCGCCGGCTTTATTGGCGGAAACTTTGTTCTCGATTGGCTTGAGGGTCACAATGAGACGGTTGTTAACCTCGACAAGCTGACCTATGCCGGCAATCTGGATACGCTTAAGGGATTAAAAGGTGATGATCGGCATGTGTTCGTGCATGGCGACATTGGCGATTGCGAGCTGGTGAGCGATTTGCTGTCGATGCACAAGCCGCGGGCGGTGATCAATTTTGCCGCCGAGAGCCATGTCGATCGCTCCATTCACGGCCCAGGCGATTTCATTCAGACGAATATCGTCGGCACTTTCAACCTGCTGGAAGCGGTACGAGCCTATTGGGATGGCTTGCCGGAAGATGAGAAGCAAGGCTTCCGCTTCCTTCATGTCTCGACGGACGAGGTCTACGGCACGCTAGCGAAGGATGCTGCGCCGTTCAACGAACTCAACCGCTATGAGCCGAACAGCCCCTATTCCGCCAGCAAGGCGGCCTCGGACCATCTGGTGCGTGCTTGGCACCATACCTATGGTCTGCCTGTGTTGACGACGAACTGCAGCAACAATTACGGGCCTTACCATTTTCCGGAAAAACTGATCCCACTGGTGATCCTGAACGCACTTTCGGGAAAGAGCCTGCCGATCTATGGCGATGGCCAGCAAGTCCGCGACTGGCTCTATGTCCGCGATCATTGTAGCGCCGTTCGCCGTGTGCTGGAAGCCGGCACGGTCGGCGAAACCTATAATGTCGGTGGTTGGAACGAAAAGCCCAATCTCGATGTCGTGCAAGCGATCTGCTTCATCCTTGACGAGCTCAGACCAAAGGCCGATGGCGGCCGCTACAGCGATCAGATCACCTTTGTTAGGGATCGGCCCGGTCACGATCGTCGCTATGCGATCGATGCCCGCAAGCTCGAGCGCGAACTCGGCTGGAAGCCTGAAGAGACATTCGAGACCGGCATTCGCAAGACGATCGAATGGTATTTGCAAAACCAGGACTGGGTTCGCAACGTTACCAGCGGCGCCTATCGAGAATGGGTTGGCAAGCAGTACGAGGTTGATCTGTGAGTGCCATTCTAGTCACTGGCGCCAATGGACAAGTCGGTTTCGAACTGCAGCGTTCACTTGGGTCGCTAAGTGGCGTAACGGCACTAAACCGTGCCGAGATGGATCTCGCCGACGAAGCAAGCGTCCTGGCGGCTCTTCGTGAGCACAAGCCACATATCATCGTCAATCCCGGCGCCTATACAGCAGTGGACCGGGCTGAGAGCGATAGAGAGCTGGCGATGGCGGTCAATGCCACTGCTCCGGGGGTATTGGCGCGCTGGGCGGCGGACAATGGCGCCTTGTTGATCCATTATTCGACGGACTATGTCTTCGACGGCACGAAGACTGATCCCTATGTCGAAGGCGATGCCGTCAATCCGCAGTCCGTCTATGGCGAAAGCAAATGGCTGGGCGAGGAGGCGGTGCGCGCCTCCGGCGTACGGCATGCCATTTTGCGCACCAGCTGGGTCTATGGTCACCATGGAAGCAATTTCCTGAAGACCATTCTTCGGCTGGCCGGCGAAAGAAGCGCATTGAACATTGTTGCCGACCAGGTGGGCGCACCGACGTCGGCGTCCCTGATCGCGGATGTCACACGCACGGTGATCGAGCGCATAACGGCTTCGCAGACCGCCAGCGATCTCTCGGGAACCTATCATCTCGCCGCACAAGGCAGTACGTCATGGCATGGCTATGCCGCGCATATCGTCCGTGAAGCGGCGGCGCGCGGCTTCAATCTCACGCTCACGTTGGACGCGCTGACCCCCATTCCAACAACCGACTATCCGGCGCCGGCAAAACGGCCGCAGAACTCCAGATTGAGCTGCGCCAAGCTGACGGATTGCTTCGGTGTCGTGTTACCGCAATGGCAAGAAGGCGTTGATGATGTTTTAGCCCGATTGCGCGTTGCGGAAAGTTGAAGGCCGCCGCTTCGAGGACGGTCCAAACCATTTTCGGCGACCGGTAAGACATAGACAGATGGACTGAAGACGAGACGCTGGATCATGATGAAAGCACGCAAAGGGATCATACTCGCCGGCGGATCGGGCACGCGCCTATATCCATTGACGCTCGCAGTCAGCAAGCAGCTTCTGCCGATCTACGATAAGCCGATGATCTACTATCCGCTGACGACGCTGATGCTGGCGGGTATGCGCGAGATCCTGATCATCTCGACGCCGCAGGATACGCCCCGCTTCGAGCAGCTGCTTGGCGATGGCAGCCAATGGGGCATCAAGCTTAGCTATGCGGTTCAGCCCAGTCCGGACGGTCTGGCCCAGGCCTTCCTGATCGGCAAGACGTTCCTGGATGGCGCGCCCTCTGCCCTGATTCTTGGAGACAATATTTTCTACGGGCATGATTTTACCCGATTGCTGCACGAGGCGAGCACCAAGGACGTGGGTGCGACCGTCTTTGCCTATCACGTGCAGGATCCGCACCGCTATGGCGTGGTCGAGTTTGACGCAAGCGGCCGCGCCATCAGCCTGGAGGAGAAGCCGAAGGCGCCGAAGAGCAATTATGCGGTTACCGGCCTTTATTTCTATGACGAGAGCGTCGTCGAGGTCGCGAAGTCCATCCGTCCGTCGCCACGCGGCGAGTTGGAGATCACTGACGTCAACACGCATTATTTGCAGGCCGGACAACTGGACGTGCAGACGATGGGCCGGGGCTATGCCTGGCTCGACACAGGCACGCACGAGTCCATGCTGGAGGCCAGTCATTACATTGCGACCATTGAAAATCGGCAGGGCCTGAAGGTTGCATGCCCTGAGGAGATCGCTTATCGCAGCGGCTGGATCAGTGCCTCCGAGGTCGAGGCATTGGCGCATCCGCTGAAGAAGAATGCTTATGGGCAATATCTTCTTGGGATCTTGCGCGAGCAGATATTCTAAGTTGCTGCGGAGTGCCCGCAGCCCATCCCTAAAAACGCGTTGAGCAAGAACACCAATGAAAGCCATCGATACCGCTATTCCGGACGTCAAGATCATCGAGCCGACGGTATTTGCCGACGACCGCGGCTTCTTCTTCGAGAGCTTCAGTAAGGTGAAATTCGAAGCGGCGATCGGGCGTAGCGCCGATTTCGTGCAAG
The DNA here is from genome assembly GCF_020871915.1 of Rhizobium sp. AB2/73. Classification (NCBI taxonomy): domain Bacteria; kingdom Pseudomonadati; phylum Pseudomonadota; class Alphaproteobacteria; order Hyphomicrobiales; family Rhizobiaceae; genus Rhizobium; species Rhizobium sp. AB2/73. The sequence continues at coordinate 3,359,945 of NZ_CP067071.1, read as the reverse complement.
ACAATCACAGCCGATCGGGGATAGGCGTTCTGCGCGGGCTACACTACCAGTTGCCGCCGCATGCCCAGGCGAAGCTGGTGCGGGTGGTAGTTGGCGAAGTCTATGACGTTGCCGTCGACATCCGGAAATCCTCACCCACATTCGGACAATGGGTCGGCGTTCTTCTGACTGCGGAAAACAAGCGCCAGCTCTGGATCCCGGAAGGCTTTGCTCATGGTTTTCTGACGCTAAGCGATCATGTCGAGTTTCTATACAAGACCACCAACTATTACGCGCCGGGGAGCGATCGCGGCATCCGCTGGGACGATCCGCAGATCGCCATCGACTGGCAGGTGACGGAGGCGCTCACGCTCTCCCCCAAGGATCAGCGGCAACCCTTGTTGGCGGATGCCGAGCTATTCGATTGATGTCGGCTTCGATATCAGACCCGATTGTAGTCGTCACTCAGCCTAATGATATCGTTCTCGTCGAGCAGCTCGCCGTATTGAATTTCGATAAAAACCAAAGGCTTATCTCCGGTGCACGAAACACGGTGTGTCGCCTTGAGCGGAATATCGACTGTATGCCCGAGCTGTAGAGCGTGTTCCGTTCCGTCAATTTCAGCGATACCGTGCCCCGAAACGGCGGTCCAACGCTCGGAACGGTGATTGTGATACTGCAGCGATAGTCGCTCTCCCGGATTCACAACAATGCGTTTGACGACGTGGCTATCACCGATATCGAGCACATGCCATGTGCCCCAAGGGCGTTGATCGTTGTCGCCTACCTTATAAAGACTTCCGGACTTCAATGAATTTTCCTCTTCAACAGCCGGTCGGCAACCACGCGACCGAAAATAATGCGGGCGATTAATTCATTGGTGCCGGCAGAGCAAGGGGTTTCTGCTAATGGTTACAAGGGCGTGGACTGCACCCCTTCGGTGAGACAACAATCAGTAACAGTTCTGCCTGCTTCGAATTGCGTTTGGTGTCTTGTGCCGTCGTTGCCTGAGACTGGTTTCGTATGCCTCCGGCGAGAGATAGTCGACGGCAGAGTGCAGGCGCTGCCTGTTGTAGACTGCCTCGATGAATTCGCCGATCCTTGTCCTTGCATCGTCTATGTCGCGATAGGCTTGGCCATCCACCTCTCCCGCCAATTACCGTTAATTTTATTGCATAATTTCAGATTTAATTCGGTAGTTCCATGCTTGTACCCATGTCATTAATTCAGCCAGTTACAACATCAACTCTTTTTTCGTCCGCTTCTTTTTGGTGACTTTCTTTCTAGGAAGAGCCTTCATCCTGGCTACCTTCTTCTCAGCTTCGCGACGTTTTCTCAGATCGTCGACGGCTCGAATCATTGTCTCGAACGCGTCCTCCATTTCATTTTTGCCGCTCCTTTCCTGAAGACCTTGGCCGACAAGCCTACAAGAAGCGACCTGAAGCGCTCCTCTAATCATCTGACGATGGGCAATCTGGCGAAAGGCCCAATATTCATCGTCATAATCAATGGGGTCTGAGGAAGTATCCAGGGCGCCACTAATCGAGTGGTCAGACGGAAAGCGCCCGGCAACATCATCGAAATCCACAGCAAGGTTCACAATGTCGGCACACTGCTTGATAAATTCATGAGGTTTGCCAGCCCCACGGACGATCCTTATGACATTGGCGGCCATTTCAATGACCGCTCGATCGAAGCGATCCTGTGCATGCTCGGTATCAATCTGCTTCTGCGACCGCTGGGAAACAACGGAGAGTTTAGGCTTGTCCGGATCGTCGGTCATGAAAAATCCTGCCGTTCGAGGAAGCGGCAGGATTCATAAATTTCGGACTGGCGACTAGCGAAATGAAATTATGGCAGCGTATCACTGCGATGCTGCGGCCCTCAGCTTCGACTTCGGCGTTATGTTTCATATAAGATCCGAGAAAAAAGGGCCGCAAACACGGCTCTGGAAGATTGCAGTTGAACTATTGCCGATCGGCACTACGACAGCTACGAAAGACGGAAAGCCGATGTAGCTTTGCTAGAGCAACCAGCCGAGAAGAACGACATGCCACAGAGACTATACGGACTTGATGCTCTTCGCGGTGTGGCGGCGATCATTGTCATATTTTGGCATTGGCAGCATTTTTTCTTTGTTGGCAATGATGCCTCCCACGTTCCGTGGGACGCCCAACCGTTCTATCCGTATGTGTTCTTTCTCTACAAAAATGGCTGGCTCGCGGTAGATTTCTTCTTTGCCATGTCAGGATTTTTGTTCGCTTGGCTCTTTGCTGAAAAGATAGCCAGTCGGCAAATCTCGTTATCAACGTTTGCTCTGGATAGGTTCAGCCGCCTCTACCCGCTGCATATAGTCACATTCGTCATGGTGGCTCTTCTGCAGCTTCTCTACACAAGATCGCATGCGACCTATTTCGTCTTTCAGATCAACGACTTTTACCATGCCGTTTTGAACGTTTTCCTCCTTCCCGCCTGGGGCTTTGAAAAGGGTTGGTCTTTCAACGCGCCGATATGGTCAGTTTCCGTCGAGGTTTTCCTTTACATCGCTTTTGCTTTGGGCTGCCTCTTGCGCAGGTGGCGCTTGGTCGTTTTCGCGGCATTGATTGCCATTGGCTTCGCTCTGCCAGACCAGTTCAGTAAAATCTCGATCGGGTTGCGCCAATTCTTTATTGGTGGGTTCGTTTACCTCAGCATTTCCTACGCGTTGCCTCGCATCGGCGCCGGGATCATCGCCGCAGCTTGGACCGTAGTGGGGATCGTGGCATGGGCGTACGTCGTGAAATATGGAATCACGGATTACTCAAGATATGCCATTTTCCCCATAACGGTCGGTATGTTCGGCGCCATCGGGATCGCAAAACCCAACTTCCTGAAAGCTGGGGCATTCCTTGGAGACATAAGCTACTCCGTCTATCTTTTGCATTTTCCCCTTCAACTCGTCTTTGCGATGGTATGCGACTGGCTTGGGTATGAGAGGACAATATTCCTCTCACCACTTATAATGGTGGCGTTCTTTGCCATCTTGATTCCGTCTGCATATTTTATTCACAGGGGCTTTGAGGCCCCTGTGAAACTCTGGCTTCGATCAAATCTCTCACGTCAGCGGCAAGCCTCACCGTCAGATAAGGCTACCCATGTTAGAGACGCCGCTCAGAATGATTACCGACGTGTTGGTGAAGTTGACGTCCGATAGCGCGGCGGTGCCTGTCGTTATCGAGAAGGAAAGATTAAGGGTGGTCGAGCCACTGGAACCGGAGCCGAAGGCTGGGACGTAGCTGGGCGTATTCGATGCGGTTGCAATATTGATTGCCTGGGCATCGGTAGCGAACGTGAAGGGTAGCCCGTGATGGTGGCGCTCCCCGTCGCGGTTCCTTTCGATGTCAAGATCAATCGGATCTGCACAAAGACAAGCGGGCCGACACGGACATAGGTCCCTGTCTGGGTGTTATAAGTGATGCCTGTGCTTGCGCCGCCGAAGTTGAGAGCAGACGTAAAGGTGCCGCTGGTCGTGACCGTCATCGTAGCAGCGGAAGTCAGACCGAGACTTGTTCTTGCCGCAGACGCAGTTGCGGCCCCCGTACCACCCTGTGCAACAGAAAGAGCCGTGGTGAGCCCAGAGAGCGATGTGATGTCCGAGTTTGCGCCGGATGCGGCCGTACCTATGCTGCAGGACACCAGCGATGTGCATGAATGCCCGCCCAGCCTGTGTCGTCGAGGCAGCAAGCACGGGAAGCACCCCGCGGACGCCCGGCGTCTTGCAGCGCCGACGCTCCGCCGTGCGGAACTGCTTTTGCCACTGATAAAGCCCTTTGCGGAAAATCCCCAACTCGCGTGAAAGCTTGCTGACATTGGTGCCGGCAGCCATTCGCTGAACCCCCGCCAACTTAATTTCGCGACTGAACCGTCGTCCAAGATCGTCCGTCCTCATCAGTCCTCCTAATGGAGAACTGTTGCCGCTTTTCTGTCTCAAAAACGGGGTGCACTACAGGCGCCCGTTTTTGCATATTGCTATCCGAGTTCCTTAAGCACATCAGTTCGGAATTGGTCGGCGGCCGCGCCGCCGACGTGGGTGTAGATGGGATATGCGGGCAATTGCTCTGGAGATTTTGAGGCTTCTGATATTTTCTCCGAAAGAACGATGCTCAAGGTGACGTATCAATCTCTTTTAGATACAGGAGTGGAATGCGCGTTTTACATTTTTTCAAAACATATTGGCCCGACACATTCGGTGGGGTTGAACGGACCATTTACGCGATCGCCAAGGGTACCGCCAAATACGGCGTAGAATCAGATGTCCTCTCGCTCAGCAAAACGCCGTTGGAACACAGCGTCGAATTCGATGGGCATATGGCGCTGAAGGCTAAGCTCGATTTCGAATTCGCATCCACCGGGTTTTCACGTGAGGTATTCGGCCGATTTCGGGAATTGAGTAGGCAGGCGGACATTGTCCACTATCACTTTCCATGGCCACTGATGGATATCATCCATTTTATCGCTCCTCCCAGCAAGCCGACCGTCGTGACCTATCATTCCGACATCGTGAAGCAAAAGTTTCTGCTGCAATTCTATAAGCCTTTGATGTTTCGCTTTCTGAAAGACGTCGACCGGATTGTTGCGACGTCTCCGAATTACGCGATGTCGAGCGATGTCCTGGAAAGGTTCAAATCTAAAACGAGGGTGATCTCGTTAGGTCTGGATGAAGCGGACTATCCAAAGGCAGACGAAGCGTCGCTAGCCCGCTGGCGCGGCAGGCTTCCCGATCGCTTCCTCTTATTCGTCGGTGTCCTGCGATATTACAAGGGAGTTCATATCTTGCTGGAGGCTGCAAAATACAATGGCCTCGATATCGTGATCGTCGGCAGTGGGCCGATGGAGGTTGAACTGAAGCAGGCAGCCGGGCAAAACCTACACAATATCCATTTTCTCGGGTCCTTGTCTGACAACGATAAGATCGCTTTGCTCGAGCTTTGTGCGGGGTTCGTGTTTCCCTCGCATCTTCGCTCTGAGGCCTTTGGACTTTCCCTTGTGGAGGCGGCAATGTTTGGCAAGCCGATGATTTCGTGTGAAATCGGCACGGGGACAAGTTATGTCAACTTGGACAGAGTAACCGGATTCGTAGTGCCGCCCAACGATGTCGACGCTCTGTCGGGCGCTATGAAGGCTATCTGGGACAACGAGCAGCAGACTGCCGTACTGGGCGCCGCGGCGCGTGATCGCTATCTTGCATGTTTTACGGCAGAGAAGATGTGTTCACAATATTATCGCCTCTATCGCGAGTTGGCAGGCTGAGGTCGGTATACATGTCCGATATTGGTTAGCAGCCGGATGTACGGTCGTGCCAAAATCGATCGACTTTTACACGTCGCGTAAGGCTGCGAGGGATCGAGCCCATCGACACGTGCGATTGTCGACACATTGGCCTCAGGCAACAACGTTTCGGCGATCAATCACTCCTTCTACTCGTCCGGCCACTGCGCGGCTTGCGTCGCGTCCGCACCGGCGCCTTCGTCAAAAACCTCGAATTTTCGTGGCTGAATTGTAAGCGCGTAGGCCACCCCACGTATCTTTCGGACTGCTGATCGGCGATTTTCTGCATGAGTCATGCGGAGAATTCCATGAGCGACAGTGTGAATCACCCTCGAACCTTTGAGGTTTTGACGGCAGAGCCCGTCCGAAGACGACGCAAGCCGCGTGACTGGTCGGATGATGAGAAGGCGCGGATCGTGGCCGCGACGTTGCAGCCTGGAGCCAATGTCTCGGCGATTGCCCGGTCTGAAGGCTTGGATCCCTCGCAGCTTTATGGGTGGCGTCGCAAGGCACTGGCATCGGGAGTTGTTGCGCCCCTGACGGAGGGAATGGGCAAGGAGATCAAGTTCGCGCGCGTTGATACGATGAGAAGCGGCTCGGTAGATATTGTCATTGCGGATATGGTGGTGCGCGTTGGCGGCGAGTTCGACCCTGATCATCTGGTGAGGGTTTTACGGGCGGCTCGCAAGGCATGATCGCCTCCGGTGTGGTGGTTTATGTGTCGTGCCAGCCGGTCGACTTCCGCAAGGGGGCCGTCTCTTTGATGGCGCTGGTGCGGGATGGCGGCCTCGATCCCTTCAATGGCGCGCTTTACGTCTTCCGGTCGAAACGGGCCGATCGTATTCGTATTGTCTGGTGGGATGGCAGTGGTGTCTGCCTCTATTCGAAAACCCTGGAAGATCAAGGCTTCTGCTGGCCGGGCATATCGGCGGCACGGATACGTCTGGACCATTCTCAGCTGATGGCGTTGCTAGCCGGAATGGATTGGAAAAAGATCCGCCCGGCCAAGGTCCGGCGGCCCTTGTTGACGGGCTGACAGGGCCTGCGGCAAGATGAATCATGCCGCTGTAATGGTTGGGAAAACGGCGGTTTTTGTGCTCTACTCATTCCCATGGATTTGCCCCCTCACGACTTGCCGGACGACATTGACGCGCTGAAAGCGATGGTCCTCGCGATGGCGCGCGAGCAGGCTGCGAAAGAAGCCCGACTGAAGGCCGCTGAAGCTGAGATCGCCCGGCTGGAGGCGATGGAGAAGAGCGCCAACGAGCGGATTGCCAACCTCACATCGATCTTGAAGGTTCTGCAGCGCACCCAACATGGCACCCGTTCCGAGCGGCTGCGCCTTGGCATCAACGACGAGCAGGTCTCCTTTGCTTTCGAGGAAGTTGAGACCGGCCTTTCGGCGATCCAGAGCGAGCTCGATCGCGCGGCCAAGGAAAAGCCGAAACGAGCACCACGTCCGCGCAAGAGTTTTGCCGCTCATCTCGAACGCATAGAGGAAGTGATCGAGCCGGAGATCCCTGCCGGCTGCGAGGGGCTGGAAAAGGTCCTGATCGGTGAGGATCGCTCCGAACGACTGGATGTCGTGCCACCGAAGTTCAGGGTCATCGTGACGCGTCGCCCCAAATATGCCTTCCGGGGCAACGATGGCGTGCTCCAGGCGTTGGCACCGGCACACATCATCGAAAGCGGCCTGCCGACGGAGCGGCTGCTCGCCTATATCGCCGTCTCCAAATACGCCGACGGCCTTCCGCTTTACCGGCAGGAGGCAATCTATCTACGCGACGGTGTCGAGATCAGCCGATCGTTGATGGCCCAGTGGATGGGGCATCTGGGCTTCGAGCTGCAGATATGCGCCGATTACATCCTCGAGCGCGTCAAGGAGGGCGAAAGGATCTTCGCCGACGAAACCACCTTACCCACTCTTGCGCCCGGTTCGGGGAAAACGACGAAGGCCTGGCTTTGGGCTTATGCTCGCGATGATCGCCCCTATGGCGGAACCAGTCCGCCAATGGTGGCCTATCGTTTTGAGGACAGCAGGGGCGCTGATTGCGTGGCACGTCATCTCGCCGGATACAGCGGTATTCTGCAGGTCGACGGCTACTCGGCCTATACCAATCTCGCCAAGACGCGTGCCAAAGCCGGCAGCAATGAAACGATCCAACTCGCAGGGTGCTGGGCGCACCTACGCCGCAAGTTTTACGACCTTCACATCAGCGGAGTCTCGAAGGCTGCAACGCACACGATCATCGCGATGACCGAGCTGTGGCGCATCGAGGATGATGTCCGCGGTCGAGATGCCGACAGCCGTTCCGTGCTGCGTCGGGAAAAATCTGCAACCATCGTCTCCGGCCTCTTTGATCTTTGGGAGAAGGAACTGGGCAAGGTCTCTGGCAAGTCCAAGACCGCCGAAGCAATCCGCTACGCGCTCACCCGGCGCGAAGCACTGGAGCGCTTCCTGACGGACGGCCGGATCGAAATCGACTCCAATGTCGTCGAGCGCGCGATCAGGCCCCAAACAATTACGAGAAAGAACAGTCTATTCGCCGGCAGCGAGGGTGGTGGACGCACCTGGGCGACGGTCGCCACCCTCTTGCAGACAGCCAAAATAAATGGCGTCGATCCGCTCGACTGGCTCTCCCAGACATTGACCCGCATCGCTCAAGGCTGGCCAGTATCCGAGCTCGAGGCGCTTATGCCATGGAACTTCAGGCCTGACGCCATCAGCTAACCGCTTACGCTGAATTACACTTTCGCTCATAGGATTCCTTGCATGATTATGCACAAGATTCCCGATCAGCTCGCGAAATGGTACTTGGGGTTGCCTACGTGCTTACCACCAAACTCGCAATCTGAGACGTCCACGTCTCGTGGCGATATGATTCCGATTCAGAAGGATCCATCGCTTTTCACCTTTTAAATTGCGCTTGATGCGACATTCTTCACAGAGGTGAGGCCGGAAAAGTGGCCGCATTGCGGTATTTTCTTATTCCATTCAGTAATTCGCTAAGCTACAGCAACATTCAGAAACACTATGTTGGGGCATGTGTCTGAATGCAGTATCTTCGCTTTCTGGATGGCCTGCGTGCGTATTCCGATGAAGCCGGCCATCGATTCCGATTTGAAGCCGGCCAGTCATTCCGATTTCATTCCGGCCGGGGTTCCGATTTGAAGGCGGCCATTTGTCGGACTGATCCTGGGTCTGTTGGATGTTTGGATCGGGTTTTGTTTCAGGTCAAGCGTGCGGTTTTTCAGGCGCTATCGACGAGCGCTGTTTTCGCATGCTTTCACCGGTGAGATCGATGCGATAGGCATTGTGAACGAGGCGATCCAGGATGGCATCGGCGAGCGTGGGGTTTGCTATTATTTCCCACCAGCGATCCAGGGGCACCTGACTGGTGACGATCGTCGATCGGCGCTCGTAGCGGTCTTCGATGATCTCGAGGAGATCGCGCCGCTGATCATCGTTGAGCTTTTCCGGTCCCCAATCATCAAGGATAAGCAGATCGGTCTTGGCCAGCGATTTGAGGATCCGGCCATATCGCCCATCGCCTCGTGCAAGGGCAAGTGTTGCGAATAGCCGAGGAACCCGGTGGTAGGCGACGGAGAAATCTTCGCGGCATGCTTTATGGCCGAGTGCACAGGCAAGCCAGCTCTTGCCGACGCCGGCCGGCCCTGTGACGAGAAGGCTGTGGTGCCTGCGGATCCAATCGCAGCCAGCAAGCGTCATGAACAGATTGCGGTCGAGACCGCGTGCGGCACGAAAGTCGGCATTCTCGATCTGCGCATCGTGGCGAAGTTTGGCAGCCCTGGCGCGGGCTTCGAAGCGCTTCTGGCGGCGCATGGTGGCCTCTCGTTCGAGTAGGATGGCAAGCCATTCTCCATGCTCGAGGCCGCGCGCTTCGGATTGTGCGTCGAGCTCCTGGAAGGCTGTGGCCATGCCATTGAGGCCGAGTTCACGCAGCATGTTGATGGTGGGATTGGTCAGCATTGGTATGTCTCCTCAATGAAAGTAATCAGGGCCACGCAGATTGGCATGGTCGACAATGGCGGTTGGTTCGGTGGAATGGCGCGCCGCCTTGTGGTTGGCCAGCAGCGAGGCGATGCTCTTGCAGTTCAGGCCACCGATCTCGACGGCGCGTGCTGATACGGCTTCGGCCCGATTGCGTTCGATGTCGCGAAACAGGCGAAGCACACCCAGGCATGTTCGAAAGCCCTGTTCGGGGTGCGGACGGCTAGCAAGAATTGCGATCACCAGGCCCTCTGTCTGTGGCCCGATGGATGCGGCCCAGCGCCGAAAGCGATCTGGTGTCCACTCAGCGTATCGCCGGTGGGAACTGGGCATGTGATCTGGGTCGGTTCCATGGCGAGGACCACCATACCGACGCTGATGCACGGCGATGCGCTTGCCGCGGTGGAAGATCTCGATGGTGCGTGCCGTTGCCCTCAGGTCGACCTGCTGGCGAATGAGGGCATGGGGGACGGAATAAAAGAAGCTTTTGAACTCGACGTGATAATCGGTCGAGACACGGACCAGACGCCATTCGGCGAATTCGTAGTCTTCACCCGGAAGACTGGCGAGCGCAGCACGTTCGACACTTTCAAATACTTGCCGCCGGGTAACACCCAATCGACGCATGAGGTGATCGTTGATGCGATCGAGTGCCTGGCCAATAGCGGCATTGGCCTCAGCCAGCGAGAAGAAAGTCAGCTTGCGCAACCGCCCCAGGATGCAGGTCTGAGCAAAACGGACTCCGTTCTCAACTTTCGATTTGTCCCGCGGTTTCTTCGGCCGTGCCGGGAGAACTCCGACGCCATAGTGGGAGGCCATCATGCCGTAACTGCGGTTGATCTCGGGATCGTAGAAGCTGGCGTGGTTGACGCCCGACTTCAGATTGTCGGGAACGATCAGCCGGGGAACGCCTCCAAAAAAATGAAACATCCGGACATGCGAGCCGATCCAGTCAGGGAGCGTTTGCGTCCAGGTCGCCTCAGCATAGGTGAAGCTCGATGCACCGAGCACCGCCACAAAGATCTCTGCCTCGCGGATCTCTCCGGTCTTGCGATCAACGATCGGGATCTTCTTGCCGGAATAGTCGACGAACACCTTGTCGCCAGCAGCATGCTCCTGGCGCATCGTCGGTGAAAGCCGCTGTTGAAACCCACGCAGGAGTTCACAAAAGCGGCTATAGCCGTAACCGTCGGGGTGCGACCCACGATACTCCTCCCACAGGATGAGCATGGTAACGCCCGGCTTCTTGAGCTCGATGGCAAGATCGGCCCAATTGGGCTCGACCCGTCGTCTCGTGCCGTGTTTGATGCCATTACGAGTGAACAGTTTGCTCTCGAGCGCATCGTCGGTGAGATCCAAAGGCAAGGGCCAGTTTAACCCAACCGCTGCCGCGCGCTGCAGATTATCCTGCACCGTGCTACGCGCAATTCCCAATACGACGGCAATCTCACGCGAGCTGGTTCCGCTTGCCGCAAGCCGCAGCATTTGTCGCAAATGTCTCATGGTCAGCCTTCTCTTTGCCGGCATCAAAATCCCCTCGTTCATCACGAGGTATCGATGCCAAAAGTTGCTGACCCAGGAGGTAATCTTCAGTGCCGAAAACTGGCCGGTCTTTGATTGGAACGGTGGCCGGCTTCAAATCGGAATGGTGGCCGGTCTTTGATCGGAATGCCGGCCGGCTTCACGTCGGAATCCGCAGCCTGCGGGCTATTGCGGTTTTGTCTGTCGTTTTTTATCATTTGCGACAAACTATCGTTCCGAACGGATTTCTCGGAGTCGATATCTTTTTTGTCATATCTGGATTTATCGTCAGCTACTCGGTCGCGCAGCGAAGAACGTCAAGCTTTTTAGTTTTCGTTTTTGATTTCTATGCGCGACGATTTTTGCGAATTGTCCCAGCATTGATGGTATGTCTTATCATCACCGGATATGTTTCTTTTCTTTTAATTCCAGAGGCTTGGCTAAGTAGCTCCATAGACACTACTGGCCTTTACGCTTTCCTCGGAGCAAGCAATATATTTCTCGCAAAGGGGACGGATTATTTTTCGCCCGTTACAGAATTTAATCCATTTACACATACTTGGTCGCTCGGTGTGGAGGAGCAATTTTATGTCCTCTTTCCGGTTCTATTTTTTCCTTGGCTGGCAGGGGGCAAATATCGCATCGGCTCCATTGCGGCATATCTTTTCCTTGCGTCTGCTTCCCTAGCAGGATGGATTTATCTTTATCATGCTCACCCGCTGCAGGCATTCTATATGATATATTCGCGCTTTTGGGCGCTCGGTGTCGGTGTTGGCACGTTTCAGCTAACGCATTTCATGAAAACGCACCACTCTTTCGCAAAAGGGAAAGCTGCCCATATCGTAAACGTCACAGGCTCGATCGCGCTTTTTATATTGACCGGGGCATTATTCTATCGCTTTTCACCTGATTTGCAGTGGCTCAGCAATGTGTTGGTGGTTTTTGCGACCGCCGTCTTAATCGGTACCCTACAGTTTGCAAATCTTTCCAGGGTGCCCCATTTGGCAATTCTGGAGGCACGCCCAATCAGATCTATAGGTTGGATTTCCTATTCATTGTATCTATGGCATTGGCCAGTTTTTGTGATTGCGCGGTGGACCGTCGGCCTCGAAACGAGCGGGCAAATGATAGCTGCGACGGCGCTAGCATTTGCCCTTGCGGTGGTCTCATATTTGTTTGTCGAGAAGCCGATCAGACAGGCAAAGGTAGTGCACGTCATTCCTCGTTTTGTCGTGGTCTGCCTTGGTATGATGGTCATTGCGGGCAGTTGGAGCGCATATCGATGGATGCAGGCTGACAAGCAGATTATCTCGCAAAGCGTCGTTGCCAAAAATCGCCGGGACTGGATTCCGGATCCCGATGTCGACCGATACCCAGATATCTCCGGCTGTACAATTGACGCGTCTGCTACCGGCTCTGGCATTAGTTACAAACGTACTTCGTGTCCAACGCCGACGGTGGAGGAACGGGTATTTGCGCTCGGAGACAGCCACACAGGGGCTTATATTCCATTGTTGAAGCGTTTCACCCTGACAACTGGTGTGGAATCCGTGATCCTAAGCACGGCTGGTTGCCCATTCATTTCGCTGCAATGGAATCGCGATGACGATCCCGGATGCCAAAGCGCACTTCAATCCAGCCTAGATACTTTGATGGCCAGCGCGAAGGCGGGAGACGTCGTATTCCTAGCCTCCCTCAGATTGCCGCGTCTCGCCGAACAATTTGCAAAGTTTACCGATGCAGCGGCATTGACCTATGTCGAAGGTGAGGGAAGCGAAAAAAAGCGCGAACATGCCATCGAGGCGGCCATTCAAAAGCTCAAGCCATTAGCAGACAAAGGGGTCAAGATAGTTTTTGAAGCCCCAAAGCCATTGTTCAGAACGCCCCCATTCCGATGCGGAGATTGGTTCAATCGCGCTAATCCTTCCTGTGTGGATGGCTTCGAAATTGAACGAAGCTTGTTAGAGCGGCTAAGAAAACCTACCTTAGATGGCTTTCGGAAAATTTTATCAACAATTCCAGGCGTTTCCGTATGGGATCCATTTCCGATTCTTTGCCCAGACGAAAAATGTTCCGCGTTTAGAGATGGAAAACCTCTATTTTTCGATGCTGATCACATCAGCGAATATGGAGATGTTCTCCTCACGCCAGCATTTGTTGAGAAAATGGAGTTTGAGTTAAATCTACCAGGATCTGAACGAACGAAGATTACGGCCGGTCATCCGCCCCTTCCCTCCAAGGGCTGATTTTGAACAGCTTTGCTGGTTCAAAGTTGTTAAGTTTTCGAACACCGATCTGAATGTCTTTGGCGCCCGCTTGAGCAGCGTCCAGACGCATTGGCCCGTACCTTCGCCCGCTGGCGAAAGGTCTTTGCGCTCTCATGATACGCGCGATCGGGCACCTCCCTGTGGAGCCGCGTCGCGTTGTGGCAGCCTTCAAGCCACCGCTTACGGAGGTAACCTGCATGGGCATCGGCCGGATTCTCCGTGAAGACCGTGCGCTCCCATGTCCCTGGCTGATTGTCTTTCAGCCATTTCCTTATGGTTTTAAGATCGATACCAGCTCACGCTTGATCGCCAACTGGCTCCAGCTCATGCCGTTCGGTCGGATAACCTCATCAAAAAGAGCACGCCGATCTTCATGCCGTTTTGCTGTTGCCGTGCTGCGGGTTAATGGAGCGGCTCTCCTTCATTCACTCGCCGGGTATTCGAGCATTTGTATCAATCTGCGCCATAAGCGACTTCCCGACATCATGGACAAGGCGGTATCGCCGCTCCACGACATTCTGCAAGGCATCGGAACAGTTGCGCAGGAGATGTCAACGATCGGCAACTTGCTGTGCTTTCGGCGCTCCCTCCCAGGCTCCACGCGCATAAGCGCCAGCCCTTGTCAGTACCGGAGCAATACTCCCCAATAGTGGGCTCTCCCGCTATTTCGATGCAACTCAGGTCCCAATGATGCGCGAGCGCAGGAGATCCATCCCGGCCCTTCCATACATGGATCGTTTAATGAGTTTCAGTTTGTTGATCTTGCCTTCAACTGGTCCGGTACTCCATGGTAACGTCAATGCAGCCTGAACCGCCTCGACATCGCGACGGATCCCGTGCGCGAACGACGACATCGGTCCGGTAGTTGCGTCATGTAGCCACGGCTTCAGCGCACCGATTTCCCGATTGCAGATCATGGACTGGAAGCGCCGTGCCAAGTCTGCGGCGGTGGCGACGTCAGGTGAGGCCGAGGAAATGGCATTCACAAAGGCTCGCTCGTTCGGCGGAAGTGTATCGACTTCGGCCGTCAGGAGGCGAACCGTTTGCCGAGAGGAAGGCGCCCGCCATGAAGATTTGCGCGAGGCACGAGACAATGTTGGTGCGGGGATGCCGTCGCGCAGCCTTACCTTCACCCAGTGGCGAAAGGTCTTTACGCTCTCGCTGTAACCTCGATCGCACACCTCCCTGTAGAGACGGGTCGCGTTGCGGCAACCCTCAAGCCATCGCCTACGGACGTAATCAGCATGGGCATCGGCTGGATTTTCCGTGAAGACCATGCGTTCCCATGTTCCAGGTCGATTGTCTTTCAGCCATTTCCGTATGGTTTTGAGGTCGACACCGAGCTCACGCTTGATAGCCAACTGGCTCCAGCCCATGCCGTTCAGTCGGATGACCTCATCAAAAAGAGCATGCCGATCTTGATGCCGGTTTTGCTGTTGCCGTGCCATGGGTTTACGGAGCGGATCTTCTTTCATCCGCTCGCCGCGTATTCGATCATCCGTATCGATCTGCGCCATAAGCGACTTCCCGACATCGCGGATAAGGCGGTATCGCCGCTCCACGACATTCTGCAAGGCATCGGAACAATTACGCAGAAGATGCCAACGATCGGCGACCTGCTGTGCTTTCGGCGCTCCCTCACGGGCTCCACGCGCATACGCGCCAGCTCTATCCCGGGCGATGACTTCAACACCCGGATGGTCCACAAGCCATCCAGAGAGCGTGTCCTTCTCACGATCGGGCAGCAGATCGACAACGTTGTTCGTTTCCAGATCGACCAGGATCGTTCCGTAACGTTGTCCGCGCCGCCAGGCCCAATCGTCGACGCCGAGAATTCGCGGCCCCTCGCAATTGCCAGTGGGATATGCTCGCCGCGCAATCCGCAAAATAGTGTCGGCGCTCACCGGCATGCCGAGGCGGGCGACAAGCCTCGTGCCTGCTTCTCCCCCCAATGCCATGCCGATGCTGCGATGGACATCCTCCAGGCGCCTGGTGCGCCGACAATACCGCCAGGTCACGTCGCCTACGTTCTCGGCAAATATACGCCTTCGGCATCTCTCGTTGCTGCAACGCAAGCGCCGGACATTCAGGGTTATCGTGACCGTCCGCCCTTGCCATGGTAGGTCGGCAAGCCGCCGGTCGTAACGACTGTGAATCCGGCGTGAGGCCCTGCGGCACTCAGGACATTTAGCCCCTGTCGATCGGAAGCGACAATCGATCGATATTGCCTCTTTCGATTGTTGAACGTGATCGACGACCAAAGACGGCGGGATCAACGGTAGGATGCGCTTCGCCATTCCATGCTCCTGCTGATTCGTATGTCGAATCAACAGGATTCAGAAAGTTGCACCGAAATTGCGGAAGAGCCCAATAGTGCCGTTTCAATCTTCCCCAGATGCTGCGTCCGCCGGTCTTCCGGGGCGCGCCCCGGAAGCCCGGCGGCGCGTCATCACCGATACTCCTTCCAAGATTGAGAGATGGTGCTGCCAGAAAACTCGTAATGTGACGCTACCTTCGCTTGTTATTTAGTGCTATTCCCACATAGGGAGTGAGATTGTTTTTAACCGGGGAATTTTGATGTCGACCGACGAATTTTTTACCGATCAACAGATCCACGACTTTCTTACAAAAGGCCTATCCTGGGGAGTTCGCGTTCTACGCGGCGTTGCCTATTTCGGGGTGGCTCTAATGCTCTTAAGAAGCAACTCCTACGGCTTGCTCAATCAGACCTCCGTGGCAATAGCCATAGGCATTCTTGGGGCCGGATCTGCCAGCGCGCGCTTGGCGCAGACAGCTATCGCCGTTTTACTGTTTATGGCGATCCTACCTATCGGCGTTTTTGGAAGCCTGAGAGCCTTATTTGGCTGAAGAGCGAGGCTGGCCAATCGACACCCATGATCAATAACTTGAAAACCTTAGCTAGGGCTGGACGCAGCTTGTGCAGCGTTCCGGTCCGCAACTGAGATGATCCAAAGTGGATTGGGGATCTAGACCGTGCGACGTTCGGCAGGCGCATGGTATTCTTTTGTCCGGCAACAATGGCGATATGATCGACCATTTCATGCTCGGTGAGTTCGTAGTGGCGAGGTATCATCGAATTCCTTGTTCGGAAACCCTGAGACCCGACAGCCGATAATCGCCAAGCAAATTTGTGCGTTACGCCGTAGGCGATCTCTATAGTGGATCTCTCCGTGGCCAAGGGTTCAAGACTGCAGTAACAGGCTGGACACATGATTGCACGTCCAACGCCGTCTTACAAGCCGCAGTCGCAAATATGAGTCTGAGCCAACTCTCTGCGGAAATCAGGTGTCGGTGGAACAAGCGGCGCTGAGTCTTAAAGGCTTGAAAGCCCGCCCTCCTGCGTTTAAAGGCGGCTCAATCGCAGCGGCGGCAATTCTCACCCGGATTGACCGTGGACATGAATTTCATTGCAGAGGTAACGCGATATGGAATATCAACGTCAGCCGTGCGATGGCGACCAAGGCTGGATTCAATTCAATATAACTGAGGCATGATGGCTGATATGTTAGGACTTGCGAATGGGATTTGGAGCTACCGGTATTTTATTGCGAATTCGATTTGGAACGACTTCTACACTCGTTTTGTGCGCAGTAAACTTGGCGGGGCATGGATCGTCCTGCAACCGCTGTCCCAGGTTATGATTTATGCGTTGATCCTTTCCAATCTTTTATCATCCAAAATCCCTGACATTAATAATACCTACGGTTACGCAATCTATCTTATGTCCGGTACGCTTGCTTGGAATTTGTTTTCCGAGATCATCGATCGTTGTCTGAAAGTATTCGTCGGCAACGCTAATATCATTAAAAAGATGAATTTCCCGAAGGTCACCTTGCCAGCGATTGCTGTTGGGTCGGCTATCGTCAATAACCTCATCCTTCTCGTAGTAATGGTGGTCATCTTTCTGTTTCTTGGTCATGTACCCAGCTGGAATCTGATGTTTATCTTCCTGCTGATGCCAGTGATCGTGGTTTTTGCTGTTGGGATCGGGCTTTTTCTCGGAATTGTTAATGTCTTTATTCGAGATGTTGAGCAAGTCGTGCCAATTGTCTTGCAAGTTCTTTTCTGGTTCACGCCAATCGTCTATCCGATTACTGTGATTCCGGAGAAATATGTGCGTATCCTTAAGCTTAACCCTATGTTCGATATCGTTGACGCCTACCACAAAGCGATTGCATACGACGTCGCACCTCGATTGACGGCAGTGCCTGTCACTCTCGTTCTCGGTCTCATCTTGTGTGGAATCTCGCTTGTCGTCTTTCGTCGCGCTAATACAGAGATGGCGGACGTTCTATGACTGTTCTCAAAATTGAAGGTATTGGCAAGGCTTTCCGCACTTATCGATCGGAATGGCAGCGCGTGTTGAGTTGGCTTGGCCTTTCGGTGGTGCCACGAGAGGAGAAGTGGATCCTGCGCGACATAACGTTCAGCTTAGAGGCTGGTGAAGCGGTCGGTATTGTCGGGCAGAACGGGGCAGGTAAGAGCACGCTTCTTAAAATGCTGTGCAATACGCTAGCTCCAAGTGCCGGCACGATCGAAGTTAATGGCCGTATTGCAGCGCTTCTCGAGCTCGGAATGGGTTTTAATCCTGATTTGACGGGGCGAGCAAATGTCATGAATACAGCAGGGCTAATGGGATTTACCCATGACCAGATTCTTGGCGTTATGTCAGAAATTGAGGCTTTTGCTGAAATCGGCACCTATTTCGATGAGCCGCTACGAACATATTCCAGTGGAATGCAAGTGCGTCTCGCCTTCTCCGTCGCGACA
Organism: Rhizobium sp. AB2/73; assembly: GCF_020871915.1. Classification (NCBI taxonomy): domain Bacteria; kingdom Pseudomonadati; phylum Pseudomonadota; class Alphaproteobacteria; order Hyphomicrobiales; family Rhizobiaceae; genus Rhizobium; species Rhizobium sp. AB2/73. The sequence continues at coordinate 3,342,068 of NZ_CP067071.1, read as the reverse complement.
GCCTTCAGGCCTGAGATTTTGATTGTGGACGAGGCGCTCTCGGTCGGGGACGCGTATTTTCAGCACAAAAGTTTTAATCGTATTAAACAATTCCAGAAGGAAGGCACAACGCTTCTATTGGTCTCTCACGATAGATCCGCGGTAATCTCTCTTTGCGATCGTGCCATCCTAATTGAAAAGGGCGAAATTCGAAAAGACGGCCCTCCTGAGGATGTCCTTGATCTTTACAACGCCCTGATCGCCGAGAAAGAGGGGGGCATCGTTAGCCAAACAAAAAATAAGGATGGGAGAATTCAGACGGTTTCAGGAACTGGCGAAGCTGTTATCGCCGATGTGGTGCTGCTGGATTCAGCTGGTCGCGCAACTGATGCGGTGAGTGTGGGCGAAGCCGTCATTCTCGAAGTAAAGGCAGCAATCGTCAGAGATATTCCGGAACTGGTTGCTGGCTACATGATCAAGGATCGGCTCGGACAGCCGATCTTCGGGACTAATACCTTTCATCTGGATCGGGTTCTTTACAATCTAAAAGCCGGCGAAGAGGTGATGTTCCGTTTCAAGTTCAATGCGAACTTCGGCAACGGCAATTATTCGGTGGCAGTATCACTGCACCAAAGCGAGGCACATGTGGCCTACAACTATGAATGGCAAGACCTCGCTTACACCTTTGCTGTGGTTAATACCGACAAGCAGAAGTTTGTGGGTGTAGCATGGGTACCACCGGGACTGGAGCTTATACGATGAGTTCGGGCTCGTTCTATCGCGCTTTCGAAGAAAAATTCCGTGGCGATCGAGCGGAAATTACCAAGCGCCTGGAGGTCTATCTTCCCTTCGTGAAACCGTTACTCGATGACGGGGGCACGCGAAGTATCATCGACCTAGGCTGCGGCAGAGGAGAGTGGTTGGAGTTGATGCAGTCCATAGGTATGGTTCCACATGGAGTCGACCTTGACGACGGTATGCTGGAAGATTGCTTCGCTCGCAATCTTTCCGCAGAAAAGCTCGATGCCATCGCGTGTCTGAAAAGTCTACCAGATGAAAGCCAAGCTATTGTCTCCGGATTTCACATTGCCGAGCATCTTCACTTTGAAGTGCTCCAGACGCTAATCTCGGAAGCACTTCGTGTCCTTCGTCCTGGCGGATTGTTGATCCTTGAGACGCCGAATGCGGAGAATGTAAGCGTTGGCACGCTGACTTTTCATATGGATCCGACCCATAACCGGCCACTTCCACCCGGATTGCTTTCTTTCTTGCCGCGGTTTTATGGTTATGCGCGCGCGGTGGTGATAAGACTTCAGGAAAATGGCGCTCTGCGGCATTCTGGTGATGTCCGTCTCATTGATGTATTCCAAGGGGTTAGTCCGGACTATGCAGTCGTGGCGCAGAAGGCGGCGCCGAACAAGTTTCTGCAAAAATTCGACGGGCCTTTCAATGCCGACTACGGCCTCACCCTAGATACGCTGTCACAACGTTTCGAAGCGCGTCTGATCTCCACAGCCGAATTCGAAGTTAGATCGCGGGCAACCAACGAAGCGATTGCGGAAGCATCGGCTTTTTTGAGCGGATTGAAGTCCGAATTCGATCGAGTTCGGCTGGATCTTGCTCAAACTCAACAGGAATTCGACTTGCTCCGTCAGGAATTCGACTTGCTCCGTCAGGAAAGAGACGTGCTGCGAGAGGTGATTGACAACTATCAGCAGCGCCTGATGGCTGTTTATAAGAGTTCGTCTTGGAGAATTACGGCGCCGTTTCGCAAGACGATGGGGGCCATACGTCGACTTCGGCACGGACACAACACCGTCATTTTGGATACGAAGATATTTATTGCCAATGTCCTGCGTCGGCTTATCCGCTTTGCCGTCGCGCGCCCCACACTACGGCGTGTTGCGGTGCGGTTTCTCTCTTGGTCTCCAAGAACGACAGACTGGCTGAAACGGCTTATTGTACCTGGTCCCGTAGAACAGTCTGGTCATTTCCATCATCGTATCGATCATGCCGACCTCTCTCCTCACGCTAAGCGCATTTTTGAAAAATTCAAAAGTGCCACAGAACGGTAATCTCAAATGGCTCGTATCCTAATCGATCTGCAGGGAGCGCAAACCGAAAGCAGGCTGCGCGGCATTGGTCGCTATACTATCGCATTAACCTTGGCGATGATCCGTGAAAGCGGAGACCACGATATTCACATCTTGCTGAGCAAAGCCTTTCCTGAGACCATTATCGAGCTTCGTCGTAGGCTAGAAGAATATCTACCGGATGAAAAGATTCATTTTTTCAACACTGTAACGCCGACAACTGGGCTAAACCGACAAAATGCTTGGCGATTTGCTGCTTCTGCGCTCCTCCGTGAGGCGTTTATTGAGGGGCTGCATCCTGATGTGGTTTTCTGCCCTAGCCTTTTTGAGGGGTTTATCGACGATGCGGTTCTAAGTGTCCGTCGATTCTCCTCCATTCCCGTTGTCGTTACGCTGCACGACCTCATTCCTCTGATCTACAAAGAAAACTACCTTTCCAGTGGGAATGGCTATGAGGCTTTCTACTACAACAAGGTTGAAGAGATAAAGAAGGCGGATGGTTTGTTGACCATCTCAGAATCCTCCTCATCGGAAGCTGTCAGTCTCCTCGGATTTTCGCCAGATAAAGTGCTCAATGCTTCAGAAGCTGCTGACGCGAAATTTTGCAAAAAGGAGATTAGCAACACCCGGGCGAAACTCCTCCTGAAGAATTTCGGTATAGACAAGCCATTCCTTTTTTATACAGGGGGTGCCGATCATAGAAAAAATCTGGATAGGCTCTTGAGTGCTTTTGCCGCTCTGCCTGCTGCTCTGCGCGATGGATATCAGTTGGTCATGGCTGGGCGCATGCCTGATGGCGAAATTTGGGCGTTGAAGGAACAGGCAAAACGCTTGGAGCTCGGTGAACGGCAGTTGCTCTTTACTGGTTACGTATCAGATGACGATCTGATCGAGCTTTATAACCTTGCCCGTGCCTTCGTTTTTCCCTCCTTGCATGAGGGCTTCGGCCTTCCCGTCCTAGAGGCAATGCAGTGCGGCACGCCGGTTATCGGCGCTAATATTTCCAGCGTTCCTGAAGTGTTGGGCAATTCCGAGGCTTTGTTCGATCCGACCTCTGTCAAGGATATAGCGTCTAAAATCGAGCATGTGTTGAACGATGACGCTTTCCGGCAGCGGCTGATTAAACACGGGCGGGAGCAAGCTAAACGGTTCTCCTGGCAAACAAGCGCTAAGCGTGCCCTGGAAGGTATTTCACGATTCGCGAACGAGCCACAGACGAGAGAACTTTCGTGGGCAGATGTCCGGGATCGCCTTGAGAATTGTGAGTCGCGACTAATTGCTGCGATATTGGCCATTGATTCTTCGATCGGCCGGCCAGACGAGCGAGATCTATTGCGATTGTCACAAGCTATTGCAGATAATCGTCGAGCAGTTGAAGAACGCGTGCGTTTGCGAGCCCTCTCGAAATCAATCCATTGGCGGTTGGAAGGTCCATTCGACTCCAGTTATAGCCTTGCATTGGTTAATCGTGAGATGGCTCGATCGCTTTCCGCTCACGGTGAGTTCGTCGATCTTTGGTCATCGGAGGGTCCAGGTGATTTTCCTCCAGGCGAACAGTTTCTTATTGAAAACGCTGATCTTCGTTCGATGTATGATCGGGCAAGCACGGTAGCTTTGGACCAAGTCGACATTGTCAGCCGCAATATGTATCCCCCGCGTGTCTCGGATATGATTGGCAAATTCAATGCTCTTCATAATTATGCCTGGGAGGAGACCGGCTTCCCTGAAGAGTTTGTTAGGAGCTTCAACGAAAGTCTGCAGTTCGCTACCGTCACATCTCAGCATGTGCGAAAGCTGCTCATTGATAATGGTGTTTCTATACCGCTAGCGGTGGTGGGTAACGGCGTTGACCACTGGATAGCTGTCAATCCCGATCAAAACTATAGTGTCGTCAAACGTGGTTTCACATTCCTACATGTTTCTTCTTGCTTTCCTCGCAAGGGAGCAGACGTCCTTCTTGAAAGTTATGGTCGTGCCTTTACATCCAAAGACGATGTAATTCTGATCGTTAAAACTTTCCGCAATCCGCATAACGAGATCGAGCACTGGTTGGAAGAGGCTCGTGCGCGCCATCCGGATTATCCCGACGTCACAATCATTTTCGATGATCTAACCGACGCACAGATGAAGGCTGTTTACAATCAATCCGATGTTCTGGTCGCACCGAGCCGAGCAGAGGGATATGGTCTTCCGCTCGCGGAGGCTGCGCTGAGTGGTACGGCCGTGATTACAACCGGTTGGAGCGGCCAGCTGGATTTTTGCGATTCTACCGAAGTCGATTTGATCGACTTCCATTTTGCTCCGGCCGCCACTCATTCCGGTGTTCAGAATAGCGTCTGGGCGGAGCCGGATCCCGACCATCTAGCGCGGTTGATGCGTAAGGTATTCGCTGAGCCGGCAGAGCAACGGCAGGCAAGGACGTCGGCTTTGCGAAAGCGATTGCTGGAGTCGCATAAATGGAGCGATGTGGCCGCGCGGCAGGTCGAAGCGGCGCGGCGGTTTGTATTGAATCCATGTTTTTCGGAACCGAAGATCGGCTGGGTTACTACCTATAATCAGCGCTGTGGCATTGCGACCTACTCAAACCACCTCTTGCAAGTTCTGGGCATGCCCGTTGTAGTACTCGCGCCGAAAATCCATACAGCGCTGGGGGTGGATTCGGAAAATGTAATTCGTTGCTGGAAAGAAGGCAATGACGACGATCTCACAGAACTCGCGCAGCAGATCGAGCTGCATAAGTTCGATATTGTCGTCCTTCAGTTCAACTATGGCTTCTATAATATTCATCATCTCTGCAGCTTTTTAAATCGGATCATGGATTTAGGCACCCAAGTCGTGATAACGTTGCACGCCACCGTGGACCCCGAACATGATAAGGAGAAGCGGTTGGCTGATCTCAAGCCGGCTTTGCTTCGCTGCCAGCGAATTCTCGTGCATTCAATTAATGACCTCAATCGGCTTAAGAATATAGATGTTCTCGACAACGTTGCATTGCTACCACACGGAGTTCTTTCGAGTTCTGATCCCGTAAGCATGCCTGTGCCTTATTCGGCAGCATCAAGTTCGCAATCGAGTTTCATGATCGCAGCTTACGGTTTCTTCCTGCCTAATAAGGGAATTCCCGAATTGATTGAGGCGCTGCACATCCTGCGTCGCAACGGAATTGATTATCGCCTCCGACTGGTCAACGCAGAGTATCCAGCGCCAGTTTCAGCGGAGCTCATTGCGGAGGCGAAGGCATTGGCACGCCGGCTGGGGTTGCTTTCGGCAATTGAGTTTTACACCGACTTTTTGCCGGATGACGAGAGTCTCCGCCTCCTTTCTTCGGCAGATCTCATTGCTTATACCTATCAGAACACAGCTGAATCAGCGAGTGGTGCTGTTCGATACGGCATTGCTACGGGGAAACCAGTTGCCGTCACGCCACTTTCAATTTTCGACGATGTATCGAATGCAGTCTTCCAGCTTCCCGGCGTTTCTCCTTTAGAAATCGCCGCAGGGCTTAGCGCGATACGTGCGAGCATTGGCGCCGGCGACGAAAGATTCCGCCATACCATGAACGAGGCACGTCGCTGGCGATACGCTCATTCCTATCCGGCGATCGGCCGCCGGTTGGCGGGGATACTAAAGGCGCTGCATCAAGAGAAATTTCACGGCACTCACCACTAAGTGTTCTTTGGGGAGCCGACAATTGAAGATCGGAGTTGACGCTCGCCTGCTTTCAATCCCGTTGACGGGAATTGGGCGATATACCCACGAAATGTGCAATGCATTATTGCGCGCAGGCGCAGATCTCCGTCTTTATAGCCCCTCTCCGATATTGTTCGCCTTGGAAAGTGAACGAGGACACTATGAAGCAAAAACCCTGAGCTTAGGTGCTAGCCGAGTAGGTAGAATGCTCTGGGCAGAAACGGCTTTGCCATATTGGGCAGCGACAGATAATATTGATGTTTTTTGGGGACCTACCCATCGGCTGCCCTATGGTTTGCCGCCGCGAGTATTCAAGGTGGTAACAGTGCATGATCTTGTTTGGTATTTTGCTGGCCATACAATGCGTCGCCTCAGTCACTTAACAGAATCGACGCTTATGCCCCTCGCGTTGAAACGGGCTGACGCCGTGGTCTGCGTCTCTGACAGCACGCAGCGCGATGTTCTCTCTATCTTTCCCACCATGAATGCTTCCATATCAACGATCTATCCAGGTATTTCTAAATTACCTCCGAGCCTATCGGTTTCTTTTCTAAAAAAATGGCAAATTACCAAACCTTATATCTTATTTGTTGGTACTTTGGAGCCGCGCAAAAATCTCCACCGGCTTCTGGAGGCCTTTTCGCTACTTTCAGAAGATCTGAAAGAACAGCATCAACTGGTGTTGGTCGGTGGTAAAGGATGGGGTGACTTGGATCTCGCAGGATTAATCGACAGGCTGCGTCTTAAAGAGAGTGTGAAAGCGACGGGTTATGTAACGGAGCAAGAGTTATCAACGTTATACTCCTTTGCGACATGCCTTGCGATGCCGTCTCTCTACGAAGGCTTTGGCCTCCCGTTGGTGGAGGCAATGAGCCGATCCGTGCCGGTATTAACCTCCAATGTTTCATCTATGCCCGAGATTGCGGGCTGTGCGGGAGAATTTGTGGACCCTCGCAGTGTTAACTCAATTACCACCGGGCTTACGAGTCTCCTGAAAGACTCGGGAAAACTCAAACGATTGGGAGAGCTTGGCCGAAAGCAGTCCGAGAAATACGACTGGGACAGGGCGGCATATGCGATGCTGGACTTAATGTCCTATGGCACCAAGCGTTAACGGTTGGCGGATTTTAATGACGGCTCATGATACCCATGTTTTCGGAAGGGCGGGTGACCTTTCCCCGTTGCAATAATCAATTTTGAAGTAAGCTCTGGCCCATTGGCAGCCGGCCCTTCGAGGTCATACCGTCACTGGCGATATCATCGCGCCCATCCGCAAGCTCGGCGAGACAAAACGGAAAGCGACCCGCTAGGATGCTGCTGCCGTCGCCGAAGCGCTCGCCACTATTCGAACCTACTTTATGCCGAAGCGGGCAAAGCAGAAGTTCTTACCCAGAGTCAGAAACCCATTTAGTCAATCGAAAGTCGTGGGCCATTCGTTGCGCTCACCTTCAATGCATGCGCTCCACATAGGCATTGAGGATTCCAACGCCCAACACGCGGTCATCGGGCGAACCTGACAGCGCTTGTGGGGACGTTGCGTTAGGAGCTTTGATCATTATTTCCTGGTAAGGTTTCCTCCCGTCCAAGGGCACCGCAATTTTATTGTTATCTTGGCTTGTTGAGATAATTCTCTCATTCCAGTTACCGTCCCCAGTTTGACTTTCGAACTCAGCCTCTGTAGGTCGTTGCTTACTGGCGCCAAACACACTGAAATGAAGAATCGCAAAACATTGTCCGATGCCGCAGTCGCTCGGCACTGGAAGGACCAACTTTGAGAATGTCTGCGACCAAACGTGGTGTTCTTCCAAAGCGTGCCACCCCTCTTCCAAGATAAATGAACTGTTCTCTAGGCCTAAGCCAAACTCAATTGGATAGCGGATATCTCCGAAGGCAGCATCTATTAGCGTTTGCCGGCTCGCCTCAGCTGAGAACTGCGGCCGCAACCTAACTGTTGCAAACAGGTCATTGTCCGCCACGTCGACATATGGCAGTCGCTCAAGCTCTCGAATAAATGGCTGAAGTTCAATTTTCCGCTGATCGGGACATTCGAATCCAGTGTCAATCGGCATCGTAACGGGACCCCTTATCGGCTCCCAAAAGGGACCCCTGCCTCTGGTTGCATCGGGTCAGCGCGCGTAGGCCCGGAGCTCTCCATTTAGCGCAGGGGCCTGCGGGCGCGGGTTGTTTGTCTTTTCGGCTTTAGCTTTGAGAGCGGTTTTTGAAGCGCCAGGATTCATTCCCGGTCTCAACGATTTCGCAATGGTGGGTTAGCCTGTCGAGGAGGGCGGCGGTCATCTTGGCGTCGCCGAAGACGGCCGGCCACTCGCCGAACGCCAGGTTCGTCGTGACGATGATCGAGGTCCGCTCGTAGAGCCTGCTGATCAGATGGAAGAGGAGCTGGCCGCCGGCCTGAGCGAATGGGAGGTAGCCGAGTTCGTCCATGATGACGAAGTCGAGCCTGGTGATGAAGTCGGCCAGCCGCCCCTGCTTTCCGCTACGTGCCTCCGTCTCGAGCCGATTGACGAGGTCGACGACGTTGAAGAAGCGGCCGCGTGCGCCGTTGCGGATTAGGGCGCGTGCGAGCGCGATGGACAAATGGGACTTCCCCGTGCCGGTTCCGCCGACCAGAACGATATTGTGCTGCTCGGCGAGGAAGGCTCCTGTCGCAAGCTGGCGCACGAGCCCTTCGTTGACCGGCGTGTCGGTGAAGTCGAAGTCGTCGATGTCCTTGGCCAGCGGCAGCTTGGCGACGGTGATCTGGTATTTGATGGAGCGCGCCTGCTTCTCGGCGATCTCCGACTGAAGTAGGTCGCCGACGATGCGTGGCGGTTCGTGCTGCCGCTTGATGCCGGAGGCCATGATCTCGTCATAGGCGCTGCGCATGCCGAACAGCTTCAGCGTGCCCATCATGTCAAGGATTTGGGATCGTTCCATATCAGCTTGCCCTCCTAAGGCTGTCGTAACGGGCGCAATCGGCCAGAGGCTCGTGGGTCAGGCGAAGCACGTCGGGAATGGAAAGGATGGCGGCCGGCTGCGGATCACGCTTGCGGGCCAGGATGTTGATGATGACGGCAGCCGAGAATACGCCCTGATCGAGCGCCTCCTGGCAGGCCGCTTCGACGGCGGGGAGTCCGTCCAGGCCCACACATTCGAGGATCGACACCATCTGCCGGTCGCCGTCATGCATGGCCTTCAGCCGGCGGCGCACCTTCTCCATGGCGGCGGGCAAAACCCAGTCGTGGAATGGCGCACCGTTGCGCAGCGCTCCCGGTTTGCGGGTCAGGACCGGCACGTAATGCCACGGATTATAGATCGTCTCGCCACGGCCGAAGCAGCGATCGTGTTGGCCGATCTCCACGCCATCCTGCCGGATGACGATGCGATCGGCATAGGCATGTATCTCGGCCGGGCGGCCGACTGCCGTGGACAGCACCGAGTATTTGTTGTTGTCGAAACGCACGAGGCAGGTCTTGCCGATCGAGGCCTGCACTGCGTGGAAGCCGTCGAACTTGCCGGGATAGCCGACCAGGTGCGGCCGTTCCCCATCGAACACCTCCCAGATCGTGCGCTCCGTTTGATCGACATGCTTGTGGGCGCGGGCATAGCTGATGCACTTGTCCAGTAACCAGCCATTCAGCTCATCGTAGGATTTGAAGCGTAGCCGCGGCGTGAAGAAGCGTTCCCGCACCAGATTGACCTGGTTCTCGACCTGGCCCTTCTCCCACCCCGACGCAGGCGTGCAGGCCACCGGCTCGATCAGGTAATGGCTGCACATCTGCAGGAAGCGGCGATTGTACTGCCGTTCCTTGCCGACGAAGACCGTCTCCACCGCGGTCTTCATGTTATCGTAGATGCCGCGCGTGCAGGCCCCGCCGAAGAACGCGAACGCCCGGTCATGGGCATCGAAGACCATCTCCTGCGTCTCGCGCGGATAGGCTCTCACATACATCATCCGGCTGTGGCAGAGCCGGACATGCGCCACCTTCACCGTCGTCGTCACGCCGTTCAGCACGACGATCTCGTGGCTCCAGTCAAACTGGTAAGCCTCGCCCGGCGCATAATAGAGCGGCACGTAGGCTTCCGCCGTTACGGAGCCGCGTTCCTTCGCCCAGGTTCGGGCGTAGCGCCGGACTGTGTCGTAACCGCCCTCGTAGCCGAGGTCGCGCAAGTCCTCGAATATCCGGATCAGTGTCAGCCGTTCGCGAGAGGATTTGGCCTCATTGGCGAGCAGCATTCCATCGAGCTGATCGCGCCAGGGCCCGAGCTTCGGCTGAGGTTGACGGGTCCGCTCATATTTGAACTCCGTCTCATCGCTGCGCAGAACCTTCCGCACCACTTTCCGCGATATGCCAAGCTCCCGGCAGATCGCCTTGATCGACTTGCCCTGCACACGGGAAAGTCGACGTATCTTTAGAATTGTCTCCACAACAAGCATCCAAATAAAAAGCCTCCGATGAAACCGGAGGCTGTTGTAACCCCATCGCAGATGGGGGTCCCGTTTGGACGCCGATCACCCCAAATGCGGGGTCCTTATTCCATGCCTAATCACACCATCGCGAGGAATGTCTGCCTGTTTCGGGCGGGGCATCGGCTGGCTGAAAAGGATCTCGTGACGCCGGAGGATATCATAGGTGAGGCGCTGATCGACATTGAGCCGCAGTTCTCAGCGCACCAGATGAACATCAATGCCTTGCGTTACATGGGGGTGGAGCCCGATCTGGCAGTTGAATATGACGCAAACGGGCACGATGCCGGCTTTGTCGCAGCCGGCGTTGGAATATCAATCACGAACAACGTCATCGCGAGAGAGTACGAGCTGTTCGGTTTGGATTCTCGTCCGTTCGAACCGGGCGCAATCTACCACTACGTTGCCTTTTGGCAGAAGGGGCGCCAGCTCAGTAAAGCCATGCAGCTGACCGTCGCCGAATTAGCCGCTGCGTTCGGTTCATAAGCATAAAGGGAAGAATGTAGGCACGGTATGTTCTGTATCAGCATTGTTAGCCTGCCTCACCTTCTGCTGTAGACCAATCTTCCATGTTAGCGTTTGTCGGTGTTGATATTCCCCAGGTTCTGGATGATTGCATCACCCCAGATGGATACCCTTTGAGCTCCCGCCAGTGTCGTAATGTGCGCAGGAAGAGTGCGTCCAAGCTTTTCCTACCGCTCGGACAAAGAGAAAGTTCGATCGTAGACGGCGAGGTACTCATCGGCTAAGACCGGTCAAGAATCAAACTGACGCCTTTGATATTATTTAATTCGCTGTGAATGCGCTTTCTCAACCCAACTATTTTCCCTGAAAGCTCCGCAGCTTCTCGAAAATCTCCGGCGCGATCTCAAATTGACGGGCCTTGCCGCGCCCCATGGAATTCTTCACGAATGTCTCCGTCAGGATCCCGCGCTTCACCAGTGGCTCGATTGTCTCCGTCACGCCCATGCGCGTGAGCTTTGTAATTTCGACTATATTCGAGATAGTTAGTGCCTGGTGAGCTTGGTTCATGATGTAGAGAACACTCATCATACCGACCTGTTTCAGCCGGGATTGCGGTGTCTCGTCCTCCTGCGGATGATCCATGATCTCATGCAGGATGAAGGCTGCGAACGAAAGACTGTGCCACTGCGTGGTTAGGGTACTTGTCATTTTTTTAACTGCATTATATAAGTCACTATAAATTATGACCGACGTCAGATTCGTCGCCGGACGGATCGTTGAATATCGCCACATTGAAGGATCATGCTGATGAAACGCCTTCTGGTTGGAACAGTCTTCGCCCTTGCTGGCTGCATCCCTTTATACCTCATTTCCGAGCGGCATGCGCGCGCCGATGATTGGGGATGTCAGGTTATCCTGTGCCTTTCCAATCCAGGTGGGCCTACACAATATGCCGCCTGCCGTCCCCCGATCAACAAGCTCTGGCAGGAGCTTGCCAAGGGGCATTCCTTTCCCACCTGCAACGGCGTTGGCTTCCGGGCATCGCGTCCTGGTTACGAGCCCTATTTCTGCGATGACAGCTATCGCCTGACAACACGCTATGGTGAGCGCGGCCAACAGGAGACCTGCGTTTCGCGAACCCTTTCCAAGGTTGACGGCGGTTATTGCGCTTCCGGCCGTGATGGTAGCGCTAGAGACGACGGGCTGGTGATATCGGCACGCTGGCAGCGGGATGGCCGGAACGTACAGTGCATGGGCTATCCGACGGCGCGGCCGAATGCGCGATCCGAGCCCCATTATGTCGATGTGACCATCGACGGCGTTGGAAACCAGCGGGTGTGGTACTGATCATGGCCGTCTCCTTCACCGATCTTGCCCAGACCTGTGCGCCGGCGATCGCGATCGAAACGCTTGCAGCGGTTGTCAGTCTCGAAAGCCAGTTCCAGCCTTTTGATATTCGGGTGCGAGGAAGTTCATCTCTCCATGAACAGCCAAAGAACAAAGCCGAAGCGGTCGAAACCGCAACGGTGCTGATGGCGGAGCATAAAGATGTCCAGCTAGGGCTTGGCGGCATTGGCATCGCCGAATTGCCCAAATTTGATCTCAGTATCGCGGATGCCTTCGATCCGTGCCTCAACCTCAAGGCAACGGCGACACTGCTCGATGGTTATTATCGTTTGGCCGTGCGCGCCGGCGCGACATTGCAACAGGCTGAGCGCGTGATGCTGCAATCCTACTACGGGCGCTCCGATCCTTCGGTCGGAAAGATGGCTCAGTATGACGATCAGGTCCAAAGCGAGGCCAAGCGGCTCTCGAAGACCCTGTCCACCATAGCGATAGGGCAGAGTGCGCGGCGGCCGACGGTTTCCCAACTCCAGACCAATGATCTGTCCTTGAACGGTGAGGAAAAGCCTTCGCTCGAACGGTCGGCGAAACCACCGTCTTGGGATGTCTTCCATGTAGCGCGGCAATCATCCGCGCTGGTCTTCCAAAATGATCAACCGGAGCAGTCTGAATGATATCGAGGATCAATATTCGTGCATTTGGTGCCACCGTTGCGATGGCAACTGTCCTTTCGATCGCCATGATCGAGCCAGCCTTCGCGCAGAGCGCCGGCGGGATCGAGACGGTTCTGCAGAATATCGTCACCTTGCTCACCGGCAACGTTGCCAAGCTCCTGGCAACGATCGCCGTCATCATCGTCGGTATCGCCTGGATGTTCGGCTATCTCGATCTTCGCAAGGCCGCCTATGTTGTGCTTGGTATCGGCATTCTCTTTGGCGCCTCGCAGATCGTCAGCACGATTTCCGGGGGCTGAGATCATGGTGGAGAGGGTTTTGCTTGAGGAAGATACCCTGTTCCTGGCCTGCACTCGGCCGGCGATGATCGCCGGGGTGACGATGGAGGCCATGGGCGTCAACATTATGCTGACGACTATCCTCTACATTGTAGCTGGCTCGATTGCCTATGGGCTTGTCGGTGTGGTCTTTCATTTCATTTTTCGCTCACTCGTCAAGCATGACCACAACATGTTCCGCATTCTGCTGGCCTGGATCGAAACCCGCGGTCGTTCGCGCAACGGCGCCTATTGGAGGGGTGCTTCGCTGACGCCGTTGAGGCTGGTGCGACACTATGACGAAAGGGACCTTGGCCATGCCTAATGTGTCCCGTCTCAAATCCCGTGAACTCGAGCCGGAAACCTTCATTCCCTATGTCCGGCACGTGGACGAGACCGTGATCGCGCTCGATTCCAGGGCTTTGCTAGCGATGATCGCTGTGGAGGGCGTATCGTTCGAGACAATCGATCCTATCGATTTGAATAGCCTGCAGGGCGATCTCAACACGCTCTACCGCAACATTGCGGACGAGCGTCTAGCAATCTGGACCCACCTCATCCGCCGCCGCGATAACACTTATCCCGACGGTGGATTCACCAATCCCTTCTCGGCAGCTCTGAATGACAAATATCGCGAGCGAATGGTGAGAGAAGACCTATTCCGCAACGATCTCTATCTCTCCCTGCTTTGGCATCCCGGACGCGATCCAGCCGAACGGCTTGCAAATCTGTTGCCACGTCTTCGCAAGGCCCAACGAGCTACTGTCGAGCTCGATGAGGGCAGCTTGAAGCATTTGCGGGACAAGGTAACCGATGTCACTGCCGGACTGAGACGCTTCGGCCCCCGCGTGCTGTCGCTCTACGATCAGAACGGCATCCTGTTTTCCGAACTGAGCGAGGTGCTGCATCAGTTGATCGGCGGCCGCCGAGAACCGATCCCATTGACGGAAGGCAGGGTCTCGTCGGCGATCTATTCCGATCGTGTGATCTTCGGGCGGGAGACCGTCGAGATCCGTGATGAAGGGACAAGCCGTTATGCGGGCATGTTCGGTTTCAAGGAATATCCGGCGAGAACCCGCGGCGGTATGCTGGACGGCATTCTGGCGGCACCTTTCGAGCTGATCCTCACCCAGTCCTTCGCGTTCAGATCCAAAACCGATGCACGCACTATCATGGGCCGCAAGCAGAACCAAATGGTGAGTGCGCTCGACAAGGCAGCCTCCCAAATTGAAGAGCTTGATGCGGCAATGGACGAGCTGGAATCGAACCGTTTCGTGCTCGGCGAACACCATCTGACCCTCGGGGTCTTCGCTTCATCTGTCAAAGACCTTGCTGACAATCTTGCGAAGGTGCGCTCGCATCTGACCAATGGTGGCGCCGTCGTGGCGCGTGAGGATCTAGGGCTGGAAGCTGCATGGTGGGCACAATTGCCCGGTAATTTTCGGTATCGGGCCCGTTCCGGTGCAATCACCTCGCGGAATTTTGCAGCACTTTCTCCGTTTCATTCCTATCCCATGGGCAGGAAGGACGGTAACGAATGGGGACCAGCCGTCGCCATGCTGAAGACGGCGTCGGGCTCGCCGTTCTATTTCAATTTCCACTATGGTGATCTCGGCAACACCTTCGTCTGCGGTCCGTCGGGTGCTGGCAAGACGGTACTTCTCAATTTCATGCTATCGCAACTCGAAAAGCATGACCCGCACATGGTCTTCTTCGACAAGGATCGTGGCGCCGACCTCTTCGTCCGGGCTGCCGGCGGTACTTATTTGCCGCTGAAGAACGGGCTTCCCACCGGATGTGCACCGCTGAAAGCCTTAGAGCTGACACCGGAGAACAAGATATTCCTGGCACGATTTATCGCCAAGCTAGCCGGAGCGGCGGCGCGTGATTTTGCGGTCAGCGATGTCAGCGATATCGCGCTGGCGATCGATGGTCTTGCTGATCTGCCGAAAGAGCAGCGCACGATCGGCGCTTTGCGCACCTTTCTCAACAATACCGATCCGGAAGGGATCGCGGCGCGCCTGCGTCGGTGGGAGAGAGGCGGGCCGCTTGGTTGGGTCTTCGACAACGAGGCCGATGAGATCGGTATGGGCGCCAAATTTCTCGGCTACGACATGACCGATTTCCTCGACAATGAGGAAATCCGCAATCCCTTGATGGCTTATCTTTTCCATCGGGTCGAACAGTTGATCGATGGCCGACGGATCATCATCGTTATCGACGAGTTCTGGAAGGCGCTGCAGGACGAGAGCTTTCTTGATCTTGCCCAGAATAAGCTCAAGACCATTCGCAAGCAGAACGGCTTGATGCTCTTTGCCACGCAAAGCCCGCGAGACGCCATCAACTCACCGATCGCGCATACGATCATCGAGCAGTGCCCAACCCAGGTTTTCCTACCGAATTCCCGCGGTGATCGAGACGATTATGTCAGTGGCTTCAAGCTCACCGAACGCGAATTCGAGTTGGTTGCCCGCGAGCTCTCCGCCGAAAGCCGGCGCTTTATCGTTAAACAGGGTCACAACAGCGTTGTCGCCGAGCTCAATCTCAACGGTTTTGGCGACGAGCTCGCAATCCTCTCCGGGCGAACGGCAAACGTGGAACTTGCCGAGGCGATCCGGGCAGAGCTTGGCGATGACCGGGACGAATGGCTGCGGATATTCCAACAGACAAGGAGTGCAAGCTGATGGCGCAGAGCAGAATGATTCCCATGACAGCGATAGTACTGTTCCTTTCTTCGTATGCCGCCGACGCACAGGGTATCCCTGTTATCGACCAGAGCGCGATTGCCAAGCAGATCGAAAGCATAACCCAACTGAAATCGCAGCTCGATGCGCTGAACCAGCAACTCCAGCAGGCCCAGCAGCTCTACGGTTCGCTAAACAAGCTGACCAACATGGCCGACGTCGCCAGCCTGTTGAACGATCCGGCGATCCGAAAGGCGCTGCCAGGGGACTTTTCTGCCGTCGAAAGCCTGCTCAGGGGCGCAGGTTCAGGCACGCTTGGCGATGCCGCCTCAAAGTTCTTGACCGACAATTCGACCTACAAAACGAGCGCTAACGACTTTTATGCTCAAGAACTGTCGCGTCTTCAGAACAAGAATGCAGGGCAGATGGGCCTCGGGCAGCAAATTTACGATACCGCGACCAAGCGGATCGACGGGATTGATCAATTACGCCGGCAAATCTCTTCGGCGAGCGACGCCAAGGACATCGCCGACCTGCAGGCGCGGCTGCAGGCCGAAACGGCCTTTCTCCAGACCGATATGCTCAGAATGCAGGCGTTGCAGATGGTGCAGCAGGCCGAGGTTCAGGTCGATGAACAGCGCAAGGCCGAGGATTGGCGCAAGCGCATGGATACGATGGGAGCGGCCCTTCAATGAAGTTTCTTGTTCTCCTCAAACTCGGTGTCTCTTTGTTCGGCTTCACGAAGCCCGAACGTATCTATTCGGTCGACGAGCTGATGGCTAACCAGACGCTGCTGTCGGATCTCATCGCCAAATGCAAAAGCAATCCCGGCGAGTTGCGAGCCGCGCCGAACTGCGTAAATGCCGAGGCGGCGGATTGGAAATCCCGCCTGGAGCGCATGGGCAAAACGCTTGGAGGCTGAGGTATGTATCAAATCTTTGCCTTCGTCGATGGGCAGTTCAAGGCGCCGTTGGAGAACTTCATATCGTCAGGTACGTCGAATATCGCGAGCTGGGTCACCGGGCCATTGACGGCGGCATTGACACTTTATGTCATCCTCTACGGCTTCCTGATCCTGCGCGGATCAGTCCACGAACCGATCATGGATTTCGCCTTTCGGGCAATGAAGCTTGCCATCATCCTGATGCTGGTCACGAATGCTGGCGAGTATCAGACTTATGTCGGCGGTATCTTCTTCGACACCTTGCCCAAGGAGATTTCACACGCGTTGAACTCCGGCACGATACCAAGCGCCTCGACCTTCGACAGCCTATTGGATAAAGGTCAGAAATGCGCACACGAGATCTGGGCGCGGGCCTCATGGGGAGTCGACATCGTCACCGGCTTCGGTGGCATGCTAGTCATCTTGGCAAGTTTCGTGGTTGCCGCGATCGGTTACATCGTCTCGCTCTATGCCCGTCTCGCACTGGCGATCGTGCTCGCTATCGGCCCCATTTTTGTGGCGCTCGCTATGTTCCGCTCGACACGCCGCTTTACCGAGGCCTGGATCGGGCAACTCGCCAACTTCGTGATCCTGCAGGTACTGGTCGTGGCGGTTGGCTCGCTACTCATTAGTTGTATCGATTCCACCTTCACGATGATCGAGAGCTACAGCGACGTACTCATGCGACCCGTTGCGCTCGGCGCCATTTGCCTGGCCTCCCTCTACGTTTTTTATCAGCTTCCAGGCATCGCCTCGGCACTTGCCGCGGGCGGAGCGTCGCTCACCTACGGCTATGGCGCGGCACGCGACGCGCATGAAGGCACGCTTGCTCGAGGTGCTACCTACATGGCGCGAGCGACCGGTCGGGGTGCACGTGCCGTTGGCCGTAGCTTTCGTTCCCAAAGGACCCGCTGATGTGGAACTTCAAGCAAACAACAAGATGGTTCACGATGATCCGAATATTCGTGCTTTTTTGTGTGGCATCAACGCTCGGCGGTTGCGCGTCATATTCCTATCCCCTGCCCAAATGCGACGGCTATTCGCGCCGGCCGCTCAATCGCGCCATGTGGCAATGGGGCGGCGATAGTCGGTCCACACCGCAACCGCCTCGCTCTTCATCGGCACAGTCCGGTGGCAAGCCACCTGCCTACGTCGAGGAAAAGCCGGATATCGTTCCCGCCGCCTTCGCGCATTTTGATGTCGGCCACTCCTATCGCCCATGCGGAGGGCAGCGGTGATGGTGACGACGGACAGTCTCAAGGATTATTTCGATAAGGCCCGGCGCTTCGACCAGGATCGCATGATCCAGATGGAACGTTCGGCTCGGATTGCTTGGTTCGTAGCCACCGGGGCCGGCATTCTTGCGGCGACTTCGATCGTTGCAATCGCAGGTTTGACACCGCTGAAGACGGTCGAGCCTTTTGTCGTGAGAGTCGACAATTCCACCGGTATTGTCGATGTCGTTTCGGCTCTCACGTCGACTGCGGGCACCTACGACGAAGCTGTGACCAAATATTTTGCCGCTCGCTATGTTCGTGCCCGCGAGGGTTATGTCTGGAGTGAGGCGGAGGAGAATTTTCGCACGGTTTCGCTGCTTTCAACGGCGCCGGAACAGACCCGCTTTGCCGCGATTTATCGCGGTGGCAATCCGGATTCCCCGCAAAATATCTACGGTCGCGGCGCCAGATCGCGGATCAACATCGTTTCCATCTCGCTGATCAACGCCCACGTCCTGTCTGTTCGCTATATGCGTACCATCACCCGCGGTGACGAGACCCATACGACCCATTGGGTGGCAACGCTTACCTTCTCCTATGTGAATGCTCCAATGTCCTCGACCGATCGGCTGATAAATCCGCTCGGCTTCGCCGTCAGCGACTATCGATCCGATCCGGAGGCCATCAATTGAAACATCTGAAACATCATTGTTTGATCGCACTGCTCCTGACTGCTGGCTGGCCATCGGCAGCCCTTGCGCTGGAAACGCCGCGCGGGGCCTCCCAGGACAGTCGGATCCGCTTCGTCGACTATCAGCCTTACAATATTACCAGGATCGTGGGCTCGTTGCGCTCCTCCGTCCAGGTGGAGTTTGCCGCCGACGAGGAAATTGCCCATGTGGCGCTTGGCAACACGGTCGCATGGGAAGTGGCGCCGGCCGGCAATATCCTCTTCCTGAAGGCGCGAGAGAACCAGCCGGTCACCAACATCTCCGTGGTCACGACACGTCGTGACGGTTCGACGCGCAGTTACCAGATGGAGTTGACGGTCCGAGACGGTCCGGTTGCGGCCGGCCAGGATACTTACTTCTATGTCAAATATCGCTATCCAGCCGATGATGCCGAACGCCGTCGTCAGGAGGCGCTCGCGCGAACCCAGGCAGCACAAGCCGGACAAGCCGACACAGTGCTGGCTTTGCACGAGCAATATGGACCGCGCAATTGGCGTTATTCGGCGCAGGGATCAGGGGCCTTGGAACCGAACGCTGTTTATGACAACGGCAAGATCACGGCCATCGCCTTCTCCGGCAATCAGGAAATCCCGGCAATCTATATGGAAAACTCCGACGGCACCGAAAGCCTGGTACCCAAGTCGGTTTCCGGTGATCTCGTGCTCGTTCATGCGATCGGCCGCAAATTCATTCTGCGGCGGGGAGGAGACGTGCTCTGCATCTTTAACGAAGCCTACGATCCGACCGGCATCGATCCCAACACCAATACGACCTCGCCTTCGGTCGAGCGCGTCGTGAAAGCGCGGGCGGCTGGTGCCGCAACAGGAGGAGCCCATGGCGGATGAGGCGGAAGACCGTATCCCAGGTGAGCGCGCCGAGACGGATGTCAATGCGCGAACTGAGGGCCGTCCATTCCTGAAGCGCGGTGGCGTGGTTCTAGCGATGGTCGCCTTTGTTGCGTTTTCGCTGTGGTCGATGCGTGACCGGCAAAAGGCTGAGACGAAAGAGCCCGACCATGTCGTCATTCGCCAGACGGCTGACTTTGAGCCGGCGAAGGAAGAGGTAAAGCCGGCCACACCCCTTCCTGAGGTGTTGCTACCGACGCCTGCATCAAAGGAGCAGGTCACACCCGCTGAGGACACCTTGTTGGACTCCGCCCGCCGTGCGCCCGTCATGGCCTATAATGGACAGCAGTCATCATCGCAACGCCGCGACACAGCAGCCGCGATGTCGCAAGACCTCGGTTCCAATTACCTGCCCATTCCTGGCAGCCTTGGGGGCGCCCAACCTGAAACCGAGGACCAGCGTTTCAACAGGATGTTGACGCCGACTCATCTGGAAGGATCACGCGCCGGCACGCTCGGCAACCGCGACTTCATTGTCGCTATGGGAACTTCCATTCCGTGCGTGCTCGAGACGGCGCTCGCTTCCGATCAGCCGGGCTTCGCCAGCTGCGTCATCAATCGCGATGTTCTTTCCGACAACGGCCGCGTGGTCCTGATGGAGAAAGGAACTCAGATCGTCGGAGAATATCGAGGCGGCTTGAACCGGGGCCAGAAGCGCCTGTTCGTGCTTTGGAATCGCGCAAAGACGCCAAAAGGTGTGATTATTACACTCGCCTCGCCTGCGACCGACGCACTCGGGCGCGCGGGCATGGATGGCTATGTTGACACGCATTGGTGGGAGCGCTTCGGCAGTGCCATACTGCTCTCCATCGTCGGGGACGCGACGACCTATGCCGGCAGCCGGCTGCAGGATAGTGACGTTCAAGCGCAGAATACGGCGACGGCTGGCCAGCTGGCGGCAGCGATCGCCGTCGAGCAATCCATCAATATTGTGCCGACATTGACAAAGCATCAAGGCGAACTCGTCTCGATTTTTGTCGCCCGCGATCTCGATTTTTCCGACGTCTATAGCCTGCGTGTCACCGAACCCCGCAACAGGATCCTCGATCGCGCGGTATCGGGGGATTTCGGGCCTCGATCAACGCTCGTGACCAAGTAGGGCGGAAGATGGCGGAAGCTTCAGATGCTCGTGTGGTGCGTGAATTGCTTTTGCCATTGTCTCGCTTCCTGAAGGACACGTCGCTGTATGAGATCGTCGTTAACCGCCCAGGTGAAGTCCTGACCGAGGGAACGGAGGGATGGCGACGCCATGCGCTGCCGGATCTTAGCTTCGAGAAGCTCATGCGTCTGGCCCGGGCCATTGCAAGCTATTCGAACCAGGCAATCGACGAGGCCCGGCCAATCCTGTCGGCCACCTTGCCAGATGAAGAGCGGATTCAGATTGTTGTTCCGCCGGCAACGAGCAAGGGCACGGTTAGCGTCACGATCAGAAAGCCCTCGTCGGTGACGCTGACGTTGGATGATCTCGAAAGGGGTGAATTATTTTCCAATGTCTCCTCGTCGAACCGTCATAGCGAATCCTCAGATGCGAGATTGGACAAGATCCTCAAGGCAGGCGATTACGCGACGTTTCTGCGTGCGGCGGTTCTTGCGCGCAAGAACATTATCATCTCGGGGGCGACCGGATCGGGCAAGACCACCCTGTCGAAGGCATTGATCCGGCATATCCCGGAGCATGAGCGGATAATCTCGATCGAGGATACGCCGGAGCTGGTCATCTCGCAGCCCAATCACGTCAAGCTTTTCTATTCGAAAGGAGGGCAGGGGCTGGCGAAAATCAGCGCGAAAGATCTGCTCGAATCGTGCCTCAGGATGCGACCCGATCGCATTCTTCTACAGGAGCTGCGCGACGGCTCGGCCTTCTACTACATCCGCAATGTCAATTCAGGGCATCCTGGATCGATCACAACGGTGCATGCCGATTCTGCGGCGCTGGCACTTGAGCAACTGACGTTGCTCGTAAAAGAGTCGGAAGGAGGTCGTGACCTTGAGCGCGGCGATATTCGTAGTTTGCTGAAGGTCGCGGTCGATATCATTGTCCAGTGCAGGCGGATCGACGGGCGGTTTCGGGTGAGCGAGATTTATTTTGAGCCGTGATCGAGCGGAGAAATGATTAGTTCCTGTATTTGCTTTTTTCGCTTCAGCCGAGGTTCCTTGTAAACGGAAAACAGGCCTAACCGATTTTCTAGAGCTTTCCTTTTCTTCGGGTTCAAGCGAACCGCCTCGCTCATCGGAAAACTGAGCTGAAAAATGGCCGATGTGAATGCGAATTCGGGTACGTGAGCGCTCTCCAGGGCCACACGCCGTCTTTCGTCGCGCAGCCTCGTAGTTGCCCGCAGGTTATCCGAAAAATATCGAGAGCATTGGCGTGCAAATACTTTAATTTCGCGGTGGCGAGCCGGTCGGTCGCAGCATCATCGACTTGGCAATGACGCTTTTAGTGTGTTGTTGAGCGAAAAGGCGATTTCGTCAGTCGCTTTGGGATTCTAATTGATTTTCTATAACGGCCTCCGTTATTAATCGATTTTCGATAAAAACTTACGGTTTCGATGAGGCTTATGCCCATGTTAATCAATTTTCGATATGATTAATCGTATATAAGCGTTTTTCGATGCGAATAACTGATTTCCGATGTAAGCGATTTTCGATATTATGCCTCGAAAATAATCATCTTTCGATGGTGTAACTTGTTTTTCGATGAGGAAGGAAGTCGGCATGACAGCCAATCCCGCAAATCCAACGGTCTTCCAAGAACGTATTGTGCCAATGGATACGGTCCCCGTTGGGTATCCAGCTCTCGTTCAGAAATACGGAATTGCAGCCCCTGTTCGTCACCCCTCATGCGTCGCGAAGGGCTTCGTCTATGGCTCGAGGAGAGCACATGAGGATTGGACGATCTTCGACAAGCGCTTCGCTCCAGAGGACAGCTTGCTTGGACATCTGTCTTTCGCATTGAGGCACGAGACGATCGATCTGTTGATCCTAAAAAAGCTATTTTACATCGTCCCGGCAAGTGAGATCGCAGCGCTGATCGAAGCCGAACCGACGAGCAGTGCGACGCGCAGGATCTGGTTTTTCTATGAATGGCTGACAGGTACGCGCCTTGACATTCCGGACGCGGAACGGGGGAACTATGTTGAAGCGCTTGACACCGCGAGCTACTTCACATCGTCCCCCGTGAATTCGCCCCGTCACCGCGTGCGAGACAATCTCCTTGGCACACCAGCATTCTGCCCCGTATTAAGGCGTACCGAATATCTCGTCGACACGGTCGCCCACCGCTGGGACGCTGAAGCCAAAGAGCTCATCGGAAAGATCGGAAAGGGGATCGTTACGCGCGCGGCAAGCTTTCTGCTTCTGTCGGATAGCCAGGCATCCTACCAGATCGAAGGCGAACGCCCGCCGCGAAGCCGCCTCGAGCGTTGGATGAGGGCTGTTGCTCAAGCGGGAAAGCGGCCGATCACAGCGGACGAACTCGTGCGCCTCCAGCACATTGTGATCGAGGAGAGCCGGTTCATCAAGCGCGGGCTGCGAGACGCCGGCGGCTTTATTGGCGATCGCGACTGGAACGACGATCCTCTCCCCGAATTCATTTCAGCCCGGCACGAAGACATTAGCGATCTGCTCGGAGGGATCATAGCCGCAGGAAGCAGGATGGCGGAGAGTGGGGTCGATGCCGTACTTCAAGCCTCGGTCATGGCCTTCGCCTTCGTCTTCGTCCATCCCTTCGAAGACGGAAACGGTCGCCTGCATCGGTACCTCATACACCATGTTCTGTCTGAGCGCGGATATACGCCCGCTGGCATGATTTTTCCCATTTCTTCCGTACTTCTTGAACGCCAGGAGGAGTATGGCGAGCGCCTGCGCGGTTACACCGGACCGCTGTTGCCCTTTATCGAATGGGTGCCGACACCGGAGAAAAACGTGAGTGTCCTCAACGACACTGCCGATCTCTACAGGTTCGGGGATTATACGAAGTTGACGGAATTTCTCTATGCTTGCGTCGTACAGACGATCAGGCATGACCTGCCAAATGAGATCGATCACCTCGCGCGCTTCGATGAAGCGAAGGGACGCATTCAGGATTTCCTTGAGATGCCGGACGGGATGATCTCCAGTCTCATCAATTTCATCCGTCAGAACGAGGGTACGCTTTCCAAGAAGCGGCGCAGTCGTGAATTCGAAAAGATGACGGACGAGGAGGTAACGTCAGCGGAAGCGGTGGTTCGCGACGCCTTCGACATCAGCCTATCGAATGAGGATGGCGCGCCCAAAGGCCCGCTCGGCTAGGCTCAGCCTTTCCAATAGGGCCAGCACGTCGATCGACGGTTCAAGCGGTAATGGGGGGCGGCACGAAGGCGCGCACGATTCGCCCGCTATAGGGGTCTCGACGAAGCGGCCTAGCCGAAGGTTAGAAGCTGAAACGGACATGTCCAATTACGAGAGTGCAGTGTTATTTAAGCAATTGGCTCCTGGCTTAAATAGGGGCTGAGCTAAGTTAAGCGCCCTTAAATGGCGGAGCGATACCATTTTGGGCGGGTAGCTGTGTCAGCGAATGGCTTCTTCGGGCTCAGCGGACGATGCTCAACCACCGATATGGAGGAAGGTATTCGATCGGCGTTTACAAGGTCTGCTAGACATCACCGCTTTGGCAGAGGGTGCATTTTCGGAACCGAATACTTCCTGCATGCGCAGGACGCGGATTTGTCGGGAACGATCCTGGCCCGATACGACATAGATCGAACGTTTTGTCGCCAATCGCGAAGAAGGGTGATCTCAAGGCGCTGAGTTTGCTTGTGATGAAATGTTGCCTAGATCATCCAACGATGAACTTGAATTCCGCCTCGCGTCAAAAACGACTTCTCGCCGGCAGCGTTCGAACTTTTCCACCACCAAACGCGCTAGTTTCTACGCTTTTCACGCGGGGGCCATCAGTCGCTCTTCGTGCGTCGTAGCTCGGCGGGTATGGACGGCTTTGGAGGCCTCGGTGCCCGACCTGAGAGATAGGTGACGAATTGTACTGGAGATATGGGTGGTAACACTTTCGGCTTTTTGGCGGGAGGTGTTGATGCCGTGGAGAGAGCCTTCGGTGATCGAGGAACCTCTACGCTCTGTCGCCCGGCTGCTGGAGGCGAAGGCATGAGCGATGTGTGCCGGGAGTTCGGGATCTCGCCCAAGACCGGCTACAAGGTTTTCAACCGCTACAAGGACGATGGCCTGGAGGCGCTGACGGATCGGTCACGGCGGCCTGTGCGCTATGCCAACCAGCTACCCGAAGCAGTCGTGCAACTATCATGCTCACGCTCTCACGGCCGCTTCTTGCCGTTCCCCTTTAGAGATCGTCAAATACTCCCCCTTCAGCCGCATGTGACACCAGCAGGCGAAGGCGGAGCTTGCGAAGGCCAGGCTTTCGCCGATCGCCAGGCGGTTGTTGGAGTTGCTGAGGAGCGTCAATGAGAAAAAGAAAAGGCAGGCGATATAGGCGTGCCATGCGGCGCGCGGAATAATGCCGGCCGTGCGGGCGCGCCAGACGGCGCGGATGAAGGTGGCGAGCATAAAGCCCATGATTGCCGCACCGAACAGGCCGTAACGTACTAGGATTTCCAGATAGCCGTTGTGCAGCAGCGTGTACTGAACATGCGAGTAGCGCGTCTCGGCCCAGCGTTCGAGCCACCGATTGCCCCAGCCGAAGATCGGCGCCGATGAAAAGACTTCCCAGCTGTTCGACCAGAGCTGCAGGCGTTCGTCCATCGACACCGGTGTATTGCTGGAGCTGATGGCGTTTGAAACCACGCCGCCCATCTCATGGCCATTGGCCACATTTTCGACCATGGAAAGGGCTGCCGATACAGTTGGGCCGGCCGTTTTGTCCAGATTGTGCCTGACGCCATAGATCCCTGCGATCAACAGGGCCGCGACGGCGATAATAATGATGGCACCGCTCCTCAGGCGCAGGTAGGTCAGCGTAATGAGCGCAAGGACAGGCAGTGTGATGCCGAGTGCCAGCCAGACGCCTTTCGACTTGGCACCGTAAATGGCGATGAAACAGAGCGCGAAGATGAAGGGCGACGCGATATAGGCGAAGCGGGCGATCCGGCGGTCGCTCGATTTGTTCGTTAGGTAATGCAACAGCCAGAATAGGGTGAAGATCACGATCATGCCGCAGGCGACGGCGCCGTGGATCTGGTTGTTCATAATCAGCGGGCGGATGGTTTCGCCGGCAAAGACCTCGCGCAGATGCTGAGTGGCGACCAGCATGACGAGCACCACGGCGAAATAGGCCGCGACGATCTTTTCCATCAGCTCTTCGTAGAGCAGGAAGGCGACGCCCATGATGGGGAAGAAGAAGGGGAAGGCATAGAGCCAATCCGAAGCGCCGATATCGTGCTGCGGCGTCAGCCAGAAGGTGATGAAGAAACGCGCCATGACATAGAAGGCCCAGCCCATGCAGAGCCAGCCGATCCAATCGGTGCGCGGCCGTATCGGCGCCTTCATATAGTAGTAGAGGGCGATCAGAGAGAGGAGCGCGGTGGCATACCGGTAGGCGTCGCTCTCGACGACGGTCGGCGAAGCGACAAGCAGCCAGAGAATGCCGCCGATGATGGCGAGCGGCTTCGTCATGTTGCTTCCTGCCTTCGTGACGCCGATCGGTTCGGCTGCAAGATCAGCATGCGGTTTGTTGATGCGCGAGTCGTCCAATGTCGTCATCCGCCTTTGTCCAGAATCGGTTCACCATCCGGCATTCCTCGCCCCGTCACGGGCCGTATGGTCGCAAAGGGGCAGGAATACGGCAATTTTCCCGCGCCGTTGTGTCACTGATGCCGATTTCGCTGATTGTTTGTCAATGAGCAACTCCGTCGCGCCGGACCACTTTCAATACCGTCAGGAAAATGATCTTCAGATCGAAAAGAAAGGAGCGTCGGTGCAGATAGTCCTCGTCCAGCGCCACCTTCTCGGGGATCGGCAGCTCGTCGCGGCCGTTGACCTGCGCCCAACCGGTCAAGCCCGGTAGCAAAGCGTCGACGCCACGTTCCGTGCGCAGTGCGACGAGATCGTGCTGGTTGAATAGCGCCGGGCGCGGGCCGACGATGCTCATCTCGCCTCTCAGGATGCACCAAAGCTGCGGCAACTCGTCGAGGCTCGACTTGCGCAGGAAGGAGCCGATCGGCGTCAGATAGATCTTGGGGTCCTTCAACAGATGGGTCGCAACCGCCGGCGTATCCGTACGCATGCTTCGAAATTTCGGCATGCGGAAGATCTTATTTTTCCGGCCGACCCGATCCGACCAATAGAGGATCGGACCAGGTGAGGTCAGACGCACTGCAAGTGCGACGATCAGGATCGGGATGAAAAAAACGATGGTCGCGGCTAGAGCGGCGAGAAAATCGAAAAGGCGCTTGGCGATCGTATAAAACATCGTCTCTTGTCGTTGCATCACCCTCTGTTCTGAGGGTGATCAAGGTCGTCAGTGTTCCGTCCATCTCATATCGCGATTTCAAGCACAACCAGTCCCGGCAAGATTCCCCGCCCTTGTTCTAAGCAGACATCCCGTGCAAAGCATGTCCCAATTAATCATGGTGCGGAAAAAGTGGAGGCAGCTGGCGGATGATCCTGGTGACGGGTGCGACGGGTTTTGTCGGACAAGCTCTGTGCACGGAGCTTTCCCGCCGGCGAATGGAGTATCGGCCGGTCAGCCGCAACTCCCGCCCAAGCTTCGTCGCCATCGGGACGATGGATCGCGATACGGATTGGACCGATGCGCTTGCCGGCGTCGATGTCGTCATGCATCTGGCGGCCCGCGTCCATGTCATGAACGAGAGCGCCGCCGATCCCTTGGCTGCGTTCCGAGCCGTCAATGTCGATGCGACCGTCAACCTGGCGCGACAAGCCGCGGCCGCGAGCGTAAAACGCTTCGTCTTCCTGAGCTCGATCAAGGTCAATGGCGAGGAGACGGCGGAGGGGGAGCCTTTCAAGGCTTCCGATATACCGAATCCGGAAGATGCCTACGGCCGCTCGAAACTGGAGGCGGAGGAGGCCTTGCTCGCGATATCAGCGGAAACGGGCATGGAGGTCGTCATCATTCGGCCGCCGCTCGTCTATGGTCCCGGCGTTAAGGCGAATTTCGCAAGCTTGATGAGGTGGGCTGCGCGGCCGTTTCCCTGGCCGTTTGGGGCGGTTCGAAACCGCAGGTCGCTCGTTTATATCGGCAATCTCGTCGATTTCATGCTGCTCTGCGCCAGCCACTCTGCCGTCAGTAATCGTGTATTCCTGGTCAGCGATGGCGAAGATCTTTCGATTGGCCAGCTGATCTCCAAACTATCTCTGGCTGCAGGGCGCAAGGCTTGGATACTACCGCTGCCGCCTGCGCTGCTTGAGGGACTTGCCGCAATTCTGGGACGTCGAGCCGCCGCGCGGCGATTGCTTAGCTCGCTTCAGGTCGATATTGGCGAGACGCGGGCGCTCACCGGCTGGTCGCCGCCTTACTCCGTCGAAGAAGGGTTGGCGGCAACGGTCGCCGGCGGGGATAAAGGCGCGCTGAGCTAGCGTTTCAGCCTTACAGACTCCAGACTGAGTGACCTTCCAGCAGAGGATTACTCCGATCGAGAGCTGCCTTCACGTCGACGACGACGCCGTTCTCGCTCAAGAGATCGAGGATAGTGGCTGCACCTTCCGCCAGATAGGATTTATGGGGAACGGCAAGCACGACGGCATCAAGCTTGCCGAAATCCTTCAGCTCCATCAGGCGAATGCCGTATTCCTCCTCGGCTTCCGCATGGCTCGCCATCGGATCGTGCACCAGCGGCTCCAGGCCGAACTGATGCAGTTCGCTTATAATGTCGGGAACGCGGCTGTTGCGCAGGTCAGGCACATTTTCCTTGAAGGTCAGACCGAATATGCCGATGCGCGCGCCATTGATCGGCTTTTTCGCCGCAACCAGCATCTTGATGAGCTTCTGGGCAATGAAGGCGCCCATTCCGTCATTGATGCGGCGGCCGGAGAGGATGACTTCGGGATGATAGCCGAGCTCTTCTGCCTTGGCAGTCAGATAATAGGGGTCGACGCCGATGCAGTGGCCGCCGACCAGGCCGGGAGTAAAGGGCAGGAAGTTCCATTTCGTCCGTGCCGCCTTTAAAACATCGGCGGTGCGGATATCCATTTTCTCGAAAATGATCGAAAGCTCGTTCATCAGTGCGATGTTGACGTCGCGCTGGGTGTTTTCGATCACCTTGGCGGCCTCGGCCACCTTAATACTCGGGGCGCGATGAATGCCCGCCTCGACCACGGCACCATAGATGGCGGCGATCTTTTCCAAGGTTTCCGCATCATCGCCGGCGACGACCTTCACGATGCGCTCAAAGGTGTGTTCCTTGTCGCCAGGGTTGATTCGTTCCGGCGAATAGCCGACATGGAAATCCTCGCCCTGGCGCAGCCCGGAAACTTCCGCCAGCACCGGGCCGCAGACCTCTTCGGTAACGCCGGGATAGACGGTCGATTCATAGACAACGATCGAACCCTTGCGCAGGACTTTGCCGACGGTGCGCGAGGCGGAAATCATGGGCCGCAGGTCGGGCTGGCGGTTCCGATCGATCGGCGTCGGCACGGCAACGATGAAGATATCGCGATCCTTGAGATCCTCGATCTCGCTGCTGATGTGCAGTCCGCTCGACCGCAGCCGTTCAGAAGAAATCTCCCGGGTATCGTCCTTGCCCGCCTGCAGCGCAGTGACGCGAGAGGCTTTGATGTCGAAGCCGACCACATCATGGAATTTTTCGGCAAGCGCAATCGCGACAGGTAGGCCAACATAACCGAGGCCAATGACGGCAATTTTTTCGTTCAACACAACATACCTCGAACACTCCGCCTGAATTAGCCCGAATTTGAAGCTGATGTCAGCGCCTAATATTTGCCCTCGGGATCATTTCAGCCGCAGTCGCATGAATGTGATGAGCGGTCGGTCACTTTGAAACAAGTGTGAAACGGCGGCATTGCGGCATTTCGTGACAAGAGTTTCAGGTGGGTGATGGGACGTCTATCGAAACTTTCTGATTTCGAACCTATTTATTGGGAGTGACTTCATTTCTTTGAAAGCGTATTCGCAATGCGAAACAGCTATCTCAAACATCTGCGCACACAGCGCGAGCAGCTTGAAGCCAAGCTTGAGCTGCACATTGCCCGCTATTGTTTTGGCGAAGGCGAGGTGGACGACGGTACCGAGGCGGAGCTCCGTCAACGCATCGCGGAAATCTCCGACGAGATTGCCGCTCTCGAGGCCGAGCGCGCGGAGTAAGATTTGCGCGCGCCACCTCACTTTATCGTCATGTTAGGTCCTTGCTTTCCGAATTCGTCATGCGTGCATCGGCGCGGAACGCTTCCATACCAATCTTGTGTAGATGGCGGTATTGCGCGGTATCAGGCGGGATCCGGCTCGCCTCGATCAAGGCGCCGAGCAGGAACGCACGATCGGCCTTTCGCAAGCCAGCCTTGATGATCAATCCGCCGAAGATCATCTTTTCGCGCGTTTCGCGCTTGCGATCTTTTATCATGTCACGCTGCTGCCTGCGTTCGAGAAGCATAATCCGCTGATCTAGCCTCTTAAGTGGATGCGCCCGTTTTCCTTTTTTCACCGTCGCGAAATCGCGCTGTGATTTCGGCGAGAACCTCATTGAGCTCGGCGTCGGAAATGTCCAGTTCCGCGAGACCTGCCCTCCGTGCCGCGCTAGCGAAACGTTCATTGTCCTTGGCGACCATCCTCTTGCGCTTCTCCCTGAGCAGCTCGATCTGCGTGTCCATCTCGGAAGCCGTGCTTCTTGCACGCATGCCCTGTCCTTTCTTTCATCGGGATCAAATCTAATGGAATCTTTTATACTGCATTAAATGCAGTAGTCAAATGGACTGAAATAATATAGGAAAGTGGAATTCATCCCAGAAAACCGGCCTATTATGGGCCTTTTCGCCAGGTCTCTCGATATCTATGCGGTACCGATGTGCTGGGAAAGGAAGAGTCAAATTTGGCTATTATGTTTTTGAGAGCGAAAATGATCAGCCGCGGAGCGGGACAGAGCGTTGTCTCGGCTGCTGCCTATCGGCATCGTACCAAGATGACGGATGAGCAGGTAGGGACTAAGTTCCGCTACTCCGCGAGGGCGGACGAACTCATCCATGAGGAACTCGCTCTGCCTGACGATACACCGGCATGGTTGCGAACTTTAATCGACGGACGATCGGTTGCCGGCGCCAGTGAGGCGCTCTGGAATGCTGTCGATTGCTTCGAGACCCGGTGTGATGCACGGTTAGCCCGCGAGATTATCCTTGCGCTTCCAAACGAGCTCGGCAGGACTGAGAATATCGCGCTGGTGCGCGATTTCGTTCGCGAGAACCTCCTGTCGTGCGGAATGGTTGCAGACTGGGTCTATCACGATAAGAAGGGAAATCCGCACGTCCACGTTATGACCACACTGCGTCCGCTGACCGCGGAAGGGTTTGGGCCGAAGCAGATCGCTATCGTCGACGACACCGGCGAGCCTCTGCGCCTCAAAAGCCCAGATAGGCCGAAAGGAGCAATCATTTACCGTCCGTGGGCAGGCAACAAGGAAACGATGGAGGAGTGGAAGCTTGCCTGGGCTCAAACGGTAACGCGCCATCTGGCACTTGCCGGTCACGATATTCGCATAGACGGCCGCTCCTATGAGGAGCAGGGATTGCGGGGAATGGGGCAGCGTCATCTCGGTCCTGCCCGCACGGCGCTTCTACGCAAGGGTGCCAATGTCTATTTCGCCCCGGCGGCGTTGGCGCGGCGTTACGAGACGGCGGATCGCCTTGCTGCCGACCCCGGTCTACTGCTTAGGCAACTCAGCAATGAGCGCTCGACTTTTGGTGAAGCCGAGATCGCCCGTGCCCTGCACCGCCACGTTGATGATCCAATCGTCTTTGCCAATATCCGCGCGAAACTGATGGCGTCGGACGATTTGGTAATGCTGCGGCCGCAGCAGGTGAGTGCGGAAACTGGTGGGGTAGAGCTGCCGGCGGTCTTCACGACGCGCGCGACGATCAGAACCGAATTCCATATGGCGCGGTCGGCATTCAATCTCTCGAACATGGGTGGTTTCGCGGTATCGTCATCCCAAGTTGATGCCGCCATAGGTGAGATTGAGGCGGCTCCCGACAGGGTCATCCGCCTTGACGCTGAGCAGCTCGATGCGGTTCGGCATATCACGGCCGATAGCGGCATTGCCGCGGTCGTCGGGATTGCGGGCGCTGGCAAATCGACATTGCTGAGTGTGGCACGTCTCGCCTGGGAACGAGACGGCAGGCGCGTCCTCGGAGCAGCGCTCGCCGGCAAGGCGGCGGAGGCATTGACTGGCAGTTCCGGGATCCGTTCGCGTACGATTGCCGCTTGGGAGCTTGCCTGGAAAAACGATCATGACCTACTTCAGAAGGGCGATGTCTTGGTCCTAGACGAAGCTGGCATGGTATCGTCGCAACAGATGGCACGTCTCCTCAAACGCGTCGAGGATGCCGGGGCGAAAGCGGTTCTTGTCGGCGACGCGATGCAACTTCAGCCGATCCAGGCGGGGGCTGCCTTCCGTGCCGTCGTCGAGCGCATCGGCTTTGCCGAATTGGTCGGCGTTCGCCGCCAGAGACACGAATGGGCGCGAGAGGCGTCTCGTCTATTTGCTCGTGGAAATGTCGAGGAAGCCTTGAGTGCCTATAGCGCCCATGGCCATCTCCTTGAAAGTGACACGCGCAATGATGCGGTTCAACGCATCGTCTCCGACTGGGTCAGCGCCCGCCTTGATGCCATTGCCAAGGTGGAGGCCGAAGGTCGTAAATTGCGTGGCGACGAGTTGATGGTTCTCGCCCACTCTAACAGCGATGTGAGACGCCTCAACGACGCGATCCGTGCGGTCATGTTGCAACAGGATGCGCTTGGGGAAAGCAGGTCGTTTCGTACAGAGCGCGGCATACGTGAGTTTAGTAAGGGAGACCGGATCATCTTCCTCGAAAATGCACGTTTCGTCGAACCGAAAGCCCCTCACTTAACTGTTCAGCACGTCAAGAACGGCATGTTTGGAACGGTCATATCGACAGCGGGTCGAGGCGGGGTACCATTCCTTTTCGTTCGGTTGGACAGTGGTCGCGATGTCATGTTCTCCGAAGACACTTATCGCAATGTCGACCATGGCTATGCCGCAACGATTCACAAGACCCAAGGATCGACCTTCGACCGCACTTTCGTGCTGGCAACCGGAATGATGGACCGGCACCTGACATATGTTGCCATGACGCGTCATCGCGAGCGTGTCGATCTTTATGCGGCAGGGGAAGATTTTCAGCCAAGGTTCGAACGGGCCAAGACGGCGCGCGTCGAGCATGCGGCTGGCATTACCGGCGAGCTTGTTGAAATCGGACTTGCGAAGTTTCACAAGCAGGACGACTCCGGTCCTTCTCCTTATGTTGACGTCAGAACGAACGATGGAACCACGCATCGCCTTTGGGGCGTCAATCTGCCCAAGGCGCTTGAGGAGGCCGGCGTCGGGGTCGGGGATACTGTGACCATGCGCAAGGAGGGGACTGAAAAAGTTACCGTTAAAGCGCCTGTTGTTGATGAGGAAATGGGTGCGAGGCACTTTGAGGATCGTGTTGTCGAACGCAATATTTGGACGGCCTATCCCATTGGCAAGGCCGAGGCTCGGACGGAGCAACCTGCCGCAGACAATCACCGACCAACGTTCTTTGCGCAACTGATTGAACGGCTGTCGCGCCCCGGCGAAAAGACCACAACGCTCGATTTCCAAAATGAGCCGTCTTATCAATCCGTGGCTTTCGATTTCGCAAAGCGGCGCGGCATCGACACCATCGCGGACCATAGTCACGCAGTCACCGCACGCGTTGAGCGTCTATCCAATTGGCTCATTGCCCAGGGTGATCATGTGGCGCGGCTCTGGCAACGGCCGAACGTGCCCTTCGGGGTCGCAGTCGAAACTTCAGGGCGAAATGCTGCTATTCACGCAACACACGACAAAGACGCCTTGCCCGTTCCAACGGCGGATGCTTCCGATCTATTACCCGCGGTGAACTCCCTAACCCGATCGTTTGCAGAAGAGGCGCGTCTCGCCCAACTCGCATCGCCTGCGATGTTGCCGGCGGTCACGAAATTCAATGTAAGCCTCGACGAGGAGGCTCGAACACGCGTGAGCGAGACTGAGCATTACAAACAGGCGAGAGCAGCACTCACCGCGACGGGGTCCGTGATCTGGCGCGATCCCGCAGCCGCCGTGGCGATGATCGAAGATCTGGTGCACAAGCAGATCGACCCTGAGCGTATTGCGCGTGCCGTCACCACAGAGCCAACTGCCTATGGCCCTTTGCGCGGTAGCGGCAGAATGATGGATAGGCTGCTCGCTGGTGGCCGAGAGCGTAGGGAAGCTCTGCGGGCGGTTGAAGCAGTTGGTGCTAATGTACGCTCTCTGGGGCGATTTTACTTGAGCGCTTTTGAGAACGAAAAAGCGGCGGTCATGATAGAGCGGGAACGGATGGCAATACCTATTCCGGCGTTGACGAGAACCGCTCAGACAGCGCTGCGACACATTTCGTCCGAGACGGAGAAGAAGCCGCGCGAACTGGCACGATTGGTCCGGTCGTTGTCGGCAGATGTCCGTCAGGAATTTTCTCTCGTTAGCAAGGCACTTGATGCTCGCTTCGGACCCGGTGTCATTTTGCGCAATGAAGCTGATGCTGCCAAGATGGTCTCAAAGTCTCAGCAGACGGACTTCAAGGCCATCCTGGGCCAATTGCGCATGGTCCAACGTGTCGTCGCTACAGATAGGGCAGAGGAGATTATCGCCGAGCGCCAACTTCGAACGATCAACCATGCCCGTGGCGTTGATCGCTGAGAGCATCCGGAGATTTTAGAGGGAACGATAGGCTTATATCCGGACCGACCGGCGCCGCACGGCGATGTTTCGCTTCTCCAGCGCGCAAACGTCTCGACATCGGAGGTCATTCGGCGCGATAAGGTCGGAGACGATCGAAGCGAGCGAGAAAGCAATGAAGCCGAGCCTGCCCACCCTTCTGAGCATCAATGGCGGCTATGTCGATACCGCGGGGTTTCTTGCCCTGCATGGCCTGTTCACGGCGCATGTCACGGGCAATTTCGTCACGCTCGGCGCTTCCTTGGCGCT
This sequence comes from Rhizobium sp. AB2/73, assembly GCF_020871915.1. Classification (NCBI taxonomy): domain Bacteria; kingdom Pseudomonadati; phylum Pseudomonadota; class Alphaproteobacteria; order Hyphomicrobiales; family Rhizobiaceae; genus Rhizobium; species Rhizobium sp. AB2/73. The sequence continues at coordinate 3,307,379 of NZ_CP067071.1, read as the reverse complement.
TGGAACGTCGGGCGCTCTCGCCAAGCTTCTGGCGTTGCCGGTTTTCTGCGTCGTCGTCATTCTCGCCCGTCTCCTTGGCGGCGATCTCTCGCGGCGCAATCTGCCGACGCTGCAGATCATCCTCTCGCTGAAATTGCTGCTATTAGCGTTCGCGGCGATCCTCGCTTTGCGCTTCGGTCCGTTTGGTGACGGGGATGGCTGGCAGCCGCTTCTGACTGGCATGACCCTTGTCGCGGCCATGGCCATCCAGACGACGGCGCATCGCATTCACCTCGGCTCGACACCACCGACGACCATGATGACGGGCACGACGACGCAGATCATGATCGACATCGCCGATCTGCTCCATGGTGCCAAGCCGGAAGAAAAGGCGGCGATGAGGGCGCGGCTTCGCCGCATGGGAGCGGCCGTCGGCGGCTTTGCCTTCGGCTGCGCGCTGGCGGCGGCGCTTTTCCTGATCGTCGGCATGGCTTGTTTCCTGCTGCCGCCGGTTCTGGCGCTTGCGGGAATTCTCATGCATAGCGGCAAGGCGGAGGTGAAGCCGGCTTAGCTTTTTCGCCTGCGTCCATTCTTGAGACTACCAATCTTGCTCCTTTCTCCCGCCTTGCAAGTCGGCTACAGCTCTCTAAGTGTACGCGTCGGATCGAACCGGTCCGCCGCATTCGAGGCGGCAAATCCTTGTGAGTTAAGAAGGGATGGTCATGGCAGGAGAAACGGTGCTTGTGGTCGGCGGAGCCGGATATATCGGTTCGCACACTTGTCTGGATCTGGCGAATAAGGGGTTCAAACCCGTCGTCTACGACAATTTCTCCAATGGGCATCGCGAATTCGTCAAATGGGGTCCGGCCGAGGAAGGCGATATCCGCGATCGGGCGCGCCTCGACGAGGTGTTGGCCAAGCACAAGCCTGCCGCCATCCTGCATTTCGCCGCACTGATCGAGGTCGGCGAGTCGGTCAAGGATCCCGTCGCCTTCTACGAAAACAATGTCATCGGCACGCTGACGCTGCTGTCCGCAGCGCAGGCGGCCGGTGTGAAGGCTTTCGTCTTCTCCTCGACCTGCGCAACATACGGTCTGCCGCAGAGCGTGCCGCTGGACGAGAGCCACCAGCAGGTGCCGATCAATCCCTACGGCCGCACGAAATATATCGTCGAGCAGGCGCTGGCGGATTATGACCAATACAAGGGGCTGCGCTCCGTGGTTCTGCGCTATTTCAATGCTGCCGGCGCCGATTTCGAGGGGCGCATCGGCGAATGGCATACGCCGGAAACCCATGCGATCCCGCTGGCCATCGATGCCGCCCTTGGCCGCCGTCAGGGCTTCAAGGTCTTCGGCAGCGATTATGACACGCGCGACGGCACCTGCGTGCGCGATTACATCCATGTGCTCGATCTTGCCGACGCTCATGTGCGCGCCGTGCAATATTTGCTTGATGGCGGCGATTCCGTCGCGCTCAACCTCGGTACCGGCACCGGTACGACGGTGAAGGAATTGCTCGGAACGATCGAGACCGTGTCGAACCGGCCGTTTCCGGTCGAGTATGTCGGCCGCCGCGAGGGCGATTCGACGACGCTTGTCGCGAATAACGACAAGGCTCGCGATATTCTCGGCTGGTCGCCGCAATATGACCTGACCGAGATCATCCAATCCGCCTGGAATTGGCATGCCAAATCCAACCAGCACTAAACGGCGTTCTGTCGCTGGTGTTGAGGGCAAACGCCCGAACGTCCTGCTGATTTCAGCCGACCAGTGGCGGGGAGATTGCCTCTCCGCCGTCGGGCATCAATGCGTGAAGACGCCGAATGTCGATGCGCTCGCGCGGGAAGGCGTGCTCTTCCGGCGGCACTATGCCGGAACGGCCCCCTGTTCGCCGGCGCGCGCGACGCTCTATACCGGTCTTTACCAGATGAACCATCGTGTTTGCCGCAATGGTTCGCCGCTGGATGGCCGTTTCGACAATGTCGCGCTCGCGGCGCGGCGGGCCGGCTATGACCCGACGCTGTTCGGCTATACCGACACGGCGCCCGATCCGCGCAGCCGCGATCCCCACGATCCGCATCTGACGACCTATGAGGGCGTACTGCCCGGCTTCACGCCGCGGCAGCTTTTGCCCGAGCACGAGAAACAATGGCTTTCCTGGCTGCGGTCGCGCGGCCATGCCGATGCCGTCAGCCGGGATATCCATATTCCCGTCCGCGCCGAATCCGGCGAGATTTCCAGCAACGCACCCGCCTATTCCAAGGAGGAGACGCAGACGGCCTTTCTGGCGGGCGAATTCATCCGCTGGCTCGGCGAACAGGATCAGCCCTGGTTCGCGCATGTTTCCTTCCTAAGGCCGCATCCGCCTTTCTCGGTGCCGGAGCCTTATAACCGTATGTTTTCGCCCGCCGACGGCCCGGCCTTTGCGCGCGCCGCCGATCGCGAGACGGAAATGGCAGCGCATCCGCTGCTCGCCTTTGGCCTACCGCTGATCGGCAAGAGCGGCTTCATCTATGGCGGCAAAGGCTCCATCAGCGACTGGACGTCACAAGACTTTGCGGCGATCCGCGCGATCTATTACGGCATGATTGCCGAGGTCGACGCGCAGCTCGGCCGGATCTGGCAGGCATTGAAGGATGCAGGCGCCTGGGACGATACCATCATCGTCTTCACATCAGATCATGCCGAGATGATGGGCGACCACTGGATGCTCGGCAAGGGCGGTTTCTTCGACGGCAGCTATCATGTGCCGCTCGTTATTCGCGATCCCGGCCAGCTTGCCACGCACGGCCGGCAGGTGGAGCATTTCACCAGTGCCGCGGATATTTTCCCAAGCCTGTGCGACCGGCTTGGCATCGCCCCGGCAAATCATGTCGATGGCGAAAGCCTGCTGCCGTTCCTTTCCGGTTCCGAGCCGGAAAACTGGCGCGACGCGGCTTTTTGGGAGTTCGATTTCCGCGATATCGCCGAGGGTGTCCCAGAGCAGCATTTCGGCTTGCGGTCCAATGCCTGCAATCTGGCGGTCGTTCGCGACGAGCGCTTCAAATATGTCCATTGCGCCGGGCTGCCGCCGCTGCTCTTCGATCTGGCGAAGGATCCCGCCGAGCTGTCCAATGTCGCCGAAGACGGCGCCTATATGGCGATCAGGCTTGCCTATGCCGAAAAGCTGCTTTCCCTTCGCGCGGAGCATCTCGACCAGACGCTCGCCTATACGGAACTGACGGAAAAAGGGCCGGTCTCACTCCGGCCCTGAATCAGTTTAGCCAAGTGCACCGAGATAATTCATCTTGCCCACAGGCAGGCCGCGACTGCGCAGGATGCCGTGCGCCGTCGTCACGTGGAAGAAGAAGTTCGGCAGCGCGAATTTCGCCAGATAATCCTCACCTTTAAAAACGATCTTGTTGCCTCCCGGCGTGATCGTCACGTCTCTTGTCTCGCTTCCTTCCATCGTCGCCGGGGTGATCGTTGCCAGGAAATCCAGCGTTTTCTTCAGGCGTTCGCGCAGGTCCGCCACGGTGACTTCATTGTCCTCAAAGCGCGGCGCATCGATGCCGGCAAGGCGGGCAATGGTGAGCTTCGCCGTATCCGAGGCGCGCTGGTACTGGCCGGAGAGCGGCAGCATGTCGTCGATCAGGCGCGCGGAAACGAGTTCCTCCGCCGCGATACCTTTTTCAGCAGCATAGGCTTCGATCTTGTCGAGATAGATCGAGAGGTTTTGCAGGCCGCGTTGAAAGATGGGGACCGAGAAACTGTACATCGAGGGCATCTGTCTTCTCCATTGCGGGCCGCGGCGCGGCCGGTGAGTTTGCCGACATTCTATTCCGTTTCCATGTCGATGGAATAATCGTTCCATAGTATCGGCGCTCGTATGTAGGGTTGGACCGCCTGTTCTTGCACCAGCGGACACGAGAAAATTCATCGTCGTAAGTTCCCGTTTCGGGTACCAGAATTTGCTGTTGACCTTTCCCTTGAAAAATGGAATGAATATTCCGGATAGAGAATTTTACGGTTTGTTTGTTCCGTTTTCGATATGGCTGCCATGGGAGTGACGGCCGATTGAATAATGGCCCCGCAGTCGAGACTGGGGGCTCCGGCATTTAGGAGGGGTGTGGCCGGGCACCTTATCTGGGAGGAAAACATGAAGAAACTTATCCTTGGCTCTGCGATGGCGCTTATGCTGTCGACTGCTGCCCATGCTGAAACCATCGGCGTTTCCATGGCGCTCTTCGACGACAACTTTCTGACCGTTCTGCGCAACGGAATGCAGGACTACGCCAAGGACAAGGGCGTGACCCTGCAGGTCGAAGACGCGCAGAACGATATCGCCAAGCAGCAGAGTCAGATCCAAAACTTCATCGCCAGTAAGGTCGACGCCATCATCGTGAACCCGGTCGATACCGACGCGACGGCTGCGATTTCCAAGCTTGCCGCCGATGCCAAGATCCCGCTCGTCTACGTCAACCGCGAGCCGGCAAACGTCGATAGCCTTCCGGATAAGCAGGCTTTCGTCGCTTCGAACGAACAGGAATCCGGCACGCTGGAAGCCAAGGAAGTCTGCCGCTTGCTGGGCGGCAAGGGCAAGGCCGTCATCATGATGGGCGAGCTTTCCAACCAGGCTGCCCGCATGCGCACCAAGGACGTTCATGATGTCGTGGCGACCGACGAATGCAAGGGCATCAAGATCGTTCAGGAGCAGACCGCCAACTGGCAGCGCACCCAGGGTGCCGACCTGATGACCAACTGGCTCTCCAGCGGCATCGAATTCGATGCGGTTATCTCCAACAATGATGAGATGGCGATCGGCGCTATCCAGGCACTGAAAGCTTCCGGCAAGTCGCTGGACAAGATCGTCGTTGCGGGCGTCGACGCCACGCAGGACGCGCTTGCCGCCATGCAGGCTGGCGACCTGAAGGTTACCGTGTTCCAGGATGCCGCCGGTCAGGGCAAGGGTGCAGTCGATGCCGCACTCAAGCTTGCCAAGGGCGATAAGGTCGAGAAGAAGGTCTACATTCCCTTCCAGCTCGTCACGCCAGCTAACGTCAAGGACTTCGTCAAGAAGAACTGAAGACGAGAGTGATAGACGGATGCGGGTCTTATTGCCCGCATCCCTTGAAATCCGATCTGCCCGGGAGGGAAAAATGGTTGTGAGCCCATCCACCATGGCGGCGGTGCGCGCCAGCGGTGTTGTTCCCAACGCCACCTACCTGTTGAGCGCCGAAGGCATTCGCAAGGAGTTTCCCGGCGTGCTTGCCCTCGATGACGTTTCCTTCCGCCTGAAGCGCGGGACGGTGCACGCGCTGATGGGCGAAAACGGCGCGGGCAAGTCGACGCTGATGAAGATCCTTGCCGGCATCTATATCCCCGATCAGGGCGAGGTACGCCTCAAGGGCGTCGAAATCCGGCTGAAATCGCCGCTCGACGCGCTGGAAAACGGCATTGCCATGATCCATCAGGAACTGAACCTGATGCCTTTCATGACCGTTGCCGAGAATATCTGGATCCGGCGCGAGCCGAAGAACCGGTTCGGTCTCGTCGACCATGCGGAGATGAGCCGCAAGACCGAGGAGCTCTTCCAGCGCCTCAACATTTCGATCGACCCTGAAATCCAGGTGCGCGAGCTTTCCGTCGCCAGCCGGCAGATGGTCGAGATTGCCAAGGCGGTTTCCTATAACTCCGACGTGCTGATCATGGATGAGCCGACCTCGGCGTTGACCGAGCGCGAGGTGGCACATCTCTTCCAGATCATTCGCGACTTGCGCGCCCAGGGCATCGGCATCGTCTATATTACCCACAAGATGAATGAGCTGTTCGAGATCGCCGACGAGTTTTCGGTCTTCCGCGATGGCAAATATATCGGCACGCATGCCTCTACCGATGTGACGCGCGACGACATCATCCGCATGATGGTCGGCCGCGAGATCACGCAGATGTTCCCGAAGGAGGAGGTGCCGATCGGCGAGACCGTGCTGTCGGTCAAGGATTTGAGCCTCGACGGCGTCTTCTCCAATGTCTCCTTCGATGTCAGGGCCGGCGAAATTCTCGGGGTGGCCGGGCTTGTCGGATCGGGCCGGTCGAATGTGGCCGAGACCATCTTCGGCGTGACGCCTGCTACTTCCGGCACGATCGAGCTTTTTGGCAAGAAGGCCGAGATTTCCTCGCCGGCGGCGGCAATCCGCCACGGCATGGCCTTCCTGACGGAGGACCGAAAGGATACGGGCTGTCTTCTCATCTTGAGCGTACTGGAGAACATGCAGGTGGCCGTGCTGCACGACAAGTTCGTGCGCGGCGGCTTCGTGCAGGAGGGCGCGATCGAAGAGGCCTGCGAGGAAATGGCCAGGAAGTTGCGCGTCAAGACGCCGAACCTCGACGAACGCATCGAGAATTTGTCTGGCGGCAATCAGCAGAAGGCCCTGATCGGCCGGTGGATGCTCACCAATCCTCGCATTCTGATCCTGGACGAGCCGACGCGCGGCATCGATGTCGGCGCTAAGGCCGAGATCCATCGTCTCGTTACTGAGATGGCGCGCAACGGCGTCGCCGTCATCATGATCTCGTCGGAAATGCCCGAGGTGCTTGGCATGAGCGACCGTATCATGGTCATGCATGAAGGAAGGGTCACGGGATTCCTGGATCGTGCGGACGCAACTCAAGTGAAGGTGATGGAGCTGGCCGCGCAGTGACGCCGCCAATCATCGCAAGGGAGGATTGAACCATGGTTAGCAAAGTTGCAGAGGCGACCGCCCCGGCGGTCACACGGCCAAGACGTCGCCGCGTGCCGCCCGAACTCGGCATCTTCCTGGTGCTGATCGGCATCGCGCTCCTGTGCGAGATCCTCGGCTGGATCTTCGTCGGCCAGAGCTTCCTGATGAACCTGCAGCGCCTGAAGATCATGATCCTGCAGGTCTCGGTCATCGGCATCATCTCGGTCGGCGTGACGCAGGTCATCATCACCGGCGGTATCGACCTCTCGTCCGGCTCCGTCGTCGGCCTGACGGCCATGGTCGCCGCGAGCTTTGCCCAGTCGTCGACATGGGCCAGGGCCGTCTATCCCGCACTGACCGACATGCCCTTCTTCGTGCCGATCGGCATCGGCCTGCTGATAGGCCTGCTTGCCGGCTACATCAACGGGCAGCTGATCACGAAAACGAAGATCCCGCCCTTCATCGCGACGCTCGGCATGATGGTCTCGGCACGTGGCCTGTCGAAGCTTTATACCAAGGGGCAGCCGATCTCAGGCCTGACCGACCAGTTCAATTTCATCGGGTCGGGAATCTGGCCGGTCGTCGTCTTCCTTATCATCGCGGTCCTCTTCCATGTCGTGCTGCGCTACACACGGTACGGCAAGTTCACCTATGCGATCGGCGCCAATGTGCAGGCCGCGCGCGTATCGGGCATCAATGTCGAGGGGCATCTGGTCAAGGTCTATGCGATTGCCGGGCTTCTGGCCGGCCTTGCCGGCATCATCACAGCCGCCCGCGTGCAGACGGCGCAGGCCGGCATGGGTGTGAACTACGAACTGGATGCGATCGCGGCAGCGGTCATTGGCGGCACGTCGCTGACCGGCGGCGTCGGTCGCATCGCCGGCACGGTGATCGGCACCGTCATCCTCGGCGTCATGATCTCCGGCTTCACCTTCCTCAATGTCGATGCCTATTACCAGGAAATCGCCAAGGGATTCATCATCGTCGCGGCTGTTGCCATCGACGTCTACCGCCAGAAGAAGCGGGCCAAGCGCTGAAATGCCCGACACATCGTCAGCGTTCTAACATGCTCTCAAGGCGGGGTTTTTACCCCGCCTTTTCCATTTGACGATGCCATTCCATGCAAATGCAAATTTTTTTCATTTGGGTATGGCGAATCCTGTCAGCTTTTCTATTCTGACCGCTTTCCATTCGCTCACTCGAGCGCTTCATCCGGGATAGACAATGCAAGCCGTATTCGATGGTCATAACGACGTTCTCCTGAGGCTCTGGCATCACGCGCGCGACGGCGCCGACCCGATCGCCGAATTCCGGGATGGGACGTCGAGCGGTCACATCGATGCTCCGCGGGCTAAGGCCGGCGGTTTGGCCGGGGGGCTGTGCGCCATCTATATTCCGTCGGGCGATCTCGTTTTCGCCGATCCTGATAGCAACGGCCATTATGCCACGCCTTTGGCGGCTCCGCTTGAGCGCGCGCCCTCTCTCGACATCGCGCTGGACATGGCCGCGATCGCGCTGAGACTCGACCGCGCCGGCGCCTGGAAGCTCTGCCGGTCCACGGCCGACATCCGCGACTGCATGGAGAAAGGCATTTTCGCTGCTGTTATGCACATGGAAGGCTGCGAGGCGATCGATGCCGATCTCGTCGCGCTCGAAACCTTCTATGCCGCCGGTCTGCGTTCGCTCGGCCCCGTCTGGAGCCGCAACAATGTCTTTGCCCATGGCGTGCCTTTCGCCTATCCGAGTTCGCCGGATACTGGACCTGGCCTCACCGAGGCCGGTTTCGCGCTGGTGCGCGCCTGCAACCAGCTCGGCATTCTCGTCGATCTCGCCCATATCACCGAAAAGGGCTTCTGGGATGTGGCGAAGACCTCGGATCAGCCGCTGGTCGCAAGCCATTCCAACGCGCATGCGCTGACGCCCGTCGCACGTAATCTCACCGACAAGCAGCTCGACGCCATCAAGGAAAGCCGCGGCATCGTCGGCCTCAACTATGCGACCGCGATGCTGCGCGACGACGCGCGCTCGGATGCCGACACGCCGATCGAGGCGATGGTTCGGCATGTCGATCATCTCGTCGGGCGTCTCGGCATCGATTGCGTTGGCCTCGGATCGGACTTCGACGGTGCGACGATTCCGGCTGAAATTGCCGATGCGGCAGGCAACCAGAAGCTGATTGAAGCCCTTCGCAACGCTGGTTATGGTGAGGCCGATCTTGTAAAGCTGTGCAGGGAGAACTGGCTTCGGGTCCTGGCGTCCGCCTGGAAGGAAGGTAGCCGGTGAAGTGCGTGCCGATATTGCGTAAAGTTTGTTAAGAGGGGAATGAAAACAATGATGATGACCAAGATGAACCGCGATTTGCGCGCACTGTCTGCCGGCGCGGCTCTCTCGCTTCTGCTGATGGCGGCGCCGAATGCATATGCCGCGACGCCCAAGGACACGCTGGTCGAGGGTTTTGCCTTCGACGATATTCTCAGCATGGATCCGGCCGAAGCCTATGAGCTGTCGGCTGCCGAAATCACCGGCAATACCTATAGCCTGCTCGTCCGTCTCGACATCAACGACACCTCCAAGATCAAGGGTGACCTCGCCGAGAGCTGGTCGGTTTCCGACGATCACCTGACCTATACGTTCAAGCTGAAGCCCGGCCTGAAGTTCGCGTCAGGCAACCCGATCACGGCCGAAGACGTTGCATGGTCCTTCGAACGCGTCGTCAAGCTCAACAAGAGCCCGGCCTTCATTCTCACCCAATTCGGTCTGACCGGCGACAACGTGACGGAGAAGGCTAAAGCAACCGATGCGAACACCTTCACCTTCACAGTCGACAAACCCTATGCGCCGAGCTTCGTGCTGAACTGCCTGACGGCGACCGTCGCCGAAGTGGTCGACAAGAAACTGGTTCTGCAGCATGTGAAGCCGGCGACGCCGACCGCCGACTATAAATATGACAACGACTTCGGGAATAGCTGGCTGAAGACCGGCTTTGCCGGTTCCGGCCCGTTCAAGCTGCGTGAATGGCGCGCCAACGAGGCTGTCGTGCTGGAGCGTAACGACAACTATTATGGCGAAAAGACGAAGCTGAACCGCGTCATCTATCGCTTCATGAAGGAAAGCTCGGCACAGCGCCTGGCGCTGGAGAACGGCGATATCGACATCGCCCGCAACCTGTCGCCGACCGATCTCCAGGCCGTCGAGAAGAACCCGCAGCTTGCTTCGACCAGCGCGCCGAAGGGCACCATCTACTACATGAGCCTCAATCAGAAGAACGCCAATCTGGCCAAGCCGGAAGTGCAGCAGGCGTTCAAATATCTGGTTGATTACGATGCCATCGGCAAGACGCTGATCAAGGGCATCGGCGAGATCCACCAGACGTTCGAACCGAAGGGCATGCTCGGCTCGCTGGATGAGAATCCGTTCAAGCTCGACGTCGCCAAGGCCAAGGAATTGCTGGCCAAGGCAGGCCTGCCCAATGGCTTCTCGATCACCATGGACGTGCGCAGCATCGAGCCGGATACGGGTATCGCGACCGCCATCCAGCAGACGCTCGGCCAGGCCGGCATCAAGGTGGAAATCATCCCCGGCGACGGCAAGCAGAAGCTGACGAAATATCGTGCCCGTAATCACGATATCTACTTCGGCAACTGGGGCCCGGACTATTGGGATCCCCATTCCAACGCCGATACTTTCACCACCAACGACGACAATTCCGATACCAGCAGCAACAAGACGCTCGTGTGGCGCAACACCTGGACCGCTCCGGAACTGGAGAAGCTGGCGAAGGCCGCTCTCTTCGAAGGCGATGCTGACAAGCGCGGCGCAATGTATCAGGACATCCAGAAGAAATTCCTGGAAGCAAGCCCCTTCATCATCCTCTATCAGCAGACGGAAGTCGCCGGCTATCGCAAGGACGTGAAGGACTTCAAGCTTGGTCCGAGCTTCGACAACAACTTCGTCTGGCCGATCTCAAAGTGATGATCCGGCAGGACTAGGTCTTTGAGCACTGTCGAACGAAAAATGCAGGTGCGGCCCAAAAAGGGCCGTGCCGCTCCCTTTTTCATGGGGCTGCTGCGATTCCTCGTCGTGGCCGTCACCACCTATCTCGGCCTTCTGGCCGTCACCTTCTTCATCGGGCGCGTCATACCGATCGATCCGGCGCTGGCGATCGCCGGCGATCACGCGCCGCAGCAGATATTGGAACGTCTGCGGCGCGAGATGCATCTCGACGAGCCGCTTTATCTGCAGTTCTATTATTATCTCGTGAGCGCTCTGAGCGGCGATTTCGGCACGTCGGTTCTGACGACCAATCCGGTCATGGATGACATCCGGCGCGTCTTCCCAGCGACTATGGAGCTCGCGACGGTCGGCACGATCATTGGCGCCATCTTTGGGGTTCCATTCGGTGTGCTTGCCGCGGTGCGCCGCAACAGCATCATCGACCAGATCGTCCGCGTGATCGGCCTCGTCGGTTATTCGGTGCCGGTCTTCTGGCTGGCCATGGTTTCGCTCGTCATCTTCTATGCGAAGCTGAACTGGGTCGCCTATCCCGGCCGCATTGACATCGCCTATGAATATACTTTCACGCCGGTCACCGGGTTCTTCCTGTTAGACAGCGCTATGCAGGGACAATGGGACGTCTTCTGGGACGTGTTCCGCCACATCATCCTTCCGGCGTCGCTGCTCGGCTATTTCTCGCTTGCCTATATCAGCCGCATGACCCGCAGCTTCATGCTGAACGAACTAGGCCAGGAATATATCGTTGCGGCCCGCGCCAAGGGCCTTTCCGAGACGCGGGTGATCTGGGGTCATGCCCTGCGCAGTGCCGCCGTGCCGCTGATCACGGTGATCGCGCTTTCCTATGCCGGGCTGCTCGAGGGATCCGTGCTGACCGAGATCGTCTTCTCCTGGCCGGGCATCGGCTTCTACATCACCAGTTCGCTGCGCAATGCCGACATGAATGCCGTTCTCGGCGGCACCATCATCGTCGGCACGGTGTTCATCGGCATTAATCTGATTTCCGATCTTCTGTATCGGACGCTCGACCCAAGGACCCGACGTAAATGACTGTCGAGACCACCCAACCCAGCTTGAGGGACTGGCTGCTCTCCGACCGGCCGCAGTCGCGCCGGCAGGCGAGGCTAGGGCGCGCCTACGTCACCTGGCGGCAGTTTTCCGCCAATCGCCTGGCCGTGATCGGGCTCGCAATCATCATCGCGCTCGTGCTCGTGGCGGCGCTTGCCGATGTCATCGCCCCGCATTCGCCAGTCATTGGCGACCTGACGAACGCCTATCTGAAACCACCGGGCACGCCGGGCTATCTTCTCGGCACCGACGATCTCGGCCGCGATATCCTTTCGCGCCTCATCTACGGTTCGCGCTGGACACTCTACATCGTCATTCTGGTCGCGATCATCTCGGCGCCGATCGGGCTGATCATCGGCATGGTGTCGGGCTATCTGGGCGGCTGGGTCGATGTGATCCTGATGCGCATCACCGATATCTTCCTTGCCTTTCCGAAGCTTGTGCTGGCCCTTGCCTTCGCCGGCGCCCTCGGCGCAGGCATCGAAAATGCCGTCATCGCGATTGCCATCACCTCCTGGCCGCCCTATGCCCGGCTGGCGCGCGCTGAAACAATGACGGTGCGACGTTCGGACTATATCGCCGCCGTGCAGCTCATGGGCGCCTCGCCGCTGCGCATCATCTTCCGCCATGTCATGCCGCTCTGCATCTCCTCGGTGATCGTCCGTGTGACGCTCGACATGGCCGGCGTGATCCTGACGGCCGCCGGTCTTGGCTTCCTGGGGCTCGGCGCGCAGCCGCCGCTGCCGGAATGGGGCGTCATGATCGCGAGCGGCTTCAAATACTATCTCGATCAATGGTGGGTGGCGGCCATGCCCGGCATCGCGATCCTCATCGTCAGCCTCGGCTTCAACCTGCTCGGCGACGGCCTGCGCGACGCGCTCGATCCGAAGGAGAGCGGGCAATGACGGCACTTCTGACCGTGGAAAACCTGAAGGTTCGCTATCCGACCCGTACCGGCGTCATCGACGCCGTGCGCGGCGTCTCTTTCACGCTGGGTCGCGAGCGGCTTGGCATCGTCGGCGAGAGCGGTTCCGGCAAATCGCAGACCGGCCGCGCCATCATGGGACTGACGCCGCCGCACGGCATCGTCACAGCCGACAAGCTCGATTTCAGCGGTATCGACTTGCTATCGATCTCGGCCAAAGAGCGGCGCTCATTGCGCGGCAAGCGCATCGCCATGGTGCTGCAGGATCCGAAATATTCGCTCGATCCCGTCATGACCATCGGCAAGCAGATCACCGAGACGCTGCGCACCCATGAGAAGGTGAGCAAGGCCGAGGCTCGTGATCGCGCCCTTGCCATGCTGGAAGCGGTGCAGATTCGCGATCCCGCGCGTGTCTACGACCTGCACCCGCACGAGGTCTCGGGCGGCATGGGCCAACGCGTCATGATCGCCATGATGCTCATCGCCGGACCGGAGCTGCTGATTGCCGACGAGCCGACTTCGGCGCTCGACGTCACCGTCCAGCTCGATGTCCTCAAGATCATGGACAAGCTCGTCTCCGAGCGTGGCATGGGGCTGATTTTCGTTTCGCACGACCTGCGGCTGGTGTCGTCCTTCTGCGACCGCGTAATCGTCATGTATGCGGGTAAGGTGGTGGAAGAACTCAAGGCTTCCGAATTGAACAATGCCCAGCATCCCTATACGCGCGGCCTGCTGAACTGCATGCCGGTCATTGGCGAAAACAGGCATCCGCTGCCGGTGCTCGACCGCAAGCCGGAGTGGGCGGCATGACGACAGCACTCGCAGTTGATGGCCTCAGTGTTGTCTATGATGGCTATTATGCGCTCGACGCCGTCGGCATCGACGTGAACAAGGGCGAATCCTTCGGTCTCGTTGGCGAGTCTGGCTCCGGCAAATCGACGCTGCTGCGCGCCGTTGCGGGCCTTGCGCCCGTCACCGACGGCACGATCCAGGTCGGCGGCGAACAGCTGAAGGGCGCCAGGCGCAGCAAGACCTTCTATCGCCAGGTGCAGATGGTGTTTCAGGATCCCTACGGTTCCCTGCATCCGCGCCAGACGATCGACCGGTTGCTGCTTGAGCCTTTGTCGATTCATGGGATCGGCGACACGGAGACCCGGATCGCCAGGGCGCTGGATGAAGTCGGCCTCGGAAAGGGCTTCCGCTTCCGCTATCCGCACCAGCTCTCCGGCGGCCAGCGTCAGCGCGTCGCCATTGCGCGCGCGCTGATCGTGGAGCCGTCGATCCTGTTGCTCGACGAGCCGACTTCGGCGCTCGATGCCTCGGTGCAGGCCGAAGTGCTCAACCTGCTTGAGCAGGTTCGCAGGGATCGCCATCTGACCTTCGTTATGGTCAGCCACGATCTCGGCGTCATCACCCATATGTGCGAGCGTCTGGCTGTCATGCGCAACGGCGCGGTCGTCGAGAGGCTGACCGCGAACGAACTGGCTATCGGCGATGTGAAGGAAGATTACACGCGCAATCTGATGGTCGCCAGCAAGGGGTTCGTCCGCGCCTGAGCGGGCGGCTTGTGCCTCAGCGGCGCGTTAACGAACTGGGCGCTTAAACACGACCAATCGTATAGACTATTGACACCTGCCGCAATTCTGTCATGATCTCGTTAATGGCAGTTAACTTTCGTGATCCCGACAAGGGGTCAGACGTTAAGTGGAGGCAGGCATGTTTTTCATGGGTGGCATGACCATGGGCTATCTTCATCCGCCGGTTCCGGCGAAACGGGAAGGTGCACGGTCTGCTACTCTTTCTGACGAAAACAGCCGCCGCCAGGCCGGACCTGCCGAAGAGCAGACGGCCGATACCAGCGCCATCGAGCGCAGCTTGATTTGGGCCCGCCGCATTCTTTGCTGAATTGGCATTGCCGATCTTTCGGGTCCTCGACTTCAGATGGTTTAATTTTTCTCGGCCCGCGTTCTGGACGGAAATTCATCTCTACCTAATTGATAGGAAATGTATGAATATCCGCCCCGGGCTTGGCCTGAGAGACATATAAGAAACGAACGGAGGCAACACATGGCAAATTTGGGTATTTCGAATGCGCATGTGAATCAGTTCGATGGTTCCAAGCGCGCCGCCAAGACGCGGCAGAAGATTCAAACAGCGATTCATGTCGTCCTGTTTTCGGCTGCATTTCTGTTCGTCGCGGCCATTGTTTGTGGGCTTGTCGTCTAAGGCGACGTTTGGTCGGGTGGTGGCTTTGTTCCGCCGCTGATGTGGGGCCGATGCGGCCCATCTCTGAAAATCGGGAAGTTTGCGGGTCCGGTCGATCACGACTGGTTGTTTTTCTCCTCGCGCAGCTTCCGATCTCGTTTCATCGGCAGAGTTTCGCCTGGCAAGGAAAATTTGCTCGGCCAATGGAATGTGCCGTGCGAAAACAGTAAACTTCATCTCAAAATATAGGGAGTTTGACGGAGGGCGCTGGCTTCAAGCCAAGCTACGGCCTGCCGCGAAAACGATGCGCTCCGACAGGAATTTGCGCATCTTTTGAGGGGATTCAGTTTAAGTTCATCTCCTGCCGGATATTGAGGATTCAATATGCCGGGCCAGGGCGCGCGGCGAGAAGGCGATGAATGCCGTGCTCGACAAGCTAGTGGATGACGAAAGCCGCATCATCCGGCTGTTCACGCCGCCCTTTGCCAAGTCGGCGCGTGATCCGGGCTACATCAAGTCCTATCCGCCTGGTGTGCGCGAGAATGGCGACCAGTATGCCCATGCGGCCACCTGGGTCGTCATGGCGCTGGCCGAGATGGATCGCGGCGACGATGCCTGGCATTGCTTCGATATGCTGAACCCGATCAACCATGCACGCGATCGTGATCAGGCCGATACCTATCGTGTAGAGCCCTATGTGGTTGCCGCTGATATTTACGGCGAAGGACAATTGACGGGCCGTGGCGGCTGGACCTGGTATACGGGCTCCGCCGGCTGGCTGTATCGCGTCGCTGTCGAAGGCATTCTCGGTATCCGCGTGAAAAACGGACGACTTTTCGTCACGCCGGCTCTGCCTTCGAACTGGGATGGCTTTGCGGCGGACATTGAACTGCCGAGCGGAAATTACCGTATTTCCGTCTCAAAAGCGCCCGATGCGGCGGGATACTCGGTCACCATCAATGACAGGGCGGTCGCCCATCCCGAAGAGGGCTATCCGGTCGGACAGTAGCGTTTCTGCACTGTTTCACTTCGACGATCGGGGCCAAGGGGAACTCTTTGGCCCCGATTGCATTTGAGTGTCGGAACAGGAGAGTTTTATGAATTCGAGGGCGGATATGAGCTCGGTGCCGGCACAACGAGTGAGTTTGCCGAAGCCGGTCTCCCAGAGGGATACCCGACTGGATGTTCTCAGAGCCCTGGCTCTGATCATGATCTTCATTAACCATGTGCCGGGGCAGATCTTCGAGGATTTCACTTCGAAGAATTTCGGATTTTCCGATGGTGCCGAAGCCTTTGTGCTGATCTCCGGCATTTCGGTCGGCCTTGCCTATGGAACGAGATTTCTTCCGGGCAATCGGCTGAACATGGCATGGAAGGCGATCAAGCGTGCCTTCACGCTTTATACCGCGCATATGATCACGACCTTCGTGACGCTGGTGCTCTTCATTTCCGGCGCGTGGATTTTCCACCAGAAGGGTCTGCTCTGCGAGGTGAATATCCTTGCCCTGCTGATGGACCCGGCGCGCGGCATTCCCGCGCTGCTGACGCTTGGGCACCAGATCGGCTACAACAACATTCTGCCCATGTACGGTGCCCTGTTCTTGATGCTGCCGCTGATCATGCTGCTGGAGGCGAGGAATCCCCTGCTTCTGCTCGCAATTTCGGTTGGCGTCTGGCTGGTGTCCGGCATCTATTACATCGCGCCGCATACGACATTGCTTGAGGGCTTCTGGTTCCTCAATCCGCTATCCTGGCAGCTGCTTTTCGTCATCGGCTTCGTCGCCAGCATGCATGTCAAGCGCGGCGGGCACATCCCTGCTCATCCGGTTCTGATCGCGCTGGCCTGCGCCTATCTGCTCGTCTCCTTTATCTGGGTGACCGACAAGCTGTGGATACTCGGCGACTACCTCGCCATGCTCGGCCTGCCGACCGTCGTCACCGGCTTCGACAAGACTTTCCTGTCGCTGCCGCGGCTGCTGCATGTTCTGGCGCTCGCCTATCTGATCGTCAGCATCCCCGCCATTTCGGCGTTCCTGCGCCGCTCGGCCAATCACCCGCTGACGATCCTCGGGCGGCATTCGCTGAACATTTTCGTTGCCGGCACCATCCTTGCCATGGCCGGTCAGGTCCTTCTCTACGTGACCAACAAGAGCCCCGTTGTCGGCGCCATCTATGTCGTCTTCGGCATCGCCGCGCAATTCCTCTATGCCTATCATCTCGAGCACAAGCGGCTTGAGCTTGCCGGCCAGCGCGCGGCGAAGAAGCCTGCCGCACCGACCGCAATGCCCGCGCATTTCGGAAAGCGTCACTGAAGGCTTCTGCGAGGCCCTTCACCTTCACCCCGTCTGCGGCAGAGCTATCGCATATGTGGGACGAGCACCGAAAACTCCTGGAATAGGCTGCGGTTCAACTGCTTTTAGGAACAAAGCCAATTCCGAACCCAAACAATCGACCAATCTTTTCTAAGGTTTCAAGTGTGGGGTTTGCCATACCTGATTCAATCTCAGCAACTTGGCGCCTTGTAAGTGACAGGGTCTTGGCGAATTCCTCTTGGGTCATTCCGAACCCTTTTCGTATCTCCATCACAGCAGCCGGCAGCCTAAGGTCCCCTTGTCGAGCACGCTCCGCCAGCTTTCGTCTGTTTTCAAGAATTTCTTCCTTCGTGGGCTTCTTCCATCGGGCCATTAACATTCCCCGGGCATCACTGGCATGCCGCCACAACGTTATCCGCGATTTCCTTACAGCGTCCCATGGCACGCTCTAACACCTCTGGAGATGCCCCCATGCGCTTCGCCAGCTCTGGCGCGTGCTGTAGATGTTGTGCAAATGCACAGATCGAAGCCGTTAGGAGTTCCTGCTCGGCAGGAACGGGCATCAGTTCAGTACAAATGCGTTTCCAATCCGGAAGATGGTCGCGACCACCGTCGCGCATCATGGCCCATCGGGTGGAACGGACAATTCCCTCCTTGGCGAGCCGCATGGGAGCGAAGTCAAAGAGCGGAGACAGGCGGATCGTGCCGTCCTGATGCTTGCTGAGTGCTGAATTCCGGCCGTGATTGTCGGGATTGCCGAGCGCCAGGTTAGCGATGTCGCGCTTCAGGTATTCGACTATGTCCGCGAAGGGATCGGCTGAAAATTGACGCAGAACTTCGATATAGGCCTCATGCGTGCCGACATGGCCGAAGTCGGCCACTCCAACCGCTGACACCAGGCTTTCCTGGCCCAGTCGGACTGTTCCCCCGCGTTCCATCTTCCTCCGATCGAAACGGGGAATGATCAAGACGCCTTCGGCGTAAGTCGAGGGTTCGCTGACGTTCAGACCGATCTCTTGGGCGATCCGCGAATAGAGGGCTTCGCCTTCAAGAATTAGGCGGTCTACGGGCTCATTGCTGCGTACCAGCTTGACGATGACATGGCGCACGGCCTCGTCATCGGTGACGAAACTGTCAGGATAGTAGAGCCCGTCTTTCGCCTTGGTCATTGAGACCTTCGGCCATTCGCCTTGCAGTCCGCTTGAGCCAGAGGCGAGCATTCCAAAGCGATCAGCGACTTCCATGAAGCGATCTGAGCGCTCAAGAATCTCCGCTTCCGTAACGCCTTGACGCTCAACACCTCGCAATCTTTCCGTTTCGGCTTCAGCTGCTTCCATGATGCGGATGTTGCCAATGCCACCCGTAGCTGATCGCAGAAGCAGCGGGAGATCGGAAGCACGAGAGCCTTCCGCGAGCCCGAGGTGTTCGGCAAGCTTTCGCCTTGCATGTCCCTGGGGCATAAGATCCAAGAGGAAGGGTGGCCAGCTACGGCTATATCGATTTTCGAGATCTATGGGATAACGGACCGACAAGGCGCGATGGTCATGAACTGTCTTTCCGGCCGCAAATTCTGCCGATGCCATCGTAACGAAGTAGTCCAGATCGTAATCGACGATGGATGCGCCCCGAAAGCCGTGGTCGTCGTCCTTTAGCTCTAGAGTCGCAGCGTAATGCCACTTACGACTAAAATGAGTTTGGAGCGTCAGGCGCATTTAATGACCCTTTCAGTGGATCAATTAAGGCATCTTTCTTATTTATTCAACCCATTAAGGTGGGTTGAATAATTTTCGTCAGAATTGCCCATTACCAAAGGCTGCCGACGTTTATCGCGCGCCAGTGTTCCTATAGACAACATTCGAGGTTGCCGTGAGCCGGGCGGAAGCTCCGGCCATGCCTTGCGTTTCACCAAAAACGCTTGATGACTGGGTTCCTCGTGGTCTGACGCCGAAGGGTATCGAGATCGGCTCCCCCGCGACGCTGGATGTGAAAATGCAACAGATCCGATTGGGACGGCCCGCAGTCGAAACAACCCGGCTTCCGCAAGGGCCTTGGTGATGTCTCCAGCGAATGGGTCTGGGCGCCGGCGTAACGACTGCATCAATTATAATTTCTTCGCGAAAACATTATAACCAGAGCAGAACTCCGGTTGGCGCTTGTTTCACAAATATCGTTCGCCCACAGCCTCAACAAAAAAAGCCGGGAGAGCATCGCTCTCCCGGCTTTGATCTTGGGCCCCTTGCGAAGATCAGGCGGCTTCGTTTTCCGTTGTGTGTGCCTTGCGGACTTCCTCGTCCGTCAGGATACCGCTGGCGCGCAGCAGGGCGGCGAAGCGGCCGTTGCTCTGGCTGAGCTCGTTGAAGCTGCCATTCTCGATGATGCGGCCGTTATCCAGGAAGAGGACCATGTCGGCCTCGCGGACCGTCGAGAGGCGGTGCGCAATGATGAAGGTCGTGCGGTTCTGGCGCAGGTTGTCGATCGCCGTCTTGACCCGGTTTTCGGTTTCGACGTCAAGCGCGCTTGTGGCTTCGTCGAGTACGAGGATCGGCGCATCCTTGAGGATGGCGCGGGCGATCGCGATACGCTGGCGTTCACCACCCGAGAGCTTGTTGCCTCGCTCGCCGACGCGGGTATCGTAGCCGCCTTCGCGGGTTTCGATGAAGTCGTTGGCGGCGGCGGCCTGGGCTGCGCGGATCATTTCCTCCTGTGTCGCACCTTCGCGGCCAAGGCGGATGTTGTCGCTGATCGAGCGGTTCAGCAGGCCAGCATCCTGGAAGACGGTGGCGATGAAGCGGCGCAGCGATTTGCGGGTCACCTTGGTGATGTCGTGACCGTCGACGAGGATCTGGCCCTTCTGCGGATCGAAGACGCGCTGCAGCAGGTTGACGAGCGTCGTCTTGCCGGCGCCGGTCGGACCGACGATGGCGACGGTCTGGCCAGCCTTCACCTTGAAGGAGATGTCGTGCAGGCCCTGCGACGAGTTGGCGAAGCCGAAGGAGACCTCGCGGAACTCCACTTCGCCCTTGACGTCCTTGATTTCGGCAAGGCCGGCCGGCTCTTCGCGGTCACGAACCGAATCTTCCAGCGTATAGAAGTCTTCGAGCTTGGCGCGTGCTTCGAAAATCTGGTTGGCGAAGTTGCGCAGCTGTTCAAGGCGGCCGATCAGCACGTTGGCGAAGGCGATGAAGGTGATGAGCGCGCCGAGGCTTAGGCTGCCGTCCTGGACGAGAACGGTGCCGATCATCAGGATCGCCATCATGGCAACGGTCGAAGCCGTGCGGTTCAGCGCGCCGGCAAGCGCCCACCAGTCGAGGACCGGATACTGGGCCTGCAGCAGGCGCTCGGTGAAGGACTTCAGCGCCTTGGTTTCAGCTTCGATGCGGTTGTAGCTGTGCAGCACCGAAACGTTGCTGATCGAGTCGCTCACATGCGAGAAGACGGTGTTGTAATGACTCTCGACCGAGCTCTGGCCATCCTTCGTGCGGTTCATGACCAGACGGCCAATGATCCAGTAGAAGATGCCGAGCAGGACGAGAACCGCGGACAGCCGCAGGTCCATGGCCATGGCGGTCGGGATCATGATGACGAGCGCGACGGCGGTCGTGAGGTGGTTGCGCATGAATTCCAGCCACAGGCCGAACAGCGCTTCGCAGGCGCGAAGCAGCGTGTTCAGCGCGCTCGCCGTGCCACGCTGGCTATGCCAGGAGAGCGGCATCGAGATGATGCGGCCGAATGCTTCGGTGAGCAGGGAGGCGCGGCGGCCATGCGCAAGGCGGTCGGCCTCGCGGGACACCACGATGAAGGCGACAGCACTGAAGACGGCGAAGCCCGCCCACAGCATCATGGTCGGCGTGACGGCTTCTTTCTTGGCAATGGCGTCGAAGATGCGGCCGAACAGAACCGGTTCATAGATGGTGGTCATCGCAAGCGCGATGTTTGCGATCACGACCATCCAAACGCGGTATCGATACGCGCCAAGATACTTCAGGGCTCTTGCATAGACTTTGAACAGTGACACGTCAGGCACCCTCTGTGCATCAGCAAAACTCGGAATGCTGCGACACTACAGATCGGTACCTGAACCGGCGATTAACGGAATCTGAAGCTGTTTTTTCAAGGGAATTTCCCGCGCGGCGGGTGCCGTCGCAGCGAGGTGCTATCGGTCGCCGCAGAAATGTGACAATTTGGGAACGACCCTGCCGCGACATCTCCGTTACTATTAAGTCACGCCGAGCGTGGCCATTCACGGTTGAATGGTAAAAAAATCGCCAAAGGCGTTCAATTTCGCGCCGGCCTGAGTATGTTGCCGGCGATTAAGCGCGCTATGGACCTGGCGAGCAGGGTGGCAATGCTCGTCCGCCATAATTCAGGCTGCGAGGCCGAGGGGTAAATGTGAATATCCATTCGCTGATACAATTGCTTGTGGTTATCGAAGAATGCGAGCGTACAAAGGATGTCGTGGCCGAGCTTGAGCTTGTGCTCCGTTCCTACAAATTCGATTTCTATGGTCTGCTGCGGCAGACCAGGCCGAATGTCGATATTGCCAACTTCATGCTGGCAGGCCGCTGGCCCGATCAATGGCCGCTGACCTATGTCCGCAAGAGATACATGCTCGTCGATCCGGTGGCGCGCTATGCCACCAGGGCACAGCGCCCCTTCCGCTGGAGCGATGCCGTGGCTGCGCACAGATCGGACCCGCTCAGGCGCCGGATGGAGCAGATGATGGCGGATGCTCGTGCCAACGGGCTTATCGACGGCTATATTTTTCCGATTCACGGACGAAGCGGTCTGCTCGGCAGCATGACGATCGGCGGTGAGGCGGTCGATCTTTCCCCGACCGAGCTTTCGCTCTTCGATGCCGTGGCCAGAAAGGCCTTCTGGCGGCTGCTGGAGCTGCGCGACGAAGCGCAATTGCTCGAGGAGCAGGGGAAGGCCGATCTGAAACTGACCAAACGCGAGATGGAGGTGCTCAACCATCTGGCCGACGGCATGACGTCGATCGAGATCAGCCGGCTGCTGACGATCTCCAATCATACCGTCGACTGGTACATGAACAGTATCCAGGACAAGCTGAAGGCCAGAAATCGGCAGCACATTGTTGCCATCGCTTTCAGAAACGGACTTATTCCGTAACGGCAACTATTTTGATGCCGGATGTCGCAGGAGAAATTGAACTTCCTGTGACAAGAAGTTAAGAATTCTCTTCGCGGGTGCAGCATTGCCCGTTTCGATGCCGTGAGGAGACAGCATTGCCCATATCCAAGATCCTGGTTGCCAACCGTTCCGAAATCGCCATCCGCGTATTCCGCGCCGCCAACGAGCTTGGCATAAAAACGGTGGCCATCTGGGCCGAGGAAGACAAACTCGCGCTGCATCGCTTCAAGGCCGACGAGAGCTATCAGGTCGGCCGCGGTCCGCATCTTGCCCGCGATCTCGGGCCGATCGAGAGCTATCTGTCGATCGACGAGATCATCCGCGTCGCCAAGCTTTCCGGCGCCGATGCCATCCATCCAGGTTACGGCCTGCTGTCGGAAAGCCCGGAATTCGTCGATGCCTGTGATGCCGCCGGCATCATCTTCATCGGCCCGCGCGCCGATACGATGCGCCAGCTCGGCAACAAGGTGGCCGCCCGCAATCTTGCGATCTCTGTCGGCGTGCCTGTCGTGCCGGCAACCGATCCCTTGCCTGACGATATGAAGGAAGTCGCCAAGATGGCGGCCGAGATCGGCTATCCGGTCATGCTTAAGGCCTCGTGGGGCGGCGGCGGCCGCGGCATGCGCGTCATTCGCTCCGAGGCCGACCTTGCCAAGGAAGTGACGGAAGCCAAGCGTGAGGCGAAGGCCGCCTTCGGCAAGGATGAGGTCTATCTTGAAAAGCTCGTCGAGCGTGCCCGCCATGTCGAAAGCCAGATTCTCGGTGACACGCATGGCAATGTCGTGCATCTGTTCGAACGTGACTGTTCGGTTCAGCGGCGCAACCAAAAGGTCGTCGAGCGTGCGCCGGCCCCCTATCTTACCGATGCGCAGCGTCAGGAACTGGCCGCCTATTCGCTGAAGATTGCCAAGGCGACGAATTATGTCGGTGCCGGCACCGTCGAATATCTAATGGATGCCGATACCGGCAAATTCTACTTCATCGAAGTCAATCCGCGCATTCAGGTCGAGCATACGGTGACCGAAGTCGTCACCGGCATCGATATCGTCAAGGCGCAGATCCATATTCTCGACGGCTTTGCC
Source organism: Rhizobium sp. AB2/73 (assembly GCF_020871915.1). Classification (NCBI taxonomy): domain Bacteria; kingdom Pseudomonadati; phylum Pseudomonadota; class Alphaproteobacteria; order Hyphomicrobiales; family Rhizobiaceae; genus Rhizobium; species Rhizobium sp. AB2/73. Next base: position 3,283,946 of record NZ_CP067071.1, on the reverse strand, counting down.
ATCGGCACCCCGGAATCGGGCGTTCCGAAGCAGGAAGACATTCGACTCAACGGCCATGCGCTGCAGTGCCGCGTGACGACGGAAGATCCGGAGCACAATTTCATTCCGGATTATGGCCGCATCACCGCCTATCGTTCTGCGTCCGGCTTCGGCATCCGTCTCGACGGCGGCACCTCCTATACCGGCGCGATCATCACCCGTTATTATGACCCGCTGCTGGTGAAGGTGACGGCCTGGGCGCCGAACCCGCAAGAGGCGATCGCCCGCATGTACCGTGCGCTGCGCGAATTCCGCATCCGCGGTGTCGCGACGAACCTGACATTCCTCGAAGCGATCATCACGCATGAGAAATTCCGCGACAACAGCTATACGACCCGTTTCATCGATTCGACGCCGGAACTGTTCCAGCAGGTCAAGCGCCAGGACCGCGCCACGAAGCTTCTGACCTATCTCGCCGACGTCACGGTCAACGGCCATCCGGAAACGCGCGGTCGTCCAGTACCTTCGCCCAAGGTGGCGCAGCCAGTGTTGCCCTATATAGACAGCGATATCCCCGACGGCACCAAGCAGCTCCTCGACAAGCTCGGCCCGCAGAAATTTGCCGAGTGGATGCGCAATGAAAAGCGCGTGCTGATGACCGACACGACGATGCGCGACGGTCATCAATCGCTGCTTGCGACCCGCATGCGCACCTATGACATCGCCAGCATCGCCGGCAGCTATGCGCGCGCCCTGCCGCAGCTTCTGTCATTGGAATGCTGGGGCGGCGCCACCTTCGACGTCTCCATGCGCTTCCTGACGGAAGATCCATGGGAACGTCTGGCGCTGATCCGCGAGGGCGCGCCGAACCTGCTGCTGCAAATGCTGCTGCGCGGCGCCAACGGCGTCGGCTATACCAATTATCCCGACAATGTCGTCAAATACTTCGTCCGCCAGGCGGCCAAGGGCGGCGTCGATCTCTTCCGCGTCTTCGACTGCTTGAACTGGGTCGAGAACATGCGCGTGTCGATGGATGCGGTTGCGGAGGAGAACAAGCTCTGCGAAGCGGCGATCTGCTACACGGGCGACATCCTCAATTCGGCGCGGCCGAAGTACGACCTGAAATATTATACCGATCTCGCCGTCGAGCTGGAAAAGGCCGGTGCCCATATCATCGCGCTGAAAGATATGGCGGGCTTGCTGAAGCCGGCCGCAGCCAAGGTGCTGTTCAAAGCGCTGCGCGAGGCGACCGGTCTGCCGATCCACTTCCATACGCATGATACCTCGGGCATTGCGGCCGCAACCGTGCTTGCCGCCGTCGATGCCGGCGTCGATGCCGTGGATGCCGCAATGGATGCGCTGTCGGGCAATACCTCGCAGCCCTGCCTCGGCTCGATCGTCGAAGCCCTTAAAGGCTCCGAGCGTGATCCGGGCCTCGACCCCGAATGGATCCGCCGCATCTCCTTCTACTGGGAAGCCGTGCGCCATCAGTACGCCGCCTTCGAAAGCGATCTCAAGGGACCGGCCTCGGAAGTCTATCTGCACGAGATGCCCGGCGGCCAATTCACCAACCTCAAGGAACAGGCGCGTTCGCTCGGGCTTGAGACCCGCTGGCACCAGGTGGCGCAGGCCTATGCCGATGCGAACCAGATGTTCGGCGATATCGTCAAGGTAACGCCGTCGTCCAAGGTCGTCGGCGACATGGCGCTGATGATGGTCAGCCAGGACCTGACGGTCGCCGATGTCGAAAACCCGGCGAAGGATATCGCCTTCCCGGATTCGGTCGTCTCGATGCTGAAGGGCGATCTCGGCCAGCCGCCGTCCGGATGGCCGCAAGCTCTGCAGAAGAAGGCGTTGAAGGGCGACAAGCCCTATACGGTGCGCCCCGGTTCCCTTCTTGCCGAGGCCGATCTCGATGCGGAGCGCAAGGTCATCGAGACCAAGCTGGAGCGCAAGGTCGACGATTTCGAATTCGCCTCCTACCTGATGTATCCGAAGGTCTTCACCGACTATGCACTGGCCGCCGACACCTACGGCCCGGTCTCAGTGCTGCCGACGCCGGCCTACTTCTACGGTCTCAAGGAAGGTGACGAGCTCTTTGCCGAGATCGAGAAGGGCAAGACGCTCGTCATCGTCAACCAGGCGATGACGGCGACGGACGAGAAGGGCATGGTGACGGTATTCTTCGAGCTCAATGGTCAGCCGCGCCGCATCAAGGTGCCGGATCGCGCCCATGGGGCTTCCGGCAGTGCCGTGCGCCGCAAGGCGGAGACCGGCAATGCCGCCCATGTCGGCGCGCCGATGCCGGGCGTCATTTCCACCGTCTTCGTCTCGCCCGGCCAGGCGATCAAGGCCGGCGACGTGCTTGTTTCCATCGAGGCCATGAAGATGGAGACGGCATTGCACGCGGAAAAGGATGGCACGATCTCCGAGGTGCTCGTGCGCGCCGGCGACCAGATCGACGCCAAGGATCTGCTCGTCGTCTACGGCGCATAATCCAAGCTTCGCTGAGATACGAAAGGCGGCCGAATCTGGCCGCCTGTTGCGAATGGCAGCTTTCGTCGCGTGTATCCGAGATCGGCTCTCCATGTGCGAACGCGACGAAGGAATTCCATAGCTTTCGGGTCGGATCATGGTAGCCAGGTCGAGGAGGCGGAGGCATGACGAGAGCGTTTTTCTTGCGGGCGGCGACAGATGCCGATGTCGACGCAATTCGGGCGCTGACACGCGAGGCCTATGGTAAGTGGGTGCCTCTCATCGGCCGAGAACCACTGCCGATGACGGCAGATTATGCCGAGGCCGTGCGCAAGCATCGTATCGATCTCTTGGAGGCCAATGGTGAGCTTTTGGCGTTGATCGAGATGGTGCCGAGAGAGGATCACCTGTTGATCGAGAACGTCGCCGTCTCGCCGCGACATCAGGGACAGGGCATTGGAAAAAAGCTGCTTGCCTATGCCGAGCAGGTCGCGGCCGAGCTCGGCGTGAGCGACATGCGGCTTTACACCAACAAGCGTTTTGTCGAGAATGTGCAGCGCTACCTCAGATATGGTTATGCGATCGACCGCGAGGAGCCGCTGAAAGATGGTTTCCTTGTCCATATGAGCAAGCGCATCTGATAGGCCCCAGCTACCTCTGTTTTTCGATCAAGGCAGCCCAGACTGCAGCCACTAGCGCGAGTACCGCGGATGCCAGCATCAGGGCGAAGAGCGCATGGATCGTTGGCGATCGTGCAATGAACAGACCGCCGATCGAGCCGATGAGCGCGCCGCCAGCAATCCGCATGGCAGCGGCGAGGCCTGCTGCCGTTCCCACAATATCCGACCTGACCGACATGGCGCCGCTATTGGCGGCCGGCATGGTGAGGCCGTTGCCGATGCCGATGAAGATGCAGGGGCCGAAGAGTGCCAGAACCTCAATCATGCCCGATAGCGACAAGGCAAGCCCAATTGACAGACCAAAGCAGGTCAGCAATCGCGCGATGACGAGGATCGTGCCGAGCGGGATTCTTGCGCCATGGCGGCCAGCCAGATAGCTGCCGAGAATGAAGCCGGCCGGAACGAGGCCCATGTAGAAGCCAAGCTTGGCGCTCGAACCGCCGAGCGCATCGCCTATCGTCAGCGGCGCTCCGCCGAGAAAGATGTAGAGCACGCCCATTGAGCACGCCATGCAGAGCGTATAGGCCCAGAAGCGCGCCGAACGCAAAAGCAGGGCATAGGAGGCAAGATAATTTCTGCGCGCGGCTGACGCCGGCGCTTTCGATCCCTTCAGCTCATGCAGGGACAGAAAGAAGGCGGCAATGCCGAAGATCGCAAGGACGATGAAGCTTGCCCGCCAGCCGAAAAGCTCGTCCAGCGAACCGCCGAACAGAGGGCCGACCATGGGCGCCAATGCCCATCCCATGGCGAGATAGCCGAACTTGCTGGCAGCCTGGCGCTCGTCTGATGTTTCCTTGATGATGACGAGGGCGACCGAATAGCACGGTCCGATACAGGCCTGCATCATGCGGCATAGCAGGAAGATGCCGATATTCGGCGCGAGAACGCAGCCAATCGAAGCGACGATGAAGATCGAGAGCGCCGTCAGGACGACGGGCCGACGGCCGAACCGGTCGGATATCGCGCCACCGACCGCCTCAAGGGCCGCGGTGACAATCGAAAAGCCGGCAACCGATAGGTTGACGAGGGCGAAATCGGCATGGAATGCCACTGCGATCTTCGGCAGCGACGGCAGGATCATGTTAACAGGCAGCACGGCGAGCGCCGAGAGCAGGATAAGCGTTATCAGCCGCGGCGGTGCGGCGGCTCTTCCGGTGGTCGTGTCGTGGGTTGCTTGCTTGGGTGAATGGTCGATGCGGCTTTCGGTGCGCGTCATGGCTTTGTCCGTCGTGTGAGTGGGAAGTCGAGGAAGATCTGACGGGGTGCGGCCCGGATTTCAGGCAATAAAAAAGGCCCCGTCAGGAGCCTGCTTACCGCGCATGGGTGCTTTCGCCGGATGGTTACACCATCCTGCCCATGCGCCTTCCTACCACTACGAGAACGAGTGCCGTGTTCATGGCATTAGAGCTAACCTTAAAGCGGCCCAGCGTCAATGCGCGGCCCGCTCCAAGGCAGGATCGCTTTTCGATGCGGGCGGGCGGCTCAAATATCGTAGCTAAGCCCGGAATTCAGCGTCGAAATGAATTGCTTGGTCCGCTCCTGTGCCGGATTGGAGAAGATATTGCGCGAGGAGCCGGTCTCGACGATGTTGCCTGCTTCCAGGAACACGACGTTGTTGGCGATCCTCGACGCGAGCCGCAGGTCGTGCGTTGCCATGACCATGGTCGTGCCTTCGTTGGCGAGTTTTCCCAGCACGTCGACCACTTCGGCCGCCAGTTCCGGATCGAGCGCCGAGGTCGGTTCGTCGCAGAGCAGCACGCGCGGCGAGGGGGCGAGCGCCCGGGCGATGGCGACACGCTGCTGCTGGCCGCCCGAGAGCGTCGAGGGCCAGGCATCGATCTTGTGTGCCATGCCGACCTTGGTCAGAAGCTCGACGGCGCGGGCGCGGGCCTTGTCCTGAGGCCAGCGCAGCACGGTCGTCAGGCCCTCCATGACGTTCTGGATTGCGGTCTGATGCGGAAAGAGCTGGAAATTCTGGAAGACCATGCCCGTCTGGCGGCGGATCTTCTGGATGTCCTGCCAGGACGGCTTCTTGCCCGGCTGGAAGGTAGCCGTCTCCTCGCCGATGCGGATCGTTCCGGCGGTCGGGATTTCCAAAAGGTTGATGCAGCGAAGCAGCGTGCTCTTGCCGCCGCCCGAAGGTCCCACAAGCGCCGTCACCGTTCCCTCGGGGATCATCAGGCTGATATCCTTGAGGATGACAATGTCGCCGAAGCGTTTTTCGATATGCGAAAGCTCGATCATGCCTGTGCCTCCAGCGTGCCGCCCGAGCGGGCGAAGCGGCGTTCGAGGTAGCCCTGCAGCGTCGAAAGAAAGGTGCTGAGCACGAGATAGATGATGGCGGCCTCGATATAGAGGATCAGCGGCTCATAGGTCGTTGCCACGATGCGCTGCGCGGCCTGGAACAGCTCCGGCACGGTGATGGCGGCGGCGAGCGACGTATCCTTGACCAGCGAAATGAAGGTGTTCGACAGCGGCGGTACGGCGACGCGCGCCGCTTGCGGCAGGATGGTGCGGCTCATGGCCTGACGCCAGTTCATGCCGATGGAATAGGCGGCTTCCCACTGACCTTTTGGCACGGAGGAGATGACGGCGCGGATGATTTCGGATGTATAGGCGCCGACGCTCAGTGTAAAACCGATGATGGCGGCGGGAAAAGCGTCGAGCAGGATGCCGAGGCTCGGCAGGCCATAGAAGATGACGAAGAGCTGCACCAGAAGCGGCGTGCCGCGGATCACCCAGACATAGAAGCGGGCGATGGCCACGAACGGCGCCGGGGCAAACAGCCTGACGACGGCGGTGAGCAAGCCGAGCAGAAGGCCAAGCACGAAGGTGATCAAGGTGAGCGGGATGGTGAAGACGAGCCCCGCCCAAAGCAGCGTGCCCAGTGACTCCCACATCAGTTGCAGCCAATGCTCCAAGGAGAAGCCTTTCGATAACAGAATGCGTCCGGAGGTGACCCCGGACGCATCTTTTTCACAGTTTTATGTCTCTGCCTATGCCTTCTTACTTCGAAACGTCCTGTCCGAAGTATTTCTTGGAGATCTTGTCATAGGTGCCGTCAGCCTTGATATCGGCCAGCGCCTTGTTGATCGCAGCAAGCAGCTCCGGCTCGCCCTTGCGAATGATGACGGCCGAGAAATCGGCATTGGCTTGCTGGGCGACGATTTTCACCGGAGCGTCGGGCTTGTGCTTCTTGAAATCGAGGAAGGAGAGGCTGTCGTTGATCGTGGCGTCGGCGCGGCCGGTCAGCACGAGCTGGATCGACTGGTCGAAACCGTCGGTGCCGACGAGTTCGGCGCCGGCTTCGGTTGCGAGCTTGCCGAAGTTGCTGGTCAGCGACTGTGCGGCCTTCTTGCCCTTGAGATCGCCGAAATCCTTGATATCGGTATTGCTGTCCTTGACGATCAGCACGGCCTTGGAGGCGATATAGGGCTCGGAGAAGTCATACTTCTTCTTGCGGGCTTCGGTGACGCCGACTTCGTTGATGACGGCATCATAGCGGTTGGCATCGAGGCCGGCGATCAGGCCGTCCCACTTGCCTTCCAGGAACTGCGCCTTGACGCCGAGCTTGGCGGCGATGGCTTCCGCGATCTCGACATCGAAGCCGGTCAGCTTGCCGCTCTCGTCATGAAAGGTGAAGGGCGCATAGGTGCCCTCCGTGCCGACCTTGAAGACGCCGGCCGACTGGATCGTCTTAAGGTTTTCGCCGGCATGGGCGGGGAGCAGGAATGCAGCCTGCACGAGGGCGGCGGCGGCAACGGTCTTCAACCAGTTCATCGTTTTCTTCCGTTTCTGGAGCGGTTTCATTCAATGTCGCATACATCGCAGAAAATTTGCACCGCGAAAGCGTAGAAAACTGCAAGATAAAGCGGCAATTGCGAATATTTTTCTCAAAGAGGGTGGGCGGCGATTTTCAATTCAAAGTCTCTCTCCCACCGAGTGCGTTTTGCTGTACCCGATCTGCCTAGATCGGGTACAGCGTTTGGACTCAGCCTTAGACCTGCCGCAAGCCGCCGTCGACGCAAAGTTCAGCACCGGCAATATAGCTCGCGTCATCGCTCAACAAGAACAGGGCGGCGGCAGCCACTTCCGAAGGATGCGCCATCCGCCCCATCGGGATCGGTGCGACAAGCGCTGCACGCATGTCTTCCGGAACCGCAGCCATCATTTCCGTATCCGTTGGACCGGGCGCAACTACGTTGACGCGTATTCCTTTGGGCGCGAGTTCTGCCGTCCAGGTTCGGGCATAGGAACGGACGGCTGCTTTGGTCGCGGCATAGGTGCCGTACGAAGCGTAGCCCGCGCTATCGGCGATGGATCCGACGAGGACCACCGATCCGCCTTCGGTCATCGCGGGTAGAGCCGCCTTCAGGCCAAAAACCATCCCGCGGACGTTGACGTCGAAGTGGCGGTCGAAGTGTTCAGGCGTTATGTCGGTAATCTGCGCAGGTTCGGAGAGGCCCGCATTCAAGACGAGCGCGTCAATACGGCCGCGTGCTTTGCGCACTTTTTCGACAGCCTCCAGCATATCTTCAGGGACACTGGCATCGGCGGCAATGCCGACCGCCTCATTGCCGATACTCTTGGCCGCCTTCTCGGCATCCTCACTTCTACGACTGGTAATGAAGACCTTCGCCCCTTCGGCAGAAAGCCGCTCTGCAATTGCCAGGCCTATGCCCTTGGCGCCGCCCACGACCAGGGCAACCTTGTTACTCATTCGAGCCATCGTAAAATCCTTTCAATTGATGGTCTCGTCATGATATACGTCATATATCTGATATCAATTACGCACCTGAAGTAGCCTAGATATGGACGAGTATACTGATCTGGAAGCACTTTCTTATCGCGCCTGTGGCGACATGGCGCAGCTTCGCCCCGTGCTCGACAAGATTGCTGACAAATGGACGATCCTGATATTGACAGTGATCTGTCCCAAACCCTCGCGCTTCAATGAGATAAAGCGGCGTCTCGATGGGATCACGCACAAGGCTCTGGCCGACGCCTTGAAGAGGCTTGAGCGGAACGGCCTTGTGACGAGAACCGTACTCCCAACGCAGCCGATCGGCGTGGAATATGCAATTACTCCATTAGGCCATTCACTGCGGGAACCGTTTGAAGCACTGTGTGCATGGGCAGCCGCCAATGGCGAGAAGGTCGAGGCGGCCACGCGACACTATGACAACACGGGAAATCGTCGCTGATGATGCCATGATCACTTCTGGGCGCAAAGCCGCCGTTCCGCCGGAACGAAATTGCTACCGAACCGCGAGAATGGCTAACCGAAACGACAGCAGGCAACGTGACGGACAGTCATTGCCCGGTTCTCCACCTCAAGCCGCCGCCGTTCGCCGCTTCATTCGTTCGCTGATAATGATGATGAAGCCGGCGCTCAGGATCAGGATAGCCCCGATGAAGGTGTTGGCGCCGGGGATGTCACCCCAGATGAGGTAGCCGAGCAGGAAGGCCCAGACGAGCGAGGTGTATTCGAACGGTGCCAGCACCGAGACGGGTGCCTGGCGCATGCCTTCGAAGAGGGCGAGCTGACCGGCGCCGGCGATGATGCCGGTTAGCGCCAGCAGCACGATCTGGAAGGGCGTCGGCGTGTGCCAGTGGGCGATTGCCATGCCGGCGGTCAGGATGATGAACAGGATGTTGGAGACGGCCATCTGGATATGGCTCTTCTCGTGTAGCGCCGTCTTGCGCAGCAGCACCATGCCGCATGCCCAGAGGACGGCCGCCTGCAGCGCCAGATAGACCGGCCAGGAGATCGAAAGTCCTACAGGATTGGAGGCGATCACCACGCCGCAAAAGCCGACGCCGACCGCCATCCAGCGGGCGAAGGTGACCTTTTCGCGCAGCACGATGGTTGCCAGAATCGTGCCGACGATCGGAGCGGCATAGTAGAGCGTCGTCACCTCGGCGAGCTGCAGATAGGACGCCGCCGAATAATAGGAAATCCAGGCGATCAGGATGATGATGCTGCGCACGATCATCGGTTTGATGATCGGCGAGCGCGCCACCTTATGGACGAGCGAAGGCCCTTCGAAGACGAAGCAGCCGGCAAGAATGGTGCAGCTTCGAATGAACAGGACCTGCCAGACGGGGATGGAGGCGACGAGCAGCTTCACCGCCGAATCATGGGCAGTGAACAGCATGTAGGCAAACACCGTAAGCAGGATGCCATAGCCGATGGAGTTTTTCACGGGGATGCACCAGAGGATGACCCGGCTTGGGCCGACCGAAGAATCTTTCAGGCCTCAACCGACGGGAGCCTACTTTTTCCGCGTCAATAGGACATTTTGCCGATGGCGTGCACATATGAATGATTTATTCGTGGTTGTGGTGTCTTTGCCTCCGCTTTAACAGACGGAGATGAAATGTGACCGTTTCGACTTTTTCGATCGTTGAGATTTCAATCGATTTAAATAGACTGCGACGCAAATCTGGAGGAATTTTCATGGACAACGGGACGAGAATGGAGGGCTTGAAGGAGCACAGGAGCCCGTTTTTCACCAAATCGCGTGCTGCGGTGTCGCTGATGTTTCTCATGAACGGCTTCATGGTCGGCTGCTGGGCACCGAAAATTCCCGAATTCGCCGAGCGGCTGCAACTGACGAAATTCGAACTCGGCCTGATGATCCTTATCTTCGGCGTCGGCTCCCTTATCATGATGCCGCTCGCCGGCGCGCAGATCGCCGCGCGCGGCTCGCGCGTCGTGGTGCAGGCCTTTGCTGTGCTGCTGCTGCCGATGATCCTGGCGCTGACGCTGGCGCCGAATGTCTGGACGGCGGCGATCGCGCTTTTTCTCTTCGGCGGTTTCATCGGCGCCATGGATGTGGCCATGAATGCCAATGCCGTCTCGGTCGAAAAATCCATGCGCCGGGCGATCATGTCCTCCTGCCATGCCTTCTGGAGCCTGGGCGGCCTTTTGGGCGCGGCGATCGGCGGGCTGCTGATTTCGCGCTGGGGCATTCTCGGCCATGCCGAAGCCTCGACTGCGATCGCCGCGCTTTTCCTCGCCATTGCCTGGCCTATGGTGCTTGGCGATCAACCGCATCATGATGAGGCCAAGCCGAAGGCAAAGCTGCCGATGATCCCGCTGCCCTGGCTGCTCGGCATCGTCGCGCTCTTCTGCATGGTGCCGGAAGGCGCGGTTCTGGATTGGAGCGCGCTCTATCTCAGCCAGGAAAAGGGCGCCTCGGTGGCGCTCTCCGGCTTCGGCTACGCCGCTTTCTCCGCCACCATGGCGACCATGCGTTTTGCCGGCGATTTCGTCCGCGATTGGCTAGGGGCCGTCAGGACGCTGCGGGTCTGCACGGTCTTCGCCATCGTCGGCATGCTGACGGCAGCACTTGCACCGAACGCGGAAATTGCCATTCTCGGCTTTGCGCTCTGCGGCATCGGCATTTCCAACATGGTGCCGATCGCCTTTTCGGCGGCCGGCAATATTCCGGGCCTGCAGCCGGGCATCGCCATTTCGGTCGTCACGACGCTTGGTTATTCCGGTATGCTGGTTGCGCCGTCGGCGATCGGCTTTGCCGCCGAGCATGTCGGCTTCTCGCCTGTCCTGATGGCGCTGCCGGTGCTGCTGCTCGTCGTGCTGGCATTGTCATCGCTGGCGCGCTACGCCGACGGCATCGGGGACGCCAAGCATTAATTTCGTCGCTTTTGCCCGGTAACGGTTGAGGTCAGTCCGATCAAAAGAGATGTCGCGGCGGTTGACAACGACCGCTCCGTGATCCACCTGAAAGACACCCATTTTCGAGGCCTGCGAGAGCTTTCCATGTCGTCCGCCACCGATTTCGATCCGAAACCGCGCCGTTCCTCCGTTGCCGTCGATGTCGGCGGCGTGATCGTCGGCGGCGGTGCTCCCGTCGTCGTGCAATCCATGACCAATACCGATACGGCCGATGTCGATTCGACCGTCGCCCAGGTCGCCGCCCTCTACAAAGCCGGCTCGGAGCTCGTGCGCATCACCGTCGATCGCGATGAAAGCGCTGCCGCTGTGCCGAAGATCCGCGAGCGGCTGCTGCGCCTCGGCATGGACGTGCCGCTGATCGGCGATTTCCATTATATCGGCCACAAGCTGCTCGCCGATCATCCGGCCTGCGCCGAGGCGCTGGCGAAATATCGCATCAATCCCGGCAATGTCGGCTTCAAGGACAAGAAGGACAAGCAGTTCGCCGAAATCATCGAGATGGCGATCCGCTACGACAAGCCGGTGCGCATCGGCGTCAACTGGGGTTCGCTCGATCAGGATCTTTTGACCGCGCTGATGGACAAGAATGCGGCCGAAGGCTCGCCGCTCTCGGCCCGGCAGGTGACGCGCGAGACCATCGTGCAGTCCGCGCTGATCTCGGCCAGTCTCGCAGAAGATATCGGCCTGCCGCGCAACCGCATCATCCTGTCGGCCAAGGTCAGTCAGGTACAGGATCTCATCGCCGTCTACTCCATGCTGTCGGAGCGTTCCGACCATGCGCTGCATCTCGGGCTCACCGAGGCCGGCATGGGCTCGAAGGGCATCGTCGCCTCGTCCGCCGCCATGGGCTATGTGCTGCAGCATGGCATCGGCGACACGATCCGCGTTTCGTTGACGCCGGAACCGAATGGCGACCGTACCCGTGAAGTGCAGGTGGCGCAGGAACTGCTGCAGGTCATGGGCTTCCGTCAGTTCATCCCCGTGGTCGCGGCATGTCCCGGCTGCGGCCGAACGACGTCGACGGTCTTCCAGGAACTGGCGCAGAACATCCAGAACGACATCCGCAAGAACATGCCGGTCTGGCGCGAGAAATATCCGGGCGTGGAAGCTCTGAACGTTGCTGTCATGGGCTGCATCGTCAACGGTCCGGGCGAAAGCAAGCATGCCGACATCGGCATTTCGCTGCCCGGAACCGGCGAGACGCCGGCCGCGCCGGTGTTCATCGATGGCCAGAAGGCCATGACCCTGCGCGGCCCGAACATCGCTTCGGACTTCGAGGCACTGGTGACCGACTATATCGAAAAGCGATTCGGCCGGAAGAGCGTCGCGGCGGAGTGATCCGCCGCTTAAAGCCGAGGCTGATTAGATATTGCTCGTCAGCAGCTTGATGCCAGCGAAGCAATAGAAGCCGGCCATGGCGCCCTCGATCCAGCGGCGGGCATTGCGATATACTTTGAGCGCATGCGATGTCGAAAACAGGATCGCATAGCCCATGAACGCCAGAAAACCGGTCGTGCCGCAGACGACGATAATCAACACCGCTACGGAAGCGGGCGCGCCCTGCGGCATGCCGAGCGCGATGATGGCGAGCCACGCGAAGATTGCCTTGGGATTGGTCACGTGGATACCGTAGCCGCGCAGGATCAGCGATTTGAAGCTAGGCGTCTTCTGTTCCATCTTGGCTGTCTGCAGCTCGCCGCTGGTACGAACGGCGCGAAATGCCTTGTAGGCGAGGTAGAGCAGATAGATACCGCCGAAGATCTTCAGAACTTCCAGCGCCATCGCATAGGTCTGCAGTAACGTCGCAAGGCCTGCCGCTGCGGCAATCGCCCAGGTCATCGATCCCCCGAAAATCCCGAGCGAGATCGTCATGCCGGCTTTGCGGCCATGGGTCATCGAGGTGCCGATGATGGCCATGATGGCGGGGCCAGGGCTAACGACGGCAATGATGTAGGCGATGTAGGCCGGCAGGATCTGCGGCAGATAGGCAAGGGTCTCATGCATGGAAGATTTCCCGGTGGTGTCGGCCGGCGCGGAGAATTCAGCGTCTACAGGCCAATACGGAACGGGACTGTGTCATAGATCGCGGCGGAAATCACCCGGCGCAGTTATGGATTCTTGTGATGGTGACATTTCATGGCTGAATGGATAGCCATGGCTGAACGTGGCCATGGGCCGGCAGCCGCCAAGGGGATGGCTCACCCTCGGACAACACCACCAAGGTGCTTCGGAATCAGCTCTTGCGGTTCGCGATGAAGCGGGCGGTTTCCGTCAGGATGCCTGCCTTGTCGCCATAGCCAGACAGCAGGTCAGCCGCTTCCTTCACCAGCCTTGCGAGCGTCGTTTCGGCCCATTCCTGCCCGTGCAGAGCGACCAGCGTGCCCTTGCCGCGGGCGGCATCCTTGCCCGTTGCCTTGCCCATGGTGGCGGCATCGGCGGTGAGGTCGAGAAGATCGTCTGCGAGCTGGAAGGCAAGGCCGATCTTTTCACCGAAGATCCGGAGGCGCTTGCGGTCTTCGGCCGAAGCACCAGCGATGATGGCGCCGGCCTCGCAGGCAAAGCGGATCAGCGCGCCCGTCTTCATCGCCTGCAGCGTGGTGATACCCTTTTCGTCGGGCGCTTCCTTCTCGGCCGCGAGATCAAGCGCCTGGCCGCCGGCCATGCCGCCGATGCCGGCTGCGCGCGACAGCGCCAGCACGAGCGCCATTTTCCGGTCCGCCGGCAGCTCCGTCTCGGGGGCGGCGATGATGTCGAAGGCGTAGGTCAGCAGGCTGTCGCCGGCAAGAATCGCCGTGGCGTAATCGAAGGCGATATGCACCGTCGGCTGCCCACGACGCAGATCATCGTCGTCCATGGCGGGCAGATCGTCATGGACGAGGGAATAGCAATGCACGCATTCGAGTGCGGCGCCGACCCTCAGTGCCGTCTCGGCATCGCCGCCGAGAAGGGCCGCCGACTCCATGACCAGGAAGGGACGCAGCCGCTTGCCGCCGTTCAGGACGCCGTGGCGCATCGCGCTCAGGAGCCTGTCGGGGCGGGTGATCTCGTCATGGAGGCTGGTGTTGGCCAGCAGCCGGGTCAGCAGTGCTTCGGTCTTGCCGGCATTGACCTTGAGGCGTTGTTCGAATGAGGTATCGGTGCTGTCCATGGGCGCTGTTTGGCATGAGAGGCCGTTGCTGGCAACGAGAATTGTCAACAGCCAGGTGGGGAATTGCGTCGCACTCTGGTCATCGCTTTGCGTAGACGGTATGACGAATGCAGCATCAGAGCGTTTCCCGGATACATCAAGGCGTGCCGGGATGGAGCGATCGTGGACGTCAGGCATTTGGACATATCGACGGACAGTGAGGAGGAGGAAGCCGAGGTGCCGCAACGCTCCTCCCTGTTGGCGCGCTTCAGGGATCGTCCGTTCTGGCAGCGCATCGTCCTCGTCCTGATCGGCTTTTTGCTGCTCCCTTATGTCTTCATCGTCTTCTACCTGCTGCCGTTCATCCATCCCGTCTCCACCCTGATGATAGGCGACGCCGTCACCTTTCAGGGATATGACCGCCGCTGGGTCCCGCTGGAGAAAATCGCGCCGGTGCTGGTGAAATCCGTCATGGTCTCGGAGGACGGGCAGTTCTGCTTTCACGGCGGCGTCGATTGGGGGGAGATGCGGGTTCTCGTCGAGGAGACGCTGAGCGGCAAATCCACCCGCGGCGGCAGCACGATCCCGATGCAGACGGTGAAGAACCTGTTTCTATGGAACGGCCGCTCCTTCGTGCGCAAGGCGCTGGAATTGCCTTTGGCGGTCTCCGCCTCGGCCGTGTGGTCGAAACGCCGGATGATGGAAATCTATCTGAATGTTGCCGAATGGGGGCCGGGCATTTACGGCATCGAGGCGGCGGCACGCTATCATTTCAAGGTGCCGGCCTCCAAGCTCACGGCACGTCAGGCGGCGCTTCTTGCCGTCTCGCTTCCCAACCCGATCGATCGGGTTGCAAGCAAGCCGGGACGAGGCCTCAGCCAACTCGCCTCGCTCATCCAGCGCCGCGCGCGCAATGCCGACGCATATATCAAATGCCTTTATGACTGATATCAGAACTTGTCGTTCGATCGGCTTGTCGTCATCTGGCATCCTTGGCCGTGACGTAAGGGCGGGTTTGAATCATTTCAAAGAATTCTTTCCCTTCGGATTCCGGCGCTGAAAAGGAAACAATGATCGTGGACGAGCTCACTCTCTATATCGGCAACAAGAACTATTCGTCCTGGTCTTTTCGACCGTGGCTTGCTCTTGAAGGGTGCGGCATTCCTTTTGAAGAGGTGCTGATACCCTTCGATTTTCCAGGTGGAAATCCGCGCATTCGTGAGGTGTCGCCAACGGGCAAGGTGCCGATGCTGGTTCACGGTGGCTTCAAGGTATGGGAATCCTTCGCCATCATCGAATATGCGGCCGAGCTTTTCCCGGATGCCGGGCTTCTGCCGAGGGATCGCCAGGCACGTGCATTGGCGCGATCCTACAGCATGGAGATGATTTCGGGCTTCAGTGCCCTGCGCAACAGTTGCCCGATGAATATGCGCCGTCCGATTGCACGCCGCGAGCTGCCAGATGCGGTGATGACGGATGTAGCGCGCATCGAGACCATCTGGCGCGAGGCGCGAGCCTTTTCAGGCGGACCTTTCCTGTTCGGGAGCTTTTCTGGCGCGGATGCCATGTTTGCCCCCGTCGTCAGCCGCTTGGAGCGGTATGACATTGCGGTTGCGGCGGATACGCGGGACTATATGGCTGTTATGAAGGCGCTGCCTGCCTGGCAAAAATGGGAGGAAGCGGCATTGCAAGAAACATGGACCGTGCCGGAGGATGAGGACTGATTCGGCCTCGAATATCCGCGAATCTGGCGCGGCGGGCAAAAAATGCTATTAGGGACTGGTCAAAGCCCGGCAAGCCATGTATAAGCCCGCCCAATTTCCGAAATTGATGCATGTCTGTTTCGGCCGCCTTGCTGGCCGTGGACATGTTTCGTCCGTACATGGAGTAACGAGAATGGCTGTACCGAAGAGAAAAACGAGCCCGTCCAAGCGCGGTATGCGCCGCTCTGCTGACGCCCTGAAGGCTCCGACCTACGTCGAAGACAAGAACTCCGGCGAACTGCGTCGTCCGCACCACATCGACCTGAAGACCGGCATGTATCGCGGCCGTCAGGTTCTGACGCCGAAGGAAAGCGCATAATCCAGCGCTGCCTTGACGGCATGGATGAAAAGGCTGGCGGTTCGCCGGCCTTTTTCGTTTTGATCGGGGGTATGCGATAGCGGGACAAAGCGGCCGCTTGTGTGTCGAAGCTCTGATACCCGCCTCTGTCCCGTCGGGACATCTCCCCCACAAGGGGGGAGATCGTTGGGAGTATGTCGCTTCTTCCTGGAATAAACTTTATAGGTCAGCTTCAGCAGATGCGCCTGTGATTTGTGGCGAGAAGGTACTGCGAATTACCAATCTCCCCCTTGTGGGGGAGATGTCACCAAGTGACAGAGGGGGGTGAAAACTCTCCATGAACGCACAGGCGCTTTTCCAGCGCCGTCTTATCTCACAAACTATCCAGCTTGTTCTGCATGGCGCGGAGCTGTTCCTTCAATTCATCGATGTCCTTGGCTTCGGCCTTGCGGCTTTCTTTGGCCGGCGGCTTCATGAAGGGCGAGAACATCTGCATGGCCTGCTGGAACATCTCGGTGTTGCGGCGGACCTGTTCCTCGACCATCTGCATGGGCAGTTGCAGGTTCTTGCCAAGCGGCGTTTCGCCGAAAGCGCGGCTGATCTGTTCGCGCATTTGCGTCTGCTGCTCGGTAAAGGCGCGCATGGAGTGTTCGAGGAAGCTCGGGACCACCATCTGCATCTGATCGCCGTAATAGCCGATCAGCTGGCGGAGGAAGGAAATCGGCAGCAGCGTATTGCCGGTCTTCGATTCCTGTTCGAAAATAATCTGAGTCAGGACCGAATGCGTAATATCTTCACCACTCTTGGCGTCCTGGACGATGAATTCCTCGCCCTTCTTCACCATCTCCGCCAGGTCGTCCAGCGTTACATAGGTGCTGGTGCCGGTATTGTATAGGCGGCGATTGGCATATTTCTTGATTACGATCTGGCCCTCATTTTTTGCCATTATCAGTCTCCTGGCCCCGTCTGATTGTATGGAATATTCCTCCACTCCGGAGTGTAGACGCAAAAGAAGCTTGGTGACAATCGGTTTGTGCGATGCGGCAAGGCCTTTCCTTTGATTGGATTTTTTGAAGGCGGTGACAGCTTCGTGAAATCTGCACGATGAAAATTGTTGCTGTTTGACTCGGAAGCAAAGCTTTGACAGTTTCGCCTCATATACGTGTCTATTCTGTGAGGAGGCTTCCATGAGCAGTTCATCCATCGTCGTCGCCAGCGCTGCCCGCACCGCTGTCGGTTCGTTCAACGGTGCTTTCGCGACCGTTCCGGCGCATGAACTCGGCGCGGCCGCGATCAAGGGTGCGCTGGAGCGCGCCGGCGTCGATGCCAAGGAAGTCGACGAAGTGATCCTCGGCCAGGTACTTCAGGCTGGCGAAGGACAAAACCCGGCCCGCCAGGCCGCGATGAAAGCCGGCATTCCGCAGGAGGCGACCGCATGGGGCGTGAACCAGCTTTGCGGTTCCGGCCTGCGTGCCGTGGCGCTCGGCCTGCAGCAGATTGCAACGGGTGACGCGAAGATCATCGTCGCCGGCGGCCAGGAATCCATGTCGATGGCGCCGCATGCCGCGAACCTTCGCTCCGGCACCAAGATGGGCGACATGAAAATGATCGATACCATGATCAAGGATGGCCTGACGGACGCCTTCTACGGCTATCACATGGGCATCACGGCCGAAAATATCGCCCGCCAATGGCAGCTTTCGCGCGATGAGCAGGATCAGTTCGCCGTTGCCTCGCAAAACAAGGCCGAAGCTGCGCAGAAGGCCGGCCGCTTCAAGGACGAGATCGTTCCTTTCACGATCCAGACGCGCAAGGGCGACGTCACGGTCGATGCCGATGAGTATATCCGTCACGGTGCGACGATGGAGGCCATGGCGAAGCTGCGCCCGGCCTTCGACAAGGAGGGCTCCGTCACCGCCGGCAATGCTTCCGGTCTCAACGACGGCGCCGCAGCGGCCGTGCTGATGACCGAGGCGGAAGCCTCGCGCCGCGGTATCCAGCCGCTGGCCCGCATCGTCTCCTGGGCGACGGCCGGCGTCGACCCGCAAATCATGGGGACCGGACCGATCCCGGCCTCCCGCAAGGCACTGGAGAAGGCCGGTTGGTCCGTCACCGACCTTGATCTTGTCGAGGCCAACGAGGCGTTTGCCGCTCAGGCCTGCGCCGTCAACAAGGACCTCGGCTGGGATACGTCGATCGTCAACGTCAATGGCGGCGCGATCGCCATCGGCCATCCGATCGGCGCCTCGGGCGCACGCGTCCTCAATACGCTGCTGTTCGAAATGAAGCGCCGCGGCGCTCGCAAAGGGCTTGCCACGCTGTGCATCGGCGGCGGCATGGGCGTCGCCATGTGCTTCGAAGCGCTTTAAAATCAAAGAAGTAGAGCATGATGTCGTCCGAGAGCCGCATGACACTTTTCGGCATCATGCTCTAAGGCGGCTTGAAAGGAATTTTCTAGAAGAATTGGCGAAAGTGGAGCGGGCTACCCGAGCTCCGGGCGTCCCGCCTCCGCAGCAAAAAAGGGGAGTGGCACATGAGCAGAGTGGCATTGGTAACCGGCGGTACGCGTGGCATCGGAGCCGCCATTTCGATGGCGCTGCACAATGCGGGTTACAAGGTGGCGGCAACCTATGCCGGCAATGATGAGAAGGCCCGGGCTTTCCACGATGTGACGGGTATCTCGGTCCACAAATGGGATGTCACCGACTATGAGGCGTGTGGCAAGGGCATCGCCAAGGTCGAGCATGATCTCGGCCATGTCGACATCCTGGTCAACAATGCCGGCATCACCCGCGATGCCATGTTCCACAAGATGACGCCGCAGCAGTGGCATGAGGTCATCAACACCAATCTCACCGGCCTCTTCAACATGACGCATCAGGTCTGGCAGGGCATGCGCGACCGCAGCTTCGGCCGCGTCATCAATATCTCTTCGATCAACGGTCAGAAGGGGCAGATGGGACAGGCGAACTATTCCGCCGCCAAGGCCGGCGATCTCGGCTTCACCAAGGCGCTTGCCCAGGAAGGGGCCGCCAAGAACATCACGGTGAACGCGATTTGCCCTGGCTATATCGGTACGGAGATGGTGCTGGCGGTGCCGGAGAAAGTGCTGAACGAGCGCATCATCCCGCAAATCCCGGTTGGGCGCCTCGGCGAGCCTGAGGAAATCGCCCGTATCGCGGTCTTCCTCGCCAGCGACGATGCCGGTTTCATCACGGGATCGACCATATCTGCCAATGGCGGCCAGCTCTTCGTATAAGCAATTCCAGAAGAAGCGCAGGGCAGCTTTTCCCGAAGCTGTGTAAAGGCAATGAGATGAAGCGGTTCGGAACTCTTGCGGGAGGCTGAGCCGCTTCAGGCCGTTTTGGAGCGAGATGCCGAAAAGTATCAGAGGATTTTCGGACGACATCACGCCTACTTCAGATTCAAGAGTGGATTTAGATTTTAGGCCGACTCGACCTAAAATCATCCGGCTCTAAAGGCGGATTAAGAGTTCCCAGTCCCCGCGTGCAATCATCCCCGGTTTGAATTTGCTTGCTGTCGCTGCCGTGGCTTGAATTCCAGAACGACGGCTTCAAGTGCGACCTGCTGCTTTTCCTTGCCGCGTGCTCTTGCCGCGCTGGCGAGGGCGTAGAAAGTCGTGCCGATGAGCACGAGTGCTGCAATGCTTGCGATGATTGCGGCCATGATGCCGTTCCTTTCTCAAAACACTGCCCCCTTCCCGCGGTTGATGGCGCGGGAAGACGATTTCCCGAGGGAACGGTTGTTCCGTGAGTTTGTTCCAGAGCGGGTCCTGACCGGTCGTTAAGGACGATCGGTCAGGCGATGCCGGCTTTAGCGGCAGCGAGCTTCGTAACGGTGACCATACCGGTCGCGGTAGATGCAATATCCGCGACGATCTTCCGAGCGTCCGATGAGATTGCCGACTACACCGCCAGCGACTGCGCCGACAGCGGCGCCACCCCAGCTATGCGTGGCTACGCCGCCGATCAGCGCGCCGGTACCGGCGCCGATGGCCGTGCCTTTTTCCGTTGCCGTGCACGACGCCAATGCGCCGAGGAGGGCGATCGCGACGATGATCTTCTTCATGGTGTTAGCTCCCTAGTGTTGCGAGGTTTGAACAATAACCTGCGGATCAGATCCGTCCCATTAATAACAGAATGAGGACAATGACGAGAACAAGCCCGAGACCGCCCGATGGGCCATATCCCCAGGACCGGCTGTAACCCCAGCTGGGTAGTGCGCCGATCAGCAGCAGAATCAGTATCACAAGCAATACCGTACCAAGCATGATGTGTCTCCTCCATGTCCATCGCTTGAATATAACGCCAATATCGCTTTCCGATCCGGCGTTATCCTTCCAGCGCTCCAGCTCAAATCTGTTTCCAGGGAACAGGCTGAGTTCCTCAATTCTGTCCATGTAAACTTGCGTGCTCGATAATTGTTCCGGCTAAGAAATAAAAATGCGAGTAGGCAGGGGCCTGGGCTCTTAGGAAAACGTTCGTGCGGCAACCTCATATGGCCGTTGCGGGAGCGATGGGAGATCCGTTTGTATGGTTAAAATATGATTAAAATACAATGGCTTGTAGTGAACGAAACGGGAAAGGCCCGATGTCTGTGATTCGTCGGCGATTCGTTCTCTATATGGACTTGGGTTAACCGCGAGCCTCCTCCAGGTACGCCGTCAACGGTGCTGGAGGGCGAAGCGGAGCCCGGGTGAACCGCATAGATGGTGTTCTCGCCAGGCGATTGTTTAATTTGCGGCAGGTTTGTGGGAGGCTCGTCTATTCATGGCAGTGCTATTTCGCGATGCTGTTCCGACGAAATACAATATGTAGCCGTGAACAAATACGATACCTGCCCCTATCCGCGATTCGTCACCGATTCGTTCCGGCTTTGATCGATGTGTTAATGGCTGCAGCTTTTGCGTGTATTTGCTGATTCGTTATAGCTGAGCTCGTTAAAAGGTTAATCACAATCGCTGATTCGGCCGGAATTCGGGTCTCAACCATTCAGAGTCCGGTATGTCCGCGGCCGGGAAACACTAAATATTGTGGAGAACAGAAACGGAACCGCTAGGAATCTGCGATTCGTCTCCGATTCGTTCCGGCTTTGACCCGGATGTTAACGCCATCCCTTGATTCACGCGAAACTTCATTATTTACAGATCATTAACCATAGTGCGATGGGAAATTTCGCTGGCTGAGCTTTCTCCGCTTGACTCCTTTTGCGCTGGAAAAGTTGCGTAAACAAGATTCAGCATATGGTGTGAATCTTTTCATTGAAATCCATATGTAGTCGTGAACAAATAAGGAACGCAGTGGAGTCAGCGATTCGTCTCCGATTCGTTCTCAAGCTGTTCCGGAATCGCCGGGACTCGCATGGGATGCAGCCGAAATGTAGCTTACGGTTGAGGCGATCAAAGATGAAATCGATTGTTGTCGTATCTGTTTTTTCATTCGGGTCTTGCCTTTGTCACATATGGTCGTCATCTGTTCGTTTCCTCCAGGAGGAACATGCTGATCGGAAGACGGTAGTTTCTCGCCCATGCACGGACCTATGACTCAGACTTCGCAGCCCATGATCCTGAGCGGACGCGGCGTAACCGCGGTGCTCGGACCAACCAATACCGGCAAAACCCATTATGCTATCGAGCGCATGGTGGCACACGGCAGCGGCGTGATCGGCCTGCCGCTGCGGCTGCTTGCCCGCGAGGTCTATACGCGCGTTGTCGAAAAGGTCGGGGCACACAATGTCGCGCTCGTGACCGGCGAGGAAAAAATATCACCGCCCAATGCGCGCTATTCGGTCTGCACCGTCGAGGCTATGCCGCGCGAGACGCGCGCTTCCTTCGTCGCCATCGACGAGGTGCAGCTTGCCGGTGACCTGGAGCGCGGGCATATCTTCACCGACCGCATCCTGCATCTGCGCGGCCGCGACGAAACCCTGCTGCTTGGTGCCGGCACCATGCGGCCGATTCTCGAACAGCTTCTGCCAGGAATTACCGTTCTCGAACGACCCAGGCTGTCGCATCTCTTCTACGCCGGGCAGAAGAAGATCACGCGCCTGCCGCAGCGCACGGCGATCGTCGCCTTTTCCGCCGACGAGGTCTATGCGATCGCCGAGCTTATCCGCCGTCAGCGCGGTGGCGCGGCCGTCGTTCTCGGGGCGCTCAGCCCGCGCACCCGCAACGCGCAGGTGGCCCTCTATCAGGCCGGCGATGTCGAATATCTGGTTGCGACCGATGCGATCGGCATGGGGCTCAACCTCGATGTCGATCATGTCGCCTTCGCCCAGGACCGCAAGTTCGACGGCTATCAGTTCCGCAACCTTAATCCGGCCGAGCTCGGCCAGATCGCAGGTCGCGCCGGCCGCCATCTCAAGGATGGCACTTTTGGCGTGACGGGACAGGTCGATCCCTTCGACGACGAACTCGTGCGTCGGATTGAGGGACACGAATTCGATATGGTCAAGGTGCTGCAATGGCGCAGCAAGGATCTGGATTTCGCTTCGATCGCGGCGTTGCGCGCAAGTTTGGAAGACGCGCCTCGCGTGCAGGGCTTGACGCGGGCGCTGCCTGCGGTAGACCAGCAGGCGTTGGAATATCTGTCACGCGATCTGGAGATAGTCGATCTTGCCAGCAACCCGGCTCGGGTTGAGAAATTATGGGAGGCCTGTGCGCTTCCCGACTATCGGCGCATCACGCCTGCCCAGCACGCCGATCTCATTGCCGCCCTCTTTTCCGATCTCGTGCGCTATGGCACGGTGAAAGAGGATTTCCTGGCCGAACAGGTGCACCGCGCCGATCGGACTGACGGTGAGATCGACACGCTTTCGGCGCGAATCGCGCAGATAAGGACTTGGACCTATGTGTCGAACCGGCCCGGCTGGCTTGCCGATCCGACACACTGGCAAGAAAAGACGCGGGAAATCGAAGATCGATTGTCCGACGCGTTACATGAGAGGTTGACGAAACGCTTTGTTGATCGCAGGACATCTGTGCTCATGAAGCGCCTGAGAGAGAATGCGATGCTGGAAGCTGAAATCAGTGTGAATGGAGATGTCTTCGTTGAGGGACATCATGTGGGACAGTTGACCGGATTCCGGTTCACGCCTATCGCAGGGACCGAGGGGCCCGATGCCAAGGCTGTCCAGACGGCCTCGCAGAAGGCGCTGGCGCTGGAATTCGAGGCACGTGCCGCACGTCTGCATGCGGCCGGCAACGGCGATCTCGCGATCAGTGCCGATGGCCTCGTGCGCTGGCTCGGCGATCCTGTGGCACGTCTGTCGGGAAGCGATCATGTCATGCGTCCGCGCGTCATCCTGCTCGCCGACGAGCAGCTGACGGGCAATGCGCGCGATCATGTCGCCGCGCGTATCGAGCGCTTCGTGAACCACCACATCAGCACGATCCTGAAGCCGCTCGACGATTTGCAGCGTGCTGAGGATCTGCAGGGTCTTGCCAAGGGACTGGCCTTCCAGCTGGTGGAAAATCTCGGCGTTCTCTTCCGCCGGGATGTCACTGAGGAAGTGAAGTCGCTGGATCAGGATGGACGCGCCTCCATGCGCCGCTATGGCGTTCGTTTTGGCGCCTACCATATTTTCGTGCCCGCCTTGCTGAAGCCGGCTCCGGCCGAGCTCATCACGCTGCTTTGGGCGTTGAAGAATGATGGCTTGGATAAGCCCGGCTATGGCGATCTGATACCGGTTCTCGCTGCCGGCCGCACCTCGGTCGTCACCGATCCAGGCTATGAGCGCATGTTCTACAAGCTCGCCGGCTTCCGGTTCCTCGGCAAGCGCGCGGTGCGCATCGACATTCTGGAGCGCCTGGCGGACCTTATTCGTCCGCTACTGCAGTGGAAGCCCGGCCAGGCTTCGCGCCCTGACGGCGCCTATGACGGCCGTCGTTTCACCACGACGACCGCAATGCTCTCCATTCTCGGCGCAACGCTCGAGGATATGGAAGAAATCCTCAAGGGTCTCGGTTATCGCGCCGATTCGGTAAAGGCGGAGGAGGCTGTGGCTTTCCTCGCCCAGCAGGATGCGGCTGCGGCACCAGCGGCGCCGGCCGCGGACGCCGTTGCTGAAAAGGCCGACCATGACGATGCCGATGCTGCGAGTGACGAGCCGGCTAAGGAAACGGAAGCTGTCACCCAGGAAGCAGCTCCGGCTGCGGATGTCTCGGCTGAACCGGTTGCCGTAGCGACTGAGGCCGCCGAGGCTACCGAAGCTGGTGCTGTTGCCGCGGAAGCAGCCGAGCCTAAGCCGGTTCTGCTTTGGCGTCTGGGTGGTCGTAACGACAATCAGCAGCGTCAGGGTGGCCGTGGCCATGGCGATCGTCGCGGCCAGCAGGGCGAGGGCCGTGGTCACCAGGGCAATCGCCGTGGCGGCGAGCAAGCCGCCGGTGAAGGCGGTCGTGATCGTCGCGACGGACGCGACAATCGTGAAGCTCGTGGCGGCGATAAGGGGCCGCGCGGCAATCGCGAAGGCGGCCGTCCCCAGCATCAGGGCAACCGTGGCGAACGGGGCGATCGTCAGGAACGTGGCGACCGGAATGATCGCAACAATCGCGGCGCATCGCAGCCGCTACGCTTCGAAGCCAAGCCGCCGCGCAAGGAAAAGCCGATCGATCCGGATTCTCCTTTCGCCAAGCTCGCTGCCCTCAAGGAGCAGATGAAGAAATAGGCCATGACGGACGAGAAACAGCCATTTTCCGGTTCGCGCCAGCGCATCGATAAATGGCTGTTCTTTGCCCGCATGGTGAAATCCCGCTCATTGGCGCAGCTCTACGTGCAAAACGGCAGCGTCAGGGTGAATGGCGAGCGGATCGCCCAATCGAGCTTCGGCGTCAAGGCAGGCGACCGTATCGAACTCTCGCTCGAGCGGCGCGATATCGTATTGATGGTGCGGTCGGCCGGCCAACGCAGGGGGCCATTCGAGGAAGCCAGGCTGCTTTACGAAGATCTGACGCCGCCGCCGGATGAGACAAAACGTCTCACCCCGTTCGAGCAGGCGTTGCGAGCACCGGGTAGCGGCAGACCCACGAAACGAGATCGGCGCGCAATCGACCGCCTCACCGCCGACGACGATTAGAAAACTCTGCCTGTCGCAGACGGTTTTCAAGATTGTTTGTCCTTGAAATTGGCTGACAAAGTGGATACCTCACGATCAACCTGCCGGTAACCCGCCGGACGGCGCGCTTGTGCGTCACGTCCGTTCGGCTCCGTGGAAAGGTGCGACGTTCCAGGTTGCGCATCCGCGGGAACTAGAGACATTCCTGGAGTGCTTCATGACATATGTCGTGACCGACAATTGCATCCGCTGCAAATATACCGACTGCGTGGAAGTCTGCCCCGTCGACTGCTTCTACGAAGGCGAGAACTTCCTCGTCATCCATCCCGACGAATGCATCGATTGCGGTGTCTGCGAGCCGGAATGTCCTGCCGAGGCGATTAAGCCCGATACGGAGCCGGGTCTCGACAAGTGGCTGAAGGTCAATGCGGAATACGCCGCCATCTGGCCGAACATCACCGTCAAGCGCGACCCGATGCCGGAAGCCAAGGAAATGGACGGCGAGCAGGGTAAATTCGAGAAATATTTCTCGGCCAACCCCGGCGCGGGTGACTGATCGAAGGTCGTGACAGACCGTCGATAAAGGTGTAGTCGATATTGCGGAAAGCGAATCATTGCCGTTGGGCCGCTGGTCGGTCAACGTGGCCATTTTGGCGCGCGTGCAGCAAATTATTGATTTCCTCAGATTTTTGTGATAGGTTCCTCATACTGATCCACTGCGGCATTTCGCATGCCCAAAACCATCACGAAAGCAAATCAGCAATCCGTACGCGGTTTCCTTGACATATCAACGTATTGTGTTGTCGGGTCCCGGATCGCGATGGACGGGTTTCTGTTTGCATAAGTCTGGCTGGACCAGGATGAAGTGACCCGACGGTACGTCCGTCTCATCCGGGCCTGACTGACCCGGCACCCCGGCCCTCACGGGGCGCGTAACAGGGAGTTTTTGAAAAGAATGACGACCCAGCAGAAAAAACCTTCAGCAGCACGCCACGGCTTCAAGACTGGTGAAGCGATCGTTTATCCGGCCCATGGCGTCGGTACGATCACTGCGATCGAAGAACAAGAAGTCGCAGGCATGAAGCTCGAGCTGTTCGTAATCGACTTCGAGAAAGACAAGATGCGCCTGAAGGTGCCGGTGGCCAAGGCCATGAGCATCGGCATGCGCAAGCTTTCCGAGACGGATTTCGTCGAGCGTGCATTGAAGGTCGTGCAGGGCAAGGCCCGCGTAAAGCGCACCATGTGGTCGCGCCGCGCGCAGGAATACGATGCCAAGATCAATTCCGGCGATCTGATCTCGATCGCGGAGGTCGTTCGCGATCTCTATCGTGCCGAGAACCAGCCGGAGCAATCTTATTCGGAGCGCCAGCTTTACGAAGCTGCTCTTGATCGCATGGCGCGCGAAATTGCCGCCGTCAACAAGATGTCGGAAACCGAAGCCGTTCGCCTTGTCGAAACCAATTTGAACAAAGGCCCGAAGCGCGGCAAGGTCGTCGACGACGACGACTCGCAGGACGAAGCCGCATAAGGCCAAGACGCCACCATTGCTTCAAAAACCCGGCCTTCGTGCCGGGTTTTTTTCTTTGGAACCTTTTCCGTTCTGCCGCGTTTAAGCCTCGTGTTGGCGGTCGGTGTGGGTGCTCTCCTGTGGAGAAGGGGTTCCATACAGGCCGTATTGTAGACATTCACGAGGACCGGCCTATGCGTTTTCACTCGAAGCTCCCAGGCGATCTGAAGATGATTAAATTGGCAGACCCGTTCGATGAGATCGAACTAGATTAGTCATCGATGATCCGGCGATCCGGATAATCGATTTCCAATTCGCAATTTCATTCATTGATTTCCATCCGAGCAGCGATGTTCGGAAACGATGCTTGCTGCCCTTTTCGTCGACCGCGGCATAGAGACGATTTGAGGGCGAAACCCAGGAGATGCATATGACGAATATGTCTGCAGATCGGCGCATGATCAAAGTTGCGATGGCTGCTCCCTATCTCGATCGCGACGAAGAACACGATCTCGCCATACGCTGGAAAGACCACGACGATCGCGGTGCCCGCAATCAGATCGCAACCGCCCATATGCGCCTCGTCATTTCCATGGCGGGGAAATTTCGCAATTTCGGGCTGCCGATGAGCGATCTGGTGCAGGAAGGCTATGTCGGACTGCTGGAAGCGGCCGCCCGCTTCGAACCGGAGCGCGAAGTTCGCTTCTCCACCTATGCAAGCTGGTGGATCCGCGCTTCGATCCAGGATTATATCCTGCGTAACTGGTCGATCGTACGCGGCGGCACGAGCTCCGCCCAGAAAGCGCTGTTCTTCAATCTACGCCGCTTGCGCGCCAAGCTTGCCCGCAGCAATTCCAACGTCACCGTCCAGTCCATCCACGAGGAAATCGCCGTCACGCTCGGCGTCAGCCTCGCGGATGTGCAGACGATGGATGCGCGTCTTTCCAGCAGCGATACCTCACTGCAGGCACCCTCCATCTCGGGCGATTCCGAAAGCGCCGAACGCATCGATTTCCTGATCAGCGACGAACCGCTTCCCGACGAGCAGGTCTCCGATATGATCGATGGCGAGCGCCGTCGTGTCTGGCTGGCATCAGCTCTGAAGCATCTCAACGAGCGCGAAATGAAGATCATCCGGGCGCGCCGCCTAGTCGAAGATGGTGCGACGCTCGAAGAGCTCGGCGCCGACCTCGGTATTTCAAAGGAGCGCGTGCGGCAGATCGAAAGCCGCGCCATGGACAAGCTCCGCAATGCGCTTGTCGATGCGGACCCGCGCATGGCAAGCTACGCCTGAGGCAGATCTTCTCCCGGCTGGGAGCGATCTATTCCGAGATAATTTTGACCCTATCGCCCGGCACAATCGTCGCCCCGGTTGGTAGGGCATTGATCAGTTTGAACAGGTCGAGCTTGCGATCGGTGCCCATCATGCGGGCAGCGAGCGTGGTGATAGTGTCGCCAGGCTTGACGGTGACGACACGCACGCGCAACGGCTTCAGCGAGGCCGCCTCCTCCGGCGTCATATGCCGGAAGCTCGCGCGCAGGACATTGGCGGTCTGATCGAGCTGGGCGATATTTCCTTTCGGCACTGCCGTCAGGAAACGGAAGATTTGCGTGCGGTCGCGGATGACAGTCACATCGAAATCCCAGCGATCGGCGGAGGCGCGCGCTGTCGCGGCCGGCATGCCATTGACCGTGATCGACTGAATCGAATTGGGATCGAGGCCCGTGACCCAGCCGCTGGAAATATAGTTCGTCAGATTCTGGCTCTGGGTATCGGCAACGCCATCGAAACGGATGGCGATATCGCCTGGGCCAGTCGCCATGACGGCTTCGACCTTGTTGTCGATGCGGAAGTCGGGCGGCACGTCGAAGCGGATGCCAAGGCCGCCATGCAGGAAGGTCTGGCCGCGCACATAGCCTTCCTCGGGGCTGTCGCCATAGAGCAATCCATCGATGCCGTTGAGATAATAATCGCGGCCGATGTCGCCGACCTTGCCTTCCTCGCCGAATTCGCGGGCATGCGCCTTGGCAAGGTCGATGCGCTGCGGCGTGCTCGGGTGGCTCGAAAGGAAGTCCAGGCTCTGGTCGACGTCGGAATTGGCCGACATGAAGCGGCTGTAGTCTTCCATCGCGTTCAGGAAGCGAGCGGCGGCATAAGGATCGTAGCCGGCTTGGCCGAGCGTGCGGATGCCAATCTCGTCGGCCTGCAGTTCCTGCTGGCGCGAGAAGGCGGCAAGGCGCAGCTTGCCGCGGGCAAGCGCCTGCTTGCCGGCCAGATCGCTCGACAGGACTTCCGAAACGACGCGGCTGGCGATGACTTCGGCTTCCTCGCGTTTCTGTCTTTCGATGCCGTGGTTGGCGGTGACGTGCGCCATTTCATGCGCCAGCACGGCAGCGACTTCTGAAGCGTCGTTGGCGAGCGCCAACAGGCCGCGTGTCACATAGAGATAGCCACCCGGCAGCGCGAAGGCGTTGATCGAGGGAGAATTGAGAATGGTGATGCGGTAGGACTGCTGAGGATTTTCCGACACGCTGGTCAGCGCGCCGGCGATGCGGGCGACGAGCCGCTCGGTCTTGGCGTCCTTATATTCGCCGCCATAGCTTGCGAGGATACGCGGATGTTCGCGAGCGCCCATCTGCGCGCGAGGATCGTTCTTCTGCACTTCAGAAACGATCTGCGGATTGGCGGAGGGAGAAACGCTCGGCTGGTAGGATTGATCCAGCACCGTCTGGCAGCCGTTCAACATTGCCGCGGCCGTAAGGACGGGGACAAAGCGGCGCAAACGGGCTGCGACGGTCGCATCGATCCTTCGTTGTGCTCGCTTGCTCTGCTTCAGGACCTGCATCCTACTCATTTCGCTGTCATGCCGGCTCGGCGCCAAATCCGGTTGATCCTTACCGGGCCGATCATCGTGCGCCGACAAAGGTTACTTCCGCCCCCATCGATCCGCATTTACCCGGACGGTCTCCACCCCTTGCTGTAGCCGATTTTGGCACCGGTTGCATAGCGAGACTCCGTTTAAATGTGGCAGCGTTGTATTTTAGCAAGCATTTCCGAGGACTTTCAGCCGCTTCGCTAGACGAAATTAAGGCAAAACCGGCAGCAAGATGCTGCGACGCAATCAATGTTGCAGAAATGTGGTCAACGCCGGAATGCCGTCTGCCTCCAGAAAAATTTCGAGGGGCGCGGCGAGCTTGATCGTGCCGCCATCGATGAAGACGGCGTGGTCGGCGAGGCGCCGTACTTCGGTCGGATCATGCGAGACAATCAGCACCGTGTTGCAGGTTTCGCGATGCAGGGTTTTCAGGAGTTCGACCATGCCGGAGCGCAGGCCGGGATCGAGAGCGGCGAAGGGTTCGTCGAGCAAAAGGATCGGCTTGTCGCGCACGAGCGCCCTTGCGAAGGCGGCGCGCTGCCGTTCGCCGCCGGAGAGTGTCCCCGGTTTGCGCGTTTCGAAGTTAGGCAGTCCGACGCGCGCCAGAGCTTTCGAGACCCTTTGCCGGTCCTCCTTCGAAAGCTTCAATGACGGGCTGATGCCGAGGCCGACATTGGTGAAGAGATCGAGATGAGCAAAGAGGTTGTTGTCCTGGAAGACGAGCGACACGGGCCGTTCAGCGGGGGGCAGGCCGGTTACGTCCTGTCCGGCAAGCAGAACGCGGCCTCGATCCAGCGGTTCGAAGCCGGCTAGCAAATTGAGGAAGGTCGATTTTCCTGATCCCGACGGCCCGGCGACGGCGATGATCTTGCCCTGTGGCAAATCACAGTCGAAGCGAAAATCATGGGTGCCGAGGCGCAGCTCGACGCCGGCCATGACGATGCCCTGTTCCTTCATGTCGTGGCCGTCAGCCATGTCGCCTGC
Organism: Rhizobium sp. AB2/73; assembly: GCF_020871915.1. NCBI lineage: Bacteria > Pseudomonadati > Pseudomonadota > Alphaproteobacteria > Hyphomicrobiales > Rhizobiaceae > Rhizobium > Rhizobium sp. AB2/73. Next base: position 3,253,483 of record NZ_CP067071.1, on the reverse strand, counting down.
TTTCGTCATCGCGTGCACCCTGGCCGGCCGTGCCGGCAATGGTCAGGAGAAGACATACCAGGCCAAGGATCAAGGCATATCCATCGGCATCATTGGTGCGGTAGCTGCCGAGCTTGCTGTAGACCAGCCAGGGCAGGGTCATCAGGCTGTCCGAGCCGAAGAGAGCCACGGCGCCGAGATCGCCCAGCGACAGCGCCATGGCAAAGGAGAGGGCAGTGAAGAGCGGCTTGCGCAGGCCGGGCCAATCGATGAGACGAAGGCGGGAAATGCCGCGAAGGCCGAGGCTTGCCGCCAGCCGTTCGGTGCGACGGACATGGACCGCATAGGCTGGCTCGATGACACGGATGACGAAGGGCAGCGCCATCAGTGCGTTGATGACGACGATCAGGATGGCCGCAAAGCGGCTCGGGTCGCCCAAGGGCCGGAGTGCCAGGAACCAGCCGGTCGCCAGCACGATGGGTGGGACCAGCAGGATGAGTGAAGAGCTTCCGCTCAGCACGATTGCCAGGCCGCGGAGGCTGAATGTCTTACGGCGATCCGCCGATATTACTGAGCGGGCGCGAATGATCGCAAAGGATATCAGGACGGCGAGAAGTCCGGCGGCAAGCGCGATTGCAAGACTCGTGAATGCCGCCTGCAGGAAGATCGGCTGGGCGGCAAGCTTCAGAAGATTTGCTTCCAGACCGGTCACGACGATCGAAGCGAGGGGCATGCCGAGAAAGAGCGTAGCGGCCAGCAGCAACGCAGCATCGCCGAATCGCGCAGCCATTCCCTGCCCATCGATGCGCCGCAGGGCGCGGCCGCTGGTGAGGCCATGATCGTCAGGTGCACGAAACAATGTCATGGCGCCGAGGATGACGAGAGTGACGACGATTTGCAGAAGCGACAACATGACGGCGCGGCCGGGATCGAAATCGAAGCGCAGCGCCTGATAGATCGCCACCTCCAGCGTCGTCGCGGCCGGGCCGCCGCCGAGGATCAGGACCAGCGTGAAGCTGGTGGCGCAGAGCATGAAGATCAGCCCTGCGATGCCGGGAATGAGGCCACGCAGGATTGGCCATTCGATGAAGCGGAAGACCGAGGCGGGCCGCATGCCGAGCCCGCCGGCCACAAGCCAATATTCCGCCGGCACGCGCTCCAGCCCGGCAAGCATCAGCCGGCAGGCGAGTGGCATATTGAAGAAGACATGGGCAAGCAGGATGCCGGCAAGGCCGTAAATGCTGACCGGCTGTGAGAGGCCGAGTGCCGATAGCGCCTGATTGATGAGTCCCTGCCGGCCCCAAATGCCGAGCAGGCCGAGCGCGCCGATCAGCACGGGCAGGCCCATCGGCACGGCCATCAGCCGGATGAGCCAAAGCCGGCCGGGAAAGCTCGGCTGGCGCGCCAATGCGCGCGCGACCGGAATGGCGAGCATAACGGAGAGCAGCGTCGAAAGCACCGCCTGCAGCAAGGTGAAACGCAGAACGCGCAGCAAGTAGGGGTCTGCCAGGGGATTGGTGCCGCCGGATTCGATGCCGGCGGCAAGCAGGACGAGCACGGCGATCCCGACGAAGAACACGATGCCGACGAGGCTGACTGCCCCACCGGAAATGGCGCGTTTTCGCTCTGGTGCCGTGAGTATCGTCAAAGCATCAGTCGCCGCTGGTGGCGGCCAGCCATTCGTCGATCCAGGCCTTGCGGTTCTTGTCGACATCGGCGGGGCTCATCAGGAAAGTCTTCGACGGCACCACGAGCTTGTTGAAGGCGTCCGGCAGCGGCTCCGAAGTGGCTGAAACCGGCATCATCCAATTGCTTGTCGGGATGATGTCCTGGAAGCCTGTGGAGATCATGAACTTCAGGAAGTCCCGAGCCAGGTCCTTATTCGGTGAAGACTTGATGAGGCCGGCAACCTCGATCTGGACGTAATGCCCTTCGGAGAAGGCGGCGGCCTGGTAGCGATCCGTCTTGTCCTCGATCATGTGATAGGCCGGCGACGTCGTATAGGAGAGCACCATCGGCGCTTCGCCCTTTGTGAAGAGATCATAGGCCTCCGACCAGCCGGGGGTGACAGTCAGAATGCGGCCCTTGAGCTTTGTCCAAGCATCGGCGGCCTTGTCGCCGTAGATCGACTTGACCCAGAGCAGCAGGCCGAGACCCGGCGTTGAGGTGCGCGGATCCTCGATGACGATCTTCTGACTGGGATCGCCCTCGACGAGATCCTTCATGCTCTTGGGGGGATTCTTGACCGTCTGGCTGTCATAGATCACGGCGAAATGGCCGTAGTCGTAAGGCACGAAAACATTGTCCTTGAAACCGCCGGGAACCTTGAGGGCCGAGGTGTCGACGCCGCTGGCATCGAAGAGGCCGGTATCCTTCGCTTCATCGATGAGATTGGTGTCGAGGCCGAGAACGACATCGGCCTTGGTGCCCGTCCCTTCCAGCTTCAGACGCGAGAGAAGCGCCACGCCATCGGTGACGGCGACGTAATTGACCGTGCAGCCGCAGGTCTTCTCGAAAGCGGCCTTGACCCTGGCGCCCGGACCCCAGTCGGCGGTGAAGCTTTCATAGGTGTAGATGGTCAGGGTCTTGTCGGCTGCTTCGGCCGTCTGAGCAGCAAAAAACGACGTTCCGGCGGCAAAGGCCAGGCCTGCGAAGAATGACAATAGCGAACGGTGTTGCATGACAGCGCCTCCTTTTTGGTTTCGTCTTGAAGGGGAAAAGGGCGCTATGATTTCGTCACGCGTCTAATCCCTCCGCCGGTGTTAGCCGGATCAGGTTCCGCGGGTTGGCCGGTGAAAGCCTCTCAGCCGAAATGTCCGAAGGACATAAGGCACCCCGTTAGAGCATGGGCAGATTTAGCCTTGTGACGAAGGGATGACAAGGGAAATGATGCCCTTGACGATTGCAGCACGAACGGTTTACTCGGCAGCCTCCGCGACCGCCGGGTTTTCGAATTTCTTTGTCGCCCCCGGAAGCTGCACGTTCTTCAGCGTCAGCGCGGTCAAAAGGCCGAGGAGGCAGATGCCGGCGGCGGTCACGAACAGCGGGCTGAAGGCGCTCGCATAGGCATTGGCGACCGCCTCGCGGGTTGCTTCCGGCAAAGCCGCCATCATCTTCGGTGTCAGCTGCTCGATATCGGATACGCCTGATATGGAGATACCGACATTGCCGAGTTTGGCGGCGATGATGGCGCCGTAGATGGAGATGGCGATGGAGGCGCCGCCCATGCGCGATAGCGTGACGGCACCCGTTGCCGCACCGACGTCACGGGACGCGGCTGCATTCTGCACGCCGATAACGGGCACCTGCTGCGCAAGGCCGATGCCGATGCCGTGCAGCAGCATCAGGCCGCCGATGACCACGATGGGCGTACCGGCAGGCAGGAAGGCCAGCGAACCGAATGCGATGGCGCTGCAGGCGGCACTTGCGACGGCGAAGGGCTTGTAGCGCCCTCTCGCGGCAATCAGCCGGCCGGCCGATAGCGAACCGCAGACGATGCCGCCGGTCAGGAGAATGAACAGCAGCCCGGCCATGGAGGGCGAAAGGCCCGTCGTCGTCTGCAGGAAGAGCGCGAAATAATTGACCATGCCGATGGCAACGGCGCCGCTGGTGATCGAGATGATCAGCAGAAGGCCGAATGTCGGGTTGCGGAACAGCGTCATCGGCACGATGGGCTCCGGTGCGCGGCGCTCGATAAAGACCCAGGCGGTGGCGCAGATCACGCCGAAGGCGATGATTCCGAGGCATTGCGGCGACAGCAGCGATCCGAAAAGCTCGGTACCGTCGGCGGCAAGCACGATGCTGGTCGTCGTCAGCGCAAGAACGATTGCGCCGGCATAGTCGATCTTCGGGCGCCGGGCCGGTTTGCGATAGGGAAGCATGGTGGCAAGGCCGGCCAGAACGATAAAGCCGATCGGCACGTTGACGAGGAAGATCGAACGCCAGCCGAAGAGATCGCTCATCGTGCCGCCGAGAACGGGGCCGATGGCGCCGGAAGCCATGAGCACGAGGCTCGAATAGCTCTGGTAGCGGGCGCGTTCCCGCGGCTCGAAGAGGTCGGCGTTGACGGCGAAGATCGACACGAGGATGCCACCGCCGCCGAGGCCTTGAAGGACGCGGGCGGCGATCAGCGTATCCATCGAGACGGCAAGGCCGCAGACGGCGGAGCCGATCGTAAAGATCGCGATGGCCGTCATCATCACATATTTGCGGCCGAAGAGATCGCCGAGCTTGCCGTAGACGGGCATGACGGCGGAGAGCGAAAGAAGATAGGCCGATCCGATCCAGCCGAAGCGCTCCAGATGCCCGAATTCGCCGACGATCGTCGGCAGTGCCGTCGAGACGATCTGGTTATCCAGCGTTGCCATGAACATGGCGGTCATCAGAAACAGGAAAAGAATAAGCCGCCGCTTATGATCCGCCACGAGCGGCGTGAAGCTTGTCTGCATGTCCATGGGGCAGGAAATCCGAACTTGGCCGAAACGTTGCGCGGTCGATCGAATGCGCGGGACGCCCGGTTTTCATAGTTGAGATATATGTGCCATTAGCATATAAATGTCAACAACAGGTGGATGCTGTTTGCATGTTTTATTTCTTTACCGCCTCTGATATGGTGGAAAGATGACATCTGCGACGAATACACGTGAAATTGAAGCCCGAGCCCTGACCGACGACGAGAATCTCCTGCGTATCGGCCATGCGATGACGCGCATGCGTCTGCTGACGGGCCGCCGCATGATCGGCAGGCTTGCCATCCAGAGCGTCGCACCGGGACTTGAGCTGTCTCATCTCGACGTGCTCGATGTCGTGCGGCGGGCGGAAGAGACGGGCGAAGTCACCGTCGGGACGATTGCCGAGATGCTGCGCATCGATCCGTCGCGGGCGAGCCGCATCGTTGCCGACATGGTGACGCGTGGCGTATTGCGGCGCAAGGCATCGCAAGCGGACGCACGGCGTATCGTGGTGGTGTTGACCGCGCTCGGGCAGCGATTGCTGTCGGAGATCCAGGCGCAGAAATATTCCGTCATCGGCAGCATCTTCGCCGATTGGACGCCGGAGGAAATCGAGAATTTCTCGCTGCTGTTCGACCGCTACGTCAGCGGCTACGAGCGGGTTTTCCAGGCGCGCATCAAGGAAACGGACGACTGAGCGGTTGTCGCGGTTGTTCTTGAGCATGGCGCTCTTCCCTAGGGATACGACTTTGCGCTATGGGCTTGCCTCATGAGCCAGTCCACCACCTTCACCATCCTGCTTGGCGGCGAGCTTCGCCTGACGGAGCGATTGCGCGATGCCGTTTCCGGCAGTCGTTTCATTGCGGCCGATGGCGGCATGCGCCATGCGCTCGCGCTCGGGGCGGAGCCGGAGCTGTGGGTCGGCGATTTCGATTCCACGCCTGCCGATCTGCAGGGAGCCTTTCCGAATGTCCCCAGGCAACCCTATCCGGCGGCGAAGGCAGCGACTGATGGCGAGATCGCCGTTTCGGAAGCGATCGATCGCGGTGCCACGAGGCTGATCCTTGCTGGTGCCATGGGTGGCGAGCGGTCGGATCACGCGATCCAGCACCTGCTTTACGGCGTGCATCTGGCCGAAAAGGGCTTCGATATCTTGCTGACCTCCGGTGACGAGGAGGCGGTGCCGCTTCCGCCGGGTGAACTCACGCTGGCGCTGCCGGCTGGCTCGCTGTTTTCAGTCCTCGGATTCAGCGACCTGACGGGTCTCTTCATCGAGAATGCCCGTTACCCCCTGCACGATTTTCATTTGCCCTTCGGCGCGTCGCGCACCATTTCCAATGTGGCGGAAGGCGACGTGCGCTTTTCGCTCGGCAGCGGCAGGGCCATCGTTCTTGCCCGCCCTTATGACCTTTCCGGAGTCTGATCTTGGCCCCTCCCATTCTGAAACTCGACGACATCTTCCTGAGCTTTGGCGGTGCGCCCTTGCTCGCCGGTGCCGGCCTGCAGGTGGAGCCGGGTGACAAGATCTGCCTTGTCGGACGCAATGGTTCCGGCAAGTCGACGCTCCTGAAGATCGCCGCTGGTCTTGTCGAGGCGCAATCGGGCGAAGTCTTCCGTCATCCGTCGTCGACCGTGCGCTATCTCGAGCAGGCACCGGATTTTGCCGGTTACAAGACAGTCGCCGCCTATGCCGAAGCCGGCCTCGGGCCTGGTGATGATCCCTATCGCGTCACTTACCTCCTTTCGCATCTCGGCCTGACCGGCGAGGAAGATCCGAAAAATCTCTCCGGCGGGGAAGCACGCCGTGCGGCGCTTGCCCGTGTTCTGGCGCCGGAGCCGGATATTCTGCTGCTCGACGAGCCGACGAACCATTTGGACCTGCCGACCATCGAATGGCTGGAAGGCGAATTGCAGAAGAGCCGCAGCGCGCTCGTGCTGATCTCGCACGACCGGCGTTTCCTGGAGAAGGTTTCGACCGCGACCGTCTGGCTGGATCGCGGCACCTCGCGCCGGCTGGATAAGGGATTTGCCCATTTCGAGGCCTGGCGCGATCAGGTACTGGAAGCCGAGGAGCTGGAGCAGCACAAGCTCGGCAAGCAGATCGAGCGCGAGGAGCACTGGTTGCGCTACGGCGTGACCGCGCGGCGCAAGCGCAACATGCGCCGTCTCGGCGAGCTGCAGGACATGCGTTCGCGCTACCGCGGCCATAGAGGTGCTTTGGGCACCGTACAGGCGGCTGCTTCCGATGCGCAGGAAAGCGGCAAGCTGGTGATCGAGGCGGACAAGATCACCAAGGCTTATAATGAGCGGGTCATTGTCGCGCCCTTTTCGATCCGTGTGCATCGCGGCGATTGCATCGGTCTCGTCGGCCCGAACGGCGCCGGCAAGACGACGCTTCTGAAGATGCTGACGGGTCAGCTCGAGCCTGATAGCGGCACGGTGAAGCTCGGCACCAATCTGGAGATCGCGACGCTCGACCAGAAGCGCGAGGAGCTGAACCCGGAAGATACGCTCGCCAACTATCTGACCGATGGCCGCGGCGAGAACCTGCTCGTTAATGGCGAGCAGCGGCATGTGACCGGCTACATGAAGGAATTCCTCTTCCAGCCGGAGCAGGCGCGCACGCCGATCAAGAACCTCTCCGGCGGCGAGCGCGCCCGGCTGATGCTGGCGCGCATCCTGTCGCGGCCGACCAATCTCCTGATCCTCGACGAACCGACGAACGATCTCGATATCGAGACGCTCGATCTGCTGCAGGAAATCGTGTCCGGTTTTGCCGGTACGGTCATCCTCGTCAGCCACGATCGCGATTTTCTCGACCGCACTGTGACCTCGACGATCGCGCCTGCCGATCCGGAAGAACCCGATGGGCGCTGGATCGAATATGCCGGCGGCTATTCCGACATGCTCGCCCAGCGCAAGGGAGCGATCGAGGAACGCAGGCGGGCTGAAAAGGCGGCCGAAAAGCCGAAATCGACCGAAGCTTCGGCGCCGGCTTCCGAGGCTTCGAAGGGCAAAGCCAAGCTTTCCTACAAGCAGAAATTCGCGCTCGAAAACCTGCCGAAGGAAATGGCGAAGGTGGAGGCCGAGATTGCCGCGCGCGAGAAGAAGATGGCCGATCCGAACCTCTTTTCCAAGGATGCCGCAACGTTCAACCGTCTTGCCGCGGAGATGGAAAAGCTGCGCGAGAGCCTGACCAGGATGGAAGAGGAATGGCTGGAACTCGAAATGCTGCGCGAGGAGCTGGAGGGCTAAGGCCCATATCCGCTCATCCTATGCGCGTCTTTACTATGCAGTAAAAACAATCGGTTGCGCTCGGTCGCGGCCGGTTCATTCCCTGTTGTCGAATCCGATAAACCGTTTATACATAAACGCATGTTGCCGGACCACGCTCCGGTTGATACCCCCGGGCCGGCGCGGCCCGTGGCGCAAGTTGGGGAAGTCCGAAGCGACCTGGGTTCACTGCGCCTGATGGCGACAGGTTCTTCGTAGAAAGTTGCAGACAAATTTTGTGAGCGCTTACCGTGATGACGGCGCCTGATGCCGCATGCGGTTTTTCGAGGGGGGCTTCATGCCGATGCTGCCGCGTGCCGTTTTGTTCAGCTGTATTCTTGCCGTTTTCTCGGGCGTCCAGGCGCTGGCGCAGGGTGCGCCGCCGGCTCCGCCCGTTACGGTTGCCAAGCCCATCGTTCGCGATGTTGTCGACAGCGACGAGTTCATCGGGCGCTTCCAGGCGGTCGATGAAGTTTCCGTGCGCTCGCGGGTCGGCGGCTATCTGCAGGAAGTGCATTTCAAGGATGGCGCCATGGTCAAGCAGGGCGATCTGCTTTTCGTTATCGACCAGCGGCCATTCGTGACCGCACTGAACGAAGCGACGGCCTCGCTGGAAGTCGCGAAGTCGTCGCTGACGCTCGCCGATGCACAATTCAAGCGCGCGCAATCGCTGTCGACAACGGGTAGCCAGTCGGCGTCAACCCTCGACGACCGCCGCCGCGATCTCGTTTCCGCCGAAGCGAATGTGCGTGGTGCGCAGGCCGCTGTCGATCGCGCCAATCTCGACATGGATTTCACCAAGATCACTGCACCGCTCAGCGGCCGCATCGACCGCCGGCTGATTTCCGTCGGCAATCTCGTGCAGGCCGACCAGACCGTGCTGACGACCATCGTGTCGCTCGACCCCATCGATTTCTATTTCGACGTCGACGAGCGCCGGCTGCTCTCCTATGCCGATGAGGCTCGTAAGAACGGCAGTGCCCTGCAGCAGGGCGGCGGCGGGCTGGATGTGACCGTGACCATCGCCAATTCCCGCCAGAAGCCGTTCAAGGGCAAGCTCGATTTCGCCGAAAACCGCGTCGACAACGAAACCGGCACGATCCGTGTCCGCGCCCGCTTCCCGAACCCTGATCTCATCCTGCAGCCCGGCCTGTTCGGACGCGTTCAGGTGCAAGGCTCGAACAGCTACAAGGCGATCCTGATCCCCGACGAAGCTATCGGCTCGGACCAGAATCAGCGCGTCGTCTATGTCGCCGATACCGCCGGCAATATCACGCCGAAGCCGGTGCGCCTCGGGCCGAAGCTCTATGGCTATCGCGTCATCCGTGACGGCATGACCGGCGACGAGACGATCGTCGTCAACGGGCTGATGCGGATCCGGCCCGGCGCCAAGGTGACACCGCAGCTGATCGAGCTGCCGCAGCAGGCGACGAACGACGAGCCGCCGGCCCAGGCCGATGCACAGGGGACCAGCCAATGAGGTTTTCCCACTTCTTCGTCGATCGGCCGATTTTCGCATCGGTCCTCTCCATCGTGCTGCTGATCGTCGGCGGCATCGCCTATTTCCAATTGCCGGTAGCGCAGTATCCCGAGGTTGCGCCTCCCACCATCGTCATTCGCACCTCCTATCCCGGCGCCGACGCACAGACTATCGCCGATACGGTGGCGACACCGATCGAGCAGGAGGTCAACGGCGTCGAGGACATGCTCTACATGTCCTCCTATTCCAGTGCCGACGGCTCCATGTCGCTGACGGTCACCTTCAAGCTCGGCACCGATCTCGACAAGGCGCAGGTGCTGGTGCAGAACCGCGTCGCCATCGCCGAGCCGCGCCTGCCCGACGACGTCCGCCGCATCGGCATTACGACGGTCAAGAGCTCGCCCGATCTGATGATGGTCGTGCATCTCCTCTCGCCGAACAATCGCTACGACCAGCTCTACATTTCCAACTATGCGCGTACGCGCATCCGCGACATTCTTGTCCGTCTGGACGGTGTCGGCGACGTGCAGCTCTTCGGCGAGCGGCAATATTCGCTGCGCATCTGGCTGGATCCGGAAAAGCTTGCCGCTTACGGCATGACTGCCGGCGATATCGTGCAGGCGCTGCGCGATCAGAACGTGCAGGTGTCGGGCGGCGCGATCGGCGGGCCGCCGGTTTCGGGCACCAACGCCTTCCAATACACCGTCACGACCCAGGGGCGCTTTTCCGACGCACGGCAATTCCGCTACGTCATCGTCAAGGCAACCGGCAACGGTCGTCTCGTGCAGTTGCAGGATGTTGCGCGCATCGAGCTCGGCGCTCAGGATTACGTCACCAACAGCTATCTGAACGGCAGCCCGGCGGTGGCGCTCGGCGTCTTTGCCCGGCCCGGTACCAATGCGCTCGCCGCCGCCGCCGATATCCAGAAGACCATGGAGGACTTGTCGCAGGATTTTCCGCAGGGGCTGGAATACCGCATCATCTACAACCCGACGGAGTTCATCGCCGAGTCGATCCACGAGGTCTACAAGACGATCTTCGAGGCGGCGGTTCTCGTCGCCATCGTTGTGCTGGTTTTCCTGCAATCCTGGCGAACGGCGATCATTCCGATTGTCGCAATCCCCGTTTCGCTAATCGGCACTTTCGCCTTCCTGCTCGCCTTCGGCTTCTCGCTGAACATGCTGACACTGTTCGGCCTGGTGCTCGCCATCGGTATCGTCGTCGACGATGCGATCGTGGTGGTGGAGAATGTCGAGCGCAACCTCGCACTCGGCATGACGCCGAAAGAGGCGTCACATGTGACGATGAACGAGGTCGGTACGGCCGTGCTCGCAATCTCGCTGGTGCTGATTGCGGTCTTCGTGCCGACAGCCTTCATTCCCGGCATTTCCGGGCAGTTCTACCGGCAGTTCGCGGTGACGATCTCGGTCGCGACGGCGATTTCCTGTCTGAACTCGCTGACGCTCTCGCCGGCGATCGCCGCGATTGTCCTTCGTCCGCACAGCCACGAGAAATCCAACAATATCTTCGCGCGCTTCGGCCGTGCCCTGGGTGACGGGTTCAACCGGGGTTTCGAGCGAATGAGCCGCGGCTATTCCTGGATCGTCCGTCACCTCGTCACGACGTGGGCGGCTCTCGCCTGCGCGCTTCTCGTCTTTGCCGGTCTGTTGGCCGGCACATGGTATATGGGTCGAATCGTGCCGCAGGGCTTCGTTCCCACCATGGACCAGGGCTATGCCATCGTCGTCGTGCAGCTACCGGACGGCGCCTCGCTGGCCCGTACCAACGCCGTCATCCAGAAGGCGACCGATATCATCAACAAGACGCCCGGCATCGCCAATGCGGTCGCCTTTGCCGGCTTTAACGGTGCAACCTTCACCAATGCCTCGAATTCGGGTGTCATCTTCACGCCGTTCAAGCCATTTGAGGAGCGGTTGAAGAGCGGCGACACGGCCACCAAGATCATCGGCCAGCTCTTCGGCAGCCTGCAGGGCATCGAGGAGGCTTTCATCATCGCCATTCCGCCGCCGTCGATCCGTGGCATCGGCAATTCCGGCGGCTTCAAGATGCAGATCATGGACCGGGAAAATGCTGACATGCGCCGCATCCTGCCGCTCGCCTATCAGATGATGGGCGTTGCCGCGCAGAATAAGGGCGTCAGCGGCGTCTTCACCACCTTCTCGGCCAACAGCCCGCAATATTTCCTGGCGATCGACCGCGACAAGGCGCGGGCGCTCAATGTGCCGATCCCGAATATCTTCGAGACGCTGTCGATCAATCTCGGCACATCCTATGTCAACGACTTCAACGCCTTCGGCCGCGTTTATCAGGTGCGGGCGCAGGCCGATCAGCAATATCGCATGGACCGTGAGGATATTCTGGCGCTGAAGGTGCGCTCGGCGACCGGAGCGCTCGTGCCGCTCGGTACGCTGGTCGATATCCGGGATACGACCGGGCCGACGCTGGTGCAGCGCTATAACATGTATGTCTCGGTTCCCGTGCAGGGCAATCCGGGGCCGGGCGTCTCCACCGGCTCGGCCCTCGACATCATGGAAGGGATAGCAAAGAACCTCCTGCCTTCGGGCACGACCTTCGAATGGACAGAGCTTGCCTATCAGGAAAAGCATACCGGCAATACCGCGATCTATATCTTCGCCCTGTCGGTCATCTTCGTCTTCCTGGCGCTGTCGGCACAATATGAAAGCTGGATCCTGCCGCTTGCGATTATTCTCATCGTGCCCCTGGCGGTTCTGGCGGCGCTGATCGGCGTGCATCTGAGGGGGATGGACAACAATATCCTCACGCAGATCGGGCTTATCGTGCTGATAGGCCTTGCGGCCAAGAACGCGATCCTGATCGTGGAGTTTGCCCGACAAGCGCAGGCTGAGGGAAAGAGCGCCGTCGAGGCGGCCATCGAGGCCAGCCACCTGCGTCTGCGTCCGATCCTGATGACGGCCTTCGCCTTCATCTTCGGTGTCGTGCCGCTGATGATCGCAACTGGTCCGGGCGCGGAAATGCGGCAATCGCTCGGCACCGCCGTCTTTTCCGGCATGCTCGGCGTGACGCTGTTCGGCCTTTTCCTGACGCCGGTTTTCTATGTCGTCCTGCGCCGGCGGCGCAAGCAGGCGGAAGCCGCGCAGGAGCCTTCGGCCACCGATGCTGCGGCACAATGATGCCTGACGAAGCGGCTGGGTGTTTCACGGGAAACGCTCAGCCTCCCTATCCCATTGTTTTTTCGGGGTTTCAGATAGGAAGCTGCCAAGAGCTTTCCGGTAGCACCTGAGAGCGGTTCAGTTTTTCACTGAGTCAGAGCCGCTCTATCTCTTTGTTTTCACGCAATCCCGGACGGAAAGCCGCTGCGCACGTTCCTGGAATCGCTTTAGAGATGCGGGTTGCGAGGCCGGTATTTCCTGACCAGCTGCTGGTTGGTTTCCTTGGCGCCCGGCATGTTGGCGCTGAGGTAGACGGGGGGATTGCCATCCTTGCAGAGTTCGGCAGCGACATCGGCGAAGATGGCGTTCAGCACCGTGGCGCCGACGGCTGTCGAGGCCGGCCCGACCTTCAGCTCCGTGCCCGGCAGCTCGATCATGGCATCGCCCGGCGGCAAGCCGTTGTCCAGCACGATATCGGCGATATCAGCCAGTCTCCGGCGTCCATTGGCGATGGCGGCCGAATAAGCGAGCGATGTGATGGCGATGACTGTCGCGCCGATTTCGCGGCCATAGTCGGCGGCCTCGATCGGCGCGGCGTTGACACCGGAATTGGAGGCGATGACCAGCACGTCGCCCGGCTGCATGCCATAGCGTTCGAAGACCGGGCGGATAAGTCCTTCGGTGCGCTCATAGACCGAGCTGATGACGGCGCCTTCATGCAGCATGGCAGAGCCCACCAGCACGGGGATGGTGAAGGCGAGGCCGCCGGCGCGATAATGTACCTCCTCGGCCAGCATGTGCGAGTGGCCGGTGCCGAAGACATAGACGCGGCGATCGGCGCGTGCGGCCGCGCAAATGGCGGCCGAAGCCCTGGACATAGGCTCGGCCAGCGTTTCACGCAAGGTTTCCAGCCGGCCGATGAGGGCGGTGAAATAGCTGTCCGTGACTGCGGTCATGCCGAGCCTCCTTTTCAAATTTTAGGCCGAAGGCTGGCCGGAGATCCATGTTTCGGTGACTTCGATGGCGTCGTTGATGTGGACGAGATCGGCGCGGGTTCCCGGCGTCAGATGGCCGCGGTCGGTAAGCCGCAGGAAGCGGGCGGGATAGGACGTCGCCATGCGCAGGGCCTCAGCCAGCGGCAGCTCGAGAATATTGACGCCGTAGCGGATGGTGGAGGCCATATCGACATCGGAGCCCGCCAGCGTGCCGTCATCGAGCGTCAGCTTAGAGCAATAGCCGCCTTTGGTGCGATAGACCGTGCGGCCGTTCAGCGTAAAGCTCGGAAGATCGGTGCCGACGAGCGACATGGCATCCGTGACGAAGAACAGCCGGCCTTCACCGCGCTTTGCACGCAGCGCGACGCGTAGCGCTATCGGATCGACATGATGGCCGTCCGCGATGATGCCGCACCAGGGGGCAGGGTGATCGATCGCCGCACCGACGAGACCGGGTGCGCGATGGCCCATCTGGCTCATGGCGTTGAAAAGATGGGTAACGCCGCGCGCACCGGCATCGAAACGCGCATCGGCGGCCTCCGCCGTGCAATCGCTATGGCCGATGCTGACGATGACGCCGCCTTCGGTGAGTGCCTGCACCTGCCGCTCGGTGACCTGCTCGGCCGCAATCGTCACCAGCAAGGTGCCGATCGCCTCGCGGGCGCGGATGAAGGTCCGGACATCACTGTCTTCGACGGGACGCATCAGCTCGGCAAGATGCGCGCCCTTGCGGGCCGGCGCCAGATGCGGGCCTTCCAGATGCAATCCGGCGACGCCGCGATTGGCTTTCACCGCCTCTATCGCGCCTTCGATCGCTGCCGCGCTCGCGGCCGCGACATCGGTGATCAGCGTCGGCAGTAGCGATGTCGTACCGTAGGGGCGATGTCCTGCGGCGATCATATACATGGAGTCGGCCGAGGGCTCGTCATTCAGCATGCGGCCGCCGCCGCCGTTTACCTGCGCATCGATGAAGCCGGGAGCAAGCACACCGCCGTTCAACGCGATTGTTTCGGCATTGTCGGGCACATCATTGGCACCGGTAATGGCATGGATACGGCCATTACCGATCACCAATGCGCTATCCTCGTGAAACCGGTCGCCATCGAAGATGCGGGCGCCGGTAAAGACCTTGTAATCCATCACATGGTCTCCGTTACCTTGAGAAGATTAGCCGGCTTGTCCGGATCGAAACCCTTGCGACGTGTCACCGACTCTATGAGGCGATAGTAGCACAGCAGCGATACCAGCGGATCGAGCAGGCCGTTACCCGTTGTCGGCATGCGCAGGTTGATGCCGGCAAGCGGTGCGGTCGAGAAGGAGACGGCGGTGGCGCCGAGCTTCTGCAGGCGTTCGAGCGCCTGTGCATTGTTGGCAAAGGCAGCATCGTCGGGCGAGAAGGCGACGATCGGGAATCCCGGCTGCACGAGGCGCATCGGGCCGTGCATGAGTTCGGCCAGCGAGAAGGCTTCGGCGTGCAGGCCGGCGGTTTCCTTGGCCTTCAGAGCTGCTTCCAGTGCGATGGCGAAGGCGGGGCCGCGCCCGCCGGTATAGAGCGAGGAGGCATTGAAAAGCACATCCTCCGCCGCCTTGCCGTCGATGCCCGAGGTGGCGGCAAGCGCTTCCGGCAGTTTGGCAAGGCCATCAACAAGCGCCTTATCCTGCGAAATCGTCGCCGTCACGCCAGCAAGGGCGGCAACAGAGGCGATGAAGGATTTTGTCGCAGCGACGCTCTGTTCCTTGCCAGCATTGAGGCCGAGCACGATGTCGGCTTCCTTGGCGAGCGGGCTGTCGGTGACGTTGACCACGGCGATCGTGGTGGCGCCACCCTTCTTGGCAGCGGCCTGCAGGGCGATGATGTCGGGGCTGCCGCCGGACTGGGAGACGGTGAAGTGGATGCCGCCCTTCAGATGCAGCGGTGCGCCATAGACGGAGGCGATCGATGGGCCGACGGAGGCGACCGGGATGCCGCAGGAGATTTCGAAGAGATATTTGAAGAAAGTAGCGGCATGGTCGGAAGAGCCGCGCGCGGCCGTCGTGATCAGCGATGGACGACCGGTCGAGAAGAGCTTTGCGATCTCGGCGAAAGCGGGTTTTTCCTTTTCAAGCAGCGTCGCAACCACCTCGGGCGATTGGCTGGCTTCCGTCAGCATCAGGGATTGGGTCTCGCTCATAGGTCATCTCCAATTCTCAATTCAGCAACAAAATCATAGGCATCGCCGCGATAATGCGAGCGGGTATATTCAACGACGCGCTGGTCGGCCAGGCGGGAGACGCGTTCGATCAGAAGCGCCGGCGCGCCGGCCTTCACGGTCAGGATCGAGGCGGAGGTCGGGTCGAGCGTCACAGCGGTCAGCCTTTGCTGGGCACGCACCGGCTTGAAACCCTTGGCAGCAAGGGCGTCATATAGCGATCCTTCGGATATGGCATTTTCGCCCAGAAACTTGATGGGAACGACGGCGCGCTCGATGGCGAGTGGCTGGCCATCCGCCAGGCGCAGTCGGTCGAGCCGCAACACGGGCTCATCAAGGCTGAGGCCGAGCAGGAACGATTCCTCCGGCGCCGGTGCGCTGACGGTGCGTGACAGGATGCGTGCCGCCGGTTCGCGGCCGCGCGAGCGCATGTCGGCGGAGAAGGAGGAGAGGCGCCAGAGCGGTTGCTCGATGCGCTCGACATGCTGCGAGACGAAGGTACCGCTGCCGTGGCGGGATTCGATGACACCCGAGGCGAGGAGATCGCGATAGGCGGTACGCACCGTGACGCGGCCGATTTCCAACGCTCCGGCTAAGTCTCGCTCGCCCGGCAACGCCGTGCCCGGCTTCAGCAAACCTTCCTGGATGAGGCCGGTCAGCGCCTGCGCCAGGCGCTTGTAAAGCGGTCCGCTCGCGGTCTCGTCGCTCAAACCGCGATTGTTCAATTCAAGGATCAAACTGGTTCTATCCATAGTGTCTATATAGAACCTATTTAGAACCAATTCACAAGGTGAATCTGGTCGCATCGCAAAAAAGAATCGGCCGGGCGCTTTGGACGCCCGGCCGAAATTTAGGAAAGCCGGCGTTCCCAGCTCAGTTCTTGGTGAAGATGTAATCCGTTTCCTGCCGCAATACCTCGCCCGGGCGGAGCACGGCATTGGGGAAGCCTTGGTGGTTGATCGCGTCGGGCCAGACTTGCGTTTCCAGGCAGAAACCGGCAAACGGGCCGATCTTGCGGCCGTCATGGCCGGGAACCGGCACGTCCAGCTTGAAACCGGTATAAAACTGCACGCCGGGCTCGGTGGTGCGCACCTCGAGCGAGACGCCGGAATTGACGCTGCGGGCAAGGACCACGGACCGCTTGGCGGTACGCTCGGGCGAGAGGCAGAAATTGTGGTCGTAAAGCGCCTGCTCGCTTCCTTCGAAGCGCTTCATCGGCGCCATCTCGCGGAAATCGAAGACAGAGCCTTCGACGGAGCGGATCTCGCCGGTCGGCACCTGCTTGTCATCGGTCGGTGTGTAGTGATCGGCGGCGATCATGATGTCGTGGCCGAGGGCATCGTCGCGGCCGTCGAGATTGAAATAGGCGTGCTGGCAGACATTGGCGAGCGTCGGCTGGTCGGTTGTGGATTCGTAGGTGACCGACAATTCGCCGTTGCCATGGACCCAATAGGTCGCCTGTATCGTGCAATTGCCGGGATAGCCGGCGCGGCCATCGGGATCGACGATCTTCAGGACGACGCGGTCGGTACTATGCTCGACGATGGTCCAGTTGCGCTTGGCGATATTGTCCTTGCCGCCGTGCAGGTGGGTGACGCCCTTTTCGTTGAGCTCCAGCTGATACTGCTTACCATCAAGCGTGAAGCGACCGGCGCCGATGCGGTTGGCGCAGCGGCCGGGCGTGGCGCCGAAATAGGAGGAATGGAGGGGATAATCGGCAAAATTGTCGAAGCCGAGCAGGAGCGCCGGCTCATGGCCATCAAGGCGAAGGTCCTGGATGACCGCGCCCCATGACATGATATGGGCCGTCAGGCCGCCACCGACGATCTTGACGCGATAGACGGTATCCCCATCCGCCGTCATCCCAAAATGTTCCCGCTGCAAAGTGCTTTCCGTCATATCAGCTCATCCATTGCTTTTGAGTATGTGAGGCCAGACCCTGCCTCCATTCGCGCCGTTCCGCAACCAGTTCGATGGCGAAATTTAGAGGTAAGCAGAGGGGGATCAAGGCTCCGTCCGGCTTTCTTTCGAGACGCACGCTGCGCCGGAAGTATGCAATGCCTGTGACAGAGCGGGCGGTTTCTGTAACGGCTCCTCACCCTAACCCTCTCCCCGCTTGCGGCAGGGGTATCGCATATGAGCGGAGATCGCCGCTGTCCCCCTTCTCCCCAGCGGGGAGAAGGTGCCGCCAGGCGGATGAGGGGGTGCCCGCCAAGACCACAAAAATCCATGAATTCAAATCGATAACCCCCTCATCCGACCCTTCGGGCCACCTTCTCCCCGTCAAAACGGGGAGAGGGCCGGGGTGAGGGGCTAAGCGCGGAGGAAGCTTGATGTTAGCGCGACAATTCCCTTGTCGCCTTCTCCAGCCCGCCAAGCGTCAGGGCGTACATGCGGTCGCTCATCAGACGGCGGATGATTGAGATCGAGGTGGTATGGCCCCAATAGCTTTCCGGCACGGGGTTGATCCAGATGCATTTGCGGAAATGGCCGGTCATGCGGGCGATCCAGACCTCACCCGCTTCCTTGTTCCAATGCTCCACCGAGCCTCCGGCTTGGGTGATCTCATAGGGGCTCATGGAGGCATCGCCGACGAAAACCACGCGGTAGTCGGCGCCGAAGGTGCGGATGAGGTCGGTCGTTGCCGTGATGTCGACGCGCCGCCGGCGATTGTCCTTCCACACGCCCTCGTAGAGGCAATTGTGGAAGTAGAAATACTCCATGTGGCGAAACTCCGCGCGGGCGGCGGAGAAGAGTTCCTCCACGACGCGGATATGGTCGTCCATCGAGCCGCCGACATCGAAGAACATCAGAAGCTTGACGGCGTTGCGGCGTTCCGGCCGTGTCTGGACATCGAGATAGCCATGCTCCGCGGTGGAGCGGATGGTGCCGGAGAGGTCCAATTCCTCGGCCGCTCCTTCGCGCACCCAGCGGCGCAGGCGTTTCAGCGCCACCTTGATGTTGCGGGTGCCGAGTGCAACGCCGTCGTCGAGATTCTGGAAGTCGCGCCGATCCCAGACCTTGACCGCCCGGCGATGGCGCGAGGTTTCCTGGCCGATGCGCACGCCTTCCGGATTGTAGCCGTAGGCGCCGAAGGGCGAGGTGCCTGATGTGCCGATCCATTTGGAGCCGCCCTGATGCCGGCCCCTCTGCTCGGCCAGGCGCTCGCGCAGCGTCTGCATCAGCTTGTCGAAGCCGCCGATTGCCTCGATCTGCCGTCTTTCCTCTTCGGTCAGATGCCGCTCGGCAAGCTTGCGCAGCCATTCCTCGGGAATGGCGGTCGGCTCCACCGCTTCTCCATCGGCATTGCCGCCGATCGCCTCGACGCCGCGGAAATAGTCGGCGAAGATCTGGTCGAAGCGGTCGATGAAGCGCTCGTCCTTGATCAGCGTCGCGCGGGCCAGATAGTAGAAGGCCTCGACGTCGTAATCGGCAATCCCTTCTTCCATTCCCTCGAGCAGCGACAGGAATTCCCGGAGCGTCACCGGCACCTTCGCTTCCTTGAGTTTCAGGAAGAAGGGAATGAACAAGCCTCAAGTCCTTTCCTGGCCGATCTCCTCCAGATCATACGGCGTGGTCTGATAGATCTCGTTGATCCAGTTGCCGAAGAACAGGTGCGCATGGCTGCGCCACCGGTTTTGCGGAGGAATTTCCGGATCGTTATGCGGGAAGTAGTTGTGCGGCATCTTGATCGGCACGCCCGCATTCACATCCCGGAAATACTCGTCCGCCAGCGACGTGGAATCATACTCCACGTGATTGAACATGTAGAGCCGGTTGCAAGCCTGTTCGTGCACGAGACAGACGCCCATCTCGCTCGAGTCCATCAGTATTTCCAGTCCAGGCACTTTTTCGATGTCGGCGCGGCGCACTTCCGTCCAGCGAGACACCGGAATGGCGAAATCGTCGGAGAAGCCGTTGAGATAGACCGAGGAGGGCTTCAGGTTCTGGTGGCGATAGACGCCAAAAGCCTTTTCCGTCAGCGTATATTTCGGGACCTTGTGGAAATGGTAGATCGCCGCCATGGCGCCCCAGCAGACGTTCATCGTCGAATGGACGTTGGTGGCCGTCCAGTCCAATATCTCCTGCATCTCGTTCCAGTAGGTGACGTCCTCATATTCCAGCAGCTCGATCGGCGCGCCGGTTATGATGAAGCCGTCGAACTTACGGTGCTTCACTTCTTCCCACGTCTCGTAGAAAGCGAGCAGATGCTCCTGCGAGGTGTTCTTGGCCTTGTGGCCGCCAACGCGCACCAGCGAAAACTCCACCTGCAGCGGCGATGCGCCGACGAGGCGCGCCATCTGGATCTCGGTCTTGATCTTATTCGGCATGAGGTTGAGAAGCCCGATCTGAAGGGGGCGGATATCCTGTCGGAACGCCACCGTTTCGGTCATCACCCGCACACCCTCGTTCTGGAGGGTTTCAAACGCGGGGAGCGTATCGGGAATCTTGATGGGCATCGTTTCACTCGCCAAATACAAAAAAACCGGCCGCGATCATGAATCGCTACCGGTCCGCACGCGGCCCTTTAGCGACTTATTTAACGTGGCTGCAAGCCGGCCGGCCAAATCACCACGAGGGGAATTTCATAAACCTGTCATTCCGGCGGGTCAATGGGGCAAGCGCCGGGGAAAGTCCGGGGCTGAGCTCGGAGGCGCGATGTGGCCTACAGATATTCAAGGAGGGCTTCCATGCCGTAACCCAGGCGATGCCTGGCAGCTTCGATCGGTAGCCAGAAGAAGCGGAAGCCGATCGGGTCGCCACCGTCGAAAGGCGTCATTTCGTAGTGAAGCCAAGTGGCAGGTGCTCGTTCGGAGATATGGCAGCGGAAATAGTGCCGTTGGTGATGGTAATCGCGGCCGTTCTTTTCGAAATGGTAGTCGTGAACGCCCAGCGAATAGAGTTCGTGTGGCGCAAAACCGGTCTCCTCCTCGAATTCGCGCGCCGCGGCCGCTACAATGTCCTCACCGGATTCGACCGTGCCGCCAGGAACCTGGATCTGGACAGTGGGAAAATCTGGCTCATCGAAGACAAGCAGATGCCCATCCCGAACGGCATAGATCAAGACCTTGACGGCATCCGGCCGCATCACTTCCCTTGCCCTCGCGCCATGAAGGCCAGCCGTTCGAAAAGGTGCACATCCTGCTCGTTCTTCAGCAGTGCGCCATGCAGTTTCGGCAACGCGTTCTTCGCATCGGCGCGCAGCGTTTCGGGATCGATATCGTCTGCGACCAGCAGGCGAATCCAGTCAAGCGCTTCGGAGGTCGATGGCTTCTTTTTAAGGCCCGGCACGTCGCGGATTTCGAAGAATTGCGTCAGTGCCGCGTGAACGAGCGCCTGCTTGATGCCGGGATAATGTACCTCGACGCTGCGCGTCAGCGTCCCCATGTCGGGAAAGCGGATATAGTGGAAGAAACAGCGGCGCAGGAAGGCGTCCGGCAGTTCTTTCTCGTTGTTCGAGGTGATGATGACGATCGGGCGGATCGCGGCCCGGATCGTCTCCCCGGTCTCGTAGACATGGAATTCCATGCGGTCGAGTTCCTGCAGGAGATCGTTCGGGAATTCGATATCGGCTTTGTCGATCTCGTCGATCAGCAGCACGCACTTCTTCGGCGAGGTGAAGGCCTGCCAGAGCTTGCCTTGGCGGATATAATTCCTGACATCATGAACTCTGACGTCGCCGAGCTGGCTGTCACGCAGACGTGAAACCGCATCATATTCGTAGAGACCTTGCTGGGCCTTCGTCGTCGATTTGACATTCCACTCGATAAGATCGAGGTCGAGCGCGGCCGCCACCTGGCGTGCAAGTTCGGTCTTGCCCGTACCGGGTTCGCCCTTTACGAGAAGCGGACGCTCCAGTCTTATGGCGGCATTGACGGCGACCATCAGATCCTTGTCGGCGATATAGTCGGCGGTTCCCTGAAATTGCATCGGAAGGCTTTCTCAATCTTTCGAGCGCAAGCTAGTTGCTGGCCTTATTCGGTTCAAGACGCGAAACCGTGTATATAGGAATGTGATCCCACCGATCTATTGCAAGGGTGGACATGAGGGCGGCTCATGATTAACTGACGGGACGCGTGGCAGGGAAGTGCTGATGGCAGTTGATACGCAAGCCAAGCCGAATGTGCAGGGGAACGAACAGGTCGGATACGATTTGAGCCTCTTCTTTCGGTTGAGGATGATGTTTTCCGCGTTCTGGAATTCGCCGGTCCGCATCAAGCTCATTTTTCTTGTCGTCGCGCTTTTCGCAATCATCCTGGTTACGGCCTATGTCCAGGTGCTGCTCAACAATTGGAACGCGCCTTTTTACGATTCGCTGGCGAGACGCGACATTTCCGCCTTCTTCCATCAGCTCGGCGTCTTCGGAATTATCGCAGGATCGCTTCTGGTCCTCAACGTTATCCAGGCCTGGCTCAATCAGATGACCGCGCTCTATATGCGCGAAGGCCTGGCGCGTGATCTCGTCAATCAATGGCTGCAGGCCAAGCGCGCGCTTCGGCTTGCCTCTTCCGGACTGATCGGCGTCAATCCCGACCAGCGCCTGCATGAAGATGCCCGCAATCTCGCGGAAAGCACGACGGGGCTTGCCATCGGCCTGGTGCAGGCGACAATCCTGCTGCTCAGCTTCATCGGCGTGCTCTGGGAGCTTTCCAGCGGCATGGTATTCAAGGTCAATGGCATGAATTTTGCCATCCCTGGCTACATGGTCTGGGCGGCGATCCTCTATGCCGGATCGGCATCGTTCCTCAGCCAATTCGTCGGTCGCCGCCTCGTGCGACTGAATGCGGATCGCTATTCGAAAGAGGCCGAACTGCGCTTTGCGCTCATGCATGCCAACGAGCATATGCCGGCGATCACGATTGCCGGCGGCGAGGAGAATGAGCGCCGCCGGATCAATCTCGACATATCGGCCGTGCTTGCCGTCATCCGTCAGCTTGCCATAGCCAATACCAATCTCACCTGGGTTTCGGCCGGCTACGGCTGGCTGGTGCTGATCATTCCGATCCTCGTTGCCGCGCCCGCCTATTTCTCCGGCGGCCTGACCTTCGGTCAGCTTATGGTGGCGGTCGGCGCCTTCAATCAGGTCAATTCGGCACTGCGCTGGTATGTCGCCAATTTTGGCCCGATCGCCGAATGGCGCGCCACGCTGATGCGTGTGACCGATTTCCGCAAGGCGCTGACGGAGATGGACGACAAGACGCCGATGCCGCACACCCTCGTCTTTGAGAAGGCGGCACCGGGAACGATGGTTTGGACCGACCTGGAAATTTCGACGAAGACCAGCGACGAGGCGACCGAAAACGGCTTCCGGATCGCAGAGGGTACGGTCACGATCAATGCCGGCGAGCATGTGATGATCAACGGCGATCACGGCGTGAACCGCAGGCTGCTGTTCGAGGTGCTGGCGCATCAATGGTATAGTGGTTCCGGCACGGTCAGCCTGCCGCCGATGGACGACATGCTGTTCGTTCCGCACACGCCCTATGTGCCGACCGGCACTCTCAGGGAGGCAATCTGTTTTCCGGACGATCGGGACGCCTATGACGATGCCGCCGTCGATGCCGTCATCGACAAGGTAGGGCTTGGCCGTCTGAAGAGCCGTCTCGATACGCAGGCTCGCTGGGATCGATTGCTCGATACCGAAGAGCAGAAAGCCGTCGGTTTTGCGCATTTGCTGCTCGCAAAGCCGAAATGGATCGTCTTCGACGATGCCATGGAAGGGCTGGAGGCCGAAGTTCAGGCGAAGGCCTTTGCTCTGCTCACCGAACTGGAAGGTGCGACCCTGATCTACATCGGACGCTCCGATGCCTTCATGCATTCCATGTCGCCGCGCGTCCTGCATCTACAGGCCCTGGCTCCGCATGAGCACAGCACCGAGATGCAAACGCCTCCTGAAACCGCCAATGCTATGCAGGCGGATGAGAAAAAGGTCAGTGCTCCGTAAGGCGGTGGGATACGTCTTTGTGTAGCCCTTCTGCTTCAACCGCCCAAAACGCAAAACGCCCCGTCACCAGGACGAGGCGTTCTTCATGCAAGCAGTGGCCGAGGCTCAGTCCTTGGCGCGCTCGACGTAGGAATTGTCTTCCGTTGCGATGACGACACGGGTGCCGGCGTTGATGTGCGGCGGAACCATGGTGCGCACGCCGTTCGAGAGCATGGCCGGCTTGTAGGACGAGGATGCCGTCTGGCCCTTGACGACCGGCTCGGTCTCGGTGATCTCGAGCGTGACATGGCGTGGCAGTTCGAGCGCCAGCGGAACGCCTTCGTGGATCGACAGGATGCAGGTCATGCCTTCCTGGAGGTAGGCCTTCTGGTCGCCCATGGTTTCGGCATCGACGACGACCTGGTCGTAGGTGGCCGGGTTCATGAAGTGGAAGCCTTCGCCGTCTTCATAGAGGTACTGGAAGTTCACGTCTTCCACGAAGGCGCGCTCGACCTGCTCGGTAGTGCGCCAGCGCTCGGAGACCTTCACGCCGTCGACGATGCGGCGCATGTCGACCTGGGTGACCGGCGTACCCTTGCCTGGATGAAAGTTCTGTGCGGTGAGAACGACGTAGAGCTTGCCGTCGACGTCGAGAACGTTGCCCTTGCGGACCGAAGAGGCGATGACCTTGACCATAAGACTTCCTTGTAACGCTGCCTTTTGCGTCGTAGAGGGACTGTCGAAATGCTCTCCGAGACGCAGCTTTTGTTTGCTTGGGGGCGCAACTACCCTAAATCAACGGAAATAGCCACCCCCAAGGCGGCCGGTGCCCTGAAGAAAGCTAGGAATGAAGCCAAAGACGAGCAAGGCGTCCCCCTGGTGGACCCGCAATGTCCATGCGGACCGACGGCCGTTCCTGATCGGCCGCAATGCCATCCAGGCGGCGTTGCGGACTTTCTTCGCGCGCAACGACTTCATCGAGGTGGATACGGCGACGCTGCAGGTATCGCCCGGCAACGAGGCTCATCTGCATGCTTTCGAGACCGAGGCGCTGACGACCGACGGCAAGGCATCGCCTCTTTATCTGCATACATCACCCGAATTTGCCTGCAAGAAGCTGCTTGCGGCGGGTGAGGAGCGCATCGCCTGCTTTGCCCATGTCTATCGCAATCGCGAGCGTGGGCCGCTGCACCATCCGGAATTCACCATGCTGGAATGGTATCGGGCAGGAGAGAGCTACGAAATCCTGATGGGGGATTGTGCCGCGCTGCTGGAGCTGGCAGCCGAGACGGTCGGGGCGAAGAAACTCAGCTATCGCGGCGCGGAGATCGATCCATTTCTCCCGCCCGAGCGCATCAGCGTCGCGGCCGCCTTCGAACGATATGCCGGTATCGATCTCTTCGCCTCCATCGGTCTCGACGGATCGACGGATCGCGAGCGCCTGGCGGCGGATATGCGCAAGGCGGGCATTCGCGTTGCCGACGACGATCTGTGGCAGGATCTTTTCAGCCGCGTATTGGTGGAGAAGATCGAGCCGAATCTGGGCTTCGGACGCGCCACCATTCTCGACGAATATCCCGTTTCCGAGGCGGCGCTTGCGCGGCCATCGGCCAGGGATCATCGCGTTGCCGAGCGTTTCGAGCTCTATGCCTGCGGCGTCGAGCTGGCCAATGCTTTCGGCGAACTCACCAATGCCGAAGAGCAGCGTCGTCGCTTCGAGATCGAAATGGCGGAAAAGCAGCGTGTCTATGGCGAGACCTATCCGCTGGACGAGGAGTTTCTGGAGGCGCTTGCCGTCATGCCCGAGGCGAGCGGCATCGCGCTGGGCTTCGACCGGCTCGTGATGCTGGCAACCGGCGCCTCACGGATCGAGCAGGTGCTGTGGGCACCGGTCGCGGAGTGTGACGCATGAATGTGATGCGCCCGATCCGGACCATCGGAGAGCTTGAGCGCGCCGGGCTGATCGATGCCGATCAGGCAGCGGCGCTGGAAGCGGTGGCGGAACGCTATGCCGTCGCCCTGACGCCGACCGTCACGCGTCTGATCGACCCCGCAAACCCCGCCGATCCTATTGCCCGGCAGTTCGTGCCGGATGCCGCCGAACTCATCGTTACGCCGGCGGAGCGGGCCGATCCGATCGGCGACCACGCGCACAGCCCCGTCGGGGGCATCGTTCATCGCTATCCGGATCGCGTGTTGCTGAAAGCCGTACATGTCTGCCCGGTCTATTGCCGCTTCTGCTTCCGCCGCGAGATGGTCGGGCCACAGGGGCTCGGCACGCTGGATGGCGAGGGGCTGGGCGGCGCCTTTGCCTATATCCGCGACCATAAGGAGATTTGGGAGGTCATCCTGACCGGTGGCGATCCGCTCATTCTCTCGCCGCGCCGGCTGGAAGAAATTCTCGGGCAGCTTGCCGAGATCGACCATGTGAAGATCGTCCGCTTCCATACCCGCATCCCCGTCGTTGACCCGTCAAGGATCGATGCGGCGCTGATTGCGGCTCTGAAGGCGAGCGGCAAGACCATCTATGTGGCGCTGCATGCCAACCATCCACGCGAGCTGACGGAGGAGGCGCGCGCCGCCTGCGCCCGGCTGGTCGATGCGGGCATCGTGCTGGTCAGTCAGTCGGTTCTCCTCAAGGGCATCAATGACGATCCGGACGTGCTGGCGGCGTTAATGAAGGCTTTTGTGGAGACGCGGGTGAAGCCCTATTACCTGCATCATCCGGACCTTGCGCCGGGAACCAGCCACTTCCGCCTGACGATTGCCGAAGGACAAGCAATCGTCGCGGCGCTACGCGGCCGTATTTCCGGCCTTTGCCAGCCCACTTACATTCTCGATATTCCCGGCGGCTACGGCAAGGCCGACATCGGTCAAAGCGCGGTTCGCGAACTTGGCGAGGGGTGCTATTCGATTTCGGATTATAGAGGTGGTGACCACATCTATCCGCCGGAAGGTTAGCACCCGTCGCGAAGGGTCTCTACTTTTGCTGGCGCTCCGATCGGGATTGTATTTTTAGCGTAAACGTTGTGACGAATTTTGGCACGTTAACCGACTTGGGGTCCGCCGCTTTCCAAAAAGCACCACATCTTTACATTAGATGTGTATAATATTAATGCGCGAGCTGCGATTTAGATGGCTTACGCTTGGTAAATTTCAGTCGGAAAAATCTCGAATATAGCAATTTCCTACCAAGTATAAGTTGTTTTTATTTACCACGTCGCTTAGCGGAATGTTCTATTTTGCCTGTTACTTCTCGGCGAAGGAAAAGACTGCGTAACTGCGGTTATGCTTGCCAATGCCAGAAGGGACTAGACTATGAACAAGACGATTCGCGATTTGTTGGCCAAGTTCGGCGCGCTTCCCGTTGCTATCGATCAGATCGAAGATGACGCTGATCTCTATGCGACGGGGCTGTCTTCTTTCGCTTCCGTACAGCTGATGCTCGGCATCGAGGAAGCCTTCGACATAGAGTTTCCCGACAACCTGCTGAACCGCAAGTCCTTCGCCAGTATCGCCGCGATCGAAAGAACCGTCGGTATGATCCTGGACGGCAGAAAGGTCGCCTGATGACTGCGGCGGTCGCTTTACTCGAGGTTGGGTCGGGCGAAGGAGCGGCGGTGCGCGCCGCCCGCGTCGCAGCGATCGCCAGCCAACACGCCGATGCCGTCGATGCCGAGGGCCGGTTCCCGCGCGAAGCCGTCGACGCGATGCGCGCCGAAAAGCTGCTCTCCATCCAGATCCCCGCCGATCTCGGCGGTGAAGGCGCGTCGGTGACCGAAATCGCCGAGCTCTGCTCGATCCTCGGTCAGGCTTGTGCGGCGAGCGCCATGGTCTTCGCCATGCACCAGATCAAGCTTTCGAGCCTGGTCGAGCACGGCGTCGACAGCGATTGGCACCGCGACTTCATGCGCCGCATCGCCAGGGAACAGTTGCTGCTCGCTTCGGCGACGACCGAAGGCGGGATTGGTGGCAATCTGCGCAACAGCATCTGCGCCATCAAGGTCGAAGGCGATACCTGCACCCTCGAAAAGGATGCGACCGTCATTTCCTACGGCGCCCATGCCGACGCCATCCTGATTACCTCGCGCAGCCATGCCGAGGCGGCGTCTTCCGATCAGGTGCTGACCTGCTTCCTTAGGGATCAATACGAACTCAAGCGCACGGTCGAGTGGAACACGCTCGGCATGCGCGGCACCTGCTCCGACGGCTTCCTGTTCAAGGGCGAGGCGCCGGCCAAGCAGATCCTGCCGAAGCCATTTGCCGAGATCGCCGCGCAATCGATGCTGGCAAGCTCGCACCTGCTCTGGAGCGGTGTGTGGTATGGGATTGCCGCCGATGCGGTTTCGCGCGCACAGGCGTTCGTGCGGGCCGCTGCCCGCAAGTCTCCCGGCGCGCCGCCGCCCGGTGCGCTGCGTCTCGCCGAAGCCTCCAGCATGCTGCAGATGGTGAAATCCAATGTGGTTGCCGGGCTGAAGGCCTATGAGGAGGCGAAACTCGATGCGGACCGCCTGTCGTCGATGGCTTTCGCCGTGGCGATGAACAACGTCAAGATCGCATCCTCGGAGATGATCCTGCCGATCATCAATCACGCGATGCTGATCTGCGGCATCATGGGCTACAAGAACGGTACGCCCTACAGCCTCGGCCGCCACCTGCGCGACGCGCACTCGGCACAATTGATGATCTCGAATGACCGCATTCTCGGCAATACGTCGACCATGCTGCTCGTCCACAAACAAGATACCAGCCTGTTGGGGTAACCGTCATGGATATGCAAACATCGTTTCTCGACCGCCTTTTCGACTCCGGCCTTCTGATCGACACCGGCGTTGATGGTCTCTACGGCCGCAGCGGCCAGTTCGAAGACGTTATTTCCGCTTTCGAGCGGCTGATCGACAAATTCGGCGGCGCCGATGGCGCCGAAGCAATCCGCTTTCCGCCCGGCATGAACCGCGCCTTCTTCGAGACGAGCGGCTACATGAAGAGCTTCCCGCAGCTGGCCGGCACGGTGCACAGCTTCTGCGGCAATGAGCTCGACCATATGAGCCTGCTGAAATGCATGGAAGTCGGCGACGACTGGACGAAAGACCAGCAGGCGACCGATATCGTGCTGACGCCGGCCGCCTGCTATCCGCTCTATCCGACCGTTGCCAAGCGCGGCGCCATTCCGGAAAACGGCGCGCTCTACGACCTGCAGTCCTATTGCTTCCGCCACGAGCCCTCCAAGGACCCGGCCCGCCAGCAGCTCTTCCGCATGCGCGAATATGTCTGCATGGGCAGCGAAAAGCATGTGACGGATTTCCGCCAGAGCTGGATGGACCGTGGTGTCGAGATGATGAAGGCCGTCGGCCTCGACGTGACCATCGATGTCGCCAACGATCCGTTCTTCGGCCGGGCCGGTAAGATGCTCGCCAACAACCAGCGCGACCAGAACCTGAAGTTCGAGCTGCTGATCCCGATCACCTCGACCGCCAAGCCGACCGCCTGCATGAGCTTCAACTACCACCAGGATGCCTTCGGTACGAAGTGGGGCCTGAATTTTGCCGATGGCAGCGTCGTGCATACGGCTTGCGTCGGCTTCGGCCTGGAGCGCATCGCGCTGGCGCTGTTTCACACCCACGGTCTCGACGTCAAGGAATGGCCCGAGAGCGTGCGCAAGGCGCTGTGGGGCTGATCGCACCCATGGCTTCCGTGTTTCAGGGACTGGATCCCGCCGCCTACAAGCCACATGCGCTGCACGACAGCGAGCGCATGTGGCCCGAGACCAACTGCTATATCGATCTCTGGATCGAGGTGCTTTCGAGCCTGAAGCTGCCGCCGGAAGCCATGCTCGGCTTCACGCTGGGCCAAGATTTCGAGGGCGACCAGTTCACCTTCTTCAAGGTGCCGCTCGAGGATCTGGAAGCGCTCTATGGCGTGCGCTGCACCGAGCTTGCGATTTACGACAAGGTTGAGAACCATGTCATCGAGCAGATCGGCCGCGGCCGGCTCTGCCTGGTGGAGATGGATTCCTTCTTCATGCCGGACACGCAGGGCGTCGGCTATCGCCGCGAACACGGCAAGACGACGGTCGCGATCAACCGGCTCGATATGGAAGGCCGCACGCTCGATTATTTCCACAATGGCGGCTTCTTCCAGCTGTCGGGCGATGATTTCGACGGACTGTTCCAGCTGCATCTGACGGATGCGGATCTGCCCTTCCTGCCCTATACGGAATTTGCGAAATTTCCGGAGAAGCTACCGGCTGACGCTGGAATCCGCGAGACGGCACGGCAGCTTCTGTCCTTCCATTTCCGCCGTCGTCCCAAGGCCAATCCGATCCGTGCCTTCGCCGAGGTCTTCCCGGCGCAGGTGGAGGCGATCGCCGAACGGCCTTTCGGCTTCTTCCATAAATATGCGTTCAACACGCTGCGTCAGCTCGGCGCCAATTTCGAACTGGCCGGCAGCCATTTCGATTGGCTCGCGGCCGATTTGGGTAACGCGGCTGGCGAAGCGCGGAAAATTTCCGAGACGGCAAAATCGGTGCAGTTCCAGCTTGCCCGTGCCATCACGCGCAAGAAATTCGAGCCGCTGCGCACGGCGCTTGATCCCGCCGCCGATGCATGGGATTCCATGATGAGCGAACTTGAACGGAAGCTTTGACGGGTTTCCGTTCGATCCGTGATACGGCTGGGTTATTTCTGAACATATTGGGGCGGGGGTAATCCCCGAAAGATGTCATGGGCGGGCGCTTGGCGGATCTCGGCGGCGGAATGCGGCTGAGCGAAGGTTGGAATCTGGTACTGACGGAGGCGGGCACCTGCCTCTTACCGTCCGATGTGCCGCTGACCTCAGGTTTCATTCCCGCGCCCGTGCCGGGCACGGTGGCAGAGGCGCTGGAAAAGGTCGGGCGCTTCGACCGGACAAGGCCGCAGCCGCTTCATGATCGCGATGCCTGGTACATCTGCCGTCTGGTGGATGTGGAGGCGGGCGACGCGGTCCTGCGACTGGAGGGGCTGGCGACGCTTTGCGAAGTCTTCCTCAACGGCCAGCAAATCCTTGTTTCCGAAAGCATGTTCGAGGCCCATGACCTCGACGTCACCCTGCTTGGCGGTGACGAGCTGGCGCTCTGCTTCCGCGCGCTGGAGCCGAAGCTTTCCGAGCCCGGGCCACGCGCCCGCTGGCGGCCGCAG
This sequence comes from Rhizobium sp. AB2/73, assembly GCF_020871915.1. NCBI lineage: Bacteria > Pseudomonadati > Pseudomonadota > Alphaproteobacteria > Hyphomicrobiales > Rhizobiaceae > Rhizobium > Rhizobium sp. AB2/73. The sequence continues at coordinate 3,222,865 of NZ_CP067071.1, read as the reverse complement.
ATGATCACGCCGCAAGGCCTGCGCATGGTGCGCACGACTTTGCTCGGCCACATGCCCGGCTGGTGTCCGGAGGTTCAGGCAGTCGGTCCGTGGCGGCCGATCTCGCTGCTGCGGCCGAGCGCGCCCGTCATTCGTGATCTCTCCTTGCGGCCGGACCTGCTTGAGAATGGCGAGGGTAGGCTCTATGCCTCGCTCTCGATCGAGGGCGCCGTTGAAGAGCTGCTTTTGCGCTGCGGAGAGATGGAGCAGTCCTTCGAAAAGGATAGCGCCGGCCGCTATACCGCAATCCTGAAAATTCCCGATGTGACGCCCTGGTGGCCGCATACGCATGGCGTGCCGCAACTCCATGATGTCACGCTCGTCGTCGATGGCGTGGAGCATGCGCTCGGAAAGACCGGTTTCCGTCGGCTGTCGGTCGATCGCGGCGCCGATGGCCAGGATTTCGCTCTTGTCGTGAATGGTGAGCGGATTTTCTGCCGCGGCGCGGTCTGGACCACAGCCGATATCGTACGCCTGCCTGGCGGCCGCGACGATTATGAATCCTGGCTGCGGCTGGCGGTTGAAGCCGGCATGAACATGATCCGCATCGGCGGCACCATGGCTTACGAGACGCCGGAGCTCTACCGCCTGTGCGACGAACTTGGCCTGCTGGTCTGGCAGGATTTCATGTTTGCCAATTTCGACTATCCGAAGAATGACAAGGCGTTCAACGCCCATGTCGAGGCGGAGGTTTCGCAGCTTCTGGGCCGTACCCGCCTGTCGCCTTCGCTGGCCATCCTTTGCGGCGGCAGCGAGATCCATCAGCAGGCCGCGATGATGGGCCTGCCGGAACAGTTCTGGAAAAGCCCTGTTGTCGAGGAGATCATCCCGCCGCTGGTGCAATCGCTGCGGCCGGATGTGCCCTATGCCGTCAATTCACCCTCGGGTGGGCCGATGCCGTTTTCGCCGAATGCCGGCGTCACGCATTATTATGGCGTCGGCGCCTATATGCGGCCGCTTGCCGATGCGCGCCGTGCCGACGTCCGCTTCGCCGCAGAGAGTCTGGCTTTCGCGCATGTGCCGCAAGCCCGTACTCTGGGGCAGCATCTGCCGGTTCCCGCAGTCCATAGCCCGCTATGGAAAGAGCGGGTACCGCGCGATCGCGGCGCATCCTGGGATTTCGAGGATGTGCGTGATCATTATCTTCAGGAGCTTTACGGTTTCGAGCCCAACCGGTTGCGGCGGGAAGACCCCGATCTATACCTCAACCTTTCGCGGGCGGTGACCGGTGAAGTAGCCGAGGAGACCTATGCCGAGTGGCGCCGCCAAAGTTCCGGCTGCAACGGCGCGCTCGTCTGGACGCTGCAGGATCTGCTTCCCGGCGCCGGCTGGGGCGTGATCGATTCGACCGGAGAGCCGAAGCCGGTCTGGTATGGGCTGCGCCGCGCCTTCCGGCCAGTGCAGGTGCTGCTGATGGATGAAGGCACGAACGGTCTCGACGTACATGTCATCAACGAGAGCGATGCGGCACTGAACCTCACTGTCGAGGTCTCCTGCCTGCGCGACGGTCGTCAGATCGTCGTGGGCGGAGGCCGCGACTTAGTAATGGAAGCGCGCGGCAGGGAAAAGATAGCGTGCACTGATCTTTTTGGCGCCTTCTTCGACACGACCTATGCTTTCCGTTTCGGACCACCGTCGCATGATGTCACTGTCGCGAGGCTGACGAACTCGGTAACCGGCGCGCTCATCGCTCAGGCCTTCTACTTCCCGCTTGGCAGAACGAAAGCTTTTCACGATGCCGAGATCACTGCATCGGTTCTTCAGGAAGGCGAGGATTGGTATCTGGAGCTGATCAGCGACCGGCTGGCGCAATCGGTGCAGATCGATCTGGAAGCCTATCGGGCCGAGGACGACTGGTTCCATCTTGCGCCGGGCAGCCGGCGGATTCGCCTGTACCGGCGGGAGAGCGTTCCGGCCGATGTCATTCCATCCGGGCAAATCCGCTCCATCGGCAGCCGGCGGATCGTCGAGGTGTAACCAAGGCACGGCAAATGCGGGGACCTATCTCGCCCCTGGCGGGCGAGAAAGTAATTTCATTGGTTTAGGAATTGCGACATTGGAGGCTCAGCGCGTTCAAAGCTCGGCGCAATTTCTAAGCCATTGAAATTGCAAGAGAGGGGGTCCATTCTTGCACCAATAGACTGGAAGCTGATTGCGTCCATGCCTACCCCCGCTCTTGTAAAAACTAAGAATTAGACGAGGGACGAGCCCTCGCCTAATCCTAAGTTTTTACTTTGTCGCCCGCCAGGGGCGAGATAACTCTTCACACCAGCTCTCCTACAGCGTCACCCCATCCGGCCCGAACAGGTGGCAGCGCTCGGGATCGATATGGATGCTGACCGTCTCGCCGGCACGGATGGCTTGCTGATCTTCCAGCGCAACCGTTAGCGCCTGACCGCCATGCAGCGTGACGTAGAGGATCGTCTGGCCGCCGAGATGTTCGACGAGATCGACGCGGGCATTGCCGAGCGCCAGGCCGCGATCGCCGACATTCAGGTGCTCCGGGCGGGCGCCGAGGGTGACGGGTTGTCCTGGCTGCAGGCTGCCCAGCCGGCGCGGCAGGCGCACCGTCTGGCCGGCGAGATCGATGACGGCGGAGCCGTCGTCGGAGGCGACGATCTTGGCATCGAGAAAATTCATCTTTGGCGAGCCGATAAAGCCGGCGACGAACTTGTTCTTTGGCTTGTTATAAAGATCGAGCGGCGCGCCGACCTGTTCGATCTTGCCGCCGTTCAGCACCACGATCTTGTCGGCCATGGTCATCGCCTCGGTCTGGTCGTGGGTGACGTAGATCATGGTGTTGCCGAGGCGCTGGTGCAGGCGGGCGATCTCGACGCGCATCTGAACGCGCAGTTCCGCGTCGAGGTTCGAAAGCGGCTCGTCGAAGAGGAAGATGTTTGGCTCGCGCACGATGGCGCGGCCAATCGCGACGCGCTGGCGCTGGCCGCCGGAGAGCTGTTTCGGCTTGCGTTGCAGCAGCTGCTTGATCTGCAGGATCTCGGCTGCCTTTTCGACGCGCGGCTGGATGTCCTGCTTCTTCATGCCGGCCGTTTCCAGCCCGAAGGCAAGGTTCTTGTAAACGGTCATATGCGGGTAGAGCGCATAGGACTGGAAGACCATGGCGATGCCGCGCTTGGAGGCGGGGACATCGTTCATGCGGCTGCCGTCGAGATAGAGTCCGCCGCCGGAAATCGGCTCGAGGCCGGCTATCATGCGCAGGAGCGTGGACTTGCCGCAGCCGGAGGGGCCGACGAAGACGGTGAATTCCCCCGGCTCGATTTCCAGATCGATCCCGTGAACCACCTGAAGCTCGCCGTAGCGCTTGATAACCTTCTGTAGCGATACGCTTGTCGCCATAGGCGCTCCCTCCTTGTTGGTTCTGATGGCCTGCGGGGCAACGTTCATGACGGCCTCCAGCTCTTGTATTTCTTGGCTTCCGGCCCGACGGGGAAGCGGACCTCGGTGCGGGTTTCCGACGATTCATAGAACGCGGTGACCAGTTCCAGTGCCTGGCGGGCATCGGCCGTGGTCACCGGCAGCGGTCCGCCGGACACCAGCGCCTCATGGAACAGCCTCATCTGCGTGTTGAAACGGTTGGGGATCGGCGACCAGTCGGCGAGCAGCGCATCGATCTTCGCGCCGATCTCGTCATTGGCGGGGACGATCTTCCAGGGATCCTGGCCGGGGCTGTAGGGCTCGTGATTGCTTTCGATCAGGACGTTTTCGAAGGCGAGGCGCAGGCGGCTGATCTGCTCCTGCGACCCGAGTGTGGCGCTGATGGTGGCGAGCGCGCCATTTTCCATCAGCAGGCTGGCGCTGGCGCAATCCTCCACCTCGATATCGTTGACGCGGGTGGCGACACGGCCGAAGAGGCCCGCGATCGGCCCCATCAGATAGGTCAGCATGTCGTGCAGATGGATGGAGTGCGTCATCAGCACGCCGCCGAGTTCGGTATCCCACTTGCCGCGCCAGGGAACCGCATAATAATCGGCGCCGCGCACCCAATGCGTCTCCGACGTGGCGACATAGGGCTTGCCGGCAATACCCGAAGCGATGATGCGCTTGGCCTTCTGGATGCCGTCGCCATAGCGATACTGGAATATCGGCATCAGCCGGCCCTTGGCGATCTTTTCGGCCGCGATGACCGCATCGACATCGGCGAGCGATCCCACAAGTGGCTTTTCGCAGACCACGTGTTTGCCGGCGGCAAGCGCCTGCATGATCAGCTGGAAATGCGAACCGGGCGGCGTGCAGATGTCGACGATGTCGATATCAGGCATGTTGAGGACTTCCGAGAAATCCTTGAGGCGTCTCGCGATGCCGAATTCGTCGCCGACGGCATTCAGGCGTTCCTCGTTGAGATCGCAGAGGACGGCGACTTCGAAGCGATCCGGATGCGGCAGATAACCTTCGACGATGTGGGAGCGGCCGATGCCGAGGCCGATGATCGCGACTTTCTTGATGTCGGACATGACGCAATTACCTTTGAATGCTGTTGAGCGATGTTGCCTCGGCAAGCGCCTGCGCCTTCAGCGCCAACTCCATGGCCTTGAAGCAATGTTCCTGGCCCATGGCCGTTTCGGTGCGGTCTCTGATGTCGGCCACAAGCTGGCGGCCATAGGGCAGCTCGACGCCGCTGCAGTCGATATGCTGCATGCCCTTGCGGTCGGTGAGGAAGAGATGGTCGGTGCCGGGCCGGCCGGCGACGTCGATATATTTGCGCAGCTCGATCGTGCCTTCCGTGCCGACGATGAAGAGGCGGCCGTCGCCCCATGTCGACAGACCATCCGGCGTGAACCAGTCGACGCGGACATAGCCCGTGACGTCGGGCGTCCTCACATGGAAATCGCCATAGTCCTGCAGGCCCGGCGTTTCCGGATTGGCGCGGTTGGACACTGTCGCCGACAGCACCTCGGCTTCGAGGGAGTCTGCAAAGAACAGGAACTGCTCGCACTGATGCGAGGCGATGTCGGCGATGATGCCGCCATAGCGCTTGCGGTCGAAGAACCAGTCTGGCCGGGTGGGTTTGCGGAGCCGATGGGGGCCGAGGCCGGTCGTGTGGATGACCTTGCCGATGGCGCCTGCCTTGACCAATTCGCCTGCCTTGACCGTCGATGCCGTCTCGAAATGCTCGGAATAGAGGATGGAGACGATGCGCTTGGTCTCGGCTTGCACCTTCCGGACGTCCGCGAGCTGATCCAGCGTCACCATGCCGGGCTTGTCGAGCATCACGTCCTTGCCGTGGCGCATGGCCTCGATAGCGAGATCGGCACGCTCACTGGAAATCGCGGCGCTGACGATCAGCGCGATGGAGTGGTCCTCCAGAATTTCGCGCTTGTCAGCGACGCGTTTCGCCTGTGGAAAGCGCTCGGCGAAGGTGGCGGCGAGATCGTCTTCCACTGTATGGAAGGCGACGAGTTCGGCGCCGGCCCGCAGCATGACGTTGACCTGGCCGTAGATATGATCGTGATTGAGGCCGATGGCGGCGAAGCGCAACGCGCTCATGCGACATTTCCTTTCAGTGGGTTTGTTGGTTCGCAGTCCCAAACCTTGGGTATTCGGGACTGCGGGTTCATAATCAGCGTTTGAGGCCGGCGGTCGCGATGCCGTCGATCAGCAACCTCTGAAAGAAGAGGAAGATCAGGAAGACCGGGATCAGCGACAGGCTCGACATGGCAAACAGACCGCTCCAGTCGGAACTTCCGGTGGAGTCTACGAAGGAGCGCAAGCCGAGCTGTACCGTGTAGGTGTTGATGTCCGAAAGGTAGATCAGCGGCCCGAAGAAATCATCCCAGGTCCAGATGAAGGAAAAGATGGCGGCTGTCGCCAGAACGGGAAGCGACAGCGGCAGCATGATGCGCCAGTAGATGCGCCATGGGCTGCAGCCGTCCATCATTGCGGCCTCGTCCAGCTCGCGCGGAATGCCGCGGAAGAACTGCACCATCAGGAAGATGAAGAAGGCATCGACGGCCAGGAATTTCGGCACGACGAGCGGCAGCATGGTCTTCACCCAGCCGAGCTTGAGGAAGAGGATATATTGCGGGATCAGCGTGACGTGATAGGGCAGCATCAGCGTGCCCAGCATCAGCGCGAACCAGAAATTCTTGCCCCAGAAGTTCAGCCGCGCGAAGGCGTAGGCCGCCAGCGAGCAGGAAATGACGTTGCCGATGACCGAAAGCACGGCGATGACGGCCGAATTCCAGACGAATTTGCCGAAGGTGACCTGGCCGCCGAACCAGCCGCGGGCATAGGAGCTGAAATCGAATTGCGAGGGGATCAGCGAGGCCGTGCCGAAGATCTCGTTCTGGTCCTTGATCGAGCCGGACAGCATCCACAGCAGCGGATAGAGCATCACGATCGATGCGGCGATAAGGGCGACATGGATGAGGACGGAGAGGAACCACGGGCGCTCGCGCGGCGGCTTCATGTCCTCGGCAAAATGGGTGAGCTTCGCGTCAGTCATCGTAGTGGACCCAATAACGAGCGGAGAGGAAGGAGAAGGCGGTGAAGATCGCGATGATGATCACCAGGATCCAGGCAAGGGCCGCGGCATAGCCCATGCGGAAATAGCCGAAGGCTTCCTGGTAGAGATAGAGCGTATAGAACAGCGTCGAATCGATCGGCCCGCCGGTGCCGGAGGAAATCACATAGGCCGGCGTGAAGGCTTTGAAGGCATCGATCGTCTGGACCACGGCGTTGAAGAAGATCACGGGCGTCAGAAGCGGCAGGGTGATCTTGAAGAAAATCCGTGCCTTGGAGGCGCCGTCGAGGCTGGCGGCTTCATAAAGATCGGTCGGGATCTGGCGCAAGCCTGCGAGGAAGATGATCATCGGCGAGCCGAACTGCCAGATGGCGAGAATGACGAGCGTATAGAGCGAATAATCGGGATTGGAGATCCAGCTCGGCCCGTTGATGCCGAAGGCGTACCAGAGCAGGGTGTTGACGATGCCGTCTGCGTCGAAGATCTGCCGCCACAGCACGGCGATGGCGACGCTGGAGCCGAGCAATGACGGCAGATAGAAGATGGCACGGTAGACCGGCAGGCCCTTGATGCCGCGGTTGAGCAGCAGCGCCACCAGCAGCGCGAAGGCAAGCTTCAGCGGCACGGAGCAGACGACGTAAAACAGCGTCACCTTCATCGACGACAGGAACTTGTCGTCCGCCGTCGCAATCCGCACATAGTTGTCTATGCCGACGAGATTGGGAGACTGCAGCAGATTGTAGTCGGTAAAGGATAGATAGAGCGAGGCGATCGCCGGTCCGAGGGTCAGTCCGAAAAAGCCGATGAACCACGGCAGAAGAAAGAGATAGCCGGGTGCGTTGCGCGCGAATGCACTCGGCGCCTTATGGGAGGTCTCCACGCGCAACGGCGCGCGCGCGCCGACGGCCAAGCCGCCGGCAACGCTCTTGCTGTTTGTACCCACGGTATCAGCCTCGCGTAATGTTTGCTGCTGCCTTTTCGGTGAACTTCGTGCCAGCGTCCTGCGCGCTGGTTTTGCCGAAGGCCACCTCCTCGGCGATCTTCTTCAGCAGGAAAGCATTCTCGCCGGCGCCGTTCGGTGGGGATGGCGGCAGCGCTCCGACACGCGGTGTCAGCCGGCCGATATAATCGACCACCTGTTTGCTGACGGGATCCAGATCCGGCGTCAGAAGATCGCGGATCTTTTTTGAAGGCGGAACGCCGCGCTCGACTCCGAGTGCCTTCGTGCCTTCCGGGTCTTCGACCAGATAATTGACGAAGGCGACGGCGGCATCCTTGTTCTGGGATGTTGCCGAGACCGACATGAGCATGGAGGGCTTCAGATACTGGCCCGGTTTGCTATCGGCATTGGCCGGATAGGAGACGATATCGAGCTTCTCTTTGACCAGACCCTGAATGGCGACGAACTGATTGGAATGGGCGTAGCTGACGGCCGCCTTTTTGGTCACGAGCATGTCGGTTTCGAGGGTCTGCTGGTCCAGCGCCTGAACGTCGGCTGGCGTGCACGCGCCGATCTCTCGCATATGGCCCCAGAAATCGAACCATTCGGTGGCATCCTTGGCCTCGAAAGCCAGCTTGCCATCAGCCGTGTAGAGCGCCTTGCCGCGCTGGCGCAGCCAGCATTCCAAGGCGGGCTCGCTGCCGCCGGCATCTGCCGTGCCATAGAAGCCGCGGCGTTTCTTGGCAGCCGTCACCTTGGCACAGGCCTCGCCGAGCTGCTCCCATGTCATGCCGTCATGCGGCGGCTCGACGCCGGCCTCTTTCCAGGCGGCCGTATTGACGACGACCATTGAGGAATTCACGCCGAGGCTGACACCGTAGATCTTGTTGTCGACCTTGCCGGAATCGATGTTGGCCGGGCCGAAATCCTCGATCGCCAGGCTCTTGCCGAGATAGGGCGTCATGTCGAGCAGCGCGCCGCGGCGGGCATATTCGAAGATGTAGCGATAATCCATCTGTATGAGGTCGGGCGCATTGCCGCCGCCGGTCTGTGTGGCGAGGCGGGTCCAGTAGCTATCCCAGCCGAAGGATTCGCCGGCAATGGTGATATCCGGGTTCTTGGTCTGATAGGCCTTTACGGCTGCGAATGTCCGATCTGCACGTTCCTTCGATCCCCACCAAAGAAGGCGCATCGCGGTCGCCGCATTGGCGCGGGATAGTCCGATACTGCTGAAAGCTAGCGTAGCTGCCATGCCGGCAAGCAATTGCCGGCGGTCGATCGTCAACGTCATCCTGGTCTCCTCCCCAGCGAACCGATGATTTACGAACTGCTTTGCATGATATAACTATTTGGTTACAAGTTGGATAGAAACGCGACCGCTGTCAAGCGCCAATCGCGCGGCAATCAAAACGATGCGTGCCGGAACCGGCCGCATCCGTCGCTGATGCTACCCTTCGGAAGGAGATCGTCCATGGCGGCCAGGGCGAGACAAGAGACTGAAAATAAAGCACAAGCGGATGCCGACAAGGCCGCGGGCAAGCGGTCGAGAAAGGCATCGCGCAATCCGCAGCGCACCCATGCCACGATCTTGGACGCGGCGACGGAAGAATTTGCCGCGCATGGTTTCGGCGGCGCCCGGATGGATGCGATCGCGGCGCGGGCGCAGACCAACAAGCGTATGCTCTATCATTATTTCGGCGACAAGGAGGGACTCTATCTCGCCGTGCTGGAGGCGAGTTATGCGACGATCCGCAATGCCGAAAAGCAGTTGGATCTGGCGCATCGTCATCCGGAGGAGGGGATGCGGGAGCTGGCCCTGTTCACCTGGCGGCATTTTCTCGCGCATCCTGAGTTTCTGAGCCTGCTTGCCACCGAAAATCTGCATCATGCGCATTATCTGCAGCGCTCCGACAAAGTCTCGGCCATGCATTCGCATCTGATCGACGAACTTGCGGACGTGCTGCGCCGTGGGGAGGCACTTGGCATTTTCCGGCCGGCGGTCGATCCCATATCAGTCTATCTCACGATCGCGGCACTCGGCTTTTTCTATCTGTCTAACCGGCACACCTTGTCGACGATTTTCGCGCGGAAGCTGACGGCGCCGGATGCGCTCAATGACTGGGGCGAGCATATCGTTGCCGTCACGCTTGCTTCAATCCGCGGGTAGTGTTCGGCAGTGCGGCGGTTCGAGAAATTTTCAAAAGGTGATTGACAAGGCCGGAGGTAACGCGCGATCTTGTAACCATATGGTTACATTGCCTGATTGACCAAGCATTTGCTTTTCCTGGTTCTGGAGGGAATTGGGGATGGAGGAGATAGCGTGAGCCTGTCGTTACGATGCCACGTGGCCGGAGATTTGAAGAACCGGTTCTGCAACGAACGAATGCCCTCATTCGGATCCCAAGCAAATAGACTTGCCTGACCATCACAGGAGCTGACTAACACCATGACCGAACCATTGACCATCAGGCTTGTCGAGGCAGAGACATTCGAGCGTCCGGTCAAGCTGCGGCTTCCCTTCCGTTTCGGTGCGGCGACCTTGCGCGAGGCGCGGCAGATCTTTCTGCGCGTGCGCATCGAGGATGCGCAAGGGCGCTCGGCCGAGGGGATGGCCGCCGAGTTGATGGTGCCGAAATGGTTCGACAAATCGCCGGAACTTTCCAATGCGGACAATGAAAACCAGCTGCGGCGTTCGCTGGCGCTAGCGCTCGATTCCTTAGGAGGTGCTGGTGCGGGAACGGCTTTCGGCCTGCATGCCGCCGTCGAGGCCTCGCATCATGCGCAAGCGGCAGCCGAGAAGCTGAACGGGCTAGTCGCATCCTTCGGCCTGGCGCTTGCCAACCGGGCTATTCTCGATGCGCTCTGCCGGCTTGAGGGGCTGACGGTCGCGCAAGCGATCAAGGCGAACCGCCCCGGCATCGATGCTTCCACCGCACGCGATCTCGCGGGCTTTGATCTCTCAGGTTTCCTAGTAAGTTTACAGCCATCGGCAAGCCTTGCTGCCCGCCATACCGTCGGTCTGGTGGATGCCATCGTGCCAGGCGATATTCCGGCAAGCGAGCGGCTGAACGATGGCCTGCCGGAAAGTTTCGAAGAGGCGATCGACGCCTATGGGCTGACGTTCTTCAAAGTGAAGGTGTCGGGCGTTCCCGACGCGGATATCGACCGCCTTTGCCGCGTCGCTGACGTCATCGACGCCAAGGTGCCGAACTATTCGGTGACGCTCGACGGCAACGAACAATTCTCGTCGGCCGAAGCCGTTGCCGATCTGCTTTCCCGTGTGAAGGCAGAGTCGAGGCTGGCAAGATTTGCAGCATCGATCCTGTTCGTCGAGCAGCCGATCGCCCGCGTGCATGCCTTCGAGAAGCCGGTGAAGACGTTGGCTGCCTTCAAGCCGGTGGAAATCGACGAATCCGATGCCGATATCGATGCCTTCGTCACGGCGAAGGGGCTTGGCTATACCGGCATCTCCTCGAAATCCTGCAAAGGCTTCTATCGCTCGCTATTGAACCGGGCGCGCGTCGCGAAATGGAGTGCTGAGGACGGTATCCCCTATTTCATGTCGGCCGAGGATCTGACGACGCAGGGCGGTCTTGCCGTGCAGCAGGATCTGGCGCTCGCTTCCCTCATCGGCATGACGCATATCGAGCGCAACGGTCACCACTATGTCGACGGCATGGCCGGCGCGCCGGAGGCAGAGCAGGCCGCTTTCGCCGAGGTTCATTCCGATCTCTATCGCATCAGCAATGGCCGCACGCGGCTGCGGATCGAGGGGGGACAGCTTGCGATCGGCTCCGTTATCGGTGCTGTCGGTCTCGGCTCGTCGGTTGCGCCGGATTGGGCGGCGATGGAGAGGTCGCCGGCATAGGATTTTGTCAAGGTTATGAGAGTTTTTCCAAACATATTGCCGCGCGTGGCTCTTCACCCCGGCCCTCTGGCCGCAAGCGGTAGGGCAAGCGCATGTGAATTGAGATTGTTGCCACGCACCTCCTTCTCCCCTCGGGGAGAAGGTGCCAACAGGCGGATGAGGGGGTGTCTGCCAAGAATACGAAAATTCCCGCATTCAAAGCAGTCAACCCCCTCATCCGACCCTTCGGGCCACCTTCTCCCCGAGGGGAGAAGGAACTTGCGGCACCGATGTGCTTCAAATGTGCTCTACCGCAAGCGGGGAGAGGGTTGGGGTGAGGGGCATATCACCTGAGTGAAGGCCGCCGAGGCCTCATCATCGCTGTTTGCAGATTGTGGAGGAGCAGATGCAGTCATCGAAGAAACGCTACGCTCTGGTCGGGACGGGTCACCGCGGCACGACCATGTGGGGCAAGGATCTGGTCGAGCGTTGGAGCAACGAGGTGGAGCTCGTGGCGGTCTGCGATCTCAATGCCATGCGGGCAAAGCGGGCGCTGGAGTATATCGGCGCCTCGGTGCCCATCTATACCGACTTCGAAGAATTACTAAGGACGGAAAAGCCGGATCTTGTCATCGTCTGCACCCGCGATTCCACCCATGACGATCTGATCGTCAAGGCAATGGAGGCCGGCGCCGATGTCATCAGCGAGAAGCCGATGACGACGACCGTCGACAAGATCAAGCGCATTCTCAATGCCGAGGCGCGTACCGGCAAGCGGTTGGATATTTCCTTCAATTACCGCTTCGCGCCGACCGCTGCGAAGATCAAGGAGCTGATCAATTCCGGCGCCATCGGCGATGTCACCTCTGTCGATTTCCATTGGTATCTCGATACAAGCCATGGCGCCGATTACTTCCGCCGCTGGCATGCTTATGTCGAAAATTCCGGCAGCCTCTTCGTTCATAAGGCCACGCATCATTTCGACCTTCTGAACTGGTATCTGGATTCCGATCCGGAAACGGTCGCCGCCTTTGCCGATCTCAAGCATTATGGCCGCAAAGGCCCGTTCCGCGGCGAGCGCTGTCGCACCTGCCGGTACAAGGGCGAGTGCGACTATTATCTCGACATCAGTGCAACGCCGCTGCTCGAAAGCCTCTATGAAGACCCCTCATCCGCCGATGGGTATGTGCGCGATGCCTGCGTCTTCCGCGAGGATATCGATATCCCCGATACGATGGTTGCCTCCATCCGCTATCGCAACGGCGTCAACGTCTCCTATTCCCTGAATACCTATATGCCGATCGAAGGGCATCATATCGCCTTCAACGGACACAAGGGCCGAATCGAGCTGCGCCAATACGAGAAGCAGAACTGGACGACGCCGCCGGCCGACGAGATCGTGGTCATGAAGAATTTCGGCGCCGTGGAGCGCATATGGGTGCCGCACTCCTCCGGCGGGCACTATGGCGGCGATGACCGGCTGCGCAACATGTTGCTGCGCTCCGGCCCGAATGACGAACTCAAGCAGCGAGCCGGCTCGCGCGCGGGGGCGATGTCTGTGCTTTGCGGTATCGCCGCGCTACAGAGCAGCCGCACCGGTCAGCAGGTGTCGGTTGCCAATATCTGGGGCGAAGATGGCGGGTTGAACTTGCTGGAGCCGCGGCCTTAGGGCCGCGGTATTGAGCTTCCCGTTTCGAGATCAGCTGCAGCTCGGCAGCTGCTGAGCGTAGATCCGCGTCATGCCGTTGAAGCGCTTGGCGCCGGCAAGAGCGGTTCCATTGCCGCGCCAGGCTCCCTGCAGATAACCCTTGGGGCCTGAGTAATAGGCAAGATAGAGATCGTAGGAATCGTTCAGGGCGATGCCGGTCTGCAGGTGGGTCTGATAATGATACCAGCCGACGAAGTCGATGGCGTCGGCGAAATTGGTGCGGCTTGCTGTCCAGTTGCCCGTCTCGCGCTTGTATTTGTCCCAGGTGCCGTCGAGCGCTTGCGAATAGCCATAGGCCGTCGTCGGGCGCTTCCAGGGAATGAAGCCGAGCAAGTAGCGCCGCGGCGGACGGGCGCGCGGCCGGAAGCCGGATTCGGTATAGATCGTCGCCATCAGGATCGGCACCGGCACACCGTACTTGCGTTCCGTGCGTTCGGCGGCGCGCTGCCAATTGTTGAACCAGCCATCGCGCTGGTCGAAGATCGCGCAGATATTGCGGGTATGGCGGGGTGCGGTGGCGCAGCCTGCCAGTATGCCGAGCAGCATTACGGCCAGAATGGAAAGGACGCGGGTACGCATTACTAGAACCTCTTCATTGCTGCGCCGTGCGTCTTTCAAAAGCACGAGATATGCAGCAACAACCTATCGGCGCATGATCCTTTTCAAAAGTTCGAGGCAGAGCTTTTGGCGGACCGACGCTCATGAGATTGCTAGCGCGGAATGATTAAAAACGGGTTGTTTGCCTGTGCCGAAATGGGGCGATTTCAGGGTTTTTTCATGGATTTGCTGCGCCGCATCATGCCATCAGCGCCATATCCTCGCGGCGGATTTCATAGAGCAGCGGCTTACCCTCGATGAAGCGGATGGCTTCGTCGACCGCCATCTCGCCGAGGCGGGTCCGCTCCAGCCCGACGGCACCGGCAATATGCGGCGTCAGGAAGACGTTCGGCAGCTCGTAAAGCGCCGAGGTGGCTTCCGGAATTTCCGGATCGGTGACGTCGATGATCGCGTCGATGTGGCCGGCTTTCAGCACGGCGATCAGGGCCGCTTCATCGACCAGTGCGCCGCGTGCCGTATTGATGAACGTCGCCCCCTTCTTCATCAGCGAGAGTCGTCGGGCGTCGATCATATGGCGCGTGGCAGGCAGCGAGGGTGCATGCAGCGAGACGATGTCGGCCGATGCCATCAGTGCGTCCAACTCGGCTTTTTCAACACCGAGGCGCGTCGCTTCGGCCGCATCGACCATCGGGTCATAGAGCAGGATGCGGTAGTTGAAGGGGGCAAGCAGTTCGATCACCCGCCGGCCGATCCGCGAGGCGCCGATGATACCGATGGTGCGGCCGTAATTGCCGATCGCTTCGGTCTGCATTGGTACCGTCCGGTTGCGGTTGCGGTCGGCGACGTAGAAATCGCGAAAGCGGAAGACCTTCTTGCCGGCGAAGATGATGGCGGCAAGCGTGAATTCGGCGACCGGCAGGGCATTGGCCTGGGCGGCATGGCTCACCAAGATACCGCGATCGAATAGGCTGTCGCCCACTAGTCCTTTCACCGTTCCTGCGGCATGAACCACCAGCTTCAGATGCGGCGCCTGTGCGAGCGCGGCACCATCGATCATCGGCGCCCCCCAGCCGGTGATCAGGATTTCGGTTTCCGCGAGTAGCTTGGTCGCGCGCACATCGTCGAAGCTTTGCATCGGTGCGGCGTCGAGTACGCGGCCGATGGAATCGAGGCGCTGTATGAGCGCCTCGGGCAGGACGTGCTGTGTGCGCGACGGTAGCATGGCGAATGATATTGCGGGGCGGCTGGAGAGGGATGGCGTCATGGCAGGCGGCCCGGCGCCTCGATGGCGCTGACCGTAACGCCCTTGTCTCTGATGAGGGCGCGCAGCGTGCCGATATCGGGTTTGGCTGGCGGCCTGCTCCAGGCGTGATCGACGGCAGCCGGGTCTTTCTCCGCAAGTACGGCTGAGACGAGAATGGTCTCGCCAGCCGGAATCGTGCCCCGCAATTGCGGCACCAGCGTTTTGGAAACGATGAGGTTGGTGTTTGGGGGCGCTTTCTGCGCGATGCCTTCACGTGTGATCGTCGAGCCGAGATCGAGAATGCCGCTGAAATCCTCTTCGCCGATGGCATAGGCGACTCCGATGGCGGAGGAGAGCGTATCGGACTCGAAATCGCGCCTTGCAATGGCAAAGCCGCCTTCGGCCGTCTGCAGCGGCCGTGGCGTAGCGATCCTGTGCAGTCGGATATGCCAAGGCGAGGCCGGCACCAGCCAGGTTTCCACGGTCACATCCTGATAGGGCGACCATTTGGCATAGAGCGTATCGCCGGCAAGCTTCGCCTCTTCATTGGTCTCGCGCACGCGATAATGCAGGCCGTCGTCGCTGAAGGCGAGCATGCTGTCGAAGACGCCGCCAGCAAAGATGCGCTCGTCGCTTTCAACGCTGAAGCCATAGCGGGCGGAATAGGCGAACTTCGAATATTTCTCCGCACCAAAGCGCATCTGCTGGTTTTCCTGGCCGGAGGAGAGTGCAATGACATCATTCTTGCCGCGCATCAGGACCATGCCGGGGTGTCTTTGCGGGATGATAGCCGGCTCGCTCTCTGGTGGCTTTTCTTCCGCAGTCCAGAACGGATGCGTTTCGGGAAGTACCAGTGGCAGGAAGGCCTTGAAGGCCCAATAGGGGGAGCCGGCGGAATTATAATTCTCTGACATCAACAGGTTGGGATAGGCAAAGCCGATCGGCAGGGTGCCGTCGCGATGGGCGATCGGCTTGTCGGCCCACCAGCGCAGGTGCCGAAGGCAAAGGCCCTTGATCTCGCCCCAAGGCAGCGCCTCAACATCAGCAAAGGCGAGCGCCGACCAGAAGCCGGCGCAGGCGAAGCGATAGGTGAGGCTGCGGCCGAAGGGGATCGTGGCGCCATCGGGCGCGAACCAATGTCGGAAATCTCTCGCGAAAAGGACGGCACGCTCGCGATAGCGGTTGGCGCGGTCGTCATCCACCAGCTTGGAATAGATCAGCCCATAGAAGTGCATGGCGAAGGGAATGTAGTGATCGATGCGGCGGACATTGCCGTCGCGATACCAGCCGTCATCGATGTAGAAACCGTCGAGTTCGTTCAGGTAGCTTTCCGTCAGGCTGCGGTCGAATGAGGCGCGGAGCCGGTCGAGCGCGATATCGACGAAGACGCGGAAGAACTTCCAATTGTTGTCGGCGTAGTCGAAGGTGCGGGCGTGCTTGAGGTAGGCGATCAGATTGTCACGAGCACGTTGGTCGAGCGGCTCCCAGATCTTCTCCGGCACGAGCGCCAGCGCGAAGCCGAGGGCGGCCAGCTCGACCATGCGCTGATCGCGGCCATTGACCGTGCCCCAATATTCCGGATGCTTCGGGTCGACGCCATTGGCGAGGCCTTCGACATAGCGATCCCAATGGCGGAAATCGCCACCGCCGGCGCCGAGCGGCGCCAACCCCCAGAGCGGACGGGCGAAACCTTCGAGATCGGCGGCTGCCCGGTCGAAATGGGCGCCTGCGCCATCGATGCGGACGCGCGCATTGCCCTCGGAAAAATAAGGCAGCAGCGGATTGAACAGATCGGTCAGCGCGCGGCGCATGTCCGTAAGGGTCTTCAGCGGGTTGCCGGCAAGAGGATTGGAGCTGGCGGGGTCATAGATCATCGGTTCGGCTTTCTCGATCGTTTCCGCGGCTGGGATTGGATTTCAGGTTTCGGGTGGCAGCGTGCCGCCGGCAACCGGCGGCACGCCGTGGCAGATGTGGCGGGCCGGCGCATTGCGGTCACGGAAGCGTGCGATCATCAGGCCGATGGCTTCCCGGCCGAGGGCTGCGCGGTCGACGCGCATGGTTGCCAGCCGGGGATTGGTCATCAGGGCACAGGGAAGATCGTCGAAGCCAACGATGGCGAAATCCTCCGGCACCCGCAGACCGGCTTCGGTGGCGGCGTCGAGCACGCCGACGGCGATGAAATCGTTCATGCAGAAGGCGGCGGTATAGCCTTCGCCTGCGGCAAGGACCTCGGCGGTCTTGTCATGGGCTTCCTGGCTGGAGCTGCCCCTGAAATTCATCTGCACGATGCGGCCTTCAGCGCCTTCCACCGAAGCGATCGCCGCCTCGAAGCCGCGGATGCGCTCGCGGATCGTCTGGCGATGCGAGCCGGTCAAATGCAGGATACGGCGATGACCGGCGTTAAGCAGGCGCCGGGTCGCGTTATAGGCGCCGAAGAAATTCGAGGGTGAAACGCCGTCGAAGCGCAGCTTCGGATCGGTGCCGTTGACGAGCACGGTCGGCGTGCCGCTGGCCTCGAGCCATCGGCAAAGCTCCTCCGAGGGATCGATGCCGACGAGGAAGAGGCCCTCGGCACCGGCGGTCTGCAGATATTCTTTCACCAGTTCCGGTTCCGTCCTTGCCTCCCGGATGAGTCGGATATCGAAGCGCATGCCGCGCTCGGTGGCGCCTGCGCGCAGGCCTTCGAGGATGCCTTCATAGAAGACGCTCAAACCGCCGGTGACGCTGTCGCTGGCGATCAATGCCAAGCCGCCGGCCGCCGTTTCGGCTGCCGTCTTCAGCGGATAGCCGAGATCGCTTGCCACCTTGAAGATGTGCTGGCGGATCGTCTCGCTGATGCCGGGTTCATTGGTGAGGACCCGCGACACCGTCGAGACGGAGACGCCGGCGGCAATGGCGATGTCTGCCTGCCTGATGCGTTTGGAGCGAGTATCGTTCATATCGCAAACGCTATGCAAACTTATGCAAATTTGCAATAAAAAGATTTTTTATTGCACAGTGCAATGAAGTTGCATATCGTCGCGCTGACTTGTCCGCTGAAGGCGTCGGGGAGATCGCCGCGGATGACAACGCAAGAGAAGGAGGAATCTCATGCGCATGAATCGTCGTTCTTTCATCATCGGAGCTGCCGGAACCGCGGCTGGCCTTGCCCTTGGGGGAGGCGCAATGCCCGCCTTTGCCGATACGACGCAGCTCCGGGCCATGTGGTGGGGTTCGCCCGATCGCGGCAAGCGCACGGTCGCCGTTGCCGAACTGTTTCACAGCAAGAACCCCGATCTGTCCGTCGTCGGCGAGAGCATCAGCGGCGACGGCTATTGGGCGAAGCTTGCCACCGGCATGGCCAGCCAGAACATCGCCGATGTCTTCCAGCTCGAGCCAAGCACGATCTCCGACTATTCCAAGCGTGGCGCCTGCATGCCGCTCGACCAATTCGTGCCCTCGACACTGAATGTCGACAGTTTCGGCAAGGACGTGCTGAAGCTGACCACGGTCGACAACAAGCTTTATGGCGTCGGTCTTGGGCTGAATTCCTTCGCGATGTTTTATGATGAGGACATGTTCAAGAAAACCGGCCTGACGCCGCCCGGTCCGACCACGACATGGGCCGAATATGCCGATCTCGCCGTGGAAATGACCAAGGCTGCCGGCAAGCGCGGCTATTGGGGCGGTCCTTATGGCGCGCGCTACAATTATGTGCTCGATGTCTGGCTGCGCCAGCGCGGCAAGAGCCTCTTTACGGAGGAGGGCGGGCTCGGCTTTGGCGTCGACGATGCCAAGGAATGGTACAGCTACTGGGAAGAGCTGCGCAAACGCGGCGGTACGGTCTCCGCCGATGTGCAGACGCTCGACCAGAACGTTATCGAGAGCAATTGCCTGGCGCTCGGCAAATCGGCCATCGGCATGGCCTATTCCAACCAGCTCGTCGGCTATCAGCTTGTCGTCAAAAGCAAGCTCGCCATCACCATGCTTCCACGCGAGAAGAAGGATGGCCCCTCCGGCCATTACTATCGTCCGGCGCTGATCTGGAGTGTGGGCGCCACCAGCAAGAATGGCGAAGCAGCCGCCAAATTCATCAATTTCTTCGTCAATGATGTCGAGGCTGGCAAGATCCTCGGTGTCGAACGCGGCGTGCCGATGTCGCCCGCCGTACGCGCCGCCATCCTGCCGACGCTCAATCCGGTGGAGCAGCAGACGGTGCACTATATCGAGCTGCTGAAGGATCAGGTCGGAACCTATCCCGTGCCGGCGCCGCTCGGCTCCCAGGAATTCGACGCGAACGTCGCCCGCCCCGTCGCCGATCAGCTCGCCTTCGGCAAGATCACGGTCGCCGAGGCGGCGAAGCGGCTGGTGGAAGAAGGTGCGGCGAAATTGAAGCGGAAGGGTTGAGTGGAGTTTATCCGGGCTTTGTTATATGCCGCGCCGCTGTCACCCCCCTCTGTCACTTCGTGACATCTCCCCCACAAGGGGGGAGATCGGTAACTCGCGGGCATGCCGTACCTCAAGGAAACTCGAATCCGGTCAAATGCTGTTTATTGTTTTACGAGTGACGAGCGGCAAACTCCTAACGATCTCCCCCCTTGTGGGGCAGATGTCCCGGTAGGGACAGAGGGGGGGTGTCGCACTCTCCTCAAAGTCTGCCTTTACTTCCCATCCCAGGGCTTCAGTGCATCCTGCTTCATCCTGCGCTGTTCTTCCGGCGCAAGCTTGTAATCCCCCTTATAGGGTGCGCTTTCGAACGAGCCATAGGTCGGATTTGCGATGGCGATCCAGTCATGGCCGAAATGCGCGGCATTGGCCTCGAAGACCTTCTGGCGCTCTTCGACCGTACCCTTGTAGTCGTCGGTGAAGTCGCCGAAATTGTCGCCGAACATCAGGAGAATGCGATAGTTCTTGGCGATGAAGGCGCGGCGCGTGCCCTTGGCCGAACCCCAGTCCGGCTGCTCCTTGGCGCTCAGGAAAGTGTCGACATTGTCGCCCATCGGAAAACCGAAGCGCTTCATTTCTTCAACGGTCGGTCCTTCCTCATCGGCGGTGCGGTTGGTGACGTAGAAGACCTTCACGCCTTTTGATGCTGCATATTGGGTAAATTCTACAGCGCCGGGAATCGGCTTGTCCTGCTGGGCATTCACATATTGCGTCCAGGTTTCCGGCTTGAAGCTCGTACCCGCCGTGATGTTACGCGCCTGGTAGGGCGAGGTGTTAAGGATGGTGTCGTCGACATCGAGGATGATGGCGGGCGGAAAGTCCTGAAAATTACCTGTTTGCTCGGCCGGAGCCGCGGTCCAGTTCTTGTCGGCCAGCGCTTCGTCGAGCCTGATACGGCCGAGCGCATAGGCACCAAGCGCGTTGGCCTGCGCCTCCACCGACGTCTGATCCCAAAGAACGGCATTGAGATTGTCGTCGGGCATGGCGGCCGGCAGATCGGCGGCCAAAGCCGGCAAGGCGGACGCGAGGCCGATCACGAATGTCAGGCGCCCTAGATATCTATTTTCCACTCCGTTCTCCTTTATGAAATTCTGGAAATCAACTCATCGCATCAACGATTTCAAATAGGCGTCAAAGTCTTGATCCGGGTAAGGATAGTTTGCGCGCAGACGGAATGTGTCAAGTATATGACGGTTGGCGGATCCGGGTTCAGTTGATTTTGATTTGCGGTCCCCCTGTGCCAGACGCTTCCATGCGGCGGCGTTTTCGACACAGGCCGTGCTGGAGCTCTGAAACAATAAAAAATGCCGGGGTCCTTTCAGACCCCGGCACCGCCGCATCTCCAAGTGCGGTTGCTTATTTCTTCGCGTCGGCCCAGCTCTTGACCAGCTCGTCGTAGTTGACGGTGATGGGCTTTTCCTTTTCGTTGGCGATCTTCAGCTGCGGAGCGAGATGGCCGTTCTTGACGGCATCGGCGTTCCAGTAGGCAAGATCGTGCTCTTCGGCGAGCTTCGGGCCGATGTCGCCCTGAACGCCTGCGCGTTCCAGGCGCTGCATGACGCGTTCCTGATCGGCGCAAAGTGCATCCATTGCTCCTTGCGCATCCTTGGCACCGGAAGCGGCATCGCCGATCGCCTGCCACCAGAGCTGTGCGAGCTTCGGATAGTCAGGCACGTTCGTGCCGGTTGGCGACCACTGCACGCGGGCCGGCGAGCGGTAGAACTCGATCAGACCGCCGAGTTCCGGCGCGCGCTTGGTGAAGCTCTTGTCGCGGATGGTGGATTCGCGGATGAAGGTGAGGCCGACATGGCTCTTCTTCACGTCCACCGTCTTGGAGGTGACGAACTGCGCATAGAGCCATGCGGCCTTGGCGCGGTCGACCGGGGTCGACTTCATCAGCGTCCAGGAGCCGACGTCCTGATAGCCGAGCTTCATGCCGTCCTTCCAGTAGACGCCATGTGGCGACGGCGCCATGCGCCACTTCGGCGTGCCATCCGAATTCATGACCGGCAGGCCGGGCTTGACCATGTCGGCGGTGAAGGCCGTGTACCAGAAGATCTGCTGGGCGATATTGCCCTGTGCCGGAACCGGGCCGGATTCCGAGAAGGTCATGCCTTGGGCTTCCGCCGGAGCGTATGCCTTCAGCCAGTCGAGATATTTCTGGATCGAATAGACCGCAGCCGGGCCGTTGGTATCGCCGCCGCGGGCAACGCAGGAGCCGACGGGACGGGAATTGGCATCGACCTTGATGCCCCATTCGTCAACCGGCAGACCGTTCGGCAGGCCCTTGTCGCCGTTGCCGGCCATGGAAAGCCAGGCATCGGTGAAGCGCCAGCCGAGCGACGGGTCCTTCTTGCCGTAGTCCATGTGGCCGAAGACCTTCTTTCCGTCGACATCGCGACCGGTGAAGAACTGGGCGATATCCTCATAGGCAGACCAGTTGACCGGTACGCCGAGCTCATAGCCATATTTGGCCTTGAAATCAGCCTTGTTCTTCGGGTCGTTGAACCAGTCGTAACGGAACCAGTAGAGGTTGGCGAACTGCTGGTCGGGGAGCTGATAGAGCTTCTTGTCGGGAGCGGTCGTGAAGCTGGTGCCGATGAAATCGGCGATGTCGAGATTGGGATTGGTGACGTCCTTGCCCTCGCCAGCCATCCAGTCGGTCAGGTTGCGCACCTGCTTGTAGCGCCAGTGCGTGCCGATCAGGTCGGAATCATTCACCCAGCCGTCATAGAGGTTCTGGCCGGTCTGCATCTGCGTCTGGATCTTCTCGACGACGTCGCCTTCCTGGATGACGTCGTGGGTGACCTTGATGCCTGTTATGGCGGTGAAGGCCGGGGCCAGAACCTGCGATTCATACTGGTGGGTCGTCAGGGTTTCCGACACGACCTTGATTTCCATGCCCTGAAAAGGCTTGGCCGCATCGATGAACCACTGCATTTCCTTTTCCTGGTCGGCGCGCGAGAGCGTCGAGAGATCGCCGATCTCCTTGTCCAGGAATGCCTTGGCTTCGTTCATGCCGGCATGCGCCGTGCCGGCGAGCGCCAGCAAGGCAACTGCCGTTGTCGTCAAGAGATGCCGTCGCATATATTCCTCCCTACAGGTTGCGAGTGCATTGTCAGCCAGCCGGATTTCCGGCCATCTGCATCGATTTGCCTTACTGCTCCGCATGACCGAATGGGCAACGGGGCGGTAACAGGTTGAACTTCCGCGTCAGACCAGACGGAAGACGCCGATGGCGTAGACCACGGAAAGAGCAAGAGCCCACCACAGGCTGGGGCCTCCCAGACCCAGCCAGGCGAGATGGATGAAGGCGGCGCCGAGCAGCGAAATGAACAGCCGGTCGCCGCGCGTCGTTTCGAAGCGCAGGATGCCGAGGCGCGGATGGCCGCCGGGCGAAACATACTCCCACACAGCCATGCCGATCAGCAGCAGCAGGATCGTCGCGAAAAACAGCGCCGTCGGCAGCGTCCAGGCCATCCAGGAAAAGTCTGTATTCATGGCGGTTTTCCTTTAGACGCGGCCGAGCGCGAAGCCCTTGGCGATGTAGTTGCGGACGAAATAGATGACGAGCGCGCCGGGGACCAAGGTCAGCACGCCGGCGGCGGCAAGCAGGCCCCAATCCATGCCGGCGGCCGAGACGGTGCGCGTCATGATGGCGGCGATCGGCTTGGCGTCGGTCGTGGTCAAGGTGCGGGCGATCAGCAGCTCCACCCAGGAGAACATGAAGCAGAAGAAGGCGGCGACGCCGATGCCGCTTGCGATCAGCGGAATGAAGATCCTGATGAAGAAGCGCGGGAACGAATAGCCGTCGATATAGGCCGTCTCGTCGATCTCCTTCGGCACGCCGGACATGAAGCCTTCGAGAATCCAGACCGCCAGCGGCACGTTGAAGAGGCAGTGCGCCAGCGCCACGGCGATATGGGTGTCGATCAGGCCGAAGGCCGAATAGAGCTGGAAGAAGGGGAGCGCAAAGACCGCCGGCGGCGCCATGCGGTTCGTCAGCAGCCAGAAGAAGACGTGCTTGTCGCCGAGGAAGCGGTAGCGCGAGAAGGCATAGGCTGCGGGAAGGGCGCAGGCGACCGAGATCACCATGTTCATGACGACATAGGTGATCGAGTTGATGTAGCCCTTGTACCAGGACGGATCGGTGAAGATGATCGTGTAATTGCGCAGCGTCGGCTGGTGCGGATAGAGCGTCAGGCCGCTGACGATCTCTTCATTGGTCTTGAAGCTCATATTGACGAGCCAGTAGATCGGCAACAGCAGGAAGATGATGTAGATCGTCGGCACCAGCCACGCCCACCGCCCCTTTTCGCCGTGACGGCGGGCAACCTGCGTGCCCGTCGCAACGATCGCATTTGCCGCGGCATCGGAAGCGGCCATCTTGTGCATCGCGGCGGCATCGGCCGTGGTGAATAGAGGTTTGCCGCTCATCGGCTCGCTCCCGCATCGTAATTGGTCATGACGGTGTAGAAGACCCAGGAGAGCAGCAGCACGATCAGGAAGTAGATCAGCGACATGGCTGCGGCAGGGCCGAGGTCGAACTGGCCGAGCGCCATCTTCACGAGATCGATCGACAGGAAGGTCGTGGAATTGCCGGGGCCGCCGCCCGTCACGACGAAGGGTTCGGTGTAGATCATGAAACTATCCATGAAGCGCAGCAGCACGGCGATCAGCAGCACCCGGTTCATCTTCGGCAGCTGGATATAGCGGAAGACGGACCAGCGCGAGGCGCCGTCGATCTTGGCCGCCTGGTAGAAGGCATCCGGAATGGAGGCGAGGCCGGCATAGCAGAGCAGTACGACAAGGCTCGTCCAATGCCAGACGTCCATGATGATGATCGTTGCCCAGGCGTCCGCCGGATCGGAGACATAATTGTAGTCGATGCCGAGATTGACGAGGACATAGCCCATCAAGCCGATGTCGCTGCGGCCGAAGACCTGCCAGATCGTGCCGACGACGTTCCACGGGATGAGCAGTGGCAAGGCCATCAGCACCAGGCAGACTGGAACGCCGATGCCCTTTTTCGGCATGTTGAGCGCGATGAAGATGCCGAGTGGTACCTCGATCGCCAGGATGACGAAAGAGAAGATCAGGTTGCGGATCATCGAATCCCAGAAACGCCCGGAATGGAGGATCTCCTCGAACCACTGCGTGCCCGCCCAGAAGAATTGATTGTTTCCGAAGGTGTCCTGCACCGAATAGTTCACGACGGTCATCAGCGGAATGACGGCGGAAAAGCCGACGAGCAGCAGAACCGGAATGAGCATGAACCAGGCTTTGTTGTTCCAGGTCTTCTCCATCGTCAGGCTCCCATCTCGATGCGCCAGGAGTCGGCATAGATATTGATGCCGGCCGGATCGAAGGCGATATGCGGCTCGGCCGGCACCGTCTGGTCTTCGCCGATGACGGCGACGATGTCCTGGCCGTCGAGCTTGGCGCGGACCACCTTGCGGCGGCCGAGATCCTCGACCTTGGTGACGGTGGCGGGCATGCCCTCGCGGCCGATGCGGACGAATTCGGGACGAATGCCGAGTTCGGAACGGCCGGCCCGCTTTTCCTTAGGCGCGCCGGGCAGCGCGATCGTGCGGTTGCCGAGGCGTGCACTGTTGCCTTCGATTTCGACAGGCATGACGTTCATGCCGGGCGAACCGATGAAATAACCGACGAATGTGTGGCGAGGGCGCTCGAAAAGGTCGTTCGGCGTACCGATCTGCACCACTTCGCCATTGTACATGACCACCACCTTGTCGGCGAAGGTCAGCGCCTCCGTCTGGTCGTGGGTGACATAGACCATGGTGAAGCCGAAGCGGCGGTGGAGCTGCTTCAGCTGCGAGCGCAGCACCCACTTCATATGCGGGTCGATGACGGTCAGCGGCTCGTCGAACAGGATGGCGTTCACGTCCGAGCGCACCAGGCCGCGGCCGAGCGAGATTTTCTGCTTGGCATCGGCCGTCAGGCCGCGCGCCTTGCGATGAGCGCTGTCGGAAAGGCCGATCATCTCGATGATCTCATCGACCTTGCGCTTCACCTCCGCTTCCGGAACATGCCGGTTGCGCAGCGGGAAGGCGAGGTTGTCGTAGACGGTCATCGTGTCATAGACGACGGGGAACTGGAAGACCTGCGCAATGTTGCGCTCCTGGGTCGATAGCCGGGTCACGTCCTTGCCGTCGAACAGGATGCGGCCTTCGGAGGCCTGCACCAGGCCGGACACGATGTTGAGAAGCGTGGTCTTGCCGCAGCCGGAAGGGCCGAGCAGGGCATAGGCGCTGCCGTCTTCCCAGCTGTGGTTCACTTCCTTCAACGCATAATCGGCGTCGGATTTGGGGTGGTCATTGTACGCGTGCCTGATGTGGTCAAGATCGATGCGGGCCATTGTCTCTCCTCAGGCGGCTTGTTGCAGGGCGGGAGCGACGGCGGCGCCATCGGTGTCGAAGACCATGATGTGGCGCGGATCGATATAGACATCGATCGCATCGTCGACATCGATATCCTGCACGCCCTGCGTCAGCATCACCCAGCGCTGACCGGCAAAATCGATATGGATGAAGCTCTCCGAGCCGGTGATCTCGGTCACCATGACACGCGCCGGGGCGGCGACGGCTTCCGGCATCTGCGGTGCGAGCGCGAGATGATGCGGCTGGAAGGCGATCGTGTAGCGGCCGTCCGGCCGGTCTTCCAAACCTTTTGGTACGGGCAGGTGGATATTGCCATCAAGCACGAATTCGCGGCCGCGCTTGTCGAGCGCGATCGTGTTCAGCGGCGGATCGGCAAAGGTGGTGGCGGTAATCAGGTCCCGGGGATTGCGGAAGACATCGATCGTCGGCCCGAATTGCGTGATGCGGCCTTCCGCCAGGGTCGCCGTATTGCCGCCGAGAAGCAGCGCTTCGGACGGTTCAGTGGTAGCGTAGACGAAAATCGCGCCGGATTCGGCAAAAATCTTCGGCAGTTCGGCGCGCAGCTCCTCACGCAGCTTGTAATCGAGATTGGCAAGCGGTTCGTCCAGCAGCACCAACCCGGCATTCTTGACGATGGCGCGCGCCAGCGCCGTACGCTGTTGCTGGCCGCCGGAAAGGCTCAAGGGGAGGCGATCAAGGAAGGGGCCGAGGCGCAAAAGATCGGCTGCCTTTTTCACTTCCTGGTCGATGGTCGCGGCACTTTTGCCGCTCAATCGCATCGGCGAGGCGATGTTGTCGTAGACAGTCATGGCGGGATAGTTGATGAATTGCTGGTAGACCATGGCGACGTTGCGGCGCTGCACCGGCTGGCCGGTGACATCGGCGCCGTCGACATGGATCGTGCCAGTGGTCGGCTTGTCGAGGCCGGCCATCAGCCGCATCAGCGACGTCTTGCCAGACAGCGTCGGTCCCAGCAGCACGTTCAGCGTGCCGCGCTGCAGCGTCAGATTTGTTTCCGCAATATGCGTTTCGCCGCCGACAGACTTCGATACGCCCCTGAGTTCAAGCACGATAGATTCCTTCCATGCGCCGCATATCGATGCTGCCGCGAGGATCGCGAAGAGACTGATCCGTCCGGAAATGCCGTCGCCGGGCGGTGTCTATTGCTGAGATTATGGTTGTCGGGAGGTGGATTGTGCCGATCTGTTTGCGGAAATATCGCATCGGCTTGAATGGTGCCGCGCGAGGTCAATGGCGGTGCGGCCGATGCCGCAAACCAAGCCGTTTTCCGTATCGATCTGATTTTCGGACAATTACTCCTCCCCTTGTTTCGATTTGCATCCCTCACGCGAAAACCGAAACAAGAATGACGATAAATGAAGATAAAGGAATGTCAAACGAAAACTGACCGCATTTCAGTTTCGCTTCATGAATCTCGTCTCCGGCGTGCTTTAGCGATTTATTATCGATCTGGTAAGCAATTGATCGGAATTGCAAATGGAGGCTGGTGCCCCTTTCGATGCGTCCACTCGCATCATGGCCGGACGGAGCCTGATCGCCCGTCCGAACAGTCGTGCGCTTCGGAGCCTGGCACTGTGTGCGAGGCAGGATCTGCAATATCCAGTGGTGAATAGGGAAGGTGATCGATGGCAGGATGCGGGATGGAGCTCATGTCCAAGCTCCATTCACGGGCGTCAACCCTGCCTGCTTATCATTTGCTCTAAACGGTGAAATCTGCCATGCGCTCGCTCGCGCCGCCATCGTTTACCGACGCAGAACCGCCCCTCAAGCATTATGAGGAGCGGCAGTTTTCGAAATGGACAGGCTTTAGCGCGCCGCCCAGTTGGCGCCGCGGCGGAAGATGGTCTTCATCTGCGGGACGTCGAATTCCTTGGCCTGATGTCCGAGCGAGGAATAGAAAACGCGGCCCTGGCCGTATTTGCGCTTCCATGCGACCGGCATGACGACGCCGTCGATCCAGTAGGCATGATCGCCGGTGAAGGTGGTGGTCGCCAGTACCTCGTTGGAGGGATCGACATGCATGTAATATTGCTCCGACGTGTAGGGGAAATCGGTGATCCCCTCCATGATCGGATCGTCCGGGCGGGTGATATTGACCGTGTAGTCGATGATGTTGCCGGGATGGGCGACCCACTGGCCGCCGATGATGAACTGGTATTCGACGCTTTCGCGGAAACTATCGCCAGCGCCGCCATGATATCCGGCGATGCCAACGCCGTTTTCGATCGCAGCGGCAAGGTTCTTGACCTCCTCCTTCTCGATCTTCGACATGGTAACGATCGGCACGATCAGGCTGAGATCATGGATCGAAGGGTCGGCAAAGGCCTCAGTGCTGTTTTCGAGATAGACCTTGAAACCGTCCTCTTCCAGCATGTCGCGGATGATGTGGGCGCATTCCTGCGGTTCGTGGCCGCTCCAGCCGCCCCAGACGATAAGTGCTTCACGCATGATAATCCTCCTGAAATTACTTGGTTAGCGGCCGATCTGCCCATCCACCAGGGATTCGGACAGAGGGGCGGGACGCTCCGTTTGCGTCGTGATGGGGACCGTGCGACCCGTATCGGAAGCCGTCTGGAAGGCTTCCATGACCTCGAGCACATGCAGCGCCAGGCTGCCATTGGCGCGGTGCGGACGGTTCGAGCGGATGGCGTGCGCCAGATCGGCGACGCCGAGCGAACGGTAATTGCCGTCGGCATAGGGCGCGGTGATCTCGCGCTCGGCAAATTCGCCGCCCTTCTTCAGAAACTCCACCGGCCCACCGAACCGGTTGGGATCGGGCACGATCAGCGTGCCTTCGGTGCCGTAGACTTCGAGCGGCACATGCTTGTGGCCGGCGACATCGAAGCTCATGCCGATCTGGACCACTGCGCCATTGGCAAAGGCCATGACGCCGGCAACATGCGTCGGCACATGCACGGGGATGCGCTCGCCATTACGAGGTTCGCTGGTGATGATGCGCTCCTTGCGCGGGGTGACGGCAAAACCGGCGACTTGGGAAACGGGGCCGAGCAGGTTGACCAGATCGGTAATGTAATAGGGACCCATATCGAGCATCGGGCCGCCGCCGACTTCATAATAGAAAGCCGGATTCGGATGCCAGCGCTCATGGCCCGGGCACATGAAGGTAGCGGTGCCACCGACCGGGATGCCGATCGCGCCCTCGTCGATGATGGCGCGCGCCGTCTGGTGGCCGCCGCCGAGGAAGGTATCGGGGGCAGCGCCGATGCGCAGCCCCTTGGCGGCAGCGGCATCCGCCAGCTTCTTGCCTTCGGCGAAATTGATGCCGAGCGGCTTTTCCGAATAAGTGTGTTTGCCGGCTTCGAGCGCCTGCAGACCGACGGCGACATGTGCCTTCGGAATGGTCAGGTTGACGATGATCTCGATCGATGGGTCCGCCAGCAGCGTGGCGATGTCGACCGCTTTCAGGCCGAATTCAGCGGCCTTTGCCTCGGCGAGCTCGCGATTGAGGTCGGCGACACCTTTGATGTCGAGAATGGGAAAGGATTTCATGGCGGTGAGATAGGCGCCGGAAATGTTCCCGCAGCCGATGATGCCGATGCCGACCTTGTTCATAAGATTCCTCCAGATGAATTGTCTTTGCTGTCTTGCGAAATCACAGGGCCGGTGCCGGTCCCGTCGTTCCCCAAGGCGATTCGTAGAGTTCCCGCAGTGCGACGACGGCGGCACCCTGCGCCCAGGTCTCGTCGGTGGACTGGTCGAAAACCAGTTCGGTCACGCCCCTTATCGATGGCGGAATAGCCAGTGAATAGGCCTCCCGCAGGCTGTCGAGGAAGGGCTGGCCGAGCGCCAGGCTCGAGCCCACGAGAATGACGCGCGGCGGGGCAAACAGCGTGACGATGTTGGCGAGCGCCATGCCGCAGGCTTCGCCGGCACGAATGGCAGCATTGATCAGCGAGACATCCTCGGCATCGATCAGCGTCTTGGCATGCGCCATTCCGCGCCCGAGGCGGATGGCTTCGGCAAAACGGCCGCTGGGCTGGTCGCCGAGAATGGCGCTTTCGCCGGCAAGGCTTGCCAGACGAATGATCCCCTGTGGTCCCATGCCGAGAACGAGATCGCCGAGATTGTGGCTGAGGCCGCCGGCGCCGCGAAAGAGCTGGCCGCCATGCAGAACACCCAGGCCCAGCGTCTGCTCTAGCGACACCAGCACCATGTCGTCCAGGTCCCTGGCCTTGCCGAACCAGTGATGCGCAAGCGTGATGGCATGTGCATCGCTTTCGACGATAGTGGTCACGCCCAGCCGCTCGGACATTTCCTTGGCGAAATCGACTCCCGTCTCGCGAAAGATCGGACTGGTGCGGACATGGCCGGTGCGGTGCTCGACGACACCAGGCAGGCCGAGGCAGACGGAATCGATCTCGTCCAGCGCGAGATTGGCATCGACGACGCAGCGGCGCACGCCATCCTCCAGGAGATCGGCGATGACGCCGATCGGCTGCCGGTCGACACGCAGCGCCAGTGTCAGCGTCGAGAGAACCTCGCCGCAAAAGTCCGTCACCACGAAGACCATGCGGTTGGCGGCAATTTTCGCGCCGACGACGCGTGCGGCATCCGGATTGAGTTCCAGCATGACGCGGGGCCGGCCGCGGGCTGCCGCCTCGCGCAGGTCGCCTTCGGTGCGAGCCAGGATCAGCCCGTCATCCAGCAGCGACGCGGTGATCGCCGACACTGTAGTGGTCGAAAGCTGGGTGCGGTCGCTGATTTCGATACGTGCGATGGAGCCCGCTCGCCGGATCGTATCCAGCACATTGAAGCGGTTTATCGCCCGCATAAGCTCGGGATCTGCTGTTTTCATGAGAATGGCGCCGAATGACGGACCCGCTCGGCTGCGGCCTGATATTTTTAACGGAATGCGAATTAAATAGCCTATGGCCTTTGCCCAATGTCAAGCCATTTCGCAGGCGGTCTGCCGAAAATTTAACGTTTGCGGTTGACATTTCAGCAAAGCTCCGTTGAATTATTCCGCATAAGGGAAAAAATATTTGAGGCTCTTGGTTCCCTTGGGAGGAGAAAATCATGATCCATCTACGTGGGGCCAAAGCCCTTCGCATCGCGGCTGTCGCCGCCACGACCGGACTGGCGATTCTCGCCGGCGCGACGGGTGCCGCTGCCGACACAGTCGTCAAATGGCTGCATCTGGAAACCGATCCGAATTATGTCGCCGTCTGGCGCAAGATCGCGGATCAGTATGAGGCCAAGCATCCCGGCACGAAGATCGAAATGCAGTTCCTTGCCAATGAGGCTTTCAAGGCAAAGCTGCCGACATTGCTGCAATCGAAGGACGCGCCCGATTTCTTCTTCAGTTGGGGCGGTGGTGTGCTGAAGCAACAGCAGCAGACCGGCACGCTGCTGGACCTGACTTCGGCAATGAACGCGAAGGATGGCGCCTGGCTCAAGAGCTACAATCAGGCTGCCGTCAAGGGCCTGACCTTCGACGGCAAAATCAGCGCCGTTCCGTATAAGCTCGGCACGGTTTCCTTCTTCTACAATAAGGCGCTGTTCGCCAAGGCTGGCGTCGATGCGAGCGCTATCAAGACCTGGGACGATTATCTGGCCGCAGTCAAAAAGATCAAGGCTGCCGGTATCGCGCCGATCGCCGGCGGCGGCGGGGAGAAATGGCCGATCCATTTCTACTGGAGCTATCTGGTGATGCGCGACGGCGGTCAGCAGGTCTTCAGCGATGCCAAGAACGGCAAGGGCAACGGCTTCAACGATCCGGCGATCATCAAGGCTGGCGAGCAGCTTGCCGAACTCGGCAAGCTCGAACCTTTCCAGCCCGGCTATCTCGGCACCACATGGCCGCAGGCGCTCGGCGTTTTCGGCGACGGCAAGGCTGCAATGATCCTCGGCTTCGAAAATACGGTTGCCAACCAGCGCACCAATTCCGGGAACGGCAAGGGCCTAGCGGATGACAATATCGGCCGCTTCGCCTTCCCGGCCGTGACCGGCGGTGCCGGCCTTCCGACTGATACGCTCGGCGGGCTGAACGGCTGGGCCGTCACCAAGAAAGCCCCGCCCGAGGCGCTCGATTTCCTCGCCTATCTCACCAATGCCGAAAACGAGCGCAGCATGGCGCAAGCCGGCATGATCATCCCGGTTGCCGTCGGCGCCGAAGATGGCGTCAAGGGTCCGCTGATGCATGAGGCTGCCGACCAGCTGGCGCATTCGACCTGGCATCAGAACTTCTTCGATCAGGATCTCGGCCCCTCGGTCGGCCGCGTCGTCAACGATGTAGCTGTCGGCATCGTCTCCGGCCAGATTTCGCCCAAGGATGGCGCGCAGCAGGTCCAGGATGCCTTCGAGCAGGACCAGCTCTAGCGCCCTCCGGCGCCGGCCGCTCCCTTGTGCCGGCGCCGGTTCTTCTTTGAACTGCAATCGTCGAGACTGCCCATGACCGATGTCAGTGCCACGACCACTATGCCCTCCGTTGCAAGAGCGAAACCGGCTGCGAAGCGAAAATCGCCGGCTGCGCGTGGCCGCCTGCCCGTCATCCTGCTGTTCCTGCCACCGGCGCTGCTGCTTTTCACCATCTTCGTCATCCTGCCGATGGGAGAAGCGGCCTGGTACAGCCTCTATCGCTGGAATGGCTACGGGCCGCCGACCGAGTTCGTCGGGCTGCGCAATTTCCAGGTTCTCTTCAAAAACGGCGCCTTCCTGACGTCGCTAAAGAACAATGCACTGATCATCGTCGTGTCGATCGCCATCCAGGTGCCGCTTGCCATTTGGCTGGCGACGATGCTGGCGCACCGCATTCGCGGCGTCGTTCTTTTCCGGCTGATCTTCTTTCTGCCTTACGTGCTGGCCGAAGTGGCCGCCGGTCTGATCTGGCGCTTCGTCTATGACGGCGACTACGGCCTGTTTGCCGCGATCGCGCATTTCCTCGGCACGCCGACGCCCTACGTGCTCGCCGATAAGGATCTCGCGATGTATGCCGTGCTCGGCGTGATCGTATGGAAATATTTCGGCTTCCACATGATGCTGTTCATCGCCGGCATGCAGTCGCTGGACAAGAGCGTGCTAGAGGCGGCCGAGATCGACGGCGCTACCGGCTGGCAGAAGTTCCGCTACGTGACGCTGCCATTGCTCGGTTCGACGCTGCGCCTTTCCGTCTTCTTCGCCGTCGTCGGATCGCTGCAGCTCTTCGACATGATCATGCCGCTCACCGGCGGCGGCCCGTTCAACTCGACCCAGACGATGGTGACCTTCCTCTACAATTTCGGCGTCACCCGCATGCAGGTCGGACTCGGCAGCGCCGTTGGCGTCGTGCTGTTCGTGATCTGCGTCACCCTCGCCTTCGGCTACAAACGGATATTTATGCGCAATGACTGATCTGGCCTCATCCGTTCGACTGACCACCGGCACGAAGATCTATCTCTATGTGTCGCTGACCATCATTGCCGCGATCGTGCTGATCCCGCTGCTGACGACCGCGCTCGGCGGCTTCAAGACACTCGGCGATCTCCGTACCAACCCGTTTGGTCTGCCGGCCGAATGGCATTTCGAAAATTATACCGGCATTCTGTTCGGCGACCGCTACTGGCGGCAGATGATGAATTCCCTGATCATCGCCGTGCTGACAGTGTTCCTGACGCTGTCGGTTTCGGCCATGGCCGCCTTCGCCTTCGCGCATGTGAAATTCTTCGGCTCGAACTTCCTGCTGAACTATTTCCTGATCGGCCTGATGTTTCCGGCGGCGACTGCGATCCTGCCGCTCTTCATCCGCATTCGCGATCTCGGCCTGCTCAACACCTATTGGGGCGTCGTGCTGCCGCAGGTGGCGTTCGGCCTCGGCATGAGCATCCTGCTCTTCCGGAACTATTTTCGAAACCTCCCGGAAGAATTGTTCCAGGCGGCCTTTGTCGATGGCTGCGGCTATATCCGCTTCTTCTGGCACATCTCGCTGCCGCTTTCGCGGCCGATCATCGCGACCGTCAGCATCATCTCCTTCGTCGGCAGCTGGAACAGCTATATCCTGCCGCTGATCATGTTGAACTCGGATTCGATCTATCCCTGGCCGCTCGGCATGATGGTCTATAGCGGCGAATTCGGCACGGAATGGGAGCTGGTGCTCGCCTTCATCACGCTGACCATCCTGCCCACGATCATCGTCTTCTTCCTGGCGCAGAAGCACATCATTGCTGGCCTCACCGCTGGCGCCGTGAAATCCTGAGCCTAGAGCGGTTCAGCTTTCATGGAAACTCTGGACCGCTCTATCTTTTTGTTTTGACGCAATTCCGGACGGAAAACCGCTTCACACTTTTCCTGGAATTGCTCTCATCGGAGCACAACAACATGGCATCCGTCGAACTGCACAACATCCACAAGGCCTATGGGGCGCTGACCGTCATTCACGATATCTCGCTTTCGATCGAGGACGGA
The DNA here is from genome assembly GCF_020871915.1 of Rhizobium sp. AB2/73. NCBI lineage: Bacteria > Pseudomonadati > Pseudomonadota > Alphaproteobacteria > Hyphomicrobiales > Rhizobiaceae > Rhizobium > Rhizobium sp. AB2/73. The sequence goes on along the minus strand of NZ_CP067071.1, from coordinate 3,188,802 downwards.
GAGTTCATCGCCCTCGTCGGCCCCTCCGGCTGCGGCAAATCCACGCTTCTGCGGATGATCGCCGGATTGGAGGAAATCACCGATGGCGACGTGTCGATCGGCGGGCAGGTGGTCAACGCCATGACGCCGCGCGAGCGCAATATCGCCATGGTCTTTCAGTCCTACGCGCTCTATCCGCATATGACGGTTGCCGAGAATATGGGCTTTAACCTGAAGCTCTCGGGCGAGACCAAACAGGTGATCGAGCAGCGTGTCAATGAAGCCGCGCGCATGCTCGATCTTACCAAGCTGCTCGACCGCAAACCGGCGCAGCTTTCCGGCGGTCAGCGCCAGCGCGTCGCCATGGGCCGCGCCATCGTGCGCAATCCCGCCGTCTTCCTGTTCGACGAGCCGCTTTCCAACCTCGATGCGAAGCTGCGCGTGCAGATGCGCTCCGAGATCAAGGCACTGCATCAGAAGGTGCAGACCACTTCGATCTACGTCACCCATGACCAGATCGAGGCGATGACGCTGGCCGACCGGATCGTGGTGTTGAACCAGGGCCGGATCGAACAGCAAGGCACGCCGATCGAGCTTTACCGCAAGCCGGCCAACCTCTTCGTCGCCGGCTTCATCGGCTCGCCGGCCATGAATTTCCTCGACGGCACGGTCGAGGGTGTCGATGGCGCGCCGGCCGTGCGGCTGAAGGACAGCACGCCGATCCGCATTGCCGGGGAACGCATGGTAAAGGCGGGCCAGAGCGTGAAGGTTGGTTTGAGGCCCGAGCATCTTAGCCTTGCAAGTGCCGGTTCACCCCTTACGGGTCAGACGCTGCTGGTCGAGCCGACCGGCGCCCAGACGCACGTGCTCTTCGACCTTGCCGGCGAACAGGTGACGGCCGTTGTCGATGGCGAGGCGCCGGTGCGCTATGGGCAGCCGCTGAATGTCTCGGTGAGCCCGGAGCAGGTCTATGTCTTCGACGCCGCGAGTGGCCTTGCGCTTTAAGTTCTCACATCGATGGAATCGACGCGATCGGGATAGAAGGCCATGTAATCCTTGATCCGGCTGACGGACGCATAGGGGTTTTCATAGCTCCAAATGGCGTTCACCGAGCGCTCGCCGCCGGCCGGAATGCTGTAATAGGAGCATTCGCCCTTGTAGGGGCAGTAGGTTTCGTGGCTCGTCTTTTCCAGCAGCGACATGTCGACATCCCTGCGCGGGATATAGATGACGGCCGGATAGGATGCTTCCTTGAGCGACAACGCCTCATGCGTATCGGCGATCACCTTGCCGGCGACGGAGACGATGACATGGGCGTGCTTGTCCTCGATTGTGATCGGATGATCCGGACCAGGGATCTTGACTGCTCTTTCGGACATGGTTGGATTTCCTGAGATGAGTTGCAGGAGACGGCTCGAGATATTCAAACGAAACCGAACCGGCATGTCTTTGTTCCGGAAGATATAAGAAGGCCCTGCCCGGATTATCAGCCCTTGCGCGCACCCCAGCGCAACCCGTCCATCAGGAGGCGTACGAGGCGGCGGGATCGATCGTACCATTCCGGTGAATCGGGCATGGAATAGGTGCCGGAAAGTGCCTGCAGCACGTCGGTACTGTCGACGTCGGTGCGGATCGCGCCGGCGGCGACTGCGCGGTCGATGAGACTTGCGAGCGCGACCGGCACCTTGCCGTAACTGTCGGCGAAGAGCTTGGAATTGCTGTTGAAAAGGATGCGCAGGCTGTCGGCCATGCCCCGCTTCGTCGCGATGTAACCGACGAAGCGATGCATCCATTCCTCCAGAGCTTCATCCGGTGGGCGCTCGCGTGAAAGTTCTTCGGCGGCATCACACAGTGCTTCGACTTCGTGATGATAAACCGCTTCCACCAGATGTTCCCGGCTCGGAAAATGGCGATAGAGCGTGCCAATGCCGACATCCGCGCGGCGAGCTATGTCTTCCAGGGAGGCGGCGGTGCCGTGGCTGGCGAAAGCTTGTGCTGCAACTTCGATCAGCTTGTCATAGTTGCGTCGCGCATCGGCGCGCAGACGCCTGCTTTCATTCGGCAGCATGGGCTTTGGTTCCGGCAACGGCTTGCGCGCCAATTTCTGCTCCTTGCAGGTTACCACATGAGGATATCCGGCATCGCGTCAGACAGTGCGCGGCGATATCTTCTCCACGGCGAAATACAGAAGGATTGTTATCGCATTCGTCATCGAGGCGCCATTGCCGCTCGCGGGAATCGGGCTTGCAAGGATCGGGAAGGACGTTCGTGCGGATTTCTGGCCGGCTTATGGAGACGGCGCGCCGAAATGGCTCGGTCCAAAGCCCGATCCCAAATTCGGTCCGAAGTCCGATCCTGAATTCGGCCCGAAGCTCGGCCCCTGCTCGAAGTTGGCGAAGGGCGCGGAGGGATTGCCGTGAGCCGGCGGAACATCGAGGTAGCTCATGATGTTCTCGACATGGCTGACCTGTGAGCGCAGGCTGTCGAGGGACTTGCCGGTCAGATTGGTGCCGGCGGGCAATTGCGCTGTCAGCGGATTTTCGTAACGGCCGTTGACGCGCAGCTCGTAATAGAGGTGCGGGCCGGTGGAGTAGCCCGTCGAGCCGACATAGGCGATGACCTGGCCCTGGGTGACGCGCTGGCCGACGCGAAGATCCGACGGCGTTGCCGAAATATGGGCATAAGTGGTCTCGTAGCCGCCGTCGTGGCGGATGCGGACATATTTGCCGTAGCCGGTTTCCCAGGAGATCTTTTCGACGACGCCGTCGCCGGCGGCCTGGATGGGGCTTCCCATCGGCGCACGGAAATCGACGCCGTTGTGGAATTTCTTCACGCCGAGAATGGGATGGATGCGCCAGGCAAAACCATCGCCGAGCGTGCCGTTCGGCACGGGCCGATGCACGAGCGACTTGGCGATCGAGCGGCCGCGCTCGTCATAGAATTCCGAAGAGCCTTCGCCTTCGTTCTTATGCAGATAGAAGCGATGCGTGTCGCCATCGGCATGGAATTCGATGAACATCAGCTCGTTCCGGCCGTCGTCCGACTTGCGGAAGAGCAGATCGACGCTATCGGGAGCATCGTCGATGCTGGTGAGCGAAATGCCCTTGGCCTTGGCGAGCTTGATAAGCTGTGAAGCATACTCCTTGGTCAGGCCGGCTCTTTCGAGCTTGTCGCTGACTGCCTGCTCGTCGCTCTCGTCGACACCCTTCAAATCGACCGCGGCGACCTCTGTCGAGGATGGAGCGTCTGCCTGGCTTTCGCTGTAGAGCGTGGAAAACAGCCTGTCATTGGCCATCGGAACAAAGCCGTTGGCATCATCGCGGGCAACGACGCGCTCCGGCGTCTTGTCGCCGCTGAGGCGCGCCATGATCAGCTTCGGTCTGGCATTGGGTCCTTTTTTCTCAAGCAGCAGCTCGAGGCTGTCGCCGGGAGAAACCGTATCGGTTTCCAGCGCGCGCTGCAGCTCGTCGCCGGCATCGCTGCCGAGGCCCGCAGACGCCAGGATATCCTGCAGATCCTGCTTGTCCTTCGGCATGGATACGAGCCTGTGGAACTCGCGCCCGGCTTCGCCGGTCGTCGCGCGCGATACGCTGACGTTCAACGGTACGCCGCGAACCGGAAAGCGAGAGCGGCGCACGGCATCGTAATGCGTGGTCTGCGGATAGATGCCGTGGCGGATATCGGAAAGCGAAGGCGGCGAAAATGCCACATTGTCGGCTCGCTCGTCGCCGTAGGAGGCACTGATGGCGCCCCCGCCGTCACGCGCCAGGGCGGTTTCGTCGGATTTGAAGACCAGCGTCGTGCGATGATAGGTGAAAATGCGGGTTTCGCCGCTGGATAGTTTTTCGGCCACCTGCGCAAAGCGGGCGCCGTCGAAACGCTGTTTTGCCGCCAGCCGGCTGGCTTTGCGCATGGCTGGCTGAGAGCGCGCGAGCTGGGCCGTGCGCACCGGCGTCGCCCGTTCGATCGTGTGACGCGCCAGCAGGGGATAGAGCACGGTGGCGAGCAGGCCGAAGGAGGCAGTGCCTGCGAGACCGATGACGATCAGGTGACGAAGATGGGCAGAGCGCGGCAGAAAGGGAATATGAAAATCGTGATGCGGCCGCGCCTGGATCGCAGCCTCTGCAGGAAATTGAACGCGCAATGGACTTTCGGCCATGAAGTGAGGAACCCTGCAGATTGCGGTGGGCCCAAACTAGGGCAAATCATGGCAGAATCTAGGCAAATATTACGAGTCGGTTAACTGCCGTGATCATCCACAGGGCGAGATTTGCGCGTTCAAGATGATTCGTCAACCGAAGATGGTGTCGTAGAGCAGTTTGAAGTTCAGCGCCAGGATGATCGCGGCGACTATCCACGAGAGAACCGCGACGCTTCTGGGGATGACGAAACTGCCCATTTTCTCGCGATTCGTGACGAATTGGACCAGGGGAATGACGGCGAAGGGCAGTTGCATCGAGAGTATGACCTGGCTCAGCACAAGCAGGTTCGCAGTGCCTTTTTCACCATAAATGGCGGTCACACACACAACCGGAATAATTGCGAGGCCGCGGGTCAAAAGTCGCCTTGCCCAGTGCGGAATCCTGAGCCGGAGAAAGCCTTCCATCACGATCTGGCCGGCAAGGGTCGCCGTTACGGTCGAGTTGAGTCCGGATGCGAGCAATGCGATCGCAAAAAGGGTGGAGGCGATACCGAGGCCGAGCAGCGGCGACAACAGCTCGTAGGCCTGACCGATCTCGGCGACGTCGGAATGGCCGCTGGTGTGGAAGGCGGCAGCTGCGACGATCAGGATCGCGGCATTGACGAAGAGCGCCAGCATCAGGGCGACGGTGCTGTCGATGGTTGCCCATTTGATCGCATCGCGACGGCCCTCTTCAGTGCGTTTGTAGGCGCGGGTCTGGACGATGGAGGAATGCAGATAGAGATTGTGCGGCATGACCGTCGCGCCGATGATACCCATGGCGATATAGAGCATCTCGTGATTGGTGACGATTTCGGGCGAGGGGATGAAGCCTTGGAGGATCGCGGCCACCGGCGGTGCGGCCGCGGCGATCTGGATGGCAAAACAGATGGCGATGACGGTCAGCAGCGCGATGACGAAAGCTTCGAGGTAGCGGAAGCCTTTGCTCATCAGCAGCAGCAACAAAAATGCGTCGAGCGCGGTGATCAGCGCGCCGCCGATCAGCGGAATTCCGAAGAGCAGCTGCAATGCGATCGCCGTACCGATGACTTCGGCTAGGTCGCAGGCAATGATGGCGAGTTCACAGGCGAACCACAGTGCCAGATTGACCGGCCGTGGATAGTGATCGCGACAGGCTTGGGCGAGATCACGGCCGGTGGCGATGCCGAGCCTTGCGGAAAGCGCCTGCAGCAGGATCGCCATCAGGTTCGACAGCATGATGACGGTGAGAAGCGTATAGCCGAACTGCGCGCCGCCGGCGAGATCGGTCGCCCAGTTGCCGGGGTCCATATAGCCGACGGAGATCATGTAGCCGGGACCGACGAAAGCCATCAGGCGCCGAATCCAGCTGCCGCCGTGAGGAACCTTAACCGTGGCATTGACTTCCGGAAGGCTCGGACGATCGTCCTCGTCGCGGCTGGCAAACTGCCATGCGCGCCCCTGTGCTGCTGCTTCCTGTACTTGTGTCATGTGGGGCTCCGGGAGGATCGTGCTGTGAGACTACTAAATAAATATGACTGATATCAAAATTATGCAATAGGCTATATTTCAATGGTCATTGCATCGCTTTCGGCCGAGGCTGTGGCCTGCCGGTCGTTTGCTAAAGCATGTCGCGCAAAAGTGTGCAGCGGTTTTGCGACAACGACATGCACAAAATCAAAGACCTAAAGCGCGGGAAACGACTCTGAAAGATCGCGACGCGCTTTAGGAGACTGGTGTCGGGGTGGACGGCGCTGGCAATGCCTGCGTCTGTGAAGGGAAGGTTGGATCAACCAGGGGGTTGCGAGCGGCGAGACGGTGTCATTTTGCCCATGGCGGGTCGATGCGTCGTCCTGGAGCGTGAGAGCCGAGGCTTGGCGCAGCTCGCTTAATCTTGTCCGGGCGGCCTCCGCCATCGAAGCGGCGGAAGGCGGTCGCCGGTTAGAACCTATTCGGCCGCGTCGTGCTTGGAAATGGAATCGCGGACGACGCCATATTGGCCACCCCAGCGATCGGTCATTTCGTGGCGAATATCCCACAGATCGGGGAAGAAGCGATGGCGCGTGCCGGCCTGCAGCAGCTCCACGGGACGACCTTTCAACGATTTAGAGCCGAGGCCGATGGAACGCTGGATCAGATAGATGTGATTGGCGCGGAATTTCTGGAACAGTTCGTCATACTCGACCAGCGCTTCGGCCACGACGTAGCTGTCGCCGTGATCGTATTTGTCGTCATAGATATCCGCGACCGTCAGGCCGGCGGCATCGAGATAGTTCGCCTTGAAGGCGTGCCAGAGATCCGGTGGCATGCGCAGCAGAAACCCGAAGCCGGGCGATTCTTGGCCGCTGCCATTGCCGAGTTGCAGACGGATTTGCTGATATTCCTTCGGGGACATGGTTTCCAGAAGATCGAGCTGGGTCGTCATCATGCGCATGATCCGGTGCACGCGGCCCATAAGGGTCACGACGCGATGCGTGTTGCGCTCCTCCATGAAGCCGATGACATCGACCAGCGTATAGGCCATCAGCTTCATCCAGAGTTCTTCGACCTGATGGACGATCTGGAACTGCAGTTCGTCGCCGTTGACCATGCCGTTCAGCGGCTTTTGACAGGCGAGCAGCTTGTCGCACTGCAGGTAGACGCCATAGTCGCGCATTTCGGGCGCCTCGATGCGCGCATAATAGTCTTTCTTCTGCATCTTCGTCCCCTTTGTTCCGGCCTTCGGCCCAGCATATTTGCTCGCTTTCAAGGATACGAAATTCAGCTTGAACATTGTTCCTATTTGTCATCCATTTCGGAGGAAATAGAGTACGATCGATCATCTGTGCGGCTATGGAGAGAACGATGGAGTTGGATGCCTTAGATCGTAAGATCATTACCGCGCTGGAGGCTGATGCCCGCCTCTCATTTGCTGCGCTTGCCGATCTGGCCGGTCTCAGCAAGACGCCATGCTGGAAGCGCGTAAAAGCGCTGGAGGAAGCGGGTGTGATCCGGGGATACAGGACGCTTCTCGACCCGGCCAAGCTCGGCTTCGGGCTGGAGGCTTTCGTGCAGGTGTCGATCGATGTCGAGCGCTTCGATGCCTTCGAAGCCGCCGTACGCCGCCATCCTCTGATTTGGCGCTGTCATGCGACAACGGGCGAGGCGGATTATCTCTTGCATATTCTGGCGACCGATATGGCGGCGCTCGACCGGTTGCTTCGGCAGGAGCTCAACCGGCTGCCGGGCGTCCGGCATACCGTGACGTCGATGTCGACGCGGGAGATCAAGTCGGACATTTCGTTGGCCGAGGCCATGCTGCATGTCGGCGAATAACTATCGGCCGTCGTCATATGGCGTCGAGCCGACGACACGGCGTATCAGTCGTTCGCCGACATCGACAAGGGAAAAGGAGTTGCTGGATCGAAGCGATCACATCGGCGGCACGGTGCCGTTGAGGCCGACGGCAACCCGATCGGCGGAGACGGTGGTTTTGCCGGTTTGCTCGCCGGTGATGAAGACGCCGGCGCCGGGCTTCAGATCGGCTTTGGTTGCCGACGTCAGAGTCACGACGGGCGTGCCATCCGGGATCTTGATCTTGCGTTCGCCGCCCTTGTAGGTGAGGGTCAATGTCGGGCCGCTGACGGACGTCACGGCATTGGCGACCGTGGCGTTGGTCATCGAGCTGTTCGGCGCTGAATCCCAGGGGCGGTCGCCTTCGCCGGTTCCCTTCATCGAGGCCGGGAAGATGACGACTTCGATCGCGCCATTGATGCCGCTGTCGGTCGGCTGCGAGGCGATGCCGACGAAGTCGCCAGGCTTGATGTCGCTGACGGCGGCCTTGACGACGCCGCCGACGTTCCAGCCGGGTTTCAGCGCGACTGTCATGTCCTTGCCGTCGCGGGACTTGACCTTGAGCGTGTCGCCATCGAGGCTTTCCACGGTGCCACGCACCCTCACACGCTCGGCAGCCTCGGCGCTTTGCAACGCGGCAAGCATGGCGACGGAGAGCGTCAGCGCAGCCGCGATCAGACGTTTGCGATCCATGGGTGGGGTCTCCCTTGAGATATCGGCCGCGCGATGCGCCGAACGTGCGTGATAAGAAGGTTGGAATTGGTCGACGGAAGCCGCGGGGTGGCTTCGAAGCCGTCTACATTGTGATCCTATGCGCCGCTTCCATCAGCCGCCATTCAAACAAGCGTGAGATTGCCATCCCATTCGGCGCGGGCAGAAATTCCTGGAAAAGGCCCATTTTTTCGCAGAACATCAAGCATTGCTTAACGTTTACCGTTAGACTGCGCTGGTTATCTCGAATTCCCTATCGCGCTTGTCGCTGGGCTGGGGAGATTGGAGAACGAAATGACCGCGATTCGTCCGCTTTTGATCGGAATCCTCCTGATTCTGGCACTGGTTCTGATTGCGCTCAGTATCCTGCTGGTCGATCCTGCCCAGCCTGTCCGGCAATCCGATAGTCTCATTCCGCCGCCGACAGAGTCGCCGCAGCGCCCCTAAGTTGGCGCCGGGAATGGTCAGCTTGCCGGCGTAAAGCGTGCCACGAGACTGTGGCGATCACCGGGATAGGTGAGGCGGACATGGGTTATCGGGCCGGCGGCGCTCCAGGTGCGCCGCTCGACGACGAGGCATGCCGTCCCTTTCTGGATATCGAGGTTGGCGGCCGCGTCGCCTTCGGCCGATATTGCGCGGATCTGATGTTCGGCGGTGCTCCACGGCACTTGGTTGAGCAGCCAGGGGCCCGGCGGCAGTGTTTCGAAGTCGGCCTTCGCCGCTTCCGGCACCGCGTCGAGATTGATGACACGGTTTTCCAGGCAGAAAGGGCGCGGGCCGGCATAGTGGATGCAGGTGATCTCTATCACCGGGATAGAGCCGACGAACTGCAGCCTGCGAGCGTCCTCCGGCCGCCCGCGCCGCTCGGCACGCTTTATCAGCCTGTGGGAGTAGGGCAGATTGAGCGACAGGACCTCGGACTTGATATCGTGAATCTCAAGCACGGCAGATTGTGCCTGCGGATGCGTGACGAAGCTGCCCGAACGCTTTCGCCGCTCGATCAGGCCGGCTCGTGCGAGCTGGGTCAACACCTTGTTCACCGTCATGCGCGAGCAGTCATACTGCTCCGCGAGGTCCATCTCGAACGGGATGCGGTGTCCTGGAGGCCAGGCGCCGGAAACGATCCGGCCCTCGATATCGCTCAGGATGCGCTGATGGAGGGTCGCCTCTTTGCTCGTGGTCATGCCACCCATCTGTTCCGTGTGAGACATGGGATTTCCCGCAAGTTATTTAGGGGTCAATCAATGGGAGGAAAAGCGGTTTTTAACCGATAAGTTCAGCCATCGCCTTGCGGAATCGCGCCGAGATTGCCTCCCGCTTGATATGACGGCCGCCTTCGACCTGCTTGCGGCCCAGCGTCCAGACGCGATCGACCTTGACGCCACCGGCAAACGTCCAGTGATCGAGAATGCGGTCGCCGGAGAGATAGGGTACCGCGCTCACATCGAGCGAAACGATGTCGGCGTGGTTGCCGACGGCAAGGCCGGCCGGCGCCTTGAGAGCCGTACCGCCGCCCGCCAGCGCGCCGTCGAACAGCATGCGGGCGGTCGAACCGCCTGATGTTGCGATGACGTTGCGGGCGCGTAGCGCCAGGCGCTGCGAATATTCGAGCTGCCGCAACTCCTCCGGCACGGAGATGAGAATATTGGAATCGGAACCGACGCCGTAGTGGCCGCCTTCTTCCAAGAATAGCGGTGCCGGGAACACGCCGTCGCCGAGATTGGCTTCGGTGATCGGGCAAAGTCCGGCGATCGCGCCGCTCCTTGCCATGCGCCGCGTCTCATCCTCGGTCATGTGCGTGGCGTGGATCAGGCACCAGCGCTCATTGACGGGTGCATTGTCGAGCAGCCATTGCACCGGCCGAGCACCCGACCAGGCGATGCAGTCTTCCACTTCCTTCACCTGCTCGGCGACGTGGACATGGATCGGCCCGTCGCCGGCGATCGGCACGAGCTTTGCCAGCTCTTCCGGCGTCACGGCCCGCAGGCTGTGCGGCGCGATGCCGAGCTCGGCGCCGGAGAGGCGGCTCGTCACTGCGCGGCAGCCTGCCATGAGGGCTTCGAAGCTTTCGATGGAATTGATGAAGCGGCGCTGGCCTTCAATGGGGGCCGCACCGCCGAAGCCGGAATGGGCGTAAAAAACCGGAAGCAGCGTCAGCGCAATGCCAGTTTCGGCGCTGGCGGCGCCGATGCGCTCAGCCAGTTCGGCGATATTGGCATAATGGCTGCCGTCCTTGTCATGATGCAGGTAGTGGAATTCGCCGACGCGGGAGAAGCCGGCTTCCAGCATCTCAATGTAGAGCTGCGCGGCAACCGCCTCGACATGATCCGGGGTCATCGACAGAGCGAATTTGTACATGACGGTGCGCCAGCTCCAGAAGCTGTCGTTCGCCGGGCCGCGGACTTCGGCAAGGCCGGCCATGGCGCGCTGGAAGGCATGGCTGTGCAGGTTCGGCATCGCCGGAACCAGAACATTCTGCCTGTCATCACCGGCTTCGGCAGCGACATCGGTCGCGATCTCGGCGATGCGGCCGCCTTCGAGGGTCAGCCGCACATTCTCGTGCCACCCGTCGCCAAGCAGTGCCGAGCGTGCATGAAGTCTCGTCATGGTCTCACCCTTTCCTTTCGGACATGGAGTCCAAAATCCCTCTTGTCAGCCTTTCGATTATGTATATACATTATGAGCCAACGAGGAAAGGCGTAAAGCTGATGGGTGGGAATAATTTTTCCGAAGATGGCCCCAACAATGGCAAGGAAAACGGTGGAGCAAGCCGCGTCTGGCGCAATGCTCGCCTTGCGACCTTGAAAGAGGGCGTGGCCCGGCTCGGCACCATCGAGAAGGGCGCGATCCTGACCAGGGGCGGCCGTATCGTCTTTGCCGGCAGCGAAGCCGATCTGCCCGATATGTCAGGCGCCGAAAGCATCGACCTTGAAGGGCGCTGGGTGACACCCGGGCTCGTGGATTGCCATACGCATATCGTCTATGGCGGCAATCGTGCCCGCGAATTCGAGATGCGGCTGGAAGGCGCGAGCTACGAAGAAATCGCGCGTGCCGGCGGCGGCATCGTCTCCTCCGTCAATGCAACGCGGGCGCTGTCGGTGGATGAGCTTGTCGCCGTCGCCTTGCCGCGCCTCGATACGCTACTGTCCGAAGGCCTAACGACAATCGAAGTAAAGTCGGGCTACGGCCTCAACATTGAATCCGAGCTGAAGATGCTGCGGGCCGCGCGCAAGCTGGAGACAGTCCGCCCGGTTCGCGTTGTGACTTCTTATCTCGGTGCGCACGCGACCCCGGCTGAGTACAAGGGGCGTAACGGCGACTATATCACTGACGTCGTGCTGCCCGGCTTGAAACAGGCGCATGCCGAAGGTCTCGTCGATGCCGTCGACGGCTTCTGCGAAGGCATCGCCTTTTCCACGGCGGAAATCGCCCGTGTCTTCGATCTTGCCAAGTCGCTCGGTATTCCGGTGAAGCTGCATGCCGAACAACTTTCCAATCTTGGCGGTGCCAAGCTTGCCGCTTCTTACGGTGCGCTTTCAGCCGATCACGTCGAATATCTCGATGAGGACGGCGTCAAGGAAATGGCTGCGGCGGGTACGGTTGCCGTGCTTCTTCCCGGCGCCTTCTATGCCATCAACGAGAAACAGAAGCCGCCGGTTCAGGCCCTGCGTGATGCGGGCGTCTCGATTGCCATTGCGACCGACTCCAATCCCGGCACTTCGCCGCTGACTTCGCTGCTGCTGACCATGAATATGGCTGCTACCCTTTTCCGCCTGACGGTCGAGGAATGCATCGCCGGCGCAACGCGCGAAGGCGCTCGCGCCCTTGGGCTGCTCTCCGAAACGGGCACACTCGAATCCGGCAAGTCGGCCGATTTTGCCATCTGGGATGTCGAAAGCCTGGCGGAGCTTGTCTACCGCATCGGCTTCAATCCGCTCCATGCACATGTCTTCAAGGGAAAGAGGTTCAACCGATGACTGTCGTTCTCCATCCAGGTTCCGTCTCGCTGCAGCAGCTGGCGACGATCTATTGGAGCGGTGAGCCGGCTAAGCTCGATGCGTCCTTCGATGCCGGCATCGCCAAGGCGGCCGCCCGTATCGCGGAGATCGCTGCCGGCAATGCGCCGGTTTATGGCATCAATACCGGCTTCGGCAAGCTGGCTTCCATCAAAATTGACAGCGCCGATGTCGCAACGCTGCAGCGCAATCTCATCCTCTCGCATTGCTGCGGCGTCGGCCAGCCGCTGCCTGAAAACGTCGTTCGCCTCATCATGGCGCTGAAGCTCATTTCGCTCGGGCGCGGTGCCTCCGGCGTTCGGCTGGAACTCGTGCGGCTGATTGAAGGCATGCTCGAAAAGGGCGTCGTTCCCGTCATTCCCGAAAAGGGTTCCGTCGGTGCTTCGGGCGATCTCGCGCCGCTCGCGCATATGACCGCCGTCATGATGGGGCATGGGGAAGCTTTTTATGCCGGTGAACAGCTTTCCGGCGCGGCCGCGCTTGAAAAGGCCGGCTTGAAGCCGGTCGTGCTCGCCGCCAAAGAAGGCTTGGCACTCATAAACGGCACGCAGGTATCGACCGGTCTTGCGCTTGCGGGTCTCTTCCGTGCCCATCGTGCCGCCCAGGCCGCTCTCATTACCGGCGCGATGTCGACGGATGCGGCGATGGGTTCCTCCGCCCCGTTCCATCCCGATATCCATACGCTGCGTGGCCATAAGGGCCAGATCGATACCGCCGCCGCCCTTCGCGGCCTGCTCGCCGGTTCGGTGATCCGCGAAAGCCATATCGAAGGCGACGAGCGTGTGCAGGATCCCTATTGCATCCGCTGCCAGCCGCAGGTGGATGGCGCCTGCCTCGATCTTCTGCGTTCCGTCGGCCGCACGCTTCAAATCGAGGCCAATGCCGTCACCGACAATCCGCTTGTCCTGTCTGACAATTCTGTCGTTTCCGGCGGCAATTTCCATGCCGAACCGGTCGCCTTTGCCGCCGATCAGATTGCGATCGCCGTTTGCGAAATCGGCGCGATCGCACAGCGCCGCATTGCGCTGCTCGTCGATCCCGCGCTCAGCTACGGCCTGCCGGCCTTCCTCGCCAAGAAGCCAGGCCTGAACTCGGGCCTAATGATTGCCGAAGTGACCTCGGCGGCGCTGATGTCCGAAAACAAGCAGATGTCGCATCCGGCCTCCGTCGACTCGACCCCGACCTCAGCCAACCAGGAAGACCATGTTTCCATGGCCTGTCATGGCGCGCGCCGCCTGCTCCAAATGACCGAAAACCTCTTCGGCATCATCGGCATCGAAGCGCTGACGGCTGCCCAGGGCGTCGAGCTGCGTGCGCCGCTGACGACCAGCCCGGAACTGACCCTTGCCATTGCTTCGATCCGCGCCGCCGTGCCGTCGCTGGAAGAGGACCGCTACATGGCAAATGATCTCAAAGCCGCCAGCGAGCTCATCGGTTCCGGCGCACTCAATGCCTCGATTTCAACCGACATCCTGCCCTCCTTGGAGATGTGACATGACCAACCCACGCCATAATATCCGCGAGATCCGCGCGCCTCGTGGTCCCGAGCTCAACGCCAAGAGCTGGCTGACCGAAGCGCCGCTGCGCATGCTGATGAACAATCTCGATCCGGACGTTGCGGAAAACCCGAACGAACTGGTCGTCTATGGCGGCATCGGCCGCGCCGCCCGCACCTGGGACGATTTCGACCGTATCGCTGTGACGCTGAAGACGCTCAACGAAGACGAGACGCTGCTCGTGCAGTCCGGCAAGCCGGTCGCTGTGTTCCGCACCCACAAGGATGCGCCGCGCGTGCTGATCGCCAACTCCAACCTCGTGCCGCACTGGGCGACCTGGGATCACTTCAACGAGCTGGATAAGAAGGGTCTTGCCATGTATGGCCAGATGACGGCCGGTTCGTGGATCTACATCGGCACGCAGGGCATCGTGCAGGGCACCTACGAAACCTTCGTCGAAGCGGGCCGCCAGCACTATAACGGCAATCTCAAGGGCAAGTGGATCCTGACCGGCGGCCTCGGCGGCATGGGCGGCGCACAGCCGCTGGCGGCCGTCATGGCCGGCGCCTGCTGCCTTGCCGTCGAATCAGACGAAACCCGCATCGATTTCCGCCTGCGTACCCGTTACGTCGACGAAAAGGCAAAGACACTCGACGAAGCGCTTGCCCTGATCGACAAGTGGACGAAGGCCGGCGAAGCCAAATCCGTCGGCCTGCTCGGCAATGCCGCCGAAATCTTCCCAGAACTGGTAAAGCGCATGAAGGCCGGTGGCCCGCGTCCGGATATCGTCACCGACCAGACCTCCGCCCACGATCCGCTGAACGGCTATCTGCCGATCGGCTGGACGGTCGCCGAACATCGGGCCAAGCGCGAGAGCGATCCGAAGGCCGTCGAAGCCGCCGCCCGTGCCTCCATGAAGGTGCATGTCGAAGCCATGGTCGCTTTCTGGGATGCCGGCGTGCCGACGCTCGACTACGGCAACAACATCCGCCAAGTCGCAAAGGAAGAGGGCTTCGAAAACGCCTTCGCTTTCCCGGGCTTCGTGCCGGCCTATATCCGCCCACTTTTCTGCCGCGGCATCGGCCCTTTTCGCTGGGCTGCCCTCTCGGGTGATCCGGAGGATATCTACAAGACCGACGCCAAGGTGAAGGAGCTGCTGCCTGACAACAAGCACCTGCACAACTGGCTGGACATGGCGCGCGAACGAATCGCATTCCAGGGCCTGCCCGCGCGCATTTGCTGGGTCGGTCTCGGCGATCGCCACCGCCTCGGCCTCGCCTTCAACGAAATGGTCAGGAACGGCGAGCTGAAGGCTCCCGTCGTTATCGGCCGCGACCATCTCGACTCCGGCTCGGTCGCCTCGCCGAACCGCGAAACGGAAGCCATGAAGGACGGCTCGGACGCCGTTTCCGACTGGCCGCTGCTCAACGCCCTACTCAACACCGCATCGGGCGCCACCTGGGTATCGTTGCACCACGGCGGCGGTGTCGGCATGGGCTTTTCCCAGCACTCCGGCATGGTCATCTGCGCCGACGGTACGGATGATGCGGCCACGCGCCTGGAGCGCGTTCTCTGGAACGACCCGGCGACCGGCGTCATGCGCCATGCCGATGCCGGCTACGACATCGCGCTTGATTGGGCCAAGAAGCAGGGCCTGCGCCTGCCTGCCATCCTGGGGAACTAAGGCCTAGACCAGCCGCACAAGGCCGCCGTAGCTTGCGACGGTCTTGTCGGCGGTTATCAGGGAAAGGCCTTCAACGAAGGCTTGGGCAACAAGAATTCGGTCGAAAGGATCCTTATGAATATCAGGCAGATCCGCGACCGCAGTTGCATGTTCACCCAGAACTGGAAGTTCTTGGTAGCCATTTTCGAGCAGATTTTCGCGAAGCTTGCGGGCATCGATGGTAAAGTCTGCCCGAGCACGTCCGGTCTTGATTGCCACTTCCCATATGCTGACGGTCGAAAATACAATCGTATTGTCGATATCTTCAATCAGATTGCGGGCTTTCTCCGGCAATCGTTGGGACATACCGGTCATCCAAAGCAGAATATGCGTATCGACAAGAAGCCTCATTTTTCTTTGATGTCTTTGAAATCGTTGAGATTCCCATAAAACATCTCTTCGATTTCATCGGCCATCATCGTGTCGAAGTCTTCGGGGACGGTAAATTGGCCATCCATGAAACCGATGCGACGCTTCTTTGGTGCCTCTTTCTCTTCGAGGGGTACGACCTTCACCATCGGCTTGCCCGCCTTGGCGATGATGAAAGCTTCGCCCTTTGCGGCTTTTTCGATCAGCCGCGACAAATGCGTCTTCGCCTCGTGAATATTGACGGTTTCCATGGCAGGCTCCGAATGGACTTAGTCCACTAAACTTAGTTTACTCCGAATCGAATTGCAATGATGGGACAGGAATAGATGGCAATGCCGAAAATCACGCTTCTCCGCAGTGATCATCATCGTCGCATGCCCTGGAAAAACGGCGGCGGGGAAACGGTGGAGATCGCCGTTTCGCCCGCTGGCGCCGGACTTGCCGACTTCGACTGGCGCGTCAGCATGGCGACCGTCGCCACGGACGGGCCGTTCTCGGTCTTTCCCGGCATCGATCGTACGCTGTCCATTCTCGATGGCGAAGGCATGACGCTCTTCATTGAGGGGCGCGCGCCCGAACGCCTCACACAGGCAAGCGAGCCGCTGCCCTTCGCTGCCGATGCGTCGACTTCGGCGACGCTGATCGATGGCACGATCATGGATCTCAATGTCATGACGCGACGGGGCCGTTTTATGCATTCCGTGCGGCGTGTTGCTATAGATGGACCTAGGGAGGTCGCTTTCGAGACCGGGACCAATCTGGTTCTTTGCCATCGCGGCAATGCCGAAATCGATGGCATGGCGCTTGATGTGGGCGATTGCCTTTTGATTTCCAACGACAGTGCCGGGCGGCACTCGATCTCGGGCAAGGCGCAGCTGTTCCATATCGCTATCGCGGCAATATAGTCAGCTATCTGCCGTTCCTTGACTTGACACCCGCCTGGCTCGGTTATCCTATTTCTGCGCAGCAGAGAGGACACCTGCATGAGCGACGATCAGATTCCCGCCGATAGCAAGCTCACCACATCCAAGCGCCGATGGGCGGCGGAGGGCAAGTTTCTGACGGGGCGCGTCAGCCGGCCGGAGACGGAGCGGTTGCCACCGGGGCAGCATCTCGTAAAGAACTGGCCGGTGCTCGATCTCGGCGTGCAGCCGCAGATTTCTCTGTCGAGTTGGCGGCTCGATGTAATCGGCTTTGTGGAAAATCGACTCAGCCTCGATTGGGCTGCTTTCCAGGCGATAGAGCAAAGTACCCGTGTCAGCGATATTCATTGCGTGACGACCTGGTCACGCTACGACAATCGCTGGGAAGGGGTTTCGACACGCGATCTCCTCGATCTCGCCATGCCGACGGCGGAGGCGCAGCATGTGCTGCTGACGAGCTATGATGGCTATACCACCAACCTGCCGCTATCGGATTTCGCCGCCGAAGATGCGATTCTGGCCACCGCCTGGGAGGGCCAGCCGCTGACCGGCGAGCATGGCGGCCCGATGCGCCTCGTCGTGCCGCATCTCTATTTCTGGAAGAGCGCCAAGTGGCTGAACCGCATCGAGCTTATCGGTGCCGACAGGGCCGGCTTCTGGGAGAAGAACGGCTATCACATGTATGGCGACCCTTGGCGGGAGCAGCGTTACTCGGACGATTGACGCTCCCGGCGCCTTGCGGGTGAGTGCCCTGCGCTGGCCCTCCCGAATCGCGGTTCTTATGCCACCGTGGCAATTTTTGATGGCGACGGTCGGGTTTGTGGCTTTGCAAGCCACCATCATGGGCGTATTCAATGATCGTATGATTGCGGCCGACAATATACGGCTCCCTTGAACGCCTATGTCCGAATTCAGATCATGACCGTTGCCCGGACCATAGAAGAGCCTTCCGAAGCAAGTTTCGGCCGGCAGTCCCGCATTATCGCCTTCGTCGTCGCAGTCTCCTTCTTCATGCAGATTCTGGACGGCACCATCGTCACCACTTCGTTGCCGCAGATGGCGGCAACCTTTGGAGTCGAACCAGTGTCGATGAGCATCGGCATCACGGTCTATCTGCTGACCATGGCCGCCTTCGTGCCGCTGGCCGGCTGGGCTGGCGATCGCTACGGTGCACGGCGGGTGTTCCTGGCGTCGATCACCATCTTCACCGTTGCATCGCTGTTCTGCGGTCTTTCCGGGAATTTGACCGAGTTCATCATTGCCCGCGCCGTGCAGGGTGTCGGCAGCGCGCTGATGACGCCTGTCGGCCGCATCATCGTGCTGAAAAACGCGCGCAAGTCCGATCTGGTGCATGCGATGTCGATGATCACCTGGCCGGCGCTGACGGCGCCTGTCATCGGCCCCGTGCTCGGCAGCTTCATCACCACCTATCTCAGCTGGCATTGGAACTTCCTGATCAATATCCCGATCGGCATTATCGGCCTTGGTCTCGTCGTGCGCTTCGTGCCGGATCAGCGGGAGGAAAAGGTCGCCCGCCTCGATTTCGTCGGCTTCCTGCAATCGGCGGCGGGGCTGACATTCCTGCTTGCCGGCCTTGAATTCGTGGTGCAGGGCACGACAGGGCTGGCGCCCAGCATGGGGTTGATCGCTGCAGGCGTGGTGTTTTCCATCATTGCCACCCGGCATTTTATGAGGGTCGACGCGCCCTTGCTCGATCTCTCCGCTTTCAAGGTGCAGACCTTCGCCATGTCGACGCTTTCGGCCGGTACGGCGAGCCGTGTGGCGATCAACGCCACGCCGTTCCTGATCCCGCTGCTCTTCCAGGTCGGCTTCGGGCGCACGGCGATCGATGCCGGCACCTATCTGCTCTTCTATTTCGCCGGCAATCTCGGCATGAAGGCAATCACTACGCAGATGTTGAGAATCTTCGGTTTTCGCAACGTGCTCGTCGTCAATGGCCTGATCTCATCAGCCAGCATTGCCGGATGCGCGTTTCTGTCTCCATCGACGCCGGAGCTGGTGATATATTGCCTGCTATTCATCGCTGGACTTTCGCGGTCGATGAATTTCACGGCGCTGAATACGCTGGGGTTTGCCGATATTCATGCCGCGCAGCGCAGCTCCGCCTCGACATTGTCGAGCATGCTGCAGCAGGTTTCGCTGCTGCTTGGCGTTGCCGTCGCTGCTGCGGTTCTCAATCTCTCGCGCACGATTCATGGTGGGGAAACGCTTTCGCTTGTCGATTTTCGCTGGGCTTTCCTCATCGTTGGCCTTATCGGTGGCATCTCCGCATTGCGTTTTATCAGCCTGCCGCACGATGCCGGCGCAGAGGTATCCCGCCATAAAGTGAAGACCTGATCAAAACCTTCAAATTCTTAACGATATTGACAGGCAAGCCGCTGTAAAATGGCCTGCCGGTTCCCATATGAAACTCGCGTCAACTCCCACAGGAGGCAGTCCCATGCTGCTCAGAACCCTCGCTATCTCCGCTCTCGTCGTCGGCGTATCCAGTGCCGCCATGGCCGAGCAGGTGCACAAGCATCATCCCAAGCGCGTCAATGTCGAGGCGTTCCAGGCCGATGTCGGAAGCGTCGATCATTCGAAGGATGCAATCCTTCCGGACGGCACGATCAACACCGATCCATCCGTAACCGGCCCGATCCGCGCCGGCGATTCCATTTCCCGCCTGCAATGCGCCGCTGCGCCCAACTCCGTCGGCGCTCGTTCGAGCACCTATAGCGCGGGCTCCGCTTCGCTTTGCCCGTAACGGCTTGATGGCTCGAGCTGGTTTTAAGCCAGCTCGATATCCGTCTGCTTGAACCGGTCGCTTTTCGACAATAGCGGCTGGCGATAATAGCGAGCGCAGGCATAGGTCAAGCAATCGTCAAGGCTGAGGCGCGCTATATGGTCGCCTTGGCCATAGCGCTCGTAGGCTTCCGCCGCCAAGGTGGCGGCGCGGGGCGGCACAGCAAGCAGCTGAACGTTCATAAGCTGCAGAAACGTGCGGACAGCTTCGCCGGCCTCGGTCGGCGACAATCCCAAAGCATCGGAGACAAGGATCGCGGCATTCGCTGCGACAAGCGGCGAGGTCATTCGCGCCGTTGCCGGCTGCATGCGGATCGCGAAGGCGCGCGCCTCTTCCTCGTCGGTCATCATTGCCGAGAGCACTGAAGCGTCGATAAACATCAAATCTCTTCCGCTTTGCCGGCGCTTTCGATTTTGGCGATGGCCTTCTGTTTGAGATTGCGGCAGAAAGCCACGGCGACATCGGCAAGCGCCGGCTTGGTCAGCTCCTCATCCAGCGCCTTCTGCAAAGCAAGCCGCACGGCTTCCGTCTTGGTCGTGGCCTTGGTCAGCGCCTGATAGCGGCGCGCCAATCTGTCGATGGTGTCGTCCTTAATGTAAAGCGGCATGGAATATCCCTTGAAACTCTACGGATATCCTTAAGCCCTCTGCGCGAGGAGGGCAATCATGCGCGCCGCCCGGCAGTATCCTATTTTCTGCGATATTTAGATGACGATCATCATCTAACGTGATAGGAAGGATCCGAAGATATGGTTTGCTATCCGTGAGGAGATGTCATGTCCGCCACCGATCCCATCGTCATCGTTTCCGCTACCCGCACGCCCCTTGGCCGTTTCCAGGGAGATCTCTCGCCCTTGCAGGCGCACGAGCTTGGCGCGCATGTTATCCGCGCGGCGCTGGCGCGTGCCGGTCTTTCGGCGGAGAAAGTGGATGAGGTTCTGTTCGGCTGCGTCCTGCCTGCAGGACAGGGGCAGGCGCCGGCCCGGCAGGCTGCGCGCGGGGCTGGCCTGCCGGACGCCGTCGGCGCCACCACGATCAACAAGGTCTGCGGTTCCGGCATGAAGGCGACCATGTTGGCGCATGACCTACTTCTCGCTGGTTCGGCCTCGATCGCCGTTGCCGGCGGCATGGAATCCATGTCGAATGCGCCCTATCTGCTGGCCGAGGCACGCGGCGGCTATCGCATGGGCCATGACCGCATCTTCGATCATATGATGCTTGACGGGCTCGAGGACGCCTATGAGAAGGGCCGTTCCATGGGCGATTTCGGCGAGCTGGCGGTTGAGGCCTATCAGTTCAGCCGCGACGATCAGGATGCTTACGCGGTCGAGACCTTATCGCGCGCCCGTGCCGCAACGGAGAACGGCGCCTTCGAAGCCGAAATCACCCCGGTTTCGGTGATGGCGAAAGGCGGTCCGGTAACGGTCGCCAAGGACGAACATCCGCAGAAGGTTTCACCTGAAAAGATCCCGACGCTCAAGCCCGCCTTCCGCAAGGATGGCACGATTACGGCGGCCAGCGCCTCGGCCAATGCCGATGGCGCGGCCGCGCTCATCCTGACGCGCCGCTCGCTCGCCGAGCGCGAGGGGTTGCCGATCCTTGCCGAAATCAAGGCGCATGCGACGCATTCTCAGGAACCGGCCTGGTACACCACCGCGCCGATCCCGGCGATACGCAAGCTGCTCGACAAGACGGGCTGGAAGATCGGCGATGTCGATCTCTTCGAGATCAACGAGGCCTTCGCCGTCGTCGCCATGGCTGCGGCGAAAGAGCTCGGCATTGCACGCGATCGTCTGAACATCAATGGCGGCGCATGTGCGCTTGGCCACCCCATCGGTGCCACCGGGGCGCGTCTCATCGTGACGCTGCTGCATGCGCTCGAGCGTCAGGGTGCAAGGAAGGGCGTCGCGGCCCTTTGCATCGGCGGCGGCGAGGCAACGGCGATTGCTGTGGAGCGGGTTGGGTAAGTGAATTGGGGCAAGTCAGGTGCATCTGCCGATGCCGCGCATACGGGAATAGCCCCTCATCCTAGCCCTCTCCCCGCTTGCGGGGAGAGGGCAGGGGTGAGGGGCGGCGTGGGTGCGGAGAGGGCGAACAAAACGCGGTCGATGTCCTCATTTCACCAGCCGCAACCTCAGCGCATTGCCGATCACCGAGACCGACGACAGGCTCATCGCCGCGGCCGCGATCATCGGTGACAGCAGCAGGCCGAAGACGGGGTAGAGCACACCGGCTGCGAGCGGCACGCCGAGCGCATTGTAGCCGAAAGCGAAGGCAAGATTCTGTTTGATGTTGCGGATCGTCGCTTCCGAGAGATGGCGCGCCCGCACGATGCCGTTGAGATCGCCCTTCACCAGCGTGATGCCGGCGCTTTCCATGGCCACGTCGGCGCCCGTGCCCATGGCGATGCCGACATCGGCTGATGCAAGTGCCGGAGCATCATTGACGCCGTCGCCGGCCATGGCAACGATGCGGCCTTTGGCGCGTAGTTCGTCGATCAACGCCTTCTTGCCCTCCGGCAGCATGTCGGCGCGCACTTCGTCGATCCCAAGCTGCTTCGCGACGGCAGCGGCGGTCTTGCCGTTATCGCCGGTTGCCATGACGATCGTCAGGCCGCTCTCATGCAGCGCTTTGATGGCGGCGGCCGTGGTCGGCTTGATCCGGTCGGCGACGGCGACCAGGCCGGCAAGCTTACTGTCGATGGCGACGAACATAACGGTCTTGCCTTCGCCGCGCAGGCGCTCCGTTTCGGCCTTCAAATCATCGATCGAAACGCCAAGATCGGACATCATCGCCGCGTTGCCAAGCGCGATCGCGGTTTCGCCGGTGTGGCCCTCGACGCCTTTGCCTGTCACCGCCGCAAAGCCGGAGATCTCGACGAAGTGCGCCTTGCGCTCCTCGGCGCCGGCGACGATCGCTTCGGCAAGCGGGTGTTCTGAGCCGCGCTCCAAGCTGGCAGCAAGCGAGAGCAGGCGGGCCTCGTCTGTGCCTATCGCGGGGACGATGTCGGTCAGATTCGGCTTGCCCTCGGTCAGCGTGCCTGTCTTGTCGACGATCAGTGTGTCCACCTTGGCGAAGCGTTCCAGCGCCTCAGCATCGCGCACCAGTACGCCCTCGTGTGCGCCTCGGCCCGTGGCGATCATGATCGACATGGGGGTTGCCAGCCCCAGCGCACAGGGGCAGGCGATGATGAGCACCGCAACGGCGGCAAGCAGCGCATGCGCCAGCCTCGGCTCCGGCCCAACAAAGGCCCAGATGGCGAAGGCGATAATGGCGGCCGCGACCACAGCCGGCACGAAGACGGCGGAGACGCGATCGACCATCGTCTGGATCGGCGCGCGCGAGCGCTGCGCCTTGGCGACAAGCTCGACGATACGCGAGAGGGTGGTCTCGGCGCCGACCTTTTCGGCCTGCATGATGAGTGCGCCGTTCCTGTTGATGGTGCCGCCGGTCACGGCGTCGCCCTTGGCCTTTTCGACCGGCAGAGGTTCGCCCGTAATCATCGATTCGTCGACAGTTGATTGTCCTTCGATGACGGAGCCATCCACAGGGACGCGTTCACCCGGACGCACACGCAGCCGGTCGCCGGCTTGGATCTCATCCACAGGCACATCGGTTTCGCTGCCGTCGGCGCCGATGCGCCGTGCTGTTTTCGGGGCGAGATCGAGAAGCGCGCGAATGGCCGAGCCGGTGCGTTCGCGGGCCTTCAGTTCGAGCACCTGGCCGACGAAGACCAGCGCGACGATGATGGAAGCCGCCTCGAAATAGACCGGCACGCTCTCACCATGGCCTCGGAAGCTCATGGGAAACAGGCCGGGAGCGAGCGTGGCGATGACGCTGTAGAGATAGGCGGTGCCGACGCCGAGGCCGATCAGTGTCCACATATTGGGGCTGCGGTTGACGAGCGAATTCCAGGCGCGGCGGAAGAAGGGCAGCGCTGCCCAAAGCACGACCGGTGTTGCGAGAATAAGCTCGATCCAGGTGGCGATCGGCTCGCCGATCCAGTCGCGAATGGGAAGGCCGATCATCGGCCCCATGCTAATGGCAAGCAGCGGCAGCGACAGGGCGGCGCTGATCCAGAGCCGGCGCGTGAAATCGACAAGCTCCGGGTTCGGGCCGTGATCGGCGGCGGGGACTCCCATGGGTTCCAGCGCCATGCCGCATTTCGGGCAGTCGCCAGGATGGTCGCTGATCACCTCGGGATGCATCGGGCAGGTATAGAGCGTGCCCTTCGGCACCGGCTTTGGCGCCGGCTTGTTGCCATCGAGATAAGCCGATGGCTCCGCTTCGAACTTCGCCTTGCAGCCGGCCGAGCAGAAATAGAATTTTTCGCCCTCGTGCTTCAGGAAGTGGCGGGCGGTGGCACGGTCCACCGGCATCCCGCAGACCGGGTCTTTCGCCGTGAGGTAGTTTTCCGGTGCAGCCTGGAACTTTGCACGGCAGCCGTCACTGCAGAAGTGGAAAGTACGGCCGCCATAATCCAGCGATGGTTTGCCAGCATCGGGATCGACGGTCATGCCGCAGACGGGATCGCGGATCACCACATCCTGAATGTCGGCATCATGATGATGGTGATGACCGTGGCCATGATGGCCGTGATCGTGCTCGTTGTGCGGTGCCATGTCATACTCCTTTGCCCGAAAGGGCGTCGGAAAGCCTTATGAACCTTCCCATCGCTGGAAGGTCAAGACGGAAAATAGTGATTGCCATCCACAGTTCACAGGGTTGCCTTCCTATCTCGCCGCGAACGGCGATGATAAGTTCCGTTAGACCGATGCAATGATATGATTCCAATGCGATATGATCTGACCGCGCTGCCACTTGCCACGCTTCTGCCTGCCATCGTCAAGGCGGAGGATATGTTGGCGCGGCTGGATGAGCGTGTCTTGAGGCATGCGGTGGCGGATGGTTTTCGCGAGCGGGGCCACTTTTTCGATGCTGCTGGTGCGCTCTGGGTCGGCGGCGAACTCGTGCATGTGGAGGATCTTGTCCTGCATGATGCGCGCATGGATACGCGCACACCGACGCACGAGTTGACCATCGCCCATGCGGTGCTGCGTAGCAGGCGCCGCCTTTGGACCGCCGATCCTTCCTGGGGCCTGGAGGCGGCGGGTCTTGCCGTCCTGCGCGGTGACGTCGGCGAAGCCGAAGAGACCATCGCGCCGCGTTCGACGCCTGCCCCGGCCGTGGAGCCGGACGAGCCGGTGGATGAGGAAGACGATTTCGGCGTTGATTTCGCCGAGATCGACGCGATCCTCGCCCGATCCGACAAGATCCTGAATGGCGGCGTTCCGGAAGCTCGGCAGCCGACCGTTGATGCTGACGATCCCCTTGCACTCATCCGTGATGAGGATTGGGATGAGGACGAGAGGCTGGAGAGCTGGCGCGCTGTCATTCGCGAGGCGGATCTGCTGCCACCCGCTCTCGGCGCGGCGGTGCTTTTCGATGCCTGGGAGCGAATAGAGCCACTGCGGCGGCAGCATTGGCTCGGCGGCTTGCTGGTCAGCGCCTATCTGCGCAGCCGGGGCAAGGTCACATCCCATCTCTTTTGCCTGAATGTCGGCCTGAAAGCCGTCCGTCACGACCGCCGGCGTGCGCCAGATCGCACCACGCGGCTGGCAGCCTTTCTCGATGCCATGGCGCTTTCGGCCGATTCGGGCCTGAAGGAGCTCGATCGCCTTTCGCTTGCGCGGCTGCAGATGGAGCTCCGGCTCAAGGATCGGCGGTCCAACAGCAGCTTGCCCGAAGTTATCGATATTGTGCTGTCGAGGCCGATCGTTTCGGCGAAGATGATCGCGCGTCACGTCGGCGTCACCTCCAGAGGTGCGCTCAATCTGGTGGCCGAACTCGGCCTGCGCGAGATGACAGGCCGTGGTCGCTACCGTGGCTGGGGTGTGCTTTGAGGCGCTGCAGCGGCTTGCGCGGGTAGACGCGTCCACCTTGCAACCACAACCCCAGTTTTTCGTCCAATGTTACAGTTTGTTACGCTAAGTGGCGCTAAAATGGACAAAATTTAATGGCCATACCAAATTCCTAAGCGGCACGATGCAAGCTAAGGTCGCGCCATGAATATCGGGGCATCGTCGATCACCCCGAGCTTTGAAGGAAGGTGCGTGAATGGCTCGGACGTTTCGGGTCGTCGTGTGGTTGGCTGTGATTGGCGCGGTTGGGTACGGCGCCTATGCGACCCGCGATCGTTGGCTTGGGCCGGCGGAGAAACTGCTCGGTTATCAGAGCGCGACTGCGCCCGGCGAGCAAGCCCAGGGTGAGCGCCGCGGAGGTCAGGGGCAGGGCGGCGGCAGACGGCGCAGCATGTCGCAGTTCAGTGGACCGGTTCCAGTGCTCGCCGCCGATGCGACGACGACCGATGTCCCCGTTTACATTAACGGTGTTGGGTCGGTGAAGGCCCTGAATACAGTAACGGTGCGCCCGCAGGTCAGCGGACGAATTGTCGAAATCAATTTCGTCGAGGGCCAGGACATCAAGAAGGGCGACGTCATCGCCCGCATCGACGATTCCGTCTATAAGGCACAGCTCGACCAGGCGATCGCCAAGAAGGCGCAGGACGAAGCTTTGCTTGCAGGCGCCCAGCGCGATCTAGCCCGCTACCAGATGATGGTGAAGAGCGCATCCGGCACGCAGCAACAGGTCGATACGCAGACCTCGCTGGTGGCGCAATATACCGCACAGGTCCAGGCGGATGTGGCAGCCATCGAGAGCGCGCAGGCAACGCTCGATTATACGACGATCAGGGCAGCCTTCGACGGGCGCACCGGCATCCGCAACGTCGATGTCGGCAATCTCGTCAGCTCCTCGGATGCGACCGGCATCGTGACACTCTCGCAGATCAAGCCGATCTCCGTGCTGTTTTCCATTCCGCAGCAACAGCTTGCCCGCGTCAATGCGGCCAGTGCGGCCGGAACGCTTGCCGTTCAGGCCATGGGCAATGATGGTGAGACAGTGGTCGACCACGGTTCGCTTGGGGTGGTCGACAATCAGGTCGATCCCACCACCGGCACGGTCAAGCTGAAGGCGAATTTCCCCAACGACAAGCTGGCGCTGTGGCCCGGCGCCTTCGTCAATGCCCGCCTGCTCGTGGAGACGCTGAAGGGCGTTACCGTCATTCCGAGCGGCGCCGTGCAGCGCGGCCCGAACGGCACCTTCGTCTATATCATCAGCCAAGATCAGACCGTTGCGATGAAGCCGGTGAAGGTGCGCCAGCAGGACGATACGCTTGCGGTCATCGCCGATGGTGTGACGCCCGGCGACAAGGTGGTGACGACCGGTTTCGCGCGGCTTCAGAATGGGTCGAAGGTGCAGATTTCGACCAATCCGGATCAGGCGTCGCCGGCTGCTCCGTCAACCGACAATAGCGGGCAGCCTGTTGCAGAGAACGACCGACAGAATGCTGGTCCGGGCACCGCAAATGCGGGCGAACGTCCGCATCGCCGCCACAACGGCCAGGGTGGTCAAGGTGGGCCGGGCGGTGCCGGCGGTCATAATGGCCATCGCGGCCAGGATGGTCAACCAGCCGCCGATGGCGAACAGGGTGCGGATACGGGCGGCGGCTCGGCCTCCAACAATTCCTCGGCTACGCCGACGCAGCAACAATGAACGTCTCGTCGCTCTTCATATCCAGGCCGATCGCCACCTCGCTTCTCGGGGTGGCGGTGCTGTTGGGCGGCATTCTCGGCTTTCTCTTCCTGCCGGTCGCGCCCTTACCGCAAGTGGATTTTCCGACGATACAGGTGACGACGCAGCTTCCAGGTGCCGATCCCGATACGATGGCGGCGCTTGTGACGGCGCCGCTGGAGCGGCCGCTCGGCCAGATCCCGTCGCTGGCTTCGATGACCTCGTCGAGCGCCTTCGGCATCAGCCAGATCACGCTGCAATTCGATCTTGGCCGCGATATCGATGGCGCGGCGCAGGATGTTCAGGCGGCGATCAATGCCGCCGGATCGACCTTGCCGCGCACGCTCCCCTATCCTCCGACCTATTCGAAGGTGAACCCCGCCGATACGCCGATCGTGACGCTGGCTCTGCGCTCCAACAGCTATTCGATCCGCGAGCTTAGCGATTTTGCCGATACCATGATGGCGCAGCGTCTGAGCGAAGTGTCGGGGGTCGGCGATGTCAATATCCAAGGCGGCGTCAAGCCCGCCATCCGCATCCAGGCGGATCTGCCGCGTCTTGCCTCCTATGGACTTGCCCTGGAGGACATCCGCACGGCGATCACCAATGCCAGCGTTGCCGGTGCGAAGGGTTCGCTTGACGGCACGCAGCAAAGCTTCACGCTTGCCGCCAACGACCAGATCGTCGATCCGAACGTCTATAAATCGGTCATCGTTGCCTACCGCAACAGCGCGCCGGTGCAATTGAAGGACGTCGCAACCGTCGTCGAAGGACTGGAAAACAACCGTGTCGGCGCCTGGTATCAGGGCCAGCCCGCCGTCATTCTCGATATCATGCGCCAGCCGGGCGCCAACGTTATCCAGACGGTCGAGAATGTGCTGAAGCAGATCCCGAAGCTGAAGCAGGCGATGCCGGCCGGCGTTTCCCTCGATATCGTCAATGATCGCACCGAGACCATCCGCGCTTCGATTCATGATGTGCAGTGGACGCTGGTTATCAGTATCGGCCTCGTCATCCTGGTCGTCCTGCTCTTCCTGCGGACGATGACGGCGACCTTCATTGCCGGCGTCGCGCTGCCGCTGTCGCTGATTGCCACTTTCGGCGTCATGTGGTTTGCCGGCTTCAGCCTCGACAATCTCTCGCTGATGGCACTGACCATCGGCACCGGCTTCGTCGTCGACGACGCCATAGTGATGATCGAGAACATCGCGCGCCATATCGAAGAGGGCGAAAACCCGATGCAGGCGGCGCTGAAGGGCGCCGGCGAGATCGGCTTCACCATCATCTCGCTCACCGTCTCGCTGGTTGCGGTGTTCATTCCACTGCTGTTCATGACTGGCATCGTCGGGCGCATGTTCCGCGAATTCGCGCTGACGCTCACCATTGCCGTCGTCGTATCGGCCGTGGTCTCGCTGACGCTCACGCCGATGATGTGCGCGCGCATCCTGCGCAAGCCAAAAGAGCATCAGGGCGGCTTTCTGGCCGGTGCCGACCGTTTCACCGACTGGATGGTTGAAGGCTATCGGCGCAGCCTTGTCTGGGCCGTGGATCGCAGCCGTCTCATGCTGCTGGTGACGGTGGTGACGCTGGCTGCAACGATCGCGCTTTATGTCGTCATCCCCAAAGGCTTTCTGCCGGCGCAGGATACGGGTCTCATCACCGCCGTCATCGAAGCCGAGCCGACGACCTCCTTCGAAACCATGAAGCAGATCCAGGCTGATGTGACCGACCGGCTGCGCAAGGATCCGGATGTCGCCGGCGTCGTTGCCGTCATAGGCGCCAGCGCCAGCAATCTGACGCTCAATACCGGCAATCTCAGTCTCGTGCTGAAGCCGCGGAGTGAGCGTAACGCGTCCGCCGATCAGATCATCGAGAGGATGCGCGGCGAGGTGACGGGCTTGCCCGGCATCCACGTCACCTTCCAGAGCGTGCGCGACATCTCGATCAGCACCAGGGCCAGCCGTGCGCCCTACCAATATACCCTGACGGGCACGGACACGAATACGGTGGTCGACTGGGCGCAGAAGCTCGCCCAGCGGCTGCAGGAAAGCCCGAAGCTGATGGATGTCGCCTCCGAAGTGGAGATGGGCGGCGGGCGCATCTTCGTCGATGTCAATCGCGAGACCGCCTCGCGGCTCGGCGTGTCCATGCAGGCCGTCAGCGATACGCTGAACGACGCTTTCGGCCAGCGGCAGATCGCGACGATCTATGGCCAGGCCAATCAGTATCGCGTCATTCTGGAGGCGGCACCGCAATACCAGTCGGATCCGAAATCGCTCGACAAGCTCTATGTCGCCGGCGCCAGCGATACGCAGGTGCCGCTCAACGCCTTCACCACGGCGAGTTTCACGACCGCGCCACTGGTCATCAGCCATGATGAACAGTTCCCGGCCGTGACACTTAGCTTCGATCTCGCCAAGGGGGCGTCGCTCAGCGATGCCGTCGCCGAGATCAAGGCGGCGGAGCTGGATATCGGCATGCCCGATAATATCCAGCGCAAATATTCCGGCGATGCCGAAGAGTTTGCCTCCTCGCTTGCGGGTGAGCCCTGGCTGATCCTGGCGGCCGTCGTGACGATCTATATCGTGCTCGGCCTGCTCTATGAGAGCGCCGTGCATCCGGTGACGATCCTCTCGACGCTGCCTTCGGCCGGTGTCGGCGCGCTGCTGGCGCTGATGCTGTTCGGGCAGGATCTGTCGATTATCGCGCTCATCGGCATCGTGCTCCTGATGGGTATCGTCAAGAAGAACGCGATCATGATGATCGACTTCGCATTGGAGGCGGAGCGCAAGGAAGGCCTGGAGCCACGCGAGGCCATCCTCAAAGCCTCGATCCTGCGTTTTCGGCCGATCATGATGACCACGCTCGCAGCTCTCTTCGGTGCCCTGCCGCTGGCGCTGGCCCAGGGTACGGGGGCGGAGCTGCGTATTCCGCTTGGCATCACCATCATCGGCGGTCTCGTGTTGTCACAACTCCTGACGCTCTATACGACGCCGGTGATCTATCTCGCCTTCGAGCGCCTGCGCGCCAAGATCGTCGGCCGGACCAGCGGAACGCCGAGCGCCGAGATGAACGAATTGGCGGGTGGCGAGAGATGAACATCTCCGAGCCGTTTATCAAACGCCCTGTCGGGACGACGCTTCTGGCGATCGGGCTGATGATCCTCGGCATCGTTGCCTATCGCTTCCTGCCGGTCGCGAGCCTGCCGACCGTCGATCTGCCGACAATCGTCGTTTCCTCAAGCCGCCCAGGGGCCGATCCGGCCAGCATGGCGGCGAGCGTGGCCGCCCCTCTGGAGCGTCATCTCGGAACCATTGCCGGCGTTACGCAATTGACGTCCGTCAGCTCGCTCGGCTCGAGCACGATCATCGTCCAGTTCGATCTCTCGCGCAGCGTCGATGGTGCGGCGCAGGACGTGCAGGCGGCGTTGAACGCGGCCGCGACGGACCTGCCCGGCGATCTGCCTACACTCCCGTCCTTCCGCAAGATCAATCCGGCAGCGGCCCCGGTTCTCATCCTGGCGCTGACGTCGGATAATGTCTCTCCGAGCGCTATTTATGATGCAGCTGATACCGTGGTGGTGCAGCGTATTTCGCAGGTGGACGGCGTCGGCGGAGTGACCGTGAGCGGCGCCGACCAGCCCGCCATCCGCGTGCGGCTGGATCCGGACCGGCTTTCCGCCATGGGCCTGTCGCTCGATGCCGTGCGCACCGCGATCGTCAATGCCAACGTGCTCGGCCCCTTCGGCTCGATCGACGGTGCCGGCGGCGCTTTCTCCGTCGCCGTCAACAGCCAGTTGAAGACGCCGGAAGCCTTCGGCCGCATCGTGGTGCGTAGCGGCGACGGCACGGCGGTTCGCCTCTCCGATATCGCCACCGTCGAGCCGGGTGTGCGCAACAGCCGTTCGGATGCGTGGTATGACGGCAAGCCCGCCGTGCTGCTCAACATCACCAAGCAGGCGGATGCGAACGTCATCGCCACCGTCGATGGCGTCAAGCAGCTGATCCCCGAACTGCAGCGGCTCATTCCCGCCGGTGTGAATATCTCGATCCTTTCTGATCGCACCACAACGATCCATGCGAGCGTCAACGACATGCAGTGGACGCTGCTTGCCACCATTTGTCTGGTCATGGCCGTCGTCTTCGTGTTCCTGCGGCGCGCTACCCCCACAGTCGCTGCCGGCGTCACTGTGCCACTGTCGCTCGCCGGTACTTTTGCCGCGATGTGGCTCTTCGGGCTGTCGATCGACAATCTCTCGCTGATGGCGCTTGCCGTATCCGTCGGCTTCGTCGTCGACGATGCCATCGTCATGATCGAGAATATCTATGCCAATCTGGAAACGGGCATGAAGCCGATGCGGGCGGCGCTCGAAGGCGCCAAGCAGATCGGCTTCACGGTCATCTCGATCAGCCTGTCGTTGCTTGCCGCCTTCATTCCGCTATTCTTCATGGGCGGCATCGTCGGCCGCTTCTTCCAGACCTTCTCGCTGACGCTCGGCTTTACCATCGTCGTTTCGACGCTCGTGTCCCTGACGCTGACGCCGATGATCTGCGGTCATCGCCTGCGCCAGCATGATATCGATGCCCGGCCTGGCCTGTTCGGCCGCATCGTCGAGGGCACGCTGGGTGCCGTTACAAGCTTTTACGGCCGCACGCTGCGGGCGGTGCTGCACCACCGCCTCCTTTCGGTCGCCGTCATCATCGCCTGTGTGGTCATGTCGGGCTATCTCTACGTCAAGGTTCCGAAGGGCTTCATTCCGCAGGATGATACGGGTTTCATCCAAGGCGGTACGCAGGCTGCGACCGATATTTCCTATCCCGCCATGGTGAAGCTTCAGCAGCAGGCTGCGGATATCGCTTCGAAGGATCCCGCCGTTTCCGGTATTGGCTCTTCCGTCGGCGGTGGCGGCTTTTCCAACTCCATCAATCGTGGCCAGCTTTTCATCTCGCTGAAGCCGGAATCGGAGCGTGCGCCAACGGCCGAGATCATAGACAGGCTGCGCAAACAGCTGATGGCCGTTCCCGGCCTCAGCACCTTCCTGTTTTCGCCAGGCGATATCCGCGCCGGCGCGCGCCAGTCGCAATCGCAGTATCAGTTTACGCTCTGGGGCGCGAATTACGACGAGCTAGTGGAATGGGCGCCCAAGGTGCTGGAGCGGATGCAGGCCCTGCCGGGGTTGACCGATGTCGCGACCGACAGACAGCCCAACGGCCTGCAGGCGACCGTCAATATCGACCGAAGTATGGCCTCCCAGCTCGGCGTCAACATCCAGTCTATCGATTCCGCGCTCAACAATGCCTTCGCGCAGCGGCAGATCTCGACGATCTACACGCAGCGTAACCAGTATCGCGTCGTGCTGGAGGCGGACCCGAATTATGCGCTCGATCCGCATGACATTTCGAAGCTCTACGTGCCGGCCGCCGGCGGTACGCAGGTGCCGTTAAGCGCAGTGGCGTCGATCGACCGCACGCTGGCGCCGCTGGTAGTCAATCACCAGGGTCAATATCCCTCCGTCACCATCTCCTACAATCTGGCGCTCAATACGCCGCTGCAGGTCGCCAACGATGCCATCCAGAAGGCGGTGCTGGACATGCATCTGCCCGACACGCTGCACGCGGATTTCGCCGGCGATGCGGCGAGCATCACCCAATCTTCCGGCAGCCAGCCGCTCTTGCTGCTGGCGGCACTGCTGACGGTCTATATCGTCCTCGGCATCCTCTATGAAAGCCTGGCGCATCCGCTGACCATCATCTCGACACTGCCGTCCGCCGGTCTCGGCGCGCTGCTGGCGCTTGCGATCAGCGGCACCGAGCTGACGATCATCGCCTTCATCGGCATCATCCTGCTGATCGGCATTGTCAAGAAGAACGGCATCATGATGGTGGATTTTGCCCTGCAGGGCGAGCGCGCGCTCGGCCTGTCCTCAGAGGAAGCCATCTATCAGGCATGCCTCAAGCGTTTCCGACCGATCCTGATGACGACGCTTGCAGCACTTATGGGCGCCATTCCGCTGATTATCGCAACCGGCCCCGGCGCGGAGTTGCGACGCCCACTCGGGATCACCATCGTCGGCGGTCTCGTCGTGTCGCAGGTGCTGACGCTCTATACGACGCCGATCATCTACCTGATGCTTGCCAAGCTGCATGCGAAATGGTCGCCGAAGGCGCAAGCTTCGGCACCGCCAATATCGCCGCAATCAACTTGAGCGGTTAGAGCGTGATGCTGAAAAGTGTGAGGCGATTTCGAACGACATAACGCTCTACTTCTTTGATTCTAGAGCAGATTCAGATTTTAGGTCGATTCGACCTAAAATCATCCGGCTCTAGTGGTGCATGGATGGACCGGATCAGCCCTTATAGTCCCAGGGATTGACGATAGTTATTCCGGTGTCCAGGAAATCGGACACATTGCGGGTGGCAAGGGTTGCTCCTCGCGACGCTACAATTGCGGCGATCTGAGCATCGAATTGGCTGATCGGCTTGCCGGCCCGACGCCGCGATGTTGCAATGAAGGAATAAGCTCCCGCGGCTTCGCTATCGAAGGGGAGAACTCTTCCGGCGAAATCCTCTTCGAATATGGGGAGAATACCAGCTTCCAATTCGCTTCGGCGTCGGCCCGCAGGCAGCAGCCGGAGACCGTAAAGGATTTCCGCCTGCGTCGTTGCCGTTGTAAAGATGGCGAGAGGAGGCTGGGCGGCGAGCCACGCTTCAACCATTGGCGATGGTGATGGTGCCAATAGGTCAGAAATGATATCTGTGTCGAGAACGATCATGGATCGAGATCGACCGGGCGGATTGGTTCACGTGGAGCCATATCCAGCACGACCCCACCACTTGCAGCCATGCGGCGACGGATAGTCTCGGCCAAATTGGGTTGACGCTTTTCTTCCGTCGATAAGGCCGCCCGCAGAATGTCTCGCGCCTCATCCTCCATCGATCGCCCGTGTGCGGCGGCGCGAATGCGCAGTCGCGTCTTTAAGTGATCGTCGATGTTGCGGATCGTCATACTGGCCATAGAAATACCCTGTCATCAATGATTGCATATTAATCATTGATGACAAATTTGGCAATTCAAGACGAAACATCCGATGCCTGATCGAGATCTCCACTCGCTCTCTTTCGAGAGAGAGCGAGTGGAGAGGCCTTAATGCGCCACGTCAGGGTTGGTGGCCTCCGGAGCTGCCGTCGACCGAACATTGCCCTTGAAGATGCGGCGGACGGAGACGAAGAGCAGCGGGATGAAGAAGATGCCGAGCACGGTCGCCGAGATCATGCCGCCCATGACGCCGATACCGATCGAGTTCTGGCTACCGGAACCGGCCCCGTTCGCGACCGCCAGCGGCAGCACGCCGAGGATGAAGGCAAGCGAGGTCATCAGGATCGGTCGCAAGCGCTGGCGGGACGCTTCCAATGTTGCGTCGATCAGGCTTTTGCCCTGGTTCTGCTGCTCGATGGCGAATTCGACGATCAGGATGGCGTTCTTTGCCGCCAGACCGATTGTCGTCAACAGGCCCACCTTGAAGTAGACGTCGTTCGACTGACCGAAGATGGTGGCTGCCAAGAGCGCGCCGAAGATGCCGATCGGGACCGACAGCATGACGGCAAGCGGGATCGACCAGCTCTCATAGAGGGCGGCAAGCGCCAGGAAGACGACCAGAATCGAAATCGCGTAGAGCTGGGTTGCTTGGTTACCCGAAAGCTTTTCCTGGGCAGACAGGCTGGTCCATTCGTGGCTGAAGCCGGGCGGCAGGCTTGCCATGATCTTGTCGATCTCGTTCATGGCGTCGCCCGAGGAGACGCCGGGCGCCGCGGAGCCGAGGATTTCGACCGCGGACGAGCCGTTATAGCGCTCCAGACGCGGTGAACCATAGGTCCATTCGCCGCTCGAAAAAGCGGAGAATGGCACCATGTCGCCGCCGGAATTGCGCACATACCAGCGGCCCAGGTCTTCGGGCTGCATGCGGAAATCCTTGTCGGCCTGGACATACACCTTCTTGACGCGGCCGCGGTCGATGAAGTCGTTGACGTAGGTGCCGCCCCAGGCCGTCGACAGCGTCGTGTCGATATCCGAAAGGCCGATGTTCAGTGCACTCGCCTTTTCCTGATCGATGTTTACGGAATATTGCGGCGTGTCTTCCTGGCCGTTCGGGCGAGTGCCGAACAGCTTGTGGTTCTTTGCCGCGGCCCCAAGCAGTTGGTTGCGAGCCGCTATGAGCGCTTCATGGCCGGCGCCGTTGATATCCTTGATGAAGAAATCGAAGCCGCTCGAGCTGCCGAAGCCGGGGATCGCCGGCGGTGCCAGCGCGAAGACGCTACCGTCCTTGATCTTGGAAAAGGCTCCCATGGCGCGACCGGCGATGGCTTGTGCCTTCGACTGCGGCGTCTTGCGCTGATCGAAATCCTTCAATCTGACGAAGACGAGGCCGACATTCTGGCCCTGACCGCTGAATCCGAATCCGGCGACCGCGAATGCGCCCTCGACATAGTCCTTCTCGTTGTTGAGATAATAATCTCTCACCTGATCGAGCACCGCCCAGGTACGGGAATCCGTGGCGCCTGGAGGCAGCTGGATCGCCGTCAGCAGAATGCCCTGGTCTTCGTCCGGAAGGAAGGAGCTCGGCAGCCGGTTGAACAGGACGGCCACTGCGCCGCCGATCAAGACGAACACCAGCAGGAAGACGATGCTCAGCCGGATCATGCCGTGCACGCCGCGCTGATATCCTCTCGTTCCCCGCTCGAAATTGCGGTTGAACCAGCCGAACACGCCCTTTTCCTTCGCGCCATGTTTGGGCTGCCTGAGAATGGTGGCGCAAAGAGCTGGCGTGAGGATCAAGGCGACGATGACGGACAGCACCATCGCCGAAACGATCGTCACGGAAAACTGCCGGTAGATGATGCCGACCGAACCGGAGAAGAAGGCCATCGGGATGAACACGGCCGACAAGACCGTGGCGATGCCGATCAGCGCGCCGGTGATTTCCTGCATCGACTTGATCGTCGCCTCGCGCGGCGACAATCCCTCTTCCTCCATCACGCGCTCGACATTTTCGACGACGACAATGGCGTCGTCGACCAGAAGGCCGATCGCCAGCACCATGCCGAACATGGTCAATGTGTTGATGGAATAGCCGAACATTGCCAGCACGCCGAAGGTGCCGAGCAGGACGACCGGGACGGCGAGCGTCGGGATCAGCGTGGCGCGCAGGTTCTGCAGGAAGACGAACATGACGATGAAGACGAGCACGATGGCTTCGAACAGCGTCTTGACCACGTCCTCGATCGACAGCTTCACGAAGGGCGTCGTATCGTAGGGATAGACGATCTCCACGTTCGGCGGCAGGGTCTCGCTCATATTGCCGATGGCTGTCCGCACCGCTTCGGCCGTATTGATGGCGTTGGCGCCGGAGGCGAGCATCACCGCGAGACCGGCGGAGGGATGACCGTTATAGGTGGTCGACGTCGTATAGCTGTCTGCTCCGAGTTCCACGGTGGCGACATCGTTGATGCGCACCAGCGAGCCGTCGGACTGGCTTTTCAGGATGATGTTTTCGAACTGCTGCGGCGTCTGCAGGCGGCTCTTTGCGGTGACCGTCGCATTGAGCTGCTGGCCCTTGCGCTGCGGCAAGGCACCCAGCTGGCCAGCCGAGACCTGCGAGTTCTGGGCCTGGATTGCGCTCGTTACGTCGCTCACCATCAGCTGATATTTGGCAAGCTTGTCCGGATCCACCCAGATGCGCATGGCATAGCCGGCACCGAAGATCTGCGTATTGCCGACGCCTTCGATACGCTTCAGCGTGTCGTTCAGGGTGCTGGAGACGTAATCGGCAAGATCGTTCGAGTTGAGCTTGCCATCCGTCGACACGAAGCCGACGACCATCAGAAAGTTCGAGGTCGACTTCGAAACGGTGATGCCGGTATTTTGAACGGTCTGCGGCAGCTGAGCGGTGACGAGCTGCAGCTTGTTCTGCACCTGCATCTGCGCGACGTCGGGATCGGCCTTGTTGGTGAAGGTCAACGAGATCGAGGCCTGACCCGTCGAGGTCGAGGTCGATGTCATGTAGTCGAGATTGTCGATCCCGGTCATGCCCTGCTCGATGACCTTGGTCACCGAGTTTTCGACGGTTGCGGCGTCAGCCCCTGAATAGGTGGCGCTGATGCTGACTGTCGTCGGGGCGATCTGCGGATATTGCGAAATCGACAGCGTGAAGATCGAAAGTGTGCCCGCCAGCATGATGACGATGGCGATCACCCAGGCGAAGATCGGCCTGTCGATGAAAAAACGAGACATCGTCTAACCTCACTTCTGGACGCCGGAGGCGGCTTTCATATCGGTCTTTTCCAACCCGGCCTGCTCCGCGGACGGCTTGCTATCGGCGGCCGCCTGCTTCACTTCGCCAGTCGCATCGTCAATCGTTACCGGAGAAACGGTGACTTCCTGACCGTCGCGAACACGCTGGACGCCTTCGACGATCACGCGATCGCCATCGGCAACGCCCTGGTTGACAAGCCAGCTGTTGCCGATGCTGCGTTCCACCTTCAGCACCCGCTGCTGCACCTTGCCCTCGGCGGTCACGAACATGGCGATCGGTTCGCCCTTCGTGTTGCGGGTCACGGCACGCTGCGGCACGAGGAAGCTGTTTTCGGCAATGCCTTCCTGAATGGTGGCGCGCACATACATGCCCGGCAGCAGGATGCGATCCGGATTGGGGAAGACGGCGCGCACGGTGATGGTGCCGACCGTTTCCGCAACGGAGGATTCGGCAAATTCCAGTTTGCCGGTTTCCTTGTATTGGCTGCCGTCCTCAAGCGTCAGATGCACGGAAACGTTGTCGCCGCTCGTTTTCAGCCGACCGTCGGCGACGGCGCGGCGGAATTCGAGCAGGTTGGTGCTCGACTGCGTGACATCGACATTGATTGGATCGAGCTGACGGATGGTGGTCAGCGCCGTCGTCTGATCGGCTGTGACGAGCGCGCCGACGGTAACGGTGGAGGCATCGACGCGGCCGGAGATCGGCGCTCTCATCTTGGTATAATCGAGATTGATGCGAGCTGTCTCCAGTGCCGCCTTGGCAGAGGCGACATCGGCCTGTGCCTGGACGAGCGTAGACTGCGCGTCATCGAAATCCTGCTTGCTGACCGCGTTTTGCGCGCTCAGGCCCTTGTAGCGGTCGAGCTTGGCCTGGGCGCTGGGCACGGCGCCCTCCGCCTTCTGCAACGAGGCTGCGGCGCTGTCATACGATGCCTGGTAGGAGGACGGATCGATCTCATAGAGCACATCGCCTTCCCGGACCTCGCTGCCCTCCTTGAAGTTGCGGCTGCGGATGATGCCACCAACCTGCGGCCGCACTTCGGCGACGAGGTAGGCGCTGGTGCGGCCAGGCAGTTCGGCGGTGATGGCAACGGATTGCGGATGCAGTGACATCGCGCTCACTTCCGTCTTGACGGCGGGAGCAGTGCTCTGGGCGGAATTCTGCTGGTTGCAGCCCACCAGCAACATCGCGGCGACAATTCCGACGGCGGTCAGCGAGCCGCGGCCAGCCGGAAGGCGGGCTGATATCACCGGATATGCGGGTACAGAAGTGGGAGGGGCGAGCTTTCGCACGTTGCTATTTCCTGTTGCCTTATTTATAGTACCAAGTCGTACAGAAAATATTTGTACTGCTTCAAATGTCAATCGTATTCGACTGTTGGGGTCAAGACGGTGTGCTGACAAAGGAACGAGCAGCCAAGGCCGACCAGGTCGCCAAGCGCCGGCCGCGCGGCCGCCCGAAAACCGTAAACGACGATGCGCGCCGCGCGGAGATCGTCGCGGAGGCGCGCGCAACCTTCTATGAGCTGGGTTACGGCGGCACAACCATGGATCTGGTTGCTGCCCGGTGCCGCATTTCGAAGCAGACCCTCTACAGGTTGTTTCCGAGCAAGACCGATCTCTTCGCGGCCATCATCGCCGAGCATCGCGCATCGATGCTGGCCCTGCCGCGGCCTGCAGACGAGAATTTGCCGTTCGACAAGGCTCTCGAACTGATATTCATGATCGACATCGATGAAGATCAGGAGCGCGAACGGGACGCCTTCATTCAACTTGCCATCAGTGAGTCGCAGCAATCTCCGGAAATCGCCAGGCTGCTGCATACTTATGGCGCCAGACAATCACAGCAGCTGCTGGCGGATTGGCTTATCGAGCAGCAGCGGCGCGGTTTGATCGAAATTGCCGATGCGGCGAGCGGAGCGCGCATGTTGATGAGCGTGATCTTCGATGCGATGATTTCGAGGCCGGGTCGTCCGAAGGATTGGCCGGACCGCGAAACGCGGTTGCGCCATTTGCGCCATTGCATCGGGATTTTCACCGCCGGCGTCCAGCCGCGCACACGTGGCTGCTGAAGCGCCGCGATCTTTTGAATTCGCTTCTTGCGCGCGGGGTTTTGATTTTATGGAGGTCATTGTCGCAAAGCCGCTGCAGGCTTCTGCGCGACATGCTTTCGGTCGGCTGTCCCCGACGATCTTGGCTCACGAAGAAAATGCCGACATGGCCCGCTGAGCCATACCGGCATCGTTCCGTATCCGGCAAAGGCCGGGATTACTTTAATTCAGTGTGCCACCACGTTTGCCGTGTCCGTTCCCTCTTCGAACAGGGGATTGGGCAAGCCATTTTCATACATTTCCTGCAGCACGGCCCCGAGCGCCAAGTCCAGGCACCAGACCGGGAATTCCGCATTCAGGTTTTTGGCGCTCTGCCGTGCATAAGTGATGAGCCGAGCGATTGAGGCCAGTTCCTTGAGCGAGTCCGGATCCTGGTGCGCTGCGTCGATCGGAAGTGCTGCTGTCATTTCGTACCCTCTATTGCCCCCGTTCCTGGCAGACGAATCGTGTCTGGCCGGAAACATGAGCAAACCGTAGCGGATGTTTTGCAACTTGGCGCGTGACATGCAGCGTGACACGATGCGTGATTGCTGCAAAATTTTGCTTTTGCAATTTCAAGGCGTGAAATACGGCATGCAAGGAGCAGGAGGGTGCCTCGCGTGGACCATTTGCGCGCAAGATCCGCCTATGCTTCCACCATCAACGTGATTTTGGTGCCGCCTGGATGTCAATCTTGGCGGCCCGCTTCGCGCCGATGCCAGGCTGGACGGACTGGAATTCGGGGAGAGTTCAGGGCCCAACGAGAGTCGCGATCCTTCGGATTCGCTCCTTGCGCTTCATGGCCTTGATCTCGCGCATGTCGTCCTCGCAAAACCGCTGCGCACTTTTGCGCAAAATGCTTTAGTTGCGCAGGCCAACCGCTACGTTCGTTGCGCGCGGAAGATGGTCCGGCAGCGCATCGGAAGTGCTTGCCAGCGATTTGATCAGCGTCAGCACGGACTGGCGAATGCTTGGATCGTTGATTTTCATGAACGCCTTGTTGAGGCTCAGGCCCTCTTTGGACGTCAGGAAATCCGACAGATCCTCCAGCCCGTTGATCGCGCCGAGGCCGTCGGTGTTCAGCGGCTGCGAATTGTCCTGCTGGAAGAAGAAGGCAACCGGTACGGCGAGCACGCCGGCAATGGCCTGCAGTCGGCTGGCGCCGATGCGATTGGTGCCCTTTTCGTATTTTTGCACCTGCTGAAACGTCACGCCGATCTGTTCGGCAAGCCGCTCCTGGCTCATGCCAAGCATAAGACGGCGCGTGCGGACGCGAGAGCC
Source organism: Rhizobium sp. AB2/73 (assembly GCF_020871915.1). NCBI lineage: Bacteria > Pseudomonadati > Pseudomonadota > Alphaproteobacteria > Hyphomicrobiales > Rhizobiaceae > Rhizobium > Rhizobium sp. AB2/73. Next base: position 3,147,977 of record NZ_CP067071.1, on the reverse strand, counting down.
TACATAGGCATCGATCGGGTTCGGTACTTTTGCACTCACTGCGCAATCTCCTTATTCATATAGGGCTGGCGGATTACACCATACTTTGGCCCTTTATGACAAAGGGCGCGTGCTCTATGCCCGCGAAATGTGCGTTAAATGTGGGTGGAGCTCAACTAAAAGTCTTTTTCTATTAAGTTTTGTAACTCCGTACACGCATAAACCGCAGAAAAGCCGATTCGCGTCAATGCGGATTGAAGACCGAGGACGGCTTGCAATTATAGACAGGGCAGGCCGGGTTATCCTTCGTCGGCACGTAGGTGCGGCTGGCATAGTCGGAGATGTCGCATTGCCCGCGGCCAGCCACATAGCGGTCGTAGAGAACGGGGCCGCCACGGGACGATGGATAGCGCAATATCACCGCGCCTTCGGCGGCAATCAGTTGCTGCACCGATGCGCAACTCTTGCCGAGCGACTCATAGCGGGAAATTGCCGATGCCGGCCCGGCTATCGCCATCACCGTCAGAATAAGGGCTGCGGCAATGATCCTCATCGATGGTTCCTCCCAGCGAAAGCGCTCGATCTAAAATAGTCGCGATACGGGAAATGCCAAGATGCAATGACGCTTCCCGTTGTACGGAAATCCCTTGCCGTGCTTTCCGAATTCTCCAAGAATGTGCAGGGCAAGTCGATCTTCTGTCGAAGACCTATACGACCGAGTTCGTCAAGAACGCCGAATAGGGCGCAGTGGCGTTTCCGGCGCCGGCGGCATAGTCGAGCCGCCGGCATCCGCGCTCATAAAATTGCAATGTTCCCCCGCAGGGTTGCGCATTGAAAGCTGACTGAAAGGTTACTCGCGCTAGTCTCGCGGAGCTTCGTGGAGGAAGCGCCTTTCCAGAGCGTCTTTTGGCGCAAGAATAAAACAGGAGGAGACATTGATGCGTCCATCGCGCACCTTTTTTCATACCGTAGCCCTTTCCCTCGTCATGACAGCTGCTTCGCTTGCAGCCACGGCGGCCAATGCTGCCGACAAGATTTCCATCATGGTGGGCGGCTACGAAAAGCAGATCTATCTGCCGGCCAAGCTCGCCGAATCCCTCGGCTACTTCAAGGATGAAGGCCTCGAGGTCGAGCTTCTCAACGAATCCGCCGGCGTCGACGCCGAAAACCAGCTGTTGGCGGGCGCCGTTCAGGGCGTCGTCGGTTTCTACGATCACTGCGTCGACCTGCAGGCCAAGGGCAAGTTCATCAAGTCCGTCGTGCAGTTCAGCCAGGCACCGGGCGAAGTCGAGTTGGTTTCGGCCAAATATCCGGATATCAAGTCCTTCGCCGACCTCAAGGGCAAGCGCGCCGGCGTGACCGGCCTCGGCTCGTCAACCAATTTCCTGACACTTTACATGGCATCGAAGGCGGGCCTCTCCCCGGCTGACATCACGCCTGTGCCGGTCGGCGCCGGCCAGACCTTCATCGCCGCCATGCAGCAGGATGCCATCCAGGTGGGCATGACCACCGAGCCGACGATCTCGCGCCTGCTGAAGACCGGCGAAGCCAAGATCCTCGTCGATCTGCGCACGCTGAAGGGCACCGAGGAAGCGCTCGGCGGTACCTATCCGGCCGCATCGCTCTATATGGATGCCGCATGGGTCGATGCCCATAAGGAAGAAGTGCAGAAGCTTGCGAACGCCTTCGTCAAGACGCTGCGCTTCATCCATACCCATTCCGCCGCTGAAATTGCCGAAAAGATGCCGAAGGACTTCTACGTCGGCGACAAGGAAGGCTACATCAAGGCTCTCGACGCCGGCAAGGAAATGTTCACGGCCGACGGCGTGATGCCGGAAGATGGTCCGAAGACGGTTCTCGCCGTGCTCTCGCAGTTCTCCAAGAACGTCAAGGGCAAGACGATCGACCTGTCGAAGACCTACACGACGGAGTTCGTGAAGAACGTCAAGTAAGCAGTCTTTGCGCCGCTTCCGGTCGTTTTCAGACAGGTTCCGGAAGCGGCGGTTCAAGAGACTTCGCAGTTCACCGGGCTTTGCGTGCACGCCCTAAAGGCACGCGTCAGGATCAGCACCATGCAACAGGATGAACGCCGTACCCCGGCGATCGAACTCATCAATGTCAGCCGCCGTTTCGTATCGCCGACCGGCAAGTCGCTGACCGCACTGCGCGATTTCAACATGACCGTCGAGCGCGGCGAATTCGTCGCCGTTGTCGGGCCGACGGGCTGCGGCAAGTCGACGACGCTCAATCTCGTCACGGGCCTTGCCAAGCCGAGCGCCGGCGAAGTCCGCCTGATGGGCGGCCCGGTCGACGGTATCGACCGGCGCGTCGGTTTCGCCTTCCAGACAGATGCGCTCTTCCCCTGGCAGAATGTCATCGAAAACGTCATGGCCGGCCCGCTGTTCCGCGGCAAGTCTAAGGCCGAAGCTGAGAAGATGGCTAAGGATTGGCTTGCCCGCGTCGGCCTTTCCAAGTTCCTGCATCACTATCCGCATCAGCTGTCGGGCGGCATGCGCAAGCGCGTGTCGCTGGCGCAGACCTTCATCAACGAGCCGGAAATCCTGCTGATGGACGAGCCTTTCTCGGCGCTCGACGTGCAGACGCGCACGGTCATGCACGAGGAGCTGCTGAAGCTCTGGGCCGAGCGCCAGGCCTCGGTCGTCTTCGTCACGCATGATCTCGAAGAGGCCGTCGCGCTCGCCGACAAGGTTTACGTGCTGACAGCCGGGCCGGCGACAGTGAAATCGGTCTACACGATCGACCTGCCGCGCCCGCGCGTCGTCGCGGAAATCCGCTACGAGCAGAACTTCATCGATTATTGCAAGACGATCTGGGACGACCTGCGCGAAGAGGTCGAAACCAGCTATCGCCGTGCCGCGGAAGCGGCATAAGGGAGGATTGACCATGGCAAATACAGCTCTCGAAGCAGGCAATGCCCCGATCTTCCGCGCCGGCACCTCGGACGCGGAAATCGAAGCCGCAGCGCTGAAGGCGCTCGCTCGTCGCAAGTATGTCGTCAAGGCATGGCAGATCGGCATTCTGCTTGCCATCCTCGGCCTCTGGCAGCTTGCCTCCGACCTGCACTGGATCGATCCGTTCTTCTATTCTAGCCCCTATGGCATCGCGCTGCGCCTCTGGGAGTGGATCGTCGACGGTACCGAGAGCGGCTCGCTCTGGTATCACCTCGGCGTCACCATGGAAGAAGCGCTGATCGGCTTTATCATCGGCTCGGTGACCGGCGTTCTCGTCGGCGTCGCCCTCGGCCGCAACAAGCTCGCCTCCGATATCCTGTCGATCTACATCAAGGCCATCAACTCGATCCCGCGCGTCGTTCTCGCGCCGATCTTCGTGATGATCATGGGTCTCGGCCTGGCGTCGAAGGTGGCGCTCGCCTTCATCATGGTGTTCTTCGTCGTATTCGCCAATGCCTTTCAGGGTGTTCGTGAAGCCGACCGCAACATGATCGCCAATGCCCGCATTCTCGGCGCTTCGAACTGGCGGGTCACCCGCAACGTCATCCTGCCCTCGGCGATGAGCTGGATTTTTGCAAGCCTGCACATTTCCTTCTCTTTCGCCATCATCGGCGCGATCGTCGGCGAGTTCGTCGGGTCGCTGGCCGGTATCGGCTACCTGATCTCGATCGCCAAGGGCACCTATGACGCAGCCGGCCTCTATGCCGCGATCATCCTGGTGATGATCGTCACGCTCGGCGCCGAATATGTGATGACGCTCATCGAAAACCGCATCACCCGCTGGCGTCCGCAGCAGAGCCTCGACACGCATTAAGGGTCGATTTTCTGGCACCTCCCAAGGCCAGGGCCGGGCGTTTCGCCCGGCCTTTTTGTTGTGCCGACGTAGCGACTCCTTCTCCCCGCTTGCGGCAGGGCTATCGCATATGGAGGCGGGTGAGCACCATAAGCTTCTTCTCCCCTTGGAGAGAAGGTGGCCCGAAGGGTCGGATGAGGGGGTTATCGATTTGAATTCATGGATTTTGGTGGTCTTGGCGGACACTCCCTCATCCGCCTGGCGGCACCTTCTCGCCGCTGGGGAGAAGGAGGACGGCGGTGATCGCCGCTCATATGCAATACCCCTGCCGCTTGCGGGGAGAGGGGACTACCCCGCCATCAGCGCCGCCCGCACTTTCAAACAGCCGGCAGCCGCACGCTGACCAGCAGCCCGCCGCCGGGTGCGTCATCTAGCCTGACCGAGCCGCCCGCGCCATCGACGACTTCGCGGACGATGGCGAGGCCGAGGCCGCTGCCCTCCGGCTCGGTGCCCATGATGCGATAGAAGCGTTCGAAAACCTGGGTGCGTTCGGCTTCCGGGATGCCCGGCCCGTTGTCCTCCACCCATAACAGGGCCGTATCGCCTTCCCGACCGACGCCGACCGTCACGCGGCCACCCGGCTGCGTGTAGCGGAGCGCATTGTCGACGAGATTGACGAGCATTTCGCGCAGCATGGTGCCATCGCCCTCGACATGCGCCGCCGTCTCATCCGCCTCGAGTCCAAGATCGATATTGCGCCGCAGGGCTTCCTCGGCGAGCGTTTCCAGCACGCGCCGGGCCGTTTCCGCCAGATCAATCGTGTCGTTTCGCGGCCGGCGGCTGCCGGGCTCAGCGCGTGAAAGCGTCAGGAGCTGGCTGGCGAGCCGCGTCACTTGTCGCGTGCTGGACCGCAATGCCGTCAGCGCCTCGTCGCGCCTGATATTGTCGGTCTCGCGCGCAGCAAAGCTTGCCTGCGTCGAGATCAGGGCGAGCGGTGTCCGCAGCTGGTGAGCGGCATTCGAGACGAAGCGACGCTGTGCCGCCATCTGGTTCTGCACCCGCTCCATATGATCGTTCAGGGCGTGGACGAGCGGCCGAAGCTCGTTCTGCACCATGTGAGGGTCGAGCGGATCGAGGCGCTGGCGACCACGTTCGCGCACGGCGTCACGCAGGCGCAGCACGGGGGCAAGCCCGCGCTGCAGGCCGATGATGGTCACCAACCCGGCAAGCAGGACAAGCGCGAGCTGCTTGGTGAAATCGGACAGCCAAAGCCTGCGGCGCATGGCATACTGGCTGTTATGGGTAACGGCAACGGTGACGGAAATCGTGCTGTCCTGATCAAGGCCAACAACCGGGTGGCTCAGCATGAGTACGCGGACGCGGTCGGTCCGAAATGTCATGTCCTCGCCGCTAAAATCCCGCTTCGGCCGTGGCAGATCGGGAAAACCGGCGATGAGATTCCCCCACGCCGTGACCACCTGATAGAAGACGCGGTCGCCATAGCCGGTATCGAACATTTCAAGCGCTGCTGGAGGAATGTCGATCTGCACGGTGCCGCTCCCGTCGACATGGGTCGCTTCCGCGATGACGCGAGCGGAGGCGAGGAGCGTGCGGTCGGTGACAAGATCGGCCGTCGCATCGGCCGAACGGAAGCTTAAATAAAGGTTGATGCAGATCGCGCCGATCAGGGTCAATACGACCCAGGCAAACAGCTGCGCGCGCAGGCTCGTCGTCAGCGCGCGAAGGCTGCGGCCGACGATTCCCTTCGACGCGGGGGCTTCATCATTGCGCATGGCGAAGGAGGTAACCCAAGCCGCGCAGTGTCGCGATCTGCACTGAGCTGCCTTCGAGCTTCTTGCGGACGCGATGCACATAGATCTCGATGGCGCTGGTATCGGCGAGATCGTCGAAGCCGAAGACACTTCCGGAGAGTGTCGCCTTGGTGACGGTCGTGCCGGCTTTCATGATCAGATGTTCGAGCACCGCGTGCTCGCGCGGCGTCAGCGCCAGGGCCTCGCCGGCCAGAGAGAATTGCCGCGTGCCGCCATCGAATACCAGGTCGCCGACGGCGATCTCCGGAGCGGCGCGATCGTGGCCGCGGCGGACGGCCGCGCGTATGCGGGCTTCCAGCTCGGCAATCTCGAAAGGCTTGGCGAGGTAGTCGTCGGCGCCGCTGTCGAGGCCGGCGACCCGGCCGTCGAGACTGGCATTGGCTGTCAGGATGATGACCGGCACCTTGTTGCCGCTCTGGCGCAGCCGCTTGAGCAGCGTCAGCCCGTCCATTTTCGGCAGCGACAGATCGAGGATGACGATGGCATAGGCCGCCACTTTCAGCATGTGCTCGGCATCCTCGCCGTCATAGGCGATGTCGACGACATACTGTGCCTGACGCAGCGCCTTGCCGAGCCAGGACGCCAGTTCGCGGTTGTCTTCGACGATCAGGAGCCTCATGGGGCGACTATACAGCAAGCGTTGGATATGGCGAACATTTCCGGCGGTTTTCCAGCCGGTGGATCATCGGTTGGCGAGCCTTAGGCCCATCTCACGGACCTCCCTCAGATAGACCTTGCGCGCATAGGGCGGGGTCAGATTGTGGTCGGCTTCGGGAATGATGGTGAGGCGTATGTCCGGAAAATGCTTCAGACCCGCGCCGTTCTCGCCGAACTGGTCATGCAGATGATCGAGGCCGATATCATGGGCGCTGTAGATTAGGGACATGTCGACGCCGCGTTTGGCAAGCGTGCGGAAACCACCCAGCACAGGCCCCTGAGCCGCAGCGAAGATGGGGAACGCGCCGAGCAGGTGGCGAGCCGTTCGTATCGCCCGCCGTCCGAGCCCGGTCGCCATGTTGCATATGGCGCTCCTTGCATCGATCTGGCCGCCGAAGAGCCGCTTCAGCGTTTCCATCTGCAGGAGCTTGCGCCCATAAGTTTCGAGCGATCGGGGAGCGAAGCGCAGCGCTTCATCGACCGATCGGCTCTCGTCCCAATGGAAGCTGTAGGGATTGACCGTGATGAGGCCGCGGCAGCGCGCATCGCGTAACGCTGCCTGAAAGGCAAGATAGCCGCCGCTGCAACGCCCGACCACATAGGCCGGCAGCAGGCCCCGCTTCTCCAGAAAATCCAATGCCTCAATAACATCGAGATGCTGGTCGCGCGAATAGAGCACCTGCTGGGGTGCCCCGGAAAGCGGCGGGCTGTCGCCGACATTGGCGGTATCGAAACGCAGCGAGGCAATGCCGTCGCGGGCAAGCGCACGCGCCATGGTGACCGACATCCGGCCCCAGCCCGCATGTCGGTCATAGGCTGTCGTCAGGAGCAGTGCGGTCGCTCCCGTTCGGGCACCCTGCGGCTCGCAGAGAATGCCGAACAGTCGATTGTCCGCGCCGAAACGCAGCGGCGTCTCGCGGAAGCCTTCGCCGATGAGAGGTTCCGCGACCGGCGGCGTAAGGTCGGGCGATGCGATTTCAGTGGTGTTGCCGGCAATCGACCGCACCCATTCAGCTATTTTCCGGCGGGCCGCCGTCGGCATGGTGGCGATGGTCGGGTTCGAGACGAGATCGTCGTAACCGTCATAGGAGGCCTGCGTGACCCGGGGGCCGAGCGTTTCGAGATGACGCGCGAAATCGTCGTCTCCCGGGCGGCCCGGGCGTGTCAGTATCAAGCAATTCGGCGTGGCCAGTCGATCAAGCGTCATGAGGTTCAGCTTCCTGACCGCATCGGCGGCGCTATCGGGCATGCGCAGGCTGGCGACGGTGACGCCCTCGGTCTGACGCTGCGCTTCGGAAAGCCCCATGCTCTCATCGATCATCTTCGACCAGACGTTCAGTTCGCGAAGATAGGCGCGGCCCGAAATGACGGGTGCAAGAAAGGCGACGCCCTCAATGCCGTCAAGCCGTTCGGCGAGCGTGGCTGCAGTGGTTCCGCCAAGCCCCTGGCTGACGAGAATCAACCGCTCGCAGCCGGAAAGCGCCTTCAGCTTTGCCGCTGCCGCGAGAGCGGTTTCATGCCACGGCTCCAGACCTTCGCCTTCATCGGCCAAGTCAAGCGCATCACCCGTGCCGATATAATCGAAGCGGAGGCTGGCTATGCCGACATCGGCGAGATCTTCCGCCAGAATTCGCCAGAACTTGCGCACGCACATTTCCTCGAAGCCCCAGGGGCTGAGAAACAGGGCGGCGGTGTTGCATGAAGGTGCCATGGCCGATGTGAACAGGCCGACCGTTCCGGCGAAGGTTACCGGGGCTGCTGCCGATCTTGACTGCCTTCCTTTGTCTTTTTCCTCGGCGGCTCCCCAACCAGCCATGCTAATCTCCTCACATTCGGCGTGGGGCCAATAGGGCCAGAGCCTGAGTGGCAATCGGATTGATACGTGCAGGCAACCGCGTCGCGATCTTCTGCATGACCTCGATATCTTCGGCTGGAACGGCTTTCAGCATTCTGAGCGCAATGCCATAGGTCAGAGCGCCGGCGATGATGGCGCCCACGAGACCTGCGACACCGGTCAGCGCCTGAACGAAACCATAGGCTGCAACCGCGCACAGAATGGCAGCAACCGTGACTTTTGCAAGGTTGATGAGCATACTGCGCGTCGATCCTTCGAATTCCATGCGGCGTACCGTCATCAGACACAGGGCGACAAAGGCAAGCAGACGGACCAGCGCCGCACCCTCGCCTCCGAAAAAAGGTACGGCGATGACGCAGCCGATGACCATGATGACGCTGGCGATGACGCCGAGGACGGTGCGTTCGCGCACGCGATCCAGCGAATAAAGATATTGTGTGCAAATCTGCATGAAGACATAAGGCACCGCCGTCAGGGACAGCAGCGCCACCATGCCGCCGCTCGGCGCAAAGGCCGGGCCGAAGATCGTCACGACAAGCTCCGGCGAAATGGCGGCAAGTCCGAAGCTCATCGGCAGGGTGATATAGGCTATGCTGCGCGCCACGCCGGCAAAGACCTCGACCGGCAGCTTGTCCGATGCCCGGGCATGCATCTGTTCGGAATAATAGGGCAGAAGGCTGCCGCTTAACTGTACGGGCAGCTGCAGTGCGAGATTGGCGAGCGACAGGCCGACGGCATAAAAGCCGACCGCTTCGATGCCCCAGTAGCGCTGCAGGAAGACGAGTTCGATGCGATTGAGAAAAATCGAGCTGTTGATGAGTTCGATCGAGAGGATGAGCGACGAGCCGATGAGAGCGGAAAGGCCGACGCCGCAGCTGTTCTTGCGCGCGATTGCAATCCGGAGCGTCGCGATGAACATCGGCAGCTGCCCAATCGCATAGCCGGCGAGCGCGCCGCTGACGCCGAAGAAGATCGCTCCCGCAAGGACGGTAACAAGCTGCAGCGCCGAACTTATTATGGTGATGCGCAGGAACGCGCCGACTTGCTGCTCGCCGATCAGATAGTTCTTGCTGTAGGCGCCGAGCGACTGAAGAACGAAGAATACGCCAGTGATGACAACCACTTCAGATGCATCGCCCGCCCAATGCAGCCGCTCCGTATCCCAATAATAGGCGGCGTAGCCTGCAAGCAGGATCACGGTTGCGAGAATCGTCGGCTGCAGAAGATATGCGGCAAAACCAAGCCGTTCTTCGGTAGAATAGCCGTTCCCCTTCAGCTGGGGCAGAATGCGCAGCAGGGTAACGCCGGCGCCGAGCTCGGCGATCAGTGCTCCCGTCGTCGTCAGCCACAGGGAAAAGGCGATGATGCCGTTGGCCTCAGGCCCCAGCAGGCGCGCCGCTATGATCGAACATGCAAAGCCGGTCGCAAGCAGGGTCAATCCCGCCGCCGCGTTCAAAACCGAATTTGCCATTATGCTCTTCGTCATGAAGATAGACCGCTCCTCAAATTGCCGGAACCTACCGCACATGTCCGGCTTTTCGTGGGATAGCGTCAGCTCTATTTCATATGCCTTAATATTTAGGGTTTAATGCTGCGCTAAGTTCATTTTTTACTTCGGCTAATATTCTTTCTCTCTGATATTGGCCGCTCGAGGGCTTGTGCGGAGGGTTTCATTGTTCAGCCTTATCGTCTGCACGATCGATCGTTTCGATCAGCTGGAGCGGCTATTCCGTTCGCTGGTGGGGCAGAGTCATAAGGATTTCGAGGTCATCGTCGTCGATCAGAACCTCGACGACCGGCTGCACGAGCTTATCGACCGCTTTTCCCCCTCCTTCCTCATTCGTCACGTCCGTTCGCCGAAGGGACTTTCGCGGGCGCGCAACAAAGGCATGGCGGTTGCGGAGGGTGATTACGTCTGTTTTCCTGACGATGACTGCTGGTACGAGGCCGATACGCTTTCGACGGCCGCGACTTTGTTTGCCGAGCACCCCGACCTCGCGATCGTCACCGGCCGAACGCTTGATGCCCAAGGTCTTGCCTCCGTCAGCCCGACGGGTGAGACGCGGCTTGCCCTGACCCGCTGGAACTATCTGAAGTGCGGCAATTCCAACGGCATCTTCGTGCGCCGCGCGGCCCTGGTCGATATCGGAGGTTTCGACGAGGATCTCGGCGTCGGCTCGGAATCGCCGTTCCAGAGCGGCGAAGAGGCGGATTTCCTGCTGCGCGCGATTGGCGCCGGCAGACAAGCCGTGTTCTTTCCCGAGCTCATTGTCCATCACGATCAGGTCACGAGCGAATACGGGCCGCGGCAGGTGGAGCGTGCGCGCAAATATGGGCGCGGCTTCGGCGCGCTGATGCGCAAGCAGGCCTTTCCCTTGTATTATGTCAGCTATCGCCTGTTTCGTCCGGTCGCCGGCTGGCTGGCGGCGCTGGCGCGATTCAACCTTGATGCGGCCCGCTACAAGCGCGCCTGGCTGGTGGGTATTCTGGAAGGTTACGCCGCCTGGCCGCGCTGGCGCAGGAACTGAGGCGACTTGCCTTTCGGCGTCAGGGTTTCCGCATAGATATCCATATAGCGCTGGGCGACCTCGTCCCAGGCATAGGCGCGAGCATCGCGCAATAGCTCCTGTCGCAGGCTCAGGTCGTCGCCCTGTAGGCGCTCGAAGGCGGCGGTCAGCGCATCGGCGGCGGCTTCCGGATCGGAGAAATCCGAGAGCATGAGGGCCGGGTGGGTTTCGGCCATCGCCTTATAGGCCTCGTTGGCGTTCAGCACCGGCAGCAGGCCGGCGCTCATCGCTTCGATCGCCACCAGACCGAAGCCTTCGTACTCGGAGGCCGAGGCGAAGAGCGATGCGCGGGCGATGATGTTGCGAATCGAGCCTTCGTCGATCGAGACATGCAGCGCGACATTGCGCTCCAGATTGCGAACGGTAATTTCCTTTTCCAGCGTTGCCCGGTCGAGATCCGATTCGGCGCCGATAATGTCGAGATGCCAGTCCTCATGGCGGCCTGCCAGCACCTTCATGACGTCGAGCAGGTTATCGAGCCGCTTATTGACCGAGAAACGGCCTATGGTGACGATGCGGCGACGTGCTTCCAATGCGGCGCAATTGGAAAACTTGCCAACGTCGGCGCCGTTTTCGATCAAGTGGACGCGGCTGTTGGCGATCTGCGCAAAGAGCCGCGCGTCGGACTGGCTGCAGCAGATGAGAGAGGCATAACCGAGCGCGGAAAGCCGCGTTGCCGTGTTGAACCAGACCTTCTTGATGGCCGCATATTTCTGCGTGTGGAAGAAGCCGCCATGGGTGGTGGCGACCATGGGCCGTCCGTGCATCAGTTTGCCCCAGGCCAGCGCATCGAAGAAGAAATCGACGGCGTGGACATGAACGAGGTCGGCATCGGTCAGATGGCGAAAGACCTTGGGCGCCAGCGGGTATCGGCTAGAGCCGGACCAGGGAATGCGGACGATTTCGATGCCGTCGATGGTCTCGCTTTCGGCAAGTTCCCGGCCGGGATCGGAAAACAGGCTGTTGCAGGTGACGACGCGCACGCGATAGCCGCGGGAAACCAGCTGGCGGCACAGATTGGCAACGACGTCTTCAAGGCCTCCCTTGTTCGGCAGGAACTGGCGCACGACATGCACGATCAGTGGCCCGGCCTGCTTGTTTGCCTGAATATCCGCTACAGCCGATGTCATCGATCCACCCTCGACCCCTATGCCGCGCCATGCACCGGCAATCCGGCGCTGCAGGGCGCCGCCCGTTGATCAGTCGGCAAAAGCAGATCACCGGCCCGGTTAAAAAGGGTTTAATCGCTGCTGGGAAGCCAAGCGGTTTCGGACAAGAGGGTTAATGTCGGGCCGATTTGCGGAGTGGGAGGAGCTTGTCTGGTGGATGTGCGGTGGCGCGACACCATGATTGTCGGTTGCTCCTGTGACCTGCCCCTCATCCTAGCCCTCTCCCCGCAAGCGGCAGGGGTATCGCATGTGAGCGGAGATCGCCGCTGTCCTCTTTCTCCCCAGCGGGGAGAAGGAGCTTATGGTGCTCGTCCGCCTCCATATGCGATAGCCCTGCCTAAAAGGGGAGAGGGTGGGGGTGAGGGGCAATCCCGCGAATGTGACTTCAATTGCGACCCGAAATCCAAGCCTCTCAAAACGCTCGGAAGGTCAGCGTCGTCAGCGAACGGATGATGCCTGGGATGTTGGCGATGTGGTCGTTGATGAACTTGCCGATATCCTGCTCTTCGGCGATGTAGACCTTCATCAGCAGGTCGTAGTCGCCGCTGGTGGAATACAGTTCCGAAACCAGCTCCGTCTGGTAGATCGCATCGGCGACCTCATAGGTCTTGCCGGGGGCGCATTGGAGCTGAACGAAAATGGGCTTCATGAGAGTGTCCTGCTTCTGTCTGCCGCCGCCATAGCGGCCAGCTTTTCTCTATCATGGTCGAAAGCGCCTTCGCCATGCAAGTTTTTCTCCAGAGCCGATGATTTTTTGGCATCATGCCATGTCCATCGGATGTCGCTCTTGCCGCTTCCGCAATTTCGAGCATGGCGCTAGATTGGCGCCATTAGCTCTCTCGATGGATTGATTTCATGCTGAATGACCCGCGCTCCCACGGTCTTTGGGAAAAGACCGCTCCCCCACCGCCGGCAACGAAGCCGCTTTCGGGTGAAGTGTCCGCCGATGTCGTGGTGGTTGGCGGCGGCTATACCGGTCTTTCGACGGCGCTTCATCTGGCCGAGGCCGGCACCAGCGTCGTGCTGCTGGAAGCCAATGAGATCGGCTTCGGCGGCGCGGGGCGCAATGTCGGCCTCATCAATGCCGGCATGTGGGTGATGCCGGATGATCTGCCGGGTGAACTCGGCGCCGTCCATGGCGAACGGCTTCTCGATCTGCTCGGCAATGGCCCAAAGCTGGTCATGGAGCTGATCGACAAGCATGGCATCGCCTGCGAACTCGAGCGCAACGGCACGCTGCATTGCGCAGTCGGGCCGGAGGGGCTGAAGGAAATTGAGGAGCGGGCCCGGCAATGGGAAAAGCGCGGCGCGCCGGTCACGGTATTGGATGCGCGGGAGACGGAGCGCCGCGTCGGTAGTTCGGCCTACACCGGGGCGCTGCTCGACATGCGCGCCGGTACCCTGCAGCCGCTTGCCTATGCGCGCGGCCTTGCCCATGCCGTAGTGAAGGCTGGCGCTACCATTCACACCGGCAGCCGGGTGACATCAACCGAAAGAAGCGGCGCGAAATGGGTGGTTTCGACTGATGGCGGCAAGGTCAGCGCCGACTGGATCGTGGTGGCCACGGACGCCTATAGCACCGGCCCGTGGGAAAAGGTTCGGAACGAACAGGTGCATCTGCCCTATTTCAATTTCGCCACCGTCCCGCTTGGCGACAACTTGCGCAAATCCGTGCTGCCGGGGCGTGAAGGCGCCTGGGATACCAAGGAAGTGCTCTCGTCCTTCCGTATGGACCAGGCCGGACGGCTCGTATTCGGCAGCGTCGGCGCGCTGCGCAATACTGGCCTTGCCATTCACAAGAATTGGGCTCGGCGTTCGATCAGAAAACTCTTTCCGCAGTTGGGCGATATTCCTTTCGAATGCGAATGGTATGGCAAGATCGGCATGACCGACAACGCCTTGCCGCGCTTCCACAAGCTGGATCAGAATGTCGTCGGTTTCTCCGGTTATAACGGCCGTGGCATCGCGCCAGGCACCGTGTTCGGCAAGGTTCTGGCCAGCCACATTCTCGGACAGATTTCCGAGGCCGATCTGCCGCTGCCGGTGACCGATATCGTCGAGCCGAGCTTCAGGACGGCGAAGGAAATGTGGTACGAGGCTGGCGCCCAGGCCGCGCATTTCGTCGGCGCCAGAGTCTAAAAAATACTGAACCGGCATTACGGGAAGAGGAAACAAGATGACCGCGACATCAGATCTTGCTGCCGAAACCAAGGCGATACTGACGGAGCTTGGCGTCTCAGCCGATCGCTACACCGGCGGAACGCTTGCCGTTACCTCACCTGTGACCGGAGCAGAAATCGGCCGGCTGAAGGAGCATTCAACTGACGAGGCGAAGGCTGCGATCGCGGCGGCGCACGACGCGTTTCTGTCTTGGCGCAACGTGCCGGCGCCAAAGCGCGGTGAGCTGATCCGCCTGCTTGGCGAAGAGTTGCGCGCAGGCAAGGCGGCCCTTGGGCGTCTCGTCTCGATCGAAGTGGGCAAGATCACCTCCGAGGGCCTCGGCGAAGTGCAGGAGATGATCGATATTTGCGATTTCGCCGTCGGTCTTTCGCGTCAGCTTTATGGCCTCACCATCGCCACCGAGCGCTCCGAACACCGGATGATGGAAAGCTGGCATCCGCTGGGCGCGATAGGCATCATCTCGGCCTTCAATTTCCCCGTTGCTGTCTGGTCGTGGAATGCGGCGCTTGCCATCGTCTGCGGCAATTCCACCATCTGGAAACCCTCGGAGAAAACCCCGCTGACGGCGCTTGCCGTGCAGGCTCTGTTCGAAAAGGCGCTGGAGCGTTACCTCGCCGAGGGCGGCGAAGCGCCGGCCAACCTTTCGACATTACTGATCGGCGGCCGCGAGCTTGGCGAGTTGCTGGTCGATCATCCGCAGGTGCCGTTGGTCTCGGCAACCGGCTCGACGGCCATGGGCCGTGCGGTCGGCCCGCGTCTGGCTAGCCGTTTCGCCCGCGCCATCCTCGAGCTCGGCGGCAACAACGCCGCGATCGTATGCCCGACGGCCGATCTCGACCTCACCCTGCGCGGCGTCGCCTTTTCGGCGATGGGGACGGCAGGCCAGCGCTGCACGACGTTACGCCGCCTCTTCGTTCATGAAAGCGTCTATGACCAGCTCGTGCCGCGCCTGCAGAAGGCTTATGGTTCGGTCACGATAGGAAATCCGCTTGAAGCCGGTACTCTGGTTGGACCGCTGATCGATAAGCAGGCTTTCGACCGCATGCAGGCAACGCTTGAAGCTGCGAAGGCGGCCGGCGGCAAGGTGACCGGCGGTGAACGCATCGAAAGCGGCTCAGCCGATGCCTTCTATGTTCGACCGGCTCTCGTCGAAATGCCGGAACAGACGAGTCCCGTCGAGCAGGAAACCTTCGCGCCGATCCTCTATGTCATGAAGTACAGCGATTTCGACAAGGCGCTGGCGCTGCATAATGCTGTGCCGCAAGGCCTGTCTTCCTCGATCTTCACCAATGACATGAGGGAAGCCGAAACCTTCGTCTCAGCGCGCGGATCGGATTGCGGCATTGCCAACGTCAATCTTGGCCCCTCCGGTGCCGAGATTGGCGGCGCATTCGGCGGCGAGAAGGAAACGGGTGGCGGCCGCGAATCCGGTTCGGATGCCTGGAAGGCCTATATGCGCCGTACGACCAACACGATCAATTATGGCCGTACCCTGCCGCTTGCCCAGGGCGTCAGGTTCGACGTCGAGTAGCGCGAGAGCCTTGCTGCATTGCGATGGAGAGGATGAAGGCGTAGAAAGCCTTTGTCTTCCCATGTATTTTCAAGGTCTTGTCCCATGCATCTGTCGCTTGCCGAAGCCGAAACATTGGTCATGGAGGCTTTGCAGCGAAACAAGGTCAGTGCCGACAATGCCCGTTCCGTGGCTGTCGCGCTTGTCGCGGCGGAGGCTGCCGGGCAGGGTGGCCATGGTCTGCGCCGCGTCCCCGCCTATGCCGGCCAGGCCAAGGTCGGCAAGACCGACGGTTTTGCCAGGCCGCAGACGAGCCGGCCCTTTCCCGCCGTGCTGCGCATCGATGCCGGCAATGGCTATGCCTATCCCGCGCTCGATCTTGCCGTTGCCGAGCTTCCGGCCATCGCCCGCGAACAGGGGATTGCGCTTGCCGCCATCAGCCGCTCCCATCATGCCGGTGTCATGGGCCTGACGGTGGAGCGTTTTGCCGATCAGGGTCTGGTGGCGCTGATGGTCGCCAATGCGCCGGCCTCGATGGCGCCCTGGGGCGGCAAGACACCGGTTTTCGGCACCAATCCGATTGCTTTCGCTGCGCCGCTGCCCGGCGAGGAGCCTGTTGTCATCGACCTGGCACTGTCGAAGGTGGCGCGTGGCAAGGTGATGGCGGCGCGGCAACAGGGTGCCCCGATCCCGGCTGACTGGGCTTTCGACCGCGAGGGGAGGCCGACCACGGATGCCGAAGAGGCCTTGGCGGGCACCATGATCCCGGCCGGCGATGCCAAGGGTGCGGCACTTGCCCTCATGGTCGAAATTTTGGCCGCCGGCCTGACCGGTGCGAACTACGCCTTCGAGGCTTCCTCGCTCTTCGACGACAAAGGCGCTCCGCCGGCGCTCGGCCAAACGATCATCGCGATCAATCCGGCGGCGGCGAGTGCTGCCGATACGGCACAACGGCTGGCTTTGCTGGCGGGGGAGATCACCCGCGATCCGAATGTCCGCCTGCCGGGTCGGCGCGGGCAGAGTTCGCGGCGTCTTGCGCTGACGGCGGGGATTACTGTCGAGGACGAGGTGATCGCGGCGATCGAGAGGCTTTGAGGTGTCAAAGGCGTTGGTCGGGTGAGTGTGTATTTGCCGCGCTTTCAAACACGGCCCCTCACCCCAGCCCTCTCCCCGCAGGCGGGGCGAGGGAGTTATCGCGCAAAGCAGCGCGCTACACGGATGAGAGGCAAACAATTCCAGGAAAAGTGCGTAGCGGTTTTCCGTCCGGAATTGCGAGAGAACAAAGAGATGGAGCATTTCGCGATTCGAAGAAAAGCGAAACGGCTCTAGTTGGTCGGCTCCATCGTCCCCTCGCCCCGCTTGCGGGGAGAGGGCTAGGGTGAGGGGCCAGGCACATCGTCACGACATTGACGGAGACGCCTGACTGCCATCCTCGATCCGCTCTCACGCGAGGGCCGGCTTCTCGTCCAGCCAGCCGCCGGTGAAGCCGGCGCGTTCCAGGCCGGTGCGGAGGATCGGAGACCGCCGCATCAGGTTCCAGATCATGCCAGTGCGGGCGTTTTCGATCATCATGACCAGCAGGCCCTGGTCGATGGCGACGGAGCGGTCGTCCACCCATCCTTCCGGGCCGGGGCCTTTGACGCTCGGATTGAAGCCGCCGGGGAAACGGCCGTCGAGCAGGAGGTTGGGATAGGTCGAAAGCAGCGCCCGCGTGCCGTCGAGTGCGGCCTGGCGGTCGAAAGCGAGGCAGGACAGCGGTCCCCATGGGGCGATGGTGCCGTCGTCGGGACCGAGCGGGGCGCCGCGGGCGGCATAGCCGAAGACCTTCGGGGCATAGCGCAGGCTGTGCTTGGTGCCTGTCGGGTTCGGGCCGTCGCAGGCGGAAAGGCCCCAGATATCCTTCGTATAGCCGACGAAATGGCCGGGATTGCGCTCGGTATAATCGCGCTGCACCGATATCGCCGTTTGCGTATTGCGGAAATAATCGGTGTCCTTGTCGGCGACATGCTTGTCGCGGATGCCGCGAAAATCGATCCAGGCATGCGAGAAGAGGTGGATGAACAGCGGCCCGGCATAGAGGAAGGGCGTGTCCTTGAACATCATCCAGGTGTAGGTCGAGGCAAAGGCGTCGTAGCTTGATGGCGGGACGGGATGCGTGGGCGAGCCGAGCGCCAGCACATAGAGGAAGATCGCCTCGTCATAACCCTGGTAGCGCCAGCGCAGGAAACCGCTGGCCGGCTTCCAGCCCATGCTGATGGTCTGGCCCTTGTTCAAGGCCCAATGCCAGTCGCAGCGCTCATAGAGGAATTTCGCCTGCTTGCGGAGATCGCGCTCGACCTGGCTGTTTCCGGTGAAATAAGCGGCTGCGGTCAGCACGCCGAGCAGCAGCAGACCGGTGTCGATGGTCGAAAGCTCGCTGTTCCAGGCGCGGTTGCCGGTCTCCATATAGAGGAAGTGATAGTAGAAGCCGCGATGGCCGGTGGCGCCGCGTTCGGTGCCCTGCTGGCTGTCGGCGAAGAAATCGAGGGCGGCCAACACCCGTTTTGCGGCATCGGCACGGCTGATCCAGCCACGTTCGACGGCGACGGGATAGCTCGATAGCGCGAAGCCGACAGCGGCGATGCTGCAATGACTTGTTTTGATCGACGTATCCGCCACCAATCCGTTTTCCGGATTAGTATAGAGCATGAAATAGTCGAACGCCGAGCGTTGCAATCGGTCGATCAGCGCGTCGTCGGTTTCAGTTACTTGCTGCAGCATCTTCTATCCATCTCCTCGATGCTCCCATTCCCTGCTGAACATGGGAGCTTGGATAGTTGCAAATCAAACATGATTAACGATGACATACTTTTGTGGAGGATTCTTTAATATCAGTGGGTTGTTGAGGCGGTCATCCCCAACCCTGAGGGCTTGAAGATGCCTTTTCCAGGTGATTTTCGGCGATATCGCCAGCAGAAGCGCACAAATAGCGGTCGGCGCGAGCCTGTTCGACAAGGGGCGAAGCATTGGCTATGCGGTGATTCGTGTCGATCAAACGGTTTAGCCGAGCGCCGTTTCCAGCCGTCGCTTCAGCCGCGCCAAGGTTCTGCCAAACACTGCCTCATCTCCAAGAGCTCTGGCAAGGGTCAAAGCGCCCTGTATGCCGATGACGGCCTCTTCGGCGAGCATTTTCGCCTCCGTGCCTGGCGCGCCGGCCCTGAGCAAAGCGCCGGCAAGCGCTTCGATCCAGCGATGGAAATAGTCACGTATAGCGGTGGAAAAGCGATCGCGCGTTTCGTCGAGCGCGAAGGCGCCGATCAGGCAGACCCGGCGGCCGGAGCGGAAATAGCTGTCTGTCGTCGCCCACATACGGGCAATCGCTGACCGTGGCTCGCCCTCTTCCAGCGGCTTGAACATCTCCGTCACGAACCAGGCATCGATATTGGCCATGATCTCCGCCGCCATTTCTTCCTTGCCGCCCGGAAAGAAGTGATAGAGGCTGCCTTTCGACAATTTCGTGCGGGCGGTGATCTCGCTCATCGACGCACCTTCGTAGCCGAGTTCGCGGAAGACTTCGGCAACGAGGGCGATGGCATCGGATCTTTCGAAGACGGTACGCACCATCTTAAAGGCCGAGGTCGGAGAGGCCGGGATGATCGTCCGGACGGCGGCCGAGCGGCCAGTGGAATTTCCGGTCCTCTTCTCTGATCGGCATGTCGTTGATGGAGGCGAAACGGCGCTGCATCAGGCCATCGGCATCGAATTCCCAGTTCTCATTGCCGTATGAGCGGAACCAATGGCCGCTGTCATCATGCCATTCATAGGCAAAGCGCACGGCGATGCGATTGCCCTCGAAGGCCCAGAGTTCCTTGATCAGCCGATAGTCGAGTTCTTTTGCCCATTTGCGCGTCAGGAATTCAACGATCTCCTTGCGGCCGCGCGGAAATTCGGCGCGGTTCCGCCACTGGCTGTCTTCCGTATAGACCTTGGAGACGCGTTCCGGATCGCGGCTGTTCCAGCCATCCTCTGCCATGCGGACCTTGGCGATGGCGGTTTCGCGGGTGAAAGGCGGGACGAGTGGGGTCGGCATGATTGGCTCCTTCTAAACCGATTTGTCGTTAATAGACCGATCGGTTTAGAAGGTCAAGCGCCGTGATTTGCCAGGTGATGGACTCAATGGGCGAATTTTCGCGCTCCGGCGACGCAGGCGACGACGGCCAGGGTCACGACGAGCATCGACCAGCTGACGCTTTCCTTGAGGAGGGCTGCGGCAAGCGCAAAGCCGAAGAAGGGCTGCAGGAATTGCAGCTGGCCGACGGCTGCAATGCCGCCCTGGGCGAGCCCGCGATACCAGAAGATGAAACCGATCAGCATGCTGAAGAGCGAGACATAGATGAGGCCGAGCCAGGCAGGACCGCCGATGCCGTCAATGCTGTGCGGCATAGTCATGAAGCAGAGCGCGACGGTGACGGGCAGGGACAGGACCAGAGCCCAGCAGATGACCTGCCAGCCGCCCAGCCGGCGCGAGAGGACCGCACCTTCGGCATAGCCAAGGCCGCAGATGATCACGGCTGCAAGCATAAGGAGGTCGCCGACAGGCGAGGCCGATACGCCTTGCGCAAGCGCATAGCCGCAGACCAGCGTACTGCCGAGGATGGAGAATATCCAGAAGGCCGGGCGTGGCCGCTCGCCGCCGCGCATCACGCCGAAGATGGCGGTTGCCAGCGGCAGCAAGCCGATGAAGACAATGGAATGGGCTGATGTAACGTGCTTCAGCGCCAGTGCCGTCAAGAGCGGAAAGCCGACGACGCAGCCGAGGGCGACGATGACGAGCGAGGTGATATCGCCGCGGGTCGGGCGCTTTTCGCGAAAAGCGAATAGCAGGCCGAGGCCCAGGAGGCCGGCGATCGCGGCTCGGGCAACCGTCAGGAACAGAGGGTCGAAATCCATCACGGCCACCCGGGTCGCCGGCAGGGAGCCGCTGAAGATGACCACTCCCGTCAAACCATAGATCCATCCTGTCGTCGTCCTGTCCATCGCGCATGCTCCTTCTCGATCTTCGCGGTATCGACGCATTTGTCTGGCCAAGCCAGAGACGGTGCAGTACAATTGATAGGAACTGTTATGGTGTAAGGGGCAGTACGGATGGATGGCCTGTTGGTGGCAAGCGCGGGCGGCGGCACGCGCATCGAGGGGGTGATGGCTGCGATTTCCGACCGTATCGCCACTCGCAGCCTGATGCCGGGCGCGCGGCTTCCCTCTGTGCGCAGCTTCGCAAAGACGATGCAGGTGTCTGTTTCAACCGTGGTCGAGGCCTATGAGCGGCTTGCCGCAGAGGGCACGATCCGTTCACGGCCGGGTGCCGGATTTTATGTCTGCGGCCCGCTGCCGCCGCTTTCCTTGTCCGAGACCGGAGCAAGATCGGATCGCAACGTCGATCCGCTGTGGATTTCCAGGCAATCGCTGGAGGTGGGAGACGATGTCCTGAAGCCCGGCTGCGGCTGGCTTCCACCCTCCTGGCTGCCGCAGGCGGCGTTGCGCCGGGCGATGCGAACGCTGGCGCGTGGAGACATGGGAGCGCTTGCCAATTACGGGACGCCGCTAGGCCTGCCGCCGCTGCGGCAGTTGCTCGCCCGGCGCCTTGGCGAACATGGTATCACGGTGTCGCCGGATCAGATCCTGCTGACGGAATCCGGCACGCAGGCGATCGATCTTCTCTGCCGTTTCCTGATCGAGCCCGGCGATACCGTGCTCGTGGACGATCCCTGCTATTTCAATTTTCATGCGCTCCTGCGGGCGCATCGTGCCAATGTCGTCTCCGTACCCTTCACGCCCACGGGGCCGGATGTCGAGCTGTTCGGGCAGATCCTCGACCGGCACAAACCACGGCTCTACATCACCAATTCAGCCATTCACAATCCGACGGGTGCGACGCTCTCGCCCATGACGGCACACCGGCTGCTGAAGCTGGCGGATGCTGCCGGGCTGACGATCATCGAGGACGATATCTTCGCCGATTTCGAGGATGTTCCGGCGCCGCGTCTCGCTGCCTATGACGGGCTCGACCGGGTGATCCATATCGGCAGCTTTTCGAAGACGCTTTCGGCCTCGGTGCGCTGCGGCTTCATTGCGGCGCGGCGGGATTGGATCGACGGGCTCGTCGATCTCAAGGTTGCCAGCAGCTTCAGCTGCGGGCAATTATCGGCCGAGCTTGTCCATCTCGCGCTGAAGGACGGCAGCTATCGTCGGCATGTCGAGGCCCTGCGGGTACGGCTTGCCAAGACCATGGCGGAGGTGTCGACGCGGCTGGAGGCGATCGGCATCGTGCCTTGGCTGAAGCCCCGGGCCGGGATGTTTCTATGGTGCCGGCTGCCGGAAGGGCTCGATGCCGCCGATGTCGCGCGTGCCTGCCTTGCCGAAGGCATCGTCCTTGCGCCCGGAAATGTTTTCAGCCTCTCGGATACGGCCGGACGCTTCATGCGCTTCAATGTCGCGCAGTCGACCGATCCCCGGATTTTCGAGGGGCTGGAGGCCTCCATGCGCAAACTGAGATAGTATTTTCCGCCAGTGAATTGCGGAGCGTTTTCGGCCTGTTCGGAAGATGCAGGACGCCCCCGCTCTTGCCAGGCGGAAACGATCCGTCATAGCTTTGCCACATCGCCGCTCCAATTGCGGCCGATATCGGCTATGAAATATTCGGCTAAATGAGGTTGGTCGTGCGCGTTCTGCTTGTTGAAGACGACAATATCCTCGGATCATCGCTGAAGAAGGCACTGGAAAAGCACGCTTACGGCGTCGACTGGATGCGCGACGGCGAATCCGGCCTCGAGGCGGCGGCGCATTCCCATTTCGCGGCGATCGTGCTCGATATCAATCTGCCGCAGCTGAGCGGCATGGAGGTGTTGCGGCGCATCCGCCAGCGGGGAAATTCCGTGCCCGTGCTGCTGCTGACGGCGATGGATTCCGTGCGCCAGAAGGTGGAAGGCCTCGACGAAGGCGCCGACGACTATCTGGTCAAGCCCTTCGATCTCGACGAGCTGCTGGCGCGGCTGCGCGCGCTCATCCGCCGGCGCGACGGGCGGACCGAAAGCGTCATCCGCTGCGGCGACGTGGAAGTCGACCCCTCTGCCATGGTGGCGCGCAAGGGCAATGTGCAGGTCCATACCACGGCGAAGGAATTCCATCTCCTGAAGCTGCTGATGGAGCGCAGCGGCCGGTACGTGACGAAGAACGATATCGAATATGCGCTCTATGACGCGGAAAACACCGTCGAGAGCAATACGATCGAAGTGACGATCTACAATCTGCGCAAGAAGCTCGGCACGGATTTCATCAAGTCGATCCGCGGCGTCGGTTACATGATCGAGCGATGAACAATTCAACGCTTACCCGCAAGCTGTTTCTGCGCATCGCGCCTGTCGTCGTGGTGACGATCGTCGTGATCGCGGCTTTCGCCTTCAACAGCGCGACGCGGGAGATCAACAATATCTACGATGCCCAGCTCATCGACGATGCGAATGTGATCTGGAGCCTGTTGCGCCGCCCGCTGGAGAAGAATCCGGACCATGACGCCAAGCAGATCGACGATATCGACTTCAACATGGACAATCAGCTGGCCTTCAACGAAGACGCTGATGACTATGCCGATGCGCACATGTTCCGCGCCTGGGTTGATGGCAAGATCCGCTTCTACAGCAGCACCGCCTTCCTTTCTGACGTACCGCAGCAGAAGGTCGGCTTCACCACGCTGACCTATGGCGGAGACGAGTGGCGCGTCTATTCCCTGCCGATCCCGAACACGACCATCGTGATCGAGCTTGGCGAAAAGATCGCGCTTCGCGAAACGCTCGTTTCCAATATCTTGCTCAATCTGTTCTTCCCGCTGCTGATGCTGGTGCCGGTCATCGGCTTTCTCATCTGGCTCGGCATCAATAGCGGTCTGCGCACCATTCACGGGCTGGTGCGTCAGATCCGCACGCGATCGCCCGATGATCTCTCGGCTATTCCCGTCGAAGAGCTGCCGCGAGATCTGCTGCCGCTTGGCCGGTCGATCAACCAACTGCTGGAAAAGCTCGCCCAGTCGCTGACGCTGGAGCGGCGTTTCTCCGACCTTGCCGCGCATCAGCTGCGCACACCCCAGGCGAGCGTGAAGCTGCTTTTGCGAATGCTCGAAAACAGCGATAGCGATCAGGAGCGGCAGGCGATCATTTCCGATCTCGTGGCCAGCAACAACCGCACCATCCATCTGATCGAGCAGCTGCTGCGGCTCGCCAGGGTCAGCCACCATCCCCTTAATCTGACATCCGTGCCGCTCTATCACTGGATGGCTTCGCTCATTGCCGAATTCGGCAATATCATTACCAGTCGCAAACTGGACGTCGTGCTGGAAGGAGATGAAGCGATCCAGGTTAGAACCGATGAGGCCCTCCTGCGCATGCTGGTCACCAACCTGCTCGACAATGCAATCAAATACACGCCTGTCGGAGGGGAAATAAAGGTTTCCATCGCGTCGGAAGATGGGTTTGCCTGCATTTCGATCAGCGACAGCGGCCCCGGCATTCCGCCGCGTGAAAGGGAGGCGGTGTTCCAGCGCTTTTACCGCCTCCATACGCTTCACACCGAAGGGGCCGGACTTGGGCTCGCAATCGTCGCGGATACTGCCGACCGTCTTTCGGCAACCGTCAATCTCTCCAGTTCACGTCTGGGTAGCGGTCTGCAGGTCGATTTGAGATTGCCGCTCAGCTAAAAATCACCGCCTCGTCGTTTTTCATTTTCGCTTCATTTTCCGCTCATGCCCGGCTCATCTGAGGTTGTTAGACGCAACTTAAGATTAGGCGAAGGGGTATTTGATGCAGGTGTTTTGCGATTTTGATGGAACCATATCCATCGAAGACGCGACGGATATGGTGCTGACCCGATTCGCCGGTTCTGAGTGGGAAGATATCGAGCAGCTGTGGAAGCAGGGGCTGATCGGCTCCGGCGAATGCATGCGCCGGCAGATCGCTCTTATCGAGGCAAACAGGGGCGAGCTCGACCGGTTTCTCGATACGCTGGCGATCGACCCCGGTTTCGAGGCGTTCCTGTCCTTTTGCCGCCGCGACGAATTGCCTGTCACGATCGTCAGCGATGGTGTGGACTATTTCATCCGGCGCATCCTGGCGCGCCATGGCGTCGAGGGCTTGCCGATCGTCGCCAATGTGCTGACCTGCAGCGTCTCCCAAGGCCGCGAATCCTATTCGCTGTTCCCGCCATTTACGGCGACGGGCTGCGTATCCGGCGCCGGTGTCTGCAAATGCCGCGTCGTCGATAGCAACGACCTGCAGGTCTATATCGGCGACGGGCGTAGCGACTTCTGTGTTTCCGACAAGGTCGACCTCGTTTTCGCCAAGGCCAAGCTTGTCGATTACTGCGAGGAAAACGGCATTCCCTATGTCGGTTTCGCAGACTTTTCCGACCTGCTTCCAAAGATGGAAGCCGTTCTCCCGAGCGTCGAGCGACGCTCCCGTACGCTGCCGCATTTCAAGACAGCGTAAAACAGACCGAGAGGCATTGAATGAAAACGAATGTAGCCGAAGCCTTCAGCGGCGAGACCGAGTCCGTCCGCTCCGAAGAGGAATTGCGCGCTCTTGAGGAGCTCTATTGCTCCCATGGCGATACCGTTCACTACACGGACAAGCCGAAATTCTTCGAGGAATGCGAAGGCTCCTATGTCTACGATCGGACCGGCACACCGTTCCTCGATCTGCAGATGTGGTACTCCGCCGTTAATTTCGGCTATCGCAACGAGCGCCTGAACGAGGCCGCGCACCGCCAGCTCGATCGCCTCCCGCAGGTCGCCTCGCAATATCTGCACCGCGAAAAGGTGGAGCTTGCGGCGATGATCGCCCGGGACGCCGAGCGCAAGTTCGGCCATAAGGGCCGCGTCCATTTCAACGTCGGCGGCTCGCAGGCTGTTGAGGATTCCCTGAAGCTCGTGCGCAATTATACAGGCGGCAAGAGCCTGATGTTCGCCTTCGAGGGCGGCTATCACGGTCGCACGCTCGGCGCCTCGGCGATCACCTCGAGCTACCGCTATCGCCGCCGCTACGGCCATTTCGGCGATCGTGCCCAGTTCGTTGAATTCCCCTATTACTTCCGCGGCCCGAAGGGCATGTCGAAGGAGGAATACGGACATTACTGCGTCCAGAAATTCGCCCGCCTGTTCGAGAGCGAATATAACGGCGTCTGGGACCCAAAGGCCGGCAAGTCCGAATATGCGGCCTTCTATATCGAGCCGATCCAGGGCACGGGCGGCTACGTCATTCCGCCGATGAACTTCTTCGTCGAACTGAAGAAGGTGCTCGACGATCACGGCATCCTGCTCGTCGTCGACGAAATCCAGATGGGCGTCTACCGCACCGGCAAGCTCTGGTCGATCGAGCACTTCGGCGTTTCGCCTGATGCGCTGATCTTCGGCAAGGCGATCACCAACGGCCTCAATCCGCTTTCCGGCGTCTGGGCTCGCGAAGAGCTGATCAACCCGACGATCTTCCCGCCCGGCTCCACGCATTCGACCTTCGCCAGCAACCCGATGGGCACCGCCGTCGCGCTCGAAACGATGAAGATGCTGGAAGAGCAGGATTTCGGCGCTGCGATCATGGAAAAGGGCGCCCATTTCCTCGACGGGCTGAAGCAGCTGCAGAAGCGCCATGCCATCGTCGGCGAAGTCGACGGTCTCGGCCTCGCCCTGCGCATGGAAATCTGCAAGGACGACAGCTACACGCCGGACAAGGCGACGATGGACTGGATGTGCGATGAGGGCATGAAGGGCGACCTTCAGGTCGGCGGCAGGACCTACGGCCTCGTGCTTGACGTCGGCGGCTACCACAAGAACGTCATCACGTTTGCTCCCAACCTGCTGATCACCCGCGAAGAGATCGATCTGGCGCTTGCGCTTCTCGATCAGCTTCTGACGCGGGCGGCCCGGAGATAAGACGGTGCAACTGCTGCTTCTTCATCTCGATGATGCTTTGGAGTTGCAGCCTGACTTCGTGCGCGCCTGCAAATTTGCCGGCGCGTACCAGTATTTCGGCAAGAATGCCGGGCAGCAGGTTCGGCTTTGGAGCAAACAGGACGCGCTAAATGATCTCAGCCGCGAGATCGTCAAGAACAGGCCGGCGACAGGCAAGGCCCCGCAATTGTGCTTCATGGGCTCCGGTGATTTCCATCATATCACCGCTCTGCTGCTCGACGATGCGCTCGAGCGACAATCCAGCGCAGCCACGCTGATTCATTTCGACAATCATCCGGATTGGGTCAAGTTCGATGGCGGTCTGCACTGTGGCTCCTGGGTCAACAGCGCACTTGCCAATTCCAACATCCAGAAGGTCATCACGATCGGTGTCTGCAGCCATGATCTTCGCAGCCCCGAGCGCAAGGGGGCCAACCTGCATTGGCTCGCCGACGGCAAGCTGGAGCTGTATCCATACGAGCATCCGCCGAGCCGTGTACTGGCCGATTACGGCACCGGTGCCAGCTACCGGCAGGAAAGAGGTGCGCTGCACTGGAAATCGATCGTCGAAATCGGCGAGGAAAATTTCATCGATCATATGCTCAACCGCATTCGCACGGAGGCTGTCTACGTTACGATAGACAAGGATGTATTGGCCGCCGACGATGCCGTTACCAATTGGGATCAGGGCCGCATGCGATTGCCCTATCTCCTCTCCCTCATCAGCGAAATCGGCAGCCGTCACCGCGTCATCGGCGCCGATGTCATCGGGGATTATTCGACCCCGAGTTATGCTGGCAGCCTTCGGACACAGTTCATGAAGCGCGCGGAGATCTTCATCGATCAGCCGCGTATGCGGCAGAGTGCCGAAACAATGAAAAACATCAACAGCGCGGCCAATCATGCGCTGTTGGAGGTGCTGGCGGAGTATATGCAATGACTGGCAGCCTGACACTTCCCATGCTTGGGCTCATCTTGTTCTGCGTGGTCGCGGAAACGGCCCGCGAAGTCTGTTTCAAGCAATCCGCCAGTGAGAACGCCCCCTTTAAGGCGTTGGCAAAACCGGTCACCTGGCTCGGCATTCTGCTCTGGGCCGTGGAGCTTTTCGCCTGGACGGCCGTTCTGGAGCACGTGCCACTGACCATCGCTTTCCCGCTGATGGCGATGAGCTATGTCGTCATCGTGCTCGCCGGCGCCGTCATCTTCAAGGAAAACATCAACCTGCGCCACGCGACGGGCGTGTTTCTCGTCACCGCCGGTGTGGTTTGCGTGGGAGTCACAGGACTATGAAAATCTTTGCGCACACCCGATGGGATCTGGCACCGGTGCTTGCCGCCGTCGCCCATCTCGCCTTCGACGTCTATCTGATTGTCGGCTTCGAAAGCCGGCCGCTTTGGCTCTCGGCCATTCTCGGCTGCCTTTATGCCGTTTCGATCTCCTGGAACATCAACAGCATATCGCACAATTTCATCCACACACCCTATTTCAAGCCGCGCTGGATGAATTACGGCTTCAGCCTCCTGGAGTCGGTCGCGATCGGCTTTTCGCAGACCTATTATCATTGGGTGCATATGCGTCATCATTCGGGCAACAGCGACCGTCCGAACGAAAAGGGCGAGACGATCGACATGCTCTCGATCTATCGCTATGGCCGCGACGGTCAGCCCGAAAACGTCTGGTCCTATACGTTCCTGAGCTTCTTCCGGGACAGCCTTGGCGACATCCACAAGGCGATTGCCCGCAACCGCCCCTTCGATGCGGCTTGGGGGCGTTTCGAGCTCTATTTCTTCTTGGGACTTGCCGCGGCCGCGCTGATATACGATTGGAAGGCGGTGCTGTTCTTCGTGCCGTTCTACTATATCGGCAACTGCCTGTCGTCGCTGAACGGCTATTACGAGCATCTGAACGGCGATCCGGACGAGCCGATCGCCTGGGGCGTTTCGAGTCACAAGCCTTTCTACAACTGGCTCTGGTTCGGCAATGGCTATCATGCCGAGCACCATTATCGTCCCCGCACCCACTGGACGAAGCTGCAGGCGCTGCACGAGCAGATCAAGGAAGAGCAGGAAAAGAACGGGACGCATGTGATCAGCACCTGCCATGCGCTTGGCTTCATGGCCAAGGAAAACCGGCAGTCGGAGCTATCTCATGAAAGCTGATGAATTGAGCTTCTTCATGGAGGGCTCAAATGGCAAGGGCGTCCTTCTGGTCCACGGACTGACGGGCGCGCCTGCCGAAATGAAACTGGTGGCTCGGCATCTCAACCGCAGGGGCTACAGCGTCTATGCGCCGCTGCTGGCGGGCCACGGCGTCGATGCGAAGACGTTGCGCCGGACCCGCTGGGAAGACTGGCTCGCCTCGGTCGTCGAAGCATCGCAGCTGCTGGCGTCCAGAACGCAGGAGGTGTTTGCCGCCGGCATCTGCGTCGGTGGCAAGCTCGCCATGCTGGCTGCCGAACAGCAGAAGAAGACCATCGGCGCTGTGGCGATCTATTCTCCCTGCTTCAGTTATGACGGCTGGGACGTTCCCTTCTATTATCCGCTGCTGGCCTCGCAGATCGGCTGGCTGTCGCGCGTTCCGTTCCTCGATCGGCTGAGCTTCAGCGAAACGACCTCGCTCGGAATCAAGGACGAGCGCATGCGCCGGCTGATCGAAGGCATGGCGAGCGAAGGGGTTCTGGAGAAATTCCCCGGCAAGGGCCTGGTCGAGATGCATCGGCTGGGTAAGACGCTTCGCAGCCTGCTGCCGCAGATGCAGACGCCGACGCTGATCCTGCATGCCGAGGACGACGATCTCGCGAGCCCGAAGCATGCCCGCTATATTTCCGAGCATATCGGTGCTCCGCATGAGCTGAAATGGATCACGGACAGCTATCACATGATCCATGTCGACCGGCAGCATCGGCAGGTGGCCGATTTCACGGCCGACTTCTTCGAGGCGCGTCATGTCGCAGCCGCTGCTTAAAATCGTGCCGCAGCCCATGGGTGACCCGGTGGCCGAAGTTCACTTCAGCATCCGCGCCATCGGCCGCGACGCATGGAATGCATGCTTCCCGGATGACGTCGAGGATTATGATTGCCTGCTGGCGATCGAGGAAGCCGGCCTCGAAGGGTTCGAATGGCGCTATATCACCGTTGCGGAAGGTGGGCGCGTGAGCGTCGCCATGCCGGCCTTTGTCTGCCTCTACGCTCTCGATACGACACTGGATGAGGGATTCCTGCGCCGGTCCGTGCGCAGGGTGCAGCGATATTTTCCAGGTTTTCTGAAGCTGCGCCTTGCATGTTTGGGGTCGCCCTGCACCGAGATCGGTGCGATCGGCTTTCATCCCGACATCCCGCAGGAGCGTCGTCGCGTCCTGCTGACGGAGATGTTGTCCTTCTTTGAGCAGGTTGCCGTGACGGAGCGCTGTGCGCTGATCGGTCTCAAGGATATCCCGGAGCAGGCTTCGTCCGAGTTCGGCGATCTGTTTGCCGCGCGCGGCTATGCCTCGATCGGCGCTCTTCCGACGGCGTGGCTCGACATCGATTTCAAGACGATCGACGAATATCTCGCCAGGCTTTCGGCTGGCACCCGCAAAGATATGCGCCGCAAGATGAAATCCTTCGACCAGGTCAGGGTGGAAATGCGGACGGATTTCGGCGAGTTCCTGCCTCAGGTGATGGCGCTCTATCATGATACGCGCAATCGAAGCGAATGGCAGTTCGAGGAGCTGACTTCTGCCTATTTCCAGGGCATTCTCGCCCACATGCCCGGCCGCTCTTTCTGCGCCTTCTATTTCGTCGAGGACAAGCTGCTTGCCGCCAATCTGATCGTGCATAACGAGCGGGTGGCTATCGACAAGTTCTTCTGCATGGATGGGGAAAAGGGCCGGCCCTATAATCTCTATTTCATCAGCTGGTTCACCAATCTGCGTTACTGCCTGGAGAACGGGTTGGGCCGTTATCAAAGCGGGCAGGCTCATTATGCAAACAAGGTGCGCCTCGGCAGCAAGCTGAACGTCAATGCGATGTATTTTCACCATCGAAATCCCTTGCTCCAGGGTGTGCTGCGACTGGTATCGCCGCTGTTCTCGACAGACGAGGCGGATGCGTAATGCCCAATATGCGGTTTTTCTGGCTTGCCGTGCCGGTGTTGAGCACTGTGTACCAAATCCTCATCAAGCTCGGTGCCGGGCAATTGCACGATGAAGGCATGCAGGCATGGCTCTGGCAGGCTCTCTCCTCTCCATGGATATTGGCGGCTATCGCCGTCGAGATCGTCGGTTTCTTCATCTGGATGAGTGTGCTGGCCGAGCTCGATCTGAGCCGCGCCTTTCCGCTTACGGGCATCAGCTATGTGCTCATCGTCGCGACCGGCTGGTTCGTCTTCGGCGAGCGGGCGGTCGCCCTGCAGATGGTCGGCAGCGGCTTGATCCTG
Source organism: Rhizobium sp. AB2/73 (assembly GCF_020871915.1). NCBI lineage: Bacteria > Pseudomonadati > Pseudomonadota > Alphaproteobacteria > Hyphomicrobiales > Rhizobiaceae > Rhizobium > Rhizobium sp. AB2/73. The sequence goes on along the minus strand of NZ_CP067071.1, from coordinate 3,117,077 downwards.
ACCGGCGTCTGGCTGATTGCAGGCGCCGGTGTCGAGACCAAGGAGCATCATGAGGAATTGGAGCCGAAGCAGGAGGAACTGCGTACGGGGACCGGCAAGGATAGGTGATGTCCAACATGCAAGCTGACAACCGCCCCAAGGGCAAAACCCCCGCCATTTTCTCCAGCCTTGTCGACTGGTGCCTGAAGCGCGGACTTTCCTCCATCGTCACGCGGGGCGCGCTGACCGTGACGACGGCCAGCGGCCGTGCGCTGACCTTTGGCGACGGCACGGGCGCGCCGGTCCATGTCCGTTTCACCGATGATCGTGCCGAATGGGCGCTCCTCATCGACGCCGACAAGCGGCTGGGCGAACTTTACATGGATGGCCGCTTCATCGTCGAGCGAGGCACGCTTTACGATTTCGTGGCAATGATGCTGCGTGAGGGGCAGAACAGCACCCACCCCCTTATTGCCCGCATCATCGATCATGTCCGGACCAAGCTCAGGATCTTCCGCCATCGTAACCTGCCTGGGCGCTCGAAGGCCAATGTCGCCCATCATTACGATCTCGACGGCCGGCTCTACGAGCTCTTCCTCGATCCGGACCGGCAATATTCCTGCGCCTATTTCGAGCATGCCGACCAATCGCTTGACGATGCACAGCTTGCCAAGAAGCGGCATATCGCCGCCAAGCTTTTGATCGAGCCGAACAACAGCATCCTCGATATCGGCTGCGGCTGGGGCGGCCTCGCGCTGCATATGGCTGAACATGCGCCCGGCGGCTACGTGCTTGGTGTCACTCTCTCAGAGGAGCAGCACGACTATGCTTCGAAGCGGATTGCCGACAGGGCCGGCGGAACGCCGGCGGAGGTTCAGTTCGCGCTGAGGGATTACCGCAGCCTGACCGGCCGCTTCGACAGGATCGTTTCCGTCGGCATGTTCGAGCATGTCGGGCTCGCGTCCTATCGCACCTTCTTCCGCAAATGCGCCGAATTGCTGGAAGATGACGGCATCATGGTGCTGCATACCATCGGCTGTTCGGCGACGCCCGGCTTCACGACGCCGTGGCTCGACAAATATATCTTCCCCGGCGGTTACATTCCGGCCCTTTCCGAAATCGTCCCCGAAATCGAGGCGGCGGGGCTTGCCATCACCGATGTCGAGGTGCTGCTGCTGCATTATGCCAAGACGCTGGAGGCGTGGCGGGAGCGTTTCATGGCACGTTGGGACGACGCCGCCAAGCTCTACGACGAGCGCTTCTGCCGCATGTGGGAATATTATCTTTCGACGGCGGAGGCCGCCTTCCGCTACGAGGATCTCGTCGTCTTCCAGATCCAGATCGCCAAGCGAAATGACATAATTCCGCTGACGCGCAACTATATCGCCGACAATGAAGCGAAGAGCGCTTCAAAACTTGACGTTGAAGGTTCTGTTGAGCGTAAAGCCGATGATGTTCTGGTCGGGTGAGCCGAAGCGCGAAGTGATCGGGCTGTCGGCCGCATCGCCCACCAGGCGGTTATATTTCTCGTAGACCTGCACGCTCCACTCCGGCGAGATCGTATAGGTCGCCGCCACGGTGAAGCCGACCGATTTTACGCCGGCACCGGCATCGAAGGCATTGATATGGCCATGCCTCGCAGCTTCGCTCTCCGAGATGCCAAAATTGGTGCGCATATAGACCGAATTTGCCATCGACAGGCGAGGGCCAGCGGACAATAGCCATTTGTCTCCGAGCGGCTGGAACCAATCGAGGGCGAAATCGCCCACCAGTCCATCGCCACCCCAAAGCGACTGGCGTATTTCCGTGCGGAACCGAAGCCGATTGTCCATCAGCCAATATTGGGCAAAGCCGCCCGCATCGAAATTCCAGCGCACCCTGCGCTGGCTTTGCAGGTGCAGATTGTTGAGATCGAAGCGGTCATCCCGCAAGCCGACCACGGGGCCGATTTCGAGGCCTCCGAGATCGAAAAGCTGGTAATCGAAATTGTCGTCCGGGGCACTGTATTCCTGCGCCTCACCCAAACGGTGAATATCGAAGGACGGCAGGGCACCGAAGGTATAATGCTTCGATCCCTCATAGCTCGGGCCATATTCCACGGTTGCGCCAAGCGTCATGACCCAGGTATCGGATGAGGATTTGACTGCATCGTCCGCCCTGGATGAGGCGGGACACATGCCGACAATAGACGCTGCCAGCAGCCCCGTTCCGGCCAGCGCAGACAGCCGGGCGGAGAAAGATGTCCCAACATTTAACACTCTGAAAACACCTGATGCCTGATCGCCCCGCAGCACTACTAGCACAGCTCGCGGCCTGGAAAATAGCGGAAAGTTCGAAAGCAAACACGGCGTCTATCCTGTTGCCGAATTGCCTTTTGCTCGGCTCGTGGAGGCGATGCTCGCCTGGTTCATTGACGGTATCCTTTATCGCGATCCTTGAGCAGGAAACGACGCCGACCACATCCTCCCTGCACCGGCTGCAGCAAATTCGCGTCAAGATAGAGACAGTTTATTTCACGAACCTGAAGCGCCTGCGGCACCGAACATATCATCGCGGCTTTGATCGATTGGAACCCGCGCATTTTATACCTAGATAGGGTTTGTCCGGCCTTTGGTCGTGGAAGAAACGATATGAGAGCAGGCAAGGCGGGTTTTAGCGCATGAAGGATCGGCCATTCGGCACATCGGGTATTCCTGGATGGTTGAACCGCTATGAGCCCTTGCTGCTTGTAATGTTCGCCGCACTTTCGGGCGGAATTCTTCTTTTCATCTATCTCACAGGAGAGGTGCTCGAAGGCAGCACGAAGGGATTCGACGAGGCGATCCTGCTGGCCCTTCGTCAGCCCGGCGATCTCTCTGTTCCGATCGGTCCGGGTTGGCTGACCCATGCGGTCAAGGACATAACAAGCCTCGGCGGAACGACTGTGCTCGCGCTGATGACGGCGCTGGTGACGATCTATCTGCTGCTCGACCGGCAGCGCGCCATCGCCATCTTTATCGTCGCTTCGGTGCTGGGCGGATGGGCGCTGAGCACAGCCTTGAAGGTCGGTGTCGCGCGGGCGCGGCCCGATATCGTGCCGCATCTGGTCGAGGTTCACGATCTGAGTTTTCCGAGCGGCCATGCGATGGTGTCCGCCGTGACCTATCTGACCCTTGCCGCGCTGATCTCAGGCACGCGAACCTATCGCTCGACGCGGGTCTTCACCGTTGCGGCCGGCATCCTGCTGACATTGATGATCGGTGCGAGCCGGATCTATCTCGGCGTCCATTATCCGACCGACGTCCTCGGTGGCTGGTGTGCCGGCGCGACCTGGGCGCTCGCCTGCTGGATCATCGCCCGCCGCTACATATCGCCTGCCGCAAGCGGCAAGAGGCCTGCCGAAGACGACGGTCCGCCTTTCAAATGAGGGAAGGTGTCCTTGGCAGGATCAGCACTGGACTTCGAGCCGCGTGGCCACCAGCAGCGAGTAGTCCGTGCCCTTCGGGTCGCTGAAGAACATGCTTGTCAGCGCGGCTTGGTTTTCCGCCATGACTTCCTTAGGATTGGGTCTGATGACCTTGCGCTTGCAGCGGCCGAAGGCCGGTCCCGATGTGCTCAAATCGTTGTCGGTGGCGAAATCCACCGCCGTATAGAGCGTCTTGTCGTAGATGCCGAAAATGGTGGTTCCCTTGAGGAAGGTCTTCTGCTCCGGCTTCAGCGAAAAGGTCAGCGTCAGCGAACCATCCTTGTAGTCCGCCTGGATCGCATCCGGCTTGGCCATGGGCACTGCTTTGCCGTTGCTGGTGACGTTCGTATAGTAATCATACTGTGCCAGCGAATCCCTGACCGTCTTTCCCACCGCCTTGAGCTCGCTCGCGCTCAAAGCCTTGTCGCCACTCTTGCCGTAATCCATGAGGACGGAAGAAGTGAACACCTCGTCGAAGCTCCAGACGTTGCGCAGCTCGCTGATGGAGCCATCGGGCGCCGAGACGACCTCGAACTTGGCGTCGATGAAGATATGCGGATGGGCAAGCGCGGGAACGGGCAGAAGCGAAAGCATCGCCATCAGCAGGGAAATCTTTGTTTTCATGCGAGCAATACCACGTTCCGTCCGGTCTATCCGATGCGCAGACCTGAACGTCAAATGAGACTGATTTGAGACCCTGCGCGTGTGGGCAAGGCATAGATGCAAGGGAAGGAAACAGGAATACGCAAACTTGCCTTTTCGGCAAAATACCAGCCTCGGCCTGAGCCGTGACTTCTTCTCTTCGACAAAGATCTTGGAAAACTGGAGCGGGCGAAGGGATTCGAACCCTCGACCCCAACCTTGGCAAGGTTGTGCTCTACCCCTGAGCTACACCCGCTCATTCCCGTCGCGATCCGGGGTAGTGTGCTGGACCGCTGGGCGTCGTCTTGCGGCGACGGGCGCTATATGGCCTAACCATTTTTCAAATGCAACAGGGAAATGACGAGTTCGCGAAGAAAAATTGCATCTTCTTTTCGCGAGCCATCGGAAAGCCCGGAAACGCCGGGCTTTGTCGTCTCGAAGATTGCAATGAAATTGTGGGCGACGTATCAGGGGCGAACCATTTTCGATTGCGAGACGCCATGACCGAAACCACTCCGAAAAGCCGCGACGATCTTTTCCGATTCCTGGATGGGCTCGGTATCAGCCATACGACCAAGGATCATGCTCCGGTCTTCACCGTCGCCGAATCGGTATCGCTGCGCGACGAAATTCCGGGCGGCCATACGAAAAACCTCTTCGTGAAGGACAAGAAGGACAATTTCTTCCTGCTGACCGTCGAGGAAAACGCGACGGTCGACCTGAAGACCGTGCACACGCTGATCGGTGCGGCCAGCAAGGTGTCCTTCGGCAAGCCGGAAAAGCTGATGGAATATCTTGGCGTCATCCCGGGCTCTGTCACGGCCTTCGGCGCGATCAACGACATCGCCAACAATGTCACCTTCGTCCTCGATGCCGAGCTGATGGCGCATGACATCGTCAATTGCCATCCCCTGTCGAACGATGCGACCACGTCGATTGCCAGCGCCGATCTCATTCGCTTCATGGAGGCGACGGGTCATACGCCGCTAGTCTTGAAAGTGACGAGCTAACGTACGATTTTAGCGCTAAGATTATAGCGGTCGGCTTCTCTTCGGATTGTTCGGTCGCTTTGGCCACTTCATGGAGCGTGCTGGCAGGCGAACCTCGTCGTCTCGTCTGGAGATCATGCTTCTCACAAAATCAAGGATGCCGGCAGGCGGGAGACACTCATGAGCGGTTCGAACAATCCCTATAACGCTTCTTTCGGCGGCCAGATGTCGGCCTCGGCATCCTACGGCGCCACGCCAGCCGCTGGCGGCGCTTCGCCGATCAAGGATACGACGACAGCGACCTTCGCCAAGGACGTTATCGAGGAATCGCGCAACCAGCCGGTGCTGGTCGATTTCTGGGCGCCTTGGTGCGGCCCGTGCAAGCAGCTGACGCCGGTGCTCGAAAAGGTCGTCACCGAGGCGAAGGGCCGCGTCAAGCTGGTCAAGATGAATATCGACGATCATCCCTCGATCGCCGGCCAGCTCGGCATCCAGTCGATCCCGGCCGTCATCGCCTTCGTCAACGGCCGTCCGGCCGATGGCTTCATGGGTGCGGTGCCGGAAAGTCAGGTTCGCCAGTTCATCGATCGCCTCGGCGGTCCCGCTGGCGGCGACGATCCGGCAGCGGAGATCGCTGCCGTTCTGGAAGAGGCAAGCGGCCTGCTTGCCGCCGGCGACGTCAATGGCGCGGCAGAGCTTTTCGGCGCAGTGCTGCAGGCGGACCCGGAAAATGCCAAGGCGCTCGCCGGCATGGCGGAATGCATGATCGCCGCCGGCCAGAGCCAGCGCGCCCGCGAGGCGCTTGCCGACCTGCCGGAGACGCTCGCCAACGATGCCGGCATCCAGGCCGTGGTCAAGAAGCTCGACCAGATCGACGAGGCCCGCAAGCTCGGCGATCCCGTTGCGATCGAGCATGAGCTTGCCCTCAATCCCGACAATCACGAGCAGCGCATCAAGCTCGCCAAAATCCGCAATGTCGAAGGCAAGCGCGAGGAGGCGGCCGAGCATCTTCTGACCGTCATGCGCAAGGACCGCAGCTACGACGATGACGGCGCCCGCCGCCAGCTGCTGGAGTTCTTCGAGGTATGGGGTGTCAAGGATCCCGCCACGATCGCGGCGCGGCGCAAGCTTTCCTCCATTTTGTTTTCTTAACGGGTCAGTTGTCCTACGGGCATGGCGATCGCGCGGAACCTTCCGGGCGATCGCTTGTTAGACGGCCGTCCTATGTATCCGGCAAACGGCTCCCTTCGGCGTTTTCATTGAAAATGCTCTTGTGTTTTCGGCAGACGGGCTCACATTGTCGGTGACGCGGCGCGAAAAGAGGCGATGACCGCGAATGTGTGTCGTTCCTGCGCGGCTCACTGCGGCGCGCAGCGCGTCGGGACGATCTAGCGGGATGGAAAAGATGCAAGTCGGCAATGCGAGATATCTGAAGCCGGGCGATCTGCCCGAATCGGTGGTCGTCTTTCCCTTATCCGGCGCGCTGCTGCTGCCCGGGGCGCAACTGCCGCTCAATATCTTCGAGCCGCGCTATCTCGCCATGTTCGATGCGGCCATCGCCGGAAATCGTTTGATCGGCATGATCCAGCCGGCGCTGGGAGAGCCGCCGGAATCGTCCAATCTGGCGCATGTCGGCTGCCTCGGGCGCATCACCTCCCTCTCGGAGACCGGCGATGGGCGTTATATCGCCGCACTGACGGGCATATGCCGTTTCCGGCTGATGGATGAAATCACTGCCCACCAGCCCTATCGCACATTCCGCATTACTCCCTTCATTTCCGACCTGAAATCCCATCATGAGGAAGGCACGGTCGATCGCCCGGCACTGCTTTCGGCTTTCCGTGCCTATCTGGAGGCCAACAAGCTTGAGGCGGATTGGGAAAGCGTCGAGCGGGCCGACAATATGATGCTGGTCAATTCGCTGTCGATGATGGCGCCTTTCGATCCCGCCGAGAAACAGGCCCTTCTCGAAGCGCCCGACCTGAAGACCCGGGCAGAAACCTTCATCGCCATCGTCAAGATCGTGCTCGCCGGCTCCGGCGACACCGATTCCCTGCTGCAGTAGGAGTTTCAGATGGATGTCACCGTCAGCAAGGTCGACCCGAAATTGCTCGATCTGCTCGTCTGCCCGCTGACCAAGGGGCGGCTGAGCTACGACCGGGAAAAGAACGAGCTGATCTCGGAAAAAGGGCGCCTTGCCTATCCGATCCGCGACGGCATTCCGATCATGCTGATTTCGGAAGCAAGGCGTATCGAGGATTGAGGATCGCTCCCCTCGGTATTGTGTAGAGTTGAGGCCGGCCGCCCCACTCAGGAATCAATGGAATGGCGACTTTGCGTCTCAAGGCGGTCAGACAAAGTGGCGCGCGCCAAGTGCCTTAGCTGCCGTTGAGGCGAATTAGGCATATTGGCGCGCGATCCCTGCGCCGCCACTGCGGTGGCGGCCGTACTACAATTTAATTGAGGGAGACAGACGTCGGGGCATGCGCGGTAACGAGACACGCAATCAGCACTTTGTGTCGCAGGTTGAGCAGAGGCTCAACGCGAGCAACCCGAACAGCACCGGCGGTAGTTTCCGGATCTACTCGTTTCGCATCGCGGATCGAGAGGCTTCCAGGATTGAGCTGGAGAACCCCCGCGGGCGTGCGATCGTATCGACCTTGTCGATGCTTGACCTCTTCAGCTTCGACGTGCCGGGAGGCGGACCGCTGCGCATGAACCTCGAGGCGCTGTTCCACAAGTACGAAGCGAAGGTCGAGATTCATACCAAAGGCCTGCTCGAAAAGCTGGCAGTGGGCAGCACGGACATCAAGACTGAGCTTATTGACTTGTTCACCGCAAAGCTGCTGAACTTCATCCGCAATCCCTTCTGCATCCAGAAGGTGTTGAACAGCTTTCCCGGCGTTGGACAGTACGAACCGACCGATCCGGAACTGTTCGCCGTCTATCGACGGATCGTCAACGGACAGAAGCCGCACCAGGCTCACCTGTGCCGGCAACTCGACGTATCGCACGAGACCTATGTCGAGTGGCTCCGGCTGATCTTCGTTCTGTTGATGCAGATCGGGGATGACCGGCCGAACCTGTTCGAAGGCATGATTAAGGCGCTGTTTGAGGCGCGCGACACGCAGGCCGCAGCCTTTGTCTGGATCTACGACCAAGACGTCTGCCTGCTTTCGGATCGAAGCTACTGCCAGCCCATTCCAGACGGCGCGCACATGGCGATGTCCTTCAATCTGTGTTCCACCGTCTTCGCGGACTACGTTTTCGCCGACGCTGCGACCTTGGTCGAAGGTCGCGCTGCGCCTGCATTTGGGGCGAGTGCCTTAGCCGCTTGGCGGCAGCGGTCCCAGGCCACAATCAACGTGACGGTGACGAAGAACAATCGTCCAATGCTGGCCCGCTACAATCGGCAAATCATCGAGCAAGCGCGCGAACGGGTCTACTGTGCGGAGAAGGCTGGCATCGTGCTGGCGTAGCCAGCCTAACGCAGATTAATGGCGGCTTTCCAAAACATTTGACGATTTGACGCCCGAAACCTTCCGGTCCTCTCCCGGCCCTTTCGCAGACATCTGCGGCGACCTACACTCCTTCCAATTTTCTGCGCTCAAATCGCCTCGCCAGCCAGCAGCCGCGGATTGTCCTTGGCCGTGGTGCCCGCCGCCTGGCCGATGAAGAAGGATTTGAGGCTGGGCAGGCGGTCGACGATCCCCAGTCCGAAGTCGCGGGCGATGCGCAGCGGCGTGTTGTCGTTGGAGAACAGCCGGTTGAGCACATCGGTCGTCACCCCCATGCGGAAGGTGTCGAAGCGGCGCCAGGTCTGGTAGCGTTCGAGGATATTGATCGAGCCGATGTCGAGGCCCAGGCGGTCGGCCTCGACGATGGTCTCGGCAAGGGCGGCCACATCCTTGAAGCCGAGATTGAGGCCCTGGCCGGAGATCGGATGGATGCCGTGGGCGGCGTCGCCGGCCAATGCGAAGCGCGGCGCGACGAAGGCGCGGGCCAGCGTCAGGCCGAGCGGGAAAGCGCGGCGCTCGCCGATCGTGCGCAGTGCGCCGAGCTTATGGCCGAAGCGGCGCTCCAGTTCCTCTTCGAAAACGAGATCGTCCGAGGCGACCAGCCGTTCGGCGTCGGGGGTGCGCTCCGTCCAGACGAGCGAGGAGCGATTGTTCTTCAAGGGCAGGATGGCGAAGGGGCCGGAGGGCAGAAAATGCTCCTCGGCACAGCCGCCATGCGGCCGCTCGTGCTCGACGGTAACGACGATGCCGGACTGGCCGTAATCCCAATTGACCGTCTTGATCCCAGCCATGTCGCGCAGCTTGGAGCGCACGCCGTCGCAGGCGACCAGAAGCCGCGTTTCCAGCGTGCTGCCATCCGATAGGGTGAGGGTGGTCTTGTTGTCTTCGGTTGTGAAGCCGGTGGCGCTGAGGCCATGCTTGATCGGTATGCCCAAGCGCTCGCAGGCGCCACGGAGCGCGCCGACCATGGTGAGGTTCGGCACCATATGGGCGAAGGGCTGGCCGTCGGCCACTTCGCCGTCGAAGGTGAGAAAGACCGGGCGGACGGGATCGCCTGTGCGCGAATCGGTGACGATCATGCGGGTGATCGGCTCGGCCTCCGGCGCGATCTCGTTCCAGACACCCAGAACTTCAAGCATCTTGGAGGCGGCGGCGATGATCGCCGATGCGCGCATATCCTTCTTCCAGGCGGATTCCGGTGCGGCTTCCACGATCATGACATCGAGGTGGGGGGCTGCCTGCTTGACTGCGACCGCTGCGGCAAGACCCACATATCCGCCACCCACTACCAGCATGTCCAACATAGCGCTTCCCTGTGTCTTACTGTCACGTCCTGCTCTATATAGAGCATCCTGTTGACGGTTCCTACCATGGGAGTTCAAGCAAAATGTCGCGAGAGACCGGGAAGCTCACCCCGATGGAAACCGTACTGGCGACACTGGATCTCGAAACGATCGAGATGAACCTGTTTCGCGGCAATAGCCCGCAGGTCGGCTGGCAGCGCGTCTTCGGCGGGCAGGTCATCGGCCAGGCGCTGATGGCGGCGCAGCGAACGGTGGATGGCGATCGCTTCGCGCATTCGCTGCACGCCTATTTCATGCTGCCCGGTGATCCCTCGGTTCCGATCCTCTATCAGGTCGATCGCCTGCGTGACGGCTCGAGCTTCAATACGCGGCGTGTACTGGCCATTCAGCACGGCAAGGCGATCTTTGCGCTGACGGCGTCCTTCCAGGTCGACGAGCCAGGCTTCGATCATCAGGGCGACATGCCCGACGTGCCGATGCCGGAAGAGCTGATGGACGAGGAGCAGGTCAAACAGCGCTATCTCGCCCATGCGCCGGAGAATGTCCGCCGCTATTGGGAGCGCAAGCGGGCAATCGAGATCCGGCCCGTTTCGATCGAGAGCTATTTCTCGCGCGCCCAGCCGAGCCAGCGGCAGAATATCTGGGTTCGCGTCACGGGGCCGGTGCCGGACGACCGGCTCTACCAGAATGCCGTGCTCGCCTATCTCTCCGACATGACGCTGCTCGATGTTTCCCTGAATGCGCATGGCACATCGGTACTGGATCCGACCGTCCAGGTGGCGAGCCTCGACCATGCCATGTGGTTCCATCGTCCCTTCAAACTCGACGACTGGCTGCTCTACAGCCAGGAGAGTCCGAGTGCCTCCGGCGCCCGGGGATTTACCCGCGGCAGCCTGTTTACGCGATCCGGTATCCTGATTGCGTCGGTGGCGCAGGAAGGCCTGATTCGTAAAAAGGCAAATGCTTAAATAAGTGGCAAATTTATAAATTTGCACTTTATTTGTGCGGCTCTCGCGACGAGAAATGCCGCTTTATTGGGTCTGTGCAATAAATCTGTTTTATTTCAACATGTTATAAATGTGTCACGAATCTGGCACGTCCTTTGAATGTATATGGCCAGTCGCTGCAGAAACACTCGTCGGCGGCAAGGAGAGTCGGCTCCGTGCCGAGGCTAACAAAGGATGGGAAACCAGATGAAAATTGTGATGGCCATTATCAAGCCGTTCAAGCTCGATGAGGTCCGTGAGGCCCTCACGGCTGTCGGCATCCAGGGCCTGACTGTGACCGAAGTGAAGGGTTACGGGCGCCAGAAGGGGCATACCGAGATTTATCGCGGCACCGAATATGCCGTCAGCTTCCTGCCGAAGCTGAAGATCGAGGTCGCAGTCGCATCCGAAACCGTTGACAAGGCCGTCGAGGCCATCGCGTCGGCCGCCAAGACCGGCCAGATCGGCGACGGCAAGATCTTTGTCTATTCCATTGACCATGCCGTACGCATCCGTACGGGCGAAACCGATTCAGAAGCGCTGTAAGACACGGCGGATCAGGGAGTTATTTGCATGTCATTTTCTAAGCTTTCCTCCGCCTTGACACGGGTGGGTGCGCTTTCTGCGGCCTTGCTTGCGCCGGCGATCGCCTTTGCGCAGGAGACCGCTCCGGCTGCAGCCGCTGCGACCGCCGCCGCGCCGGTTCCGGACAAGGGCGACACCGCTTTCATGTTCATCTCCACCATCCTCGTGCTCTTCATGCTCGTGCCGGGTCTGGCGCTGTTTTACGGCGGTCTCGTCCGCGCCAAGAACATGCTCTCGGTTCTGATGCAGTGCACGATGATCGGCGCGGTCGTGATGATCCTCTGGGTTCTCTACGGCTATTCCTTCGCCTTCGGCGGCGGCACCAGCCCTTATTGGGGCGGCACGGCCAAGATGTTCCTCTCAGGCGTCTCGACCTCGACCACGGCTGCAACCTTCTCCAAGGGCGTGGTCATCCCTGAATTCATCTTCATGCTGTTCCAGATGACCTTTGCCGCCATTACGCCGGCGCTCATCATCGGCGCCTTTGCCGAGCGCATCAAGTTCGGCGCAGCCGTGCTATTCTGCGCGCTGTGGGCGACCTTCGTCTACTTCCCGATCGCTCACATGGTCTGGGATTCCAACGGCATGCTCTTCAAGATGGGCGCACTCGACTTCGCCGGCGGCACGGTCGTTCACATCAATGCCGGTATTGCAGGCATCGTCGGCGCCATTCTCGTCGGCAAGCGCGTCGGTTTCGGCAAGGATATGATGGCTCCGCACTCCATGACGCTGACCATGGTCGGCGCATCGATGCTCTGGGTCGGCTGGTTCGGCTTCAACGCCGGCTCCAACCTCGAAGCTTCCGGCGGCGCGATGCTCGCAACCGTCAATACCTTCATTGCAACGGCAGCCGCCATCATCTCCTGGTCGCTGGTCGAAACCTTCACCCGCGGCAAGGCCTCCATGCTCGGTGGCGCTTCGGGCATGGTTGCCGGCCTCGTCGCCATCACGCCTGCAGCCGGTATTGCCGGTCCGATGGGCGCGATCGTCATGGGCCTGATCGTCTCGCCGCTCTGCTACTTCTTCGTCTCGGTCGTGAAGAACAAGTTCGGCTATGACGACACGGCTGACGTCTTCGGCGTACACTGCATCGGCGGTATCTTCGGCGCCATCGCAACCGGCATCTTCGCCAGCGCCTCGCTCGGCGGCGTCGGCTATGCCGAAGGTGTCACGATGAGCAGCCAGGTCGTCGTCCAGTTGACCGCCGTCGTCACGACAATCCTGTGGTGCGGCATCGGCTCGGCTATCCTCTATAAGGTCGTCGACGTCATCATCGGCCTGCGCGTCGCTCCGGAAGCAGAACGCGAAGGCCTCGACCTCGCCTCGCACGGCGAAGCCGCCTACCACAATTCCTGATTGGAGCTTGCGAAACCGGAGCAAACTCTCCGGTTTCGCTCAACATCCCGTCGCGTCCTATTTCATCGCAAATAGGCGCCCTTGGCCCGGACCTTGGTTCGGGCCCTTTTCGTTCGTGCACAGCCTTTTTCTTCGGACGACAGGTGATTCATGAGGTTGGCGTGCATGGTTAACATGCCATTAACCCTCCTCTGATTAGGTATGGCTAACCTGCCGGCGAGTGGGCATAGACCGATTCGTTTGCGCTTTGGACAGGAACGGGGCTGGATATCATGGGCAGAAGCAATTCGGCGGCGTTGAGCGGTCGCCCCGACCGTTTATCGCTATCGAGCGTGGTTTGGCGTCAGGTCAAGGGCCTGACAGGTTTCGCGATATTGTTCCTGCTCGCGCTCGCCGTTGCGGCGCTGGCGACCTGGAACGTCATGGACCCCAGCTATTCCTACGCAACTGCCAATGCGCCGACCAACCTGCTCGGCTTTCCCGGCGCCGCCTTTGCCGACATCATGATGCAGTCGTTCGGCCTTGCCTCGATCTTGGCAATGCTACCCGTCGTCGCCTGGGCCTTCGCGCTGATTGCCAACCGCAAGCTTCATCGTGTGCCTTCGCGCCTCGGCGCCTGGTTCGGCGGGTGCATCGTCGCGGCCGGCTCCATCGCCTGCTTCCCGGCGCCACCCACCTGGCCCATCCCGAACGGCATCGGCGGGGTCGTCGGCGATCTTCTTCTGCGTCTTCCAGCCCTCTTCATCGGCACCTATCCGAGCGGCGTCGTCGCCATCATCATCGGTTCGGTCCTCGCCGTTCCGGCCATTTGGCTCATGCTCTTCGCTTCCGGCGTCATCGGCGAAAACCTCGTGGAAGACGAAAGCGATGAGGACGATTACGAGGAAACCCGCAGCCGTGCCCGCCGGGTCGGCGATGAGGACGAGGATGACGACCGTGGCGGTTTCCTCGCCAATTTCATGGCCTATGGTGCGGTTATGCATGCCTGGTACAACACGCAGGCCCGCCTTCGCCGGCTGTTCGGCATGGGGCCGCGCAAGCGCCGCGACCATGCCTTCGATGCGCCTTATGATTTCAACGACGACGAATTCGGTACGCTGAACGAGCCTGTGCGCGCCAAGGCACCCATGGCTCGGGGCGACCGTCTGGAGCCGTCCATGGATGGTCCGGCGCGCCGCGTCGTTTCCGCGCCGTCGATCAGTCTCGGTGACGATGAGGATGAGGACGAGGATTCGATCTATGATCGCGATCCGCGCCGTCCCGCCGATATCCTGCCTGACGATGAGGATGACGAGTGGCCGTTGGCCCCGGCTGCTCCAAAGGGAGCCGCTGCCGGCCATCGCGTCACTCCGGCCGCGCCGCGTCCAAAACCCGGCGCGCGGGCGGAACGCGAGGCGCAGACCTCCTTTATCCGTCCCTATGGCTTCCAGCTCCCCGCCGTCCATCTGCTTGCCGAGCCGAAGGCCGTCGCCCGCGATGCGACGCTCTCGGCCGACGCGCTGGAGCAGAATGCCCGCATGCTCGAAGGCGTGCTCGAGGATTTCGGCGTCAAGGGCGAGATCATCCATGTCCGCCCCGGCCCGGTCGTCACGCTCTACGAGCTGGAGCCGGCGCCCGGCATCAAATCGTCGCGCGTCATCGGCCTTGCCGATGATATCGCCCGTTCGATGAGCGCGATCGCCGCGCGCGTCGCCGTGGTGCCCGGCCGCAACGCCATCGGCATCGAGCTGCCGAACTCGACGCGCGAAACGGTCTATCTGCGCGAGCTCGTCGCCAGCCGCGATTTCGAGACGTCCAAGGCGAAGCTTGCCATGTCGCTCGGCAAGACGATCGGCGGCGAACCCGTGATTGCCGATCTCGCCAAGATGCCGCATCTGCTCGTGGCCGGCACCACCGGCTCGGGTAAATCCGTTGCGATCAACACCATGATCCTGTCGCTGCTCTATCGCATGACGCCGGAGCAGTGCCGCCTGATCATGATCGATCCGAAGATGCTCGAACTCTCCGTCTATGACGGCATTCCGCATCTGCTCTCGCCCGTCGTCACGGATCCGAAGAAAGCCGTCGTTGCGCTCAAATGGACCGTCCGTGAGATGGAAGAGCGCTACAAGAAGATGTCGAAGATCGGCGTGCGCAACATCGACGGCTTCAATACGCGCGTCGAGCAGGCCGTCGCAAAGGGCGAGGCGATCAGCCGGACCGTGCAGACCGGCTTCGATCGCCAGACCGGCGAGGCGATCTACGAGACGGAAGAATTCGACCTGAAGCCGATGCCCTATATCGTCGTCATCATCGACGAAATGGCCGATCTGATGATGGTCGCCGGCAAGGATATCGAAGGCGCCGTGCAGCGTCTGGCGCAGATGGCGCGTGCCGCCGGCATCCATGTCATCATGGCAACGCAGCGTCCATCGGTCGACGTCATCACCGGCACGATCAAGGCGAACTTTCCGACCCGCATCTCCTTCCAGGTGACGTCGAAGATCGACAGCCGCACCATCCTTGGTGAACAGGGTGCCGAACAGCTGCTCGGCATGGGCGACATGCTTTATATGGCCGGCGGCGGGCGTATTCAGCGCGTTCACGGCCCCTTCGTTTCCGATGGCGAGGTGGAGGATATCGTCGCCTATCTGAAGACACAGGGCGCACCGCAATATCTCGATGCCATCACTGCCGATGACGACGAGGATGATGACGGCCACGGTCCGGTCGGCACGTCCAATCTGTCGGATTCAGAAGATCCCTACGATCAGGCGGTTGCGATCGTGCTGCGCGACGGCAAGGCTTCGACCTCCTACATTCAGCGGAGACTGGGCATCGGCTACAATCGCGCGGCGTCGCTGATCGAGCGCATGGAGCAGGAAGGTGTGATCGGCCCGGCCAACCACGCCGGCAAGCGCGAAATTCTCGTTCCGACCGAAGCCGATATTCTCGATCGCTGAGGCAATAAGCCTTTCCGTGTCGCATATCCCGTCTATGTTCAGGGAAATTTGATCGCCGCCCCTTACCGGCCTTGGGTCGTTGCGCCATGAAGACGCCGATTTTGCGCGCCATGGACGAAGCATGAAGGAGAATTCGATGACAAAGTTTGATGCGCAGCCGTCCAGCCGACTGTCCCTGACCCGCCGGCATTTCCTCGGCGCTGCGGTTGCGGTCGGTGCGGCAGGCGCTCTGCCGGTTTTGGCTTTCGCGCAGGCCCAGGCACAGACGCAAACAGCTGCAGCGACCCTCAATCCCGGTATCGCCCAGGCCATTGCCGATCATTTCTCGTCCATCAAGTCGATGAAAGGCGGTTTCCTGCAGATCGGGCCGCGCGGCGATCAGATGAGCGGCGCATTCTTCATCCAGCGGCCCGGCAAGATGCGTTTCAACTACGATCCGCCGTCGCGCATGCGCGTGATCTGTGACGGTAACAACGTACAGGTCATCAACGACCAGACGCAGACGCGAAACATGTATCAGCTGTCGAAGACGCCGCTGAGCCTGCTGCTCGCCAACAAGATCGACCTTTCCGCCGACATGGTGCGCAATGTCGATTCGCAGCCGGATCTGACCAAGATCACGCTTGGCAACCGCACCGTATTCGGCGATTCGACGATCACGATGATCTTCGATTCGAAGAGCTACGACCTGCGCCAATGGACCGTTATCGATCCGCAGGGCAAGACGACCGATGTTATCATCAACAACGTGAAGACGAACGTCGCCTTCGACGACAGCGTTTTCCGCATCGACTATACACGCTGATGGTCGACTCCATCCCGAGCCATAGGTAAGCGGCGAATGGCGCTTTTCTTTCCGCCACAGCCGGTCTAAAGCCTTACGCTGACCGGAGAGACCGGCGATTCATCGAATCGCCGAGTCGCTCCGGCTGTCTGTTTTGACGCAATTCCGGACGGAAAACCGCTGCGCACTTTTCCTCGAATTGCTCCAAGGAAAAGGCTCGGGCATGGGATTTTCGATTGCGACCTGGAACATCAATTCGGTGCGGCTGCGTATGCCGATCGTCGAGCAATTCGTCATGCAGGCCCGGCCCGATATTCTCTGCCTGCAGGAGACCAAGGTTCCGAACGAGCTTTTCCCTCACGCGCCGCTCCGCGCGCTTGGCTATGAGCACATCATCATTCATGGCCAGAAAGGCTATCATGGGGTGGCCATCGCATCGCGTTTCCCGCTCACCGAGGACCATCGCCAGGACTATTGCAATGTCGGCGACAGCAGGCATATCTCGGCCATCTTCGAGCGCGGCGGCCGGCGCATCCGCCTTCATAATTTCTATGTTCCCGCCGGTGGCGACGAGCCGGATCGCGCCATCAATCCGAAATTCGGTCACAAGCTCGATTTCATCGAGGAGATGAAGAAGCTGCATGCCAATGCCGAGCAGAACACCTCTGCGATCCTCGTCGGCGATCTCAATATCGCTCCGCTGGAGCACGACGTCTGGTCGCACAAACAGCTTCTGAAGATCGTCAGCCATACACCTGTGGAAACCGAAGGGCTGCTCGAGGTGATGAAGCGCGGCGCCTGGCTCGACCTGATGCGCCAGCAGGTGCCGGAAAACGAAAAGCTCTATACGTGGTGGAGCTATCGCGCCAAGGATTGGGAGGCTGCCGACCGCGGCCGCCGTCTCGACCATATCTGGTCCTCCTCCGATCTCGGTCCGCATCTGCAGCGCATCGAGATCCTGAAAGCGGCGCGCGGCTGGGACCGCCCGTCCGACCACGTGCCGGTCATAGCGCATTTCAATCTCTGAAGCGGGCTTGAACTTGCTAGAGCGTTTGCGCTTTTCTTTGAATCGCGAAAACGCTCTATCCTTTTGTATTTACGCAATTCCGGACGGAAAGCCGCTTCGCACTTTCCTGGAATTGCTTCAGGAAAAGCGGCCGAGCATTGCGGCCGCCTGCCTGGCAAGGGCGGCGAAGTTTTCGCGGATACGGTTCTGGATCAGCAGGCCGGCGTCTGGGTATTCTTCGATCAGCCGATGAAAGAGGGCGCGGGTGATGCGGATCACGTCGGATTCTTCGGCGGCAACAGCCGTGTATTTCCGCTCCACTAGGGTCACCATCGCCAGTTCCGAAAGCATGGTGCCTGCCTGTACCACCGCTTCCACCTGTTTCTGGCCGTCGGCATCGATGGTGCTGAGCTCGAAACTGCCGCGCGTAATGACATAGGCGCATTCGGCCGGCGATTTTTCCCGGAACAGCGTCTGGCCCTCGTTCACATGGCGGCGATCGGCGCCGAAGGCGATCAGCCGCAGTGGCTCATCGCCCATGCCGTGAAACAGCGGCAGTTGCGACAGCAGTCGGATATCGTCGTTCAGCGCCATCGATCGCCTATGGAATGATCTTGTAGCCGCCGTTTTCCGTGACCAGGATTTCGGCGTTGGAGGGATCGCGCTCGATCTTCTGGCGAAGGCGGTAGACGTGGGTTTCGAGCGTATGAGTGGTCACGCCGGAATTGTAGCCCCAGACCTCTTCAAGAAGGATATCACGGGTGACGACCTTCTGGTCGGCGCGATAGAGATAGCGGATGATGGCGGCTTCCTTTTCCGTCAGGCGGATCTTCTGGCCGTCTTCCGTGGTGAGCAGTTTCTGGCTCGGCTTGAAAAGGTAGCGTCCCACCGTGAAGGTTGCATCCTCGCTCTGCTCGTGCTGGCGCAATTGTGCGCGGATGCGGGCAAGCAGCACGGCGAAGCGGAAGGGCTTCGTCACATAGTCGTTGGCGCCGGCTTCGAGGCCGAGGATAGTGTCGGAATCCGTGTCATGCCCCGTCAGCATGATGATCGGCGGCTTGAAGCCGTTCTTGCGCAACAGCTTCACGGCTTCGCGGCCATCCATATCGGGCAGGCCGACATCCATGATGAGGAGATCGACGGGTACGGTGCGCGCGGTCTGCACGCCTTTTCCGGCGGTCGCCTCCTGCAGGACGTTGAATTCCTCGTAAAGCGATAATTGCTCGACCAACATCTCACGCAGGTCGTTATCATCGTCCACCAGGAGAATGGTGCGTGCGGTCATGCCGTTCGGGTCCTCGTTCTAATCCCACTTAAGTCCTACGCCAAATTGCATTTTTAGCAAGTCGCGACGCGGCTCAGGCTTGGTCGTTTGGTTGAAACTGCTATGATTTCAAATGAAATCACGCGCAAAGCAAAAACATGTGAGGAAAATGCAAAAGACAAGGGCGAGGGCCAGGCGGACCGCTTCGACAATCGTCGTGCGTCCTGCGCCAGGTAAGAAAACGCAGGCGCTGGTACAGGTAGGGAGCGTGACGGTACCGGCAGCGATCGGCCGATCCGGACGCAGCATATTGAAGCACGAAGGAGACGGCGCGACGCCCATCGCGGATATGAAGTTGCTTCACGGTTTCACGCGCGGCGATCGGGTCCGTTTTCTGCGAACGGCCTTGCCGATGCGGCGCATCCGTCATGATATGCTCTGGTGCGACCAACCTGACGATCCCAACTACAACAGGCTGGTGAAGGCTCCTTTCGGGCCTAGCCACGAGGAATTGCGTCGAGGCGACGGCCTCTACGACGTCTGCCTGGTACTCGACTGGAATGTGAGCTCTCGCAGGCGCAACCGCGGCTCAGCGATCTTCTTTCACCTGATCAGGCCGGGATATGAGCCGACGGCCGGGTGCGTTGCCGTGAGCCTGCGCGACATGAAGCGCATCCTGCCATCATTGCGAAGAGGTACGACAGTCCGGGTTGTCTGAAAGGTCGCCCGGGGTTAACATCCCGATATTCACCACTATATGGGATTTCGACCGGTGCGCTTGTGCGGACCAGACTAACCCTTTCCTTTCAGAATTTAAATCACGCCTTCACTCCACCCGCTTCTCATCCTTTGGAGACTTATCGTGACCACGCAACCGACAATCACGTTCAATGACGGCAATTCCATTCCGCAGATTGGCCTCGGCGTCTGGCAGACGCCGGAGGATGTCGCGCCGATGGCCGTCAGCACGGCTTTAAAAGCCGGCTATCGCCATGTCGACACCGCAGCCATCTATGCCAACGAGGATGGCGTCGGCGAAGGCATGCGCCAGTCCGGCGTCGCCCGTGAGGATATCTATCTCACAACCAAGCTCTGGAACGAGGCACAGGGCTTCGATTCCACGCTGAAGGCCTTCGACGAGAGCCTGAAGCGGCTCGGCACTGATTATGTCGATCTTTACCTGATCCATTGGCCGTCGCCGCACCGCAACCGCTACCTCGACACCTGGAAGGCTTTCGTGCGCCTGAAGGAAGAAGGCCGCGCCCGTTCGATCGGCGTTTCCAATTTTGCCGCCGCGCATCTCGAACGTATCATCGGCGAGACCGGCGTGACGCCCGTGCTGAACCAGATCGAGCTGCATCCCACCTTCCAGCAGAAGGAACTGCGTGCCGTTCACGACAAGCTCGGCATCAAGACAGAATCCTGGAGCCCGCTAGGCCAGGGCAAGCTTCTCACCAACGCCGCCATCGGCAAGGTCGCCGCCAAACACAGCCGCACGCCGGCACAGGTCATCATCCGTTGGCATATCGACAACGGCCTGATCGTCATCCCGAAATCGGTGACGCCGAGCCGCATCGAGGAAAACCTCAAGGTTTTCGACTTCAAGCTCGACAGCGAAGACCTGGCCGAGATGGCCAAGCTAGATTCGGCGGGCGGCCGCATCGGGCCGGACCCGCTGACGGCGAGCTTTTGATTTCAGTGATTGCGCTTTTACAAGGCCGGGAGCATTTGCTTCCGGCCTTTTCGCTATGAAGCGATCATAGCGCCTCTTCTGACAGGGATGCCTGCTTAGCATAAGCAAAGCCGGCAAGTGCTATCGCCAAAGTTCCGACGATCAGCAAAGCGGCCACAGCAAAGGTGATTTGCATTCCGCCCGCCACCGCTTGCGGCGCAGCGGTGGTAATGTCCGTGGTTCCCAAGGCCAGCGTGAAGACTGCGCCCATGACGGATGCGCCGGTGATCAGGCCGAGATTTCGCGACAGGTTCAGCATGCCCGATATGACGCCGCGCTGCTCGGGCTGGATATCAGTCATGATCATGGTGTTATTGGCCGCCTGAAACAGCGCGTAGTTTGCCGTGAGGATGGCGATCGGCCCGATATAGCCGGCGGCTCCGAACTTGCCTTGCATGGCCGAGAGCAGGAAGAGGCCGGCTATCATGCCGGCGAGGCCTGCGATCGTCATGCGGTGAGTGCCGAAACGGTCTACGATACGTCCTGCCGGCACGCCCATCAGTGCGGCCACCAGTGGACCCGCCGACATGATGGCGCCGACTTCAGCTGCATCGAAGCCGAGTGCGGAAGAAAGGTAGAAGGGGCCGACCACCAGCGTCGCCATCATCACGGTCGAGACCAATGTGCTCATGGCAAGGCCTGCCGTCAGCGCCGAATCGCGGAACATGGAAAGGCGCAGCAGCGGCGATTTCACCTTGGCTTGCGCAAGCAGAAACAGCGCCGTTCCGATTGCTGTGGCCAGCAGCAGGCCGATATTTACTCTGCCGAAGCTGCCGCGCCCCATGGTCATTGCCAGCGCATAGGCGGCAAGCGTCAGCGCCAGCAGCAGGGTGCCGATCGCATCCGGCCGTCCCTGGGTGGTTTTTGCATTCGGACGATCCGCCGGCAGGAAGCGAGCGGCGAGTAGGACATTCGCAATGCCGAGCGGCACGTTGATCAGGAAGATGGCTTTCCAGCCGAAGCCGGCGATCAAAATGCCGCCGAGCGACGGGCCGAGCGTGGTGCCGATGGCAGACATGGTGCCGAGCAGGCCCATGGCGCTGCCGGTCTTCTCCTTGGGAACGGTTTCGCCAACCATCGCAACAGCGAGTGCCATCATCATCGCTGCGCCCAGGCCCTGAAAAGCTCTGGCGGCAAGCAGGAGCGAAAGCGTCGGCGCTATGCCGCAGAAGAGCGAGGCGAGGGTGAAGAGGCTTGTGCCAGTTAGCAGCAGGCGCCGCCGACCAAAGATATCGCCCAGGCGTCCCACGCTGACGATCAGCGTGGTGATGGCGAGCAGATAGGCAAGCACGATCCATTGCGCCTGCTGGAAAGAGGCGCCGAATGCCTGGGCGAGCGTCGGCAGAGCGATATTGGCAATGCTGATGCCGAGCGACGGCATCAGCATGGAAAGCGAGAGGCTGGCAAGCGCCCAGCGGGTCGAGGAGGGTGTCCGCGCATGTCCGGCTTTGTCCGGTTCTTTGACGATTGGCTTCAACATGAGCTCCTTTTCTGGTGACATCTTAAAAAGTCTCGACGGAAAAGTAGCTGCCGAAGCGGCATGGCGGAATGCGCAGCATTTGCACTTCATTCGTGCGTTTGGCGCTATATGTTATACAAACCGTGCTATGCTCCCCTCATGTCCACGCCTGATCTCAACCTGCTCGTCATTCTCAATGTCCTGCTTGCCGAGGGCAGCGTCGCGCGCGCCGCCCGGCGATTGCGGCTGAGCCCATCGGCGATGAGCCGGCAGCTGGCACGCCTGCGCGAGACGACGGGCGATCCATTGTTGGTCAGGGCCGGGCGAGGGCTGGTGCCGACGCCGCGGGCGCTGGAGCTACGCGAGCGCGTCGGTCATCTGGTTCAGGAGGCGGGAGCGGCCTTGCGGCCCGCCGAAAGCCTCGATCTGAAGCAGCTTGCTCGAATCTTCACGTTGCGCACCCGCGAAGGCTTCGTGGAGAATTTCGGCGCCGAGCTGATCGCACGCATTGCCGAGCAGGCGCCTGGCGTTCGGCTCTACTTCACTCAGAAGCTGGACAAGGACAGCATGCCTCTGCGCGACGGCACGATCGATTTCGAGACCGGCGTGGTGGGAGACGATACTGGTCCAGAACTCAGGACGCAGGCGCTGTTCCGCGACCGCTTCATCGGAGTAGTCCGACACGGGCATCCGTTGAGCGAAGGGGAGATCACCCCGGAGCGTTATGCCGCTGGCCGGCATATTCTCGTTTCGCGGCGTGGCCTGCAGAAGGGGCAGATCGACGAGGCGCTGGAGAAACTAGGGTTGGCGCGGCAGATCGTGACGCTTGTGGGCAGTTTTTCCGCGGCGCTGGCGCTGGCGCGAGCGTCCGACATGATCGTCAGTGTTCCCAGACGGTATACGGGCAATCTGCGTGTCGGCATGCATAGTTTCGCGCTGCCGGTGCCGAAATCCGATGTGACGATCTCGCTGCTCTGGCATCCCCGCATGGATGCGGACCCGGCGCACCGCTGGCTGAGGAGCTGTATTCGCGATGTCTGCGCCGGATCCCGTTGGGAGTAATCAACCGGATTCGAAGTCGGCTAAATAATTGCGCAGCAGGCGGTCAAGAGCCATGCGTTCGCCTTCAGAAAGGGTGGAGATCAGGCGTTTCTGCGTTTCGACATGCGCCGTCACCGCCGCATCGATAAGCTCGAAACCTTTCGGCGTCAGAGATATCAGGAAGCTGCGGCCATCATCCGGGTTCTGGCTACGAGCGACGAGGCCGGCCCTCTCCAACTGATCGATGCGATTGGTCATCGTGCCCGAAGAGACCATCATCGTCTCCGTAAGGTCGCTGGGGGAGAGCGTATAGGGCTCGCCCGAGCGGCGCAGGGTCGCCAGCATATCGAAGTTTGCCGCGTTCAGACCGAATCGGCCGAAGGTCTTCTCCATCTCGCGCGAGAGATGGAGCGCGAGATTGCGCAGGCGCCCAAACAGGCCCATGGCCGTGGTATCGAGATCCGGTCGTTCGCGGCGCCATTGGGTGAGAATTTTGTCGATGCGATCCATGCCGGAACTTCGCCATGAATTTATCTTGACGTCAAGATATTTCAGATTATCTTGAGGTCAAGATAAATTCGAGTCCAAGATCATGAACCGCAATCTCGACCTGTTGCTGACCGCCATCGCGCCGGCGATCTGGGGCAGCACCTATCTGGTAACGACGCAACTGCTGCCAGCGGGCTATCCCCTCACGGTCGCCATGCTGCGCGCCCTGCCGGCCGGGCTGCTGCTGCTTGTGATCGTGCGGCGGCTGCCACGCGGGATCTGGTGGTTGAAAACGCTGGTCCTCGGCGCACTGAACTTCTCCGTCTTCTGGTGGCTGCTGTTCATTTCGGCGTATCGCCTGCCCGGTGGCGTGGCCGCGACGGTCGGTGCCGTCCAGCCGCTGATCGTCATCGTGCTGGCGCGCTTGCTGCTGGGATCGCCGATCCGCGGCCTTTCGATTGTTGCCGCCATTGCCGGCATCGGCGGTGTTGCGCTGCTGATTCTGACGCCGAATGCGACGCTCGATCCGATCGGCATCGCTGCGGGCATCGGCGGTGCTTTTTCCATGGCGGCGGGCACCGTGCTCAGCCGCCGCTGGCGGCCCGATGTCTCGCCGCTGACCTTTACGGCATGGCAGCTGACGGCCGGCGGCATGCTGTTGCTGCCGGTGGCGCTGCTGCTGGAGCCGCCACTACCGCATCTGACCGGCGCAAACATCCTTGGCTTCGCCTATCTCGGCCTGATCGGCGCAGCACTCACCTATATTCTCTGGTTTCGGGGTCTGTCGCGGCTCGAGCCCTCGATGGTCTCGCCGCTCGGCTTCCTCAGCCCGGCGACGGCGGTGATCCTGGGGTGGGCCGTGCTCGGCCAGCAGCTGAGCCCGATGCAGATCTTCGGTATTGTCGTCGTGCTCGGCAGCGTCTGGCTCAGCCAGCGGGCGCAGCAGGCGCCTACGGCTCAAACTCCTTCTCCCCTCGGGGAGAAGGTGGCCCGAAGGGTCGGATGAGGGGGTGACGGGTTGCATTCAGGGGCTTTCGTGCTCTTGGCAAGCACCCCTCATCCGCCTGACGGCACGTCTCCCCCTGGGGAGAAGGAGTGCGCGGCACCGACTCACCTCATATGCGACTGCCTATAAGTGAAAAGGGCGGCCACCTGGCCGCCCTTTCCTATTCACGCCTTCGAGCAGATCATTTCCACTCGCGGATATCGACGAAGTGGCCGGCGATCGCGGCGGCGGCGGCCATAGCCGGCGAAACCAGATGCGTGCGGCCCTTGAAGCCCTGGCGGCCTTCGAAGTTGCGGTTCGAGGTTGAAGCGCAGCGCTCGCCCGGCTTCAGGCGGTCGTCGTTCATGGCGAGGCACATGGAACAGCCAGGCTCGCGCCAATCGAAACCGGCAGCCTTGAAGATCTTGTCGAGACCTTCAGCTTCCGCCTGTTCCTTCACGAGGCCGGAGCCCGGAACGATCATGGCGTCGACGGTCGAAGCCACCGTCTTGCCTTCGACAACCTTGGCGACGGCGCGCAGGTCTTCGATGCGGCCGTTGGTGCAGGAGCCGATGAAGACGCGATCGATGTTGATCTCGGTCATCGGCGTGCCCGGCTTCAGGCCCATATAGTCGAGCGCACGCCACTTGGAAGCGCGCTTGGTTTCGTCCTGGATCTCATCCGGGTTCGGAACGATACCCTGAATGGAGATGACGTCCTCCGGCGAGGAGCCCCAGGAAACGATCGGCGGCAGGTTGGCGGCATCAAGCTTGACGATGCGGTCGTAATGTGCGCCCTCATCCGACTTCAGCGTCTTCCAGTAGGCGATTGCCTGCTCCAGCGCCTCGCCCTTCGGCGCGCGCGGCTTGCCCTTGATATATTCGAAGGTGACCTCGTCCGGAGCGATCAGGCCGGCGCGGGCGCCGCCTTCGATCGACATGTTGCAGATGGTCATGCGGCCTTCCATCGACAGCGAGCGGATGGCTTCGCCGGCATATTCGATGACGTAGCCGGTGCCGCCTGCGGTGCCGATTTCACCGATGATGGCGAGGATGATGTCCTTGGCGGTGACGCCGGGCGGCAGCTGGCCGTCGACCTGCACCAGCATGTTCTTGGCCTTCTTCTGGATCAGCGTCTGCGTGGCGAGCACATGCTCGACCTCGGAGGTGCCGATACCATGGGCGAGCGAGCCGAAGGCGCCGTGGGTCGAGGTGTGGCTGTCACCGCAGACGATGGTCATGCCGGGCAAGGTGAAGCCCTGCTCGGGGCCAATGATGTGGACGATGCCCTGACGCTTGTCGTTCTCTGAGTAGTATTCCACGCCGAATTCGGCGGCATTCTTGGCAAGCTGCTCGACCTGGATGCGGCTTTCCTCGTTCTTGATGCCGAGGTGGCGATCCGGCGAGGTCGGCACGTTATGGTCGACGACGGCCAGCGTCTTCTGCGGCGCGTGAACCTTGCGGCCGGACATGCGCAGACCTTCGAAAGCCTGCGGCGACGTCACCTCGTGAACGAGATGACGGTCGATATAGAGAAGACAGGTGCCGTCGTCTTGGGCGTCGACCAGATGGTCATCCCAGATTTTGTCGTACAGTGTGCGTGGAGCGCTCATGGCTACAAATCCATATTGGCATTATCGAAGATGGGGGGTGACGGATCAGGACCGCCGGCCTCGGGTGTGATCAGCGAAGTCGGCTGTTGAGCGCGCCCGAAATCATCGCAAAGAAACGTGCCGGCAGGCGCTTGTGGTCCTGCAGCACGAAAGCCGTGACGCAACGTCCGTCTTTGCTCATGATCTTACTCATGGCCATGCTCATATCAATTTTCAAAACCTTCGGCAATGGCGACGATAGGCAGTATCGGTACGGTCGCCTTTGGCCATCACACCTGCGCGCCGGGTGGCTGGCCCGCCGCCAGACGGGGGAAGGCGGAGCGGTCGCTGCCGGAGCGGCGGCGCATCCAGGCTTCGAGTTGCCTGAGCAGCAGCGAGAGACCGATCGTCAGCAGCAGATAGATGAAGGCGAGGATCGACAGCGTTTCGAAGTAGCGGAAATTTGCCGAGTAATAGAGCTTGGCGAGCTGGCTGATATCGGCGACGCCGAGCACGGACACGAGCGAACTGTCCTTCACCATGGCGATGAAATCGTTCGACAGCGGCGGCAGGATGACGCGGATCGCCTGGGGGAAGACGACAAGCCGGAAGCGCTGGAAGCGGCTGAGGCCCAAGGCCTTTGCCGCTTCGATCTGGCCCTGGTCGACCGCCTGGATGCCGGCGCGGAAGATCTCGGCGATGAAGGAGGAATAGGCGATGGTCAGCGCGATGATCGTGCGCCAGACGAAGGGCACGTCGCGGGTGATGAGCGGGCTTGTCCAGCCGGCGGAGGCCAGCGGCGACGTGACGAAGTTATAGACGGCGACGAAGGCCGGCGTGCCGACGAATGCGATGTAGGAAAGCAGCACCAGTATCGGGATGCCGCGCACGATCTCGATATAGAAGCGCGCCACCTGCCGCAGCACGAGGAAATCCGACAGGCCGAGCAGCGCCAGCGCCAGGCCGAGCAGCATGGCCAGCGTAAAGGCGACCAGCGTCACGAAGACCGTGACGCCGATGCCATTCAGCAGAAGAGAGAAAATCTGGGCATAGAGGCCGTTCGCCGCAATTGCGAATGAGGCGGCGATGCCGAGGATAGCGAGGGCGACCAGCCACCAGGGAAAGTCATCCTTGCCGCGGTGCCCGCCCGGACCTGCCAAAGGTGCCATCAGAGCGGGCTTCCAATATATCGATCTTCAGAGCTCATTGGCCCATCTTGTAGTCGAGGAACCACTTCTTGTTCAGCGCGTCGAGCGTGCCGTCGGCCTTGAGGCTGGCGATGGCGGCATTGATCGGGGCGACGAGATCGGAACCCTTCTGGAAGATAAAGCCGAAATCCTCGGTGCCGAGCGGGCCGCCGACCAGCTTCAGGTCGCCATTGGAGGCATCGACATAGCCCTTGCCGGCGGTGCCATCGGTCAGCACCATGTCGACGTCTCCCGTCTTCAGTGCCTGCACTGTCGCACCGAAGGTTTCGAAGGTCTTGATGCGCGGGTTCTGCTCGTTGCCGTCGAGGACTTCATAGACGGCGGTGTAGAAGGGGGTCGTGCCCGGCTGCGCGCCGATCAGGGCCTCCTTGACCGCGGCGAAGCTCTTGGCATCGGTGAAGCGCTTCTCGTCGCCACGCACGAGCATGAACTGCTGCGAGCGCATATAGGGATCAGAGAAATCGACCTTCTGCTTGCGGTCTTCCTTGATGGTGATGCCGGTCATGCCGATGTTGTATTGGCCTTCGGAAACGGCCTGGATCATCGCGTCCCAGCTGGTGTTCTGGTACTCGACCTTGAAGTTCAGACGCTTGGCGATCTCGTTCATCGCGTCATATTCCCAGCCGATCGCCTTGTTCGTTTTAGGATCGATGAACTGCAGCGGCGGATAGGCATTTTCGGTGACGACGACGACGGTCCTGCCGTTCAGGTTCGGCAGATCGGCGGCGAAGGCAGCGAAAGGTGCAAGCACGAGGGCGCCAAGGCCCAAAAGGAACGAACGACGGAATGCCATGAAAATCTCCCCGATTAGAGCATGATGCCGAAAAGTGTCAGCGGTTTTCGGACGACATCATGCTCTCCCTATTTGATTCTGGCGCGCGCGGATTCAGATTTCAGGTCGATTCGACCTGAAATCATCCGACGCCAGGCTGGCGGAAAACTGTCATATTTGGAAAGCTGCTGGCAAGGCCGTTGCCGTGGCTGCAATCAGAAAAATGGAAAAGCAACTCTAAAACAGGCGGCTGACGGAGAAATTTCCGTTTGTCGGACGCCGACGGCTGGAAGCAAAAAGGCGACCCGAGGGCCGCCTTCAAGCTTTGCGATCCGTATGGAGCGAAACTTATTCTGCTGCCGGTTCGGCTGCAGCAGCAGCTTCTGCAGCTGCCTTTGCTTCTGCGGCTTCGGCTGCTGCCTTCTCGGCTGCGAGCGCCTGGGCAGCTGCAACCTTCTCGGCTTCGATGCGTGCCTTCTCATCGGCCAGAGCCTGACGCTCGGCATCGTTGAGCTTGCGGGCGCGGGTGCCGGTGTTTTCGACGATACGGGCAGCCTTACCGCGCAGGTCGCGCAGGTAGTAGAGCTTGGCGCGACGGACCTTACCGCGGCGAACGACTTCGACGCTTTCGATCATCGGCGAGTAAACCGGGAACACGCGCTCGACGCCTTCGCCGTAGGAGATCTTGCGAACCGTGAAGTTTTCCTGCAGACCGCCGCCGGAGCGAGCGATGCAAACGCCTTCATAGGCCTGAACGCGGGTACGGTTGCCTTCCGTGACCTTCACGTTGACGCGAACGGTGTCGCCAGCGGAAAATTCGGGAAGCGTGCGCTTGGCTTCGATCTTGGCAGCCTGTTCGGCTTCCAACTGCTGAATGATGTTCATAGTATCAACCTCGTTGTTGCTTCAACAGCCAGAGCGCTCATCATTCTATCTTTGGTCGGACCCGGAGATCACGCCTCGGATATATGCCCGTTCAGGCAGGAGCGAATACGTCTGCTTTTCTTTACTGGTTGATGGGAAATTTCCCATGCCGGGCGCGCACATACCCTATTGTCACGCCTTTGTCACCCCTTGCGGCTGAATTAAGTGGCGATTGGCGCCAGTTTTGCGGCGCGCTTGAACCAATGTCGCTCATCCAGCCGGTGTTGTCGTTACTTTTTCCGCAATTCCTCCAGCAAATCCGGCCGCCGCTCTTTCGTCAGCTTCTCAGCCTGCTCCCTCTGCCATTTGGCGATCGCCGCGTGGTTGCCAGAGGTGAGGATGGCGGGGATCTCGCGGCCTTCCCAGATTTGCGGGCGGGTATAATGCGGGTGCTCCAGCAAGCCGCCTTCGAAGCTTTCGTGCAGGCCGGAGAGGTCGTTGCCCATGACGCCAGGCAGGATGCGGACGATCGCATCGAGCAGGATGAGGGCAGCCGGTTCGCCGCCGGAGAGGATATAGTCGCCGATCGAGACCTCCTCGAGGCTACGACCTTCGATGACGCGCTGGTCGACGCCTTCGAAGCGGCCGCAGATGATGATGACGCCATCGCCGCCTGCAAGCTCGCGCACGCGCTCTTGCGTCAGCGGCTTGCCGCGCGGGCTCATCAGCAGGCGGGGGCGGCTGTCGTTTTCGCTGGCATGGTCGATTGCGCGGGCAAGCACGTCAGGCTTCAGCACCATGCCGGCGCCGCCGCCGGCCGGCGTGTCGTCGACGGTGCGGTGCTTGTCGGTGGCGAAATCACGGATCTGCACGGTGTCCAGCGACCATTGCCCGCGTTCCATCGCCTTGCCGGCAAGCGACGTGCCGAGATGGCCGGGAAACATCTCGGGATAGAGCGTCAGGATAGTCGCCCGAAAACTCATGGCGCGGTCACTTCCCAATAAGGATCACTTCTTCGGCTTGCCTTGGGGCTTCTCCGGCTTTGCCGGCTTGCCGATAAGATCGTCGGGGTTGTCGATCAAGCCGGCGGCCAGCGGGTCGATTAAAATCTTGCCGCCTTCGAGATCGATTTCGAGCACGGCGGCTTCGGAAAAGGGGATCAGAACGGGCCGCTTGCCCGGCCCCTTCAGCTCCAGCAGGTCGCCCGCACCGAAATCATAGATGCCGCTGACGGTGCCGTAGCCGGTGCCCTGGTCGTCGACGGCTTCCAGCCCTTCGAGATCGGTGTAGAAGAATTCGTCGTCGTCGAGCTCGTCATCCGGTAGGTTGTCGCGCTCGATATAGAGTTCCAGCCCGTTTAGCGCTTCGGCGGCATTGCGGTCGTTGATGCCGCGGAAACGCACGATGACGACATTCTTGGCCTCGCGGATTTCCAGAACTTCGAAGCTGCGGCCATCCATGCTGTGCAGGTGGCCGTAATCGCCAAGCGCGGTCGGATCGGATGTATAGGCGCGGGCACGCACCTCGCCCCTCAGGCCCTGTGCGGCGCCGATGGTGGCCATCAATACCGGATTTTGCAGTTTCGTCATGGTCTCTTCGCCGATTGCCGGGATCAATTGCGTTCTCTCATAGGCTGAACATTTGCCGATGGGAAACAAAAAACGGGCGGCATGTCGCCATGCCACCCGTTTTCAATCAATGCGGGGTCCGATTACTCGGAAGCAGCGGCAGCGTCAGCGGCCTTCTGTGCCTTTTCGGCAGCGCGCTCCTGAGCCTTCTTGCCCGGCTTTGCCTTTTCCGGGTTGTTCTTGGCTTCGCGCTTTGCGATGCCGGCTTCGTTGAGGAAGCGCAGAACGCGGTCGGTCGGCTGTGCGCCGTGGTCGAGCCAGTGTTTGATGCGTTCGACCTTCAGTTCAACGCGCTTGGCGTCGTCCTTGGCAAGCATCGGGTTCCAGGAGCCGAGGGTCTCCAGGAAACGGCCGTCGCGCGGCGAGCGAGCGTCGGCTACGACAACGTGGTAGTACGGGCGCTTCTTGGAGCCACCGCGGGCGAGACGAATTTTCAGTGCCATGTTCATTCTCCTTAGGCTTTTCTTGACCGCTTCGTTGTGCGGTATGGTTACGTCGCGCTGCTTTTTTCTTGCTGCGTGATCCCCTGAAAACGTCCTGCGTTTTCGGGATCATGCGGCCAGGGGTTACCCTTTGAAATCCGCAGCGATCTGTTCATGATGCCGGATGACTTCCTTGATGACGAAGTTCAAGAACTTCTCGGCGAAATCCGGGTCCAGATTGGCGTCCTTTGCCAGGCGGCGCAGACGCTCGATCTGAAATTCTTCGCGCGCCGGGTCGGCCGGCGGCAGGTCGTACTTGGCCTTCAGCACGCCGACCTCTTTGGTGCAGCGGAAGCGCTCGGCCAGCATGTGCACCAGTGCAGCATCGATATTGTCGATCGACTGGCGGTATTTGCCCAGCTGGGCTTTGACGTCTGGATCAATCATGGGTCAGCGATCCCTCTCACTTCTTCTTCGGCAAACCGGGAAGGCCCGGGAAACCACCGCCAAGGCCAGGCAGCTTGGCGCCACCGAGGCCCGGCAAACCGCCCCCGCCGCCAAGGCCAGGCAAACCACCCGGCAGGCCGCCGGGACGGCCGAGGCCGGCTGCTTCGGCCTGCTTCTGCAGAGCTTCGAGCTGCTTGGGGTCCATGTTCGACAGGTCGGGCATCCCGCCCATACCGCCGCCGAGGCCCATTTTGCCGGCAAGGCCGCCCATCAGCTGCTTCATCATGCCGCCTTTGCCCTTGCCGCCCATCATCTTCATCATGTCCGCCATCTGGCGGTGCATCTTCAGAAGCTTGTTGATGTCGGAGGCATCGGTGCCGGAACCGGCGGCGATGCGCTTCTTGCGGGAATGCTTGAGAAGATCCGGATTGGCGCGCTCGGCCTTGGTCATCGAGGAGATGATGGCAAGCTGGCGCTTGAACAGGCGGTCGTCGAGGCCGGCGGCAGCCATCTTGTCCTTCATGCCGGACATGCCGGGCATCAGGCCCATGATGCCGCCCATGCCGCCCATCTTCTGCATCTGCTGGAGCTGATCGGCGAGATCGTTGAGGTCGAACTTGCCCTTGGCCATCTTGGCGGCCATGGCGGCCGCCTTCTCGGCGTCGATATTCTCCGCCGCCTTCTCGACGAGCGAGACGATGTCGCCCATGCCGAGGATGCGGTCGGCGATACGGCGGGGGTGGAATTCCTCCAGCTCACCCATCTTTTCGCCGACGCCGATCAGCTTGATCGGTTTGCCGGTCACGGCGCGCATCGAAAGAGCGGCACCACCGCGGCCGTCGCCGTCCATGCGGGTCAGCACGAGGCCGGTAATGCCGACGCGTTCGTCGAAATTGCGGGCGAGGTTGACGGCGTCCTGGCCGGTCAAGCTATCGGCGACCAGCAGGATTTCGTGCGGATTGGATTTCTTCTTGATATCCGCCATCTCGACCATGAGCGGCTCGTCGATATGCGTACGGCCGGCGGTGTCGAGGATGACGACGTCATGGCCGCCGAGCTTGGCGGCCTGCACGGCGCGTGCGGCAATATCGGTCGGCGACTGGCCCGCGATGATCGGCAGCGTGTCGATACCGGTCTGGACGCCGAGCTGGCGCAGCTGCTCCTGCGCGGCCGGACGGCGCGTATCGAGCGAGGCCATCAGGACCTTCTTGCGGTCGCGGCTGGTCAGGCGATTGGCGATCTTGGCCGTCGTGGTGGTCTTACCCGAGCCCTGCAGGCCGACCATCATGACGACGACCGGCGCCGGGGCATTCAGGTCGATGCCGACACCTTCGCCGCCGAGCATCTCGATCAGCTCGTCATGGACGATCTTGACGACCATCTGGCCGGGCTTGATCGACTTCAGGATCTCGGCGCCGACGGCTTTTTCACGGACGCGATCGGTAAAGGAGCGCACGACGTCAAGCGCCACGTCGGCTTCGAGCAGCGCGCGGCGAACCTCGCGCAGTGCTGCGGAAACATCGGCTTCCGAAAGCGCGCCGCGGCCTGTCAGTCCATTCAGAATGGAACCAAGACGGTCCTGGAGGTTTTCAAACATCGTTTCTTCCTTATCGATCGCTTGGGATTTGGACTTGGCGCAAGTTTGCGCGGTTCCTCGCCCGAAAACGTCGTGCTTTTCCATGACGAAAACAAGACGCAAAGCCAAAAAGCACCCGAGGGCGCATCGCGCTGTCGGGTGTTGACCTCCGGGATCTCTTTATACCTTAATGGGTCCCGGTCGGTGGCTCGGAGGCTTGTGCTCGTCGCAGATTGCGGGCGATAAACAGGAAAAGGCCGGCAAAGTCAACCCAATGCGGCCGAAATGCCTGAAATGCACGGATGACATCACCATATCGATGTCGATTTGACCGTATCACCGTTTTCAAATTGTTGTATCGACCGCAGCCGTCAAGTGATTCCCCGAGACCGTTCCGAATGAATGATGCAGCCCTGACCGACCTTCTTGCTTCCTGTCGCGCTTATGCCGGCGGCCGGGTCGACACCCGTTTTAATGCGGCGGCGCAAGCCTTCTACGCGAGTGCCAAGGCCCAGCCGAAGATCGCCGCGCGGGCGGCGCGCGAGCTTAGCCGCTTGCCGCCACCTGGAGCCGCCGTTCTTGCCAATATGCTCGGGACCATCGTCGAGAAGGGCGGTGCAGTAGAGCGTAGCGGTCCGGCCGTGTGGGAGCTCTACCTGGCGTGGCTGCCGCAGATTCATCGCGGCTTTGCCGGCCGCAAGGAGCTGAGCCCGCGGCAAAGGCAGCTGCTGGATGCATTTCAGCTGCTCAGCCAGTCGGCAGTTTCGCATCTCTCTCTCATGCCCGAACAGCGTAAGCTCGCGGCTGGCGACAAGGCGCTGATGGCGCAGCTTGCCGAGCTGCAGGACTATACGCCGGGTGCGGCATGGGTCCGCCAGGTGCTTCTGAGCCGCAGCGACGCTCTGCTGGCGTTGCACCCGCCGAGCCGCCAGGGCTTTCGTCTGCGCTACGAGAATATCGTCAATTGCTTTCATCTGTTCACGCTTATCCAGGCAGCCTTCGGCGAGAGATTGCCCGGCGGTCGTGCGCCCAACAGGTTCATTGTCGATATGGCGCGCTGCGTGACCGTAGCAGAAGAGGGCAATGACGAGCCCTGGTGGCGCTATCAGACGGTGCGGCCGGATGAGCAGGATCTTGTCGACATTTCCGGCGAGGCATCCGTCGAGACGATTTCCCGCGTCGATGGCTGGCAGGTCATCCTGCTTTCGCCTTCGGTCGAAGGCGCGGCATTTTGGGATACGAGTTTCTTCACGCCGCAGCTTTTCGCCATGCCGGCGAATGTCGTGCTGGAGGAGGTGCTGACGACGCAGGAGGCGGCGGAATGGCTTGCCAGGATCGGTTTTCCGGTCGGCGAAGCGACAGGCGCGCAAGGAGCGGATAGATCATGACAAGCCCACCCCGCTCGGCAAAGAGAAATCCCTATTATCAGGGTCCGGTTTCCGACCACTTCGATGGCCGACGCTTCTTCAATCCCGGCGGCGTCGAGCCCGGCGGCGCGTTCGATCTCTTGCGCTGGCAGCTCGGCGGCGGGCGGGTGCGCTGGCCCAATCTTGTCATCGGCGCCTTTCCGCCAGCCAAGCCGGACCGGCATATCTTCGGCGATCAGATGCGGGTGACTATGGTTGGGCACGCCTCGATGCTGGTGCAGATTGCAGGATTGAACGTTCTGACCGATCCCGTCTGGTCGCAGCGGGTGAGCCCCTTCCGCTCCATCGGGCCGAAGCGCGTGGTGCCGCCCGGCATCCGCTTCGACGACCTGCCGCATATCGACCTCGTGCTGGTGACGCATAATCACTACGATCACCTCGATGTCGCAACCCTTGCCCACCTGCAACAGGTGCAACGGCCAAAGATCGTCACGCCGCTCGGCAACGACACGATCATCCGCCGTGCCGTTCCCGATGCCGACATCACTGTTGTCGACTGGGGCGATCGTATCGCCCTCAAGGCCGGTGTGACCATCGATGTCGAGCCCTGCCATCACTGGTCGGCGCGCGGCATGGGCGACCGGCGCATGGCGCTCTGGGCCGCCTTCGTGCTGACCACGCCAGCAGGCAAGATCTACCATGTCGGCGATACCGGCTTTCACGACGGCATCAATTATGAGGCCGCCCGGCAAAAACACGGCGGCTTCCGCCTCGCAATCCTGCCCTTCGGCGCCTATGAGCCGCGCTGGTTCATGAAGGGCCAACACCAGAATCCGGAAGAGGCGGTGAAGGGCATGAAGCTGTGCAACGCCGCCTATGTCGCCGGTCATCACTTCGCGACCTTCCAGCTGACGGACGAGGGCATCGATGCGCCCGTTCAGGCGCTGGATACCGCGCTGAAAGCCGAGGGCGTGGAGCCGGATCGCTTTCGGCCGCTGCGGGCAGGCGAAGTTTTTGACGTGCCTATCGTCTGAGGGGTGCCAAATATCCCTTCTCCCCGAAGGGAGAAGGTGTTGCGTCGTGCGTCGGAAGCCTTACTGCGTAATCTCAGGCTCAACCAATTTCGCGAGATTGATCAGCGATTCCTGCCAGCCGAGATAGCAGGCTTCCGGCGGGATGACATCGGGGATGCCGGCCTGGGTGATGTTGACCTCGGTTCCGACAAGGACCTTCTTCAGAGTCACGGTCACTTCCATTTCGCCTGGCAGGTTCGGATCGTCGAACCTGTCGGTGTAGCGCACAAGTTCGCCCGGGATAAGTTCGAGGAAATCGCCGCCAAAGGAGTGCTTCTCGCTGGTCGTGAAGTTGCGGAACGACATCTTGAACGTGCCGCCGACTTTTCCTTCGAAGTGATGCACGCTGCAGGCAAAGCCGTTCGGCGGCAGCCACTTGGCAAGTGCGTCGGCTTCGATGAATGCGCGATAGACCTTTTCCGGACTGGTGGCCAGGACGCGGTGCAGGCGTATGGTATTCGGCATGGTCGTAATCCCTATGGTTTGACGGAGTGGACGAGCCTAGGACGTGGCAGCTTTTGATAATCCGACATCGATGGATGATTTTTTCTCAGAATATTGCAGGTCAAGGCTTTTCGATGGGATTTTCGCCGTAGCGAAAAAGGCGAGCCACCCGCCTCTTGGTTGGAGACGGCCCTGCAGGCCTCCTCACCATAAGGCTGATCTTCTGGGCCGCCTCGCATTTCTAACGTTTACTTTCGCATTAGATATTATGGGCGTGCCGTGAGGCAACTCCGCCTCATCCTGATGTGCGCAGCTCGAAGAGCGAAGCCTCGAAAGATCGGGGCGGCCCGGGAAAGCTCACCCAATCCTGAATAATACCGTCCTTCACGTCCCACTGGTAATTCCCCCGCATTTCCGCCATATACAGCTCGAAAACACGGACGGACATGGCATCATGAGCAATACGGTCGAATTCGCGAGGATGAATGGACTTGGCAACAAGATCCTGGTTATCGACATGCGCGGCCGCAAGGATGTGGTGACCCCTGCGGCGGCGATTGCGCTCAATGCCGATCCGGCCACCCAGTTCGACCAGATCATGGCGATCCACGATCCGAAGCTGCAGGGCACCGATGCCTGGATCGATATTCTGAACTGCGACGGCACCAAGGCGCAGGCCTGCGGCAACGGCACGCGCTGCGTCGTCCAGGCGCTGGCGGCCGAAACCGGCAAAAAGGTTTTCACCTTCCAGACCGTCGCCGGAATCCTCAATGCCAGAGAGCATGAGGACGGCACGATCTCGGTCGATATGGGCACGCCCGTTTTTGACTGGGACAAGATCCCGCTTGCCGAGGAATTTTCCGATACCAGCCGCATCGAGCTGCAGATAGGGCCGATCGACAATCCCGTCCTGCATTCTCCTTCGGCGATGTCGATGGGCAATCCGCATGCGATTTTCTGGGTCGACAAGGACCCGATGTCCTTCGATCTCGATCGTTTCGGCCCGCTGCTCGAAAACCATCCGATGTTTCCCGAGCGCGCCAATATCACACTCGCACAGGTGCTGTCGCCGTCTTCGTTGCGCACCCGCACCTGGGAGCGCGGCGCCGGCCTGACGCTTGCCTGCGGTTCGGCTGCCTGTGCTGCCGCCGTCAGCGCCGCGCGCACCGGCCGCACCGGCCGCAAGGTGACGATCGAGGTTGCTTCGGCGCCTGCGCCGGGCAAGCTCACCATCGAATGGCTGGATAGTAACGACCATGTCGTGATGACCGGGCCTGCCGAATGGGAATGGTCCGGCACCGTCGATCCGGTGACGGGCAGCTTCTCGCGCGATCCGGAGCAGGGGGCTCAGGCGCGGTGAGCGGGGTCGAGGTCATTACCTTCG
Organism: Rhizobium sp. AB2/73; assembly: GCF_020871915.1. Taxonomy (NCBI): domain Bacteria; kingdom Pseudomonadati; phylum Pseudomonadota; class Alphaproteobacteria; order Hyphomicrobiales; family Rhizobiaceae; genus Rhizobium; species Rhizobium sp. AB2/73. The sequence goes on along the minus strand of NZ_CP067071.1, from coordinate 3,079,795 downwards.
GCTGCCGTCTCAATACCTATGAATCCGAAGTGATGAGGGCCGAGGCGGAGAAAGCCGGGCTCAACAATGCCATTCTGGTCAATACCTGCGCCGTGACGGGCGAGGCCGTGCGCCAGGCGCGCCAGGCAATCCGCCGCGCGCGGCGCGACAATCCGCATGCCCGCATCATCGTCACAGGCTGCGCGGCACAGACGGAGAAGCAGACTTTTGCCGAAATGGCGGAAGTAGATGCCGTGCTCGGCAACGAGGAGAAGCTGAAGAGCGCCTTCTACCGGGCGCTTCCGGATTTCGGCGTTTCGGCCGAAGAGAAGCTGCGCGTCAACGACATCATGAGTGTGCGCGCGACCGCGCCGCAGATGATCCGCCATATCGATGGCCATGTGAGAGCTTTCATCCAGGTGCAAAACGGCTGCGATCACCGCTGCACCTTCTGCATCATCCCCTATGGCCGGGGCAATTCCCGCTCGGTGCCGATGGGTGCTGTGGTCGATCAGGCCCGCAATCTGGTCGAAAGCGGCTATCGCGAGATCGTGCTGACCGGCGTCGATGCGACGAGCTATGGCGCCGACCTGCCGGGTACGCCGACGCTCGGCCTGCTTGCCAAAACGCTGCTGAAGCAGATCCCGGAGATCCGCCGGCTGCGTCTCTCCTCCATCGATAGCATCGAGGCTGATCGGCACCTGATGGATCTCATCGCCGACGAGCCGCGCTTCATGCCGCATCTGCATCTGTCGCTGCAGCATGGCGATGACATGATCCTCAAGCGGATGAAGCGGCGGCACTCGCGCGCTGACGCCATGCGTTTCATCGAGGAAGTGCGCCGCCAGCGCCCCGAGACGAGTTTCGGCGCCGACATGATCGCCGGCTTTCCGACGGAGACGGAAGAGATGTTCGCCAATGCCGTCGGCCTGGCGGAAGAGGCCGGTATCGCGCATCTGCACGTCTTCCCTTACAGCCCGCGCCCCGGCACGCCGGCCGCCCGCATGCCGCAGCTCGATCGTGGCCTGATCAAGGAGCGAGCTGCCCGTTTGCGCGAGGCCGGGCAGAGATTGCACCAGGCCCATCTCGACAGCATGGTCGGCACGCGGCAATGGCTGCTTGTGGAGAATGGCGGGTTGGCGCATACGGAAAACTTCACGCTTGTCGCCGCCCCCGGCCTTCGCCCGCGCGACCTTGTGCAGGTCGCAATCACCGGCCACAATGGCAAGCACCTCGATATGCAACTTCTGGCCGCCGACGCGGCCTAATGCTTCAACGGACACTTCATGGCGCTCGGTTTCATCAAAAAAGTCTTCACCTTCGGCCGTGAGAAGCCGGCCGAGGAGCAGGCGCCTGCGGAGGATTCTCAGAAGGTTGAGGTGCCTGTTGTAGAACAGGAAGCGCCTGCTGTAGATGCTTCGCCGGCTTCCGAGCTTGCCGAGCCTGCGTCACCCCCCTCTGTCCCTTCGGGACATCTCCCCTTCAAGGGGGGAGATCGGTTGGAGGATGCCGCGCCGGCTAAGCAGGAACAACAGGCTAAAGAGCCTGCAGATGCTTCCGACGCGAAAGAGATTGAGGCCGCAGCGGCTTCCCATTCCCCCGAATTCGGATCGCAGGAACAGCCCGAAGACCGTCAGACCATCGAACCGGAGCAACCTGCCGATTCTGAAGCCAATGTAGTTTCGGAAGAGCATCCCGTCGAACCGATCTCCCCCCTTGTGGGGGAGATGTCCGACAGGACAGAGGGGGGTGACGAAGTTTCGGCAAATTCGGAACAATCGTCGAAAGACTCCGAACCCTCTTCCGAAAACACCGAAACCCCAGCAGACCCCCCCATCCTCCCCAAGGGCTTCTCCACCGCCGCTTCCGTTTCGACACCCACCCCCGAAGCGCCAAAACAAAAACTCTCCTGGTTCCAGCGCCTGCGCGCCGGGCTGGCGCGCACCTCGTCGCAGCTGAGCGGTCAGATCGCGGCGCTCTTTACCAAGCGCAAGCTTGATGATCAGACGCTGCAGGATCTGGAGGATCTGCTGATCCAGGCCGACCTCGGCGTCGAAACGGCGATGCGTGTCACCGATACGCTGGCATCCGAACGCTACGGCAAGGATGTGACGGGCGAAGATGTCGGCCGCATCATGGCGCAGGAAATCGCCAAGGTGCTGAAGCCGGTTGCCAAGCCCTTGCAGCTCGATCTCAGCCATAAGCCGCATGTGATTCTCGTCGTCGGCGTCAACGGCACCGGCAAGACGACGACGATCGGCAAGTTGGCGGCGAAGCTCTCCGGTGCGGGGCTGAAGGTCACGTTGGCCGCCGGCGATACGTTCCGTGCGGCCGCCATCGAGCAGCTGAAGATCTGGGCGGAGCGGACGAAATCGGACTTCATCGGCACCAAGCTCGGCGCGGATGCCGCCGGCCTCGCCTTCGATGCCTTCCAGCAGGCCAAGGCCAACAAGAGCGATGTGCTGATCATCGATACCGCCGGCCGCCTGCAGAACAAGGCGGAGCTGATGGCCGAGCTCGAAAAGATCGTGCGCGTGCTCGGCAAGCTCGATCCGAATGCGCCGCATACGGTTCTGCAGACGCTGGATGCGACGACCGGCCAGAACGCCTTGAACCAGGTGGAAATTTTCCGCAATGTTGCCGGCGTCAACGGGCTCATCATGACCAAGCTCGACGGCACGGCGCGGGGCGGCATCCTTGTTGCCATCTCGGCCAAGCACAAGCTGCCGGTCTATTTCATCGGCGTCGGCGAAGGTGTAGAGGATCTCGAGCCGTTCGAAGCCGAGGATTTTGCTCATGCCATTGCCGGTACGGGGGCTGTAAACAGCCAATGAATGACAAGAACAAGTTTGATGATGATAGGGAAAGTGCCGCAATGACGACCAGCGACAGCGATCTCACCCCAAGTGCCGCCGACAGGCACCATCCGATGCTGAAGCTGGTGCTGGAACTCGGGCCTTTGCTGGTGTTCTTCTTCGGCAACCTGCGCGGCGAATGGCTGGCGCAGCATTTTCCGCAACTGGCGGCGCTCGGCGGCCCGCTCTTCATCGCTACCGGCCTCTTCATGGCGGCGACGGTGATCTCGCTCATCGTTTCGAAGGTCATGCTCGGCCATCTGCCGCTGATGCCCTTCGTCTCCGGCATTGTGGTTCTGGTCTTTGGCGCCCTCGGCATCTATCTTCAGAACGAAACCTTCATCAAGATGAAGCCGACCATCGTCAATGCGCTGTTCGGTGTCGTGCTGCTCGGCGGACTTGCTTTCGGTAAGTCGCTACTCGGCTATGTCTTCAATGCCGCCTTCCAGCTGGATGCGGAGGGCTGGCGCAAGCTGACGCTGCGCTGGGGCATCTTCTTCTTCGTTCTCGCCGTGCTCAACGAAGTCGTCTGGCGCGGCTCAAACTGGCTTTACCTGCCCGACACCAAGGCCGCGGATAATCTCTGGGTGAACTTCAAGGTCTGGGGAACGATGCCGATCACCATCCTCTTCACGCTGTCGCAGATGCCGCTGATCATGAAGCACACGGTCGAGCCGCCGGTGGAAAACGGTAAATGAGCGAAGTCATCGACGCCCAAAGCCGCTATCGGCAACAGAGCTTCTGGTTCATCGCCTGCGTTGTCGTTCTGCTCGTGCAGATCGTCACCGAATATATGATGGGCCGCGTGCCGATCTGCACCTGCGGCTATGTCAAGCTGTTCGAGCCGGTGGTGAAATCCAGCGGCAATTCGCAGCATATCGCCGACTGGTATACGCCGTCCCACATCATCCACGGTTTCCTCTTCTTCGGTCTCACGCATCTGATCATGCGCGGCAGGCCGCTGTCGATGCGGCTCTTCGTTGCCCTGCTGATCGAATCCGGCTGGGAGATCCTGGAAAACTCCCCGATTATCATCAACCGCTACCGCGCCGCGACGATCTCGCTCGACTATGTCGGCGACAGCATCCTCAATTCCTCGATGGATGCGGTGTTCATGGTCGTCGGATTCCTGTTTGCCTGGCGCGCGCCGGTGCTGATGACGGTCGCCATCGCCATCTTCTTCGAGCTGCTCACCGGCTATTTGATCCGCGATAATCTCACGCTCAACGTGCTGATGCTGGTCTGGCCGGTCGAGGCGATCAAGACGTGGCAGGGCGGGATTTAATCTTTTAACCCTCGCCCCTGCGGGGAGAGGGTGGCGCGATAGCGCCGGGTGAGGGGGCGCTACCGGGAGAGTGCTGACTTTCGCTCGCCGCTCAGGGCATTTTTGCTTCGTGCGCCAGCCCCTCATCCGCCCTTCCGGCACCAACCAGGGTCGAGCCGCTGATCTCGACCCATCCTTCGGCCCCCCCGAGGGGAGAAGGGAGTTAAGACGCCGGCTTCCCCTGCGCCTTCGCTATCGCCGGATAGAGCCCTTCTTTCAAACTCGTCGGCGTGAACGGGCCGACCTGCTTGTAGAGGATCGTGCCGTCTGAGGAGACGAGGTAGGATTCCGGAATGCCGTAGACGCCCCAGTCGATGGCGGCGGAGCCGTTCGGGTCGATACCGATGGCGTTATAAGGGTTGCCGAGTTCGCCGAGGAAGCGAAGGGCGTTCTCGCTCGTATCCTTGTAGTTGATCGCCACGACGTTGAGCTGACCGCTCTTGGCAAGCTCCTTCAGCACTGGGTGCTCGTCGCGGCAGGGAATGCACCAGGAGGCGAAGACGTTGACGAGCGTCAGCTTGCCCTTGATGGCGTCGTCGGTCAGCGCCGGCAGGTTGGAGCCTTCGAGAGGTGCGAGCGCGAGCTTCGGTGCCTTGGTGTCGATCAGGGCCGAAGGGATGGCCGAGATGTCGGTGCCGTGCACTTCCTGGTCGTACATGACCTTACCAACGGCGAATGCGATGCAGGCAAAGACGATCAGCGGAATGAGCGCCAGCAGATAGCGTGCGGTGCCGCTCGATTTCGGCTGATCCTTGTTATCGGTATCCGCAGTCATTTCGTCTCGCTTTCCGCCGCGCGCTGCGAGCGGCGGCGGATGCCGGAGGCTTCCAACGCGGCGAGATCGCGACGTCGAAGGCGTCCATCGATCCATATCCACGCAATGATGGCGAGGATCATGAAGGCGGCAAAGCCATAGGAGCCAAAGACGTAAAAGGGATGCGACATTCTAGTCCTCCCGGCTCGCCATGCGCGCGGCCATGCGGCGCTGGGTGGCGATGCGGCGCCGCCAGATCTCGTTGCGGATCGCCATCAGGTGCAGCGTGAAGAACAGCAGCGTGAAGGCGAGCGCCATGGTGAAGAGCGGCCAGAGGAACTCCGCGTCGATGGCCGGGCCATCCATGCGCATGATGCTTTCCGATTGATGTAGCGTGTTCCACCAGTCCACGGAAAACTTGATGATCGGGATATTGATGAAGCCGACCAGCGTCAGGATCGAGGCGACACGGGCAGCTTTTGATGGGTCGTCCATGGCGCGGTTCAGCGCGATCAGGCCGAGATACATGAGGAAAAGGATGAAAACCGAGGTCAGCCGCGCATCCCAGACCCAATAGGTGCCCCACATCGGCTTACCCCAGAGCGAACCGGTGACCAGCGCGATCAGCGTGAAGGCGGCGCCGAGCGGGGCCGCTGTCTTGCCGGCGACATCGGCGAGCGGATGGCGCCAGACCAGCGTGCCGATCGCCGACATGCTCATGATCGTGTAGCACATCATCGACAGCCAGGCGGCCGGAACGTGAATATACATGATGCGGACCGTATCGCCCTGCTGATAATCGCCCTCGGTCGTAAAGGACAGATAGAGGCCGATCGCGAAGAGCACGGCCGAGATGGCCGCAAGCCAGGGAATGAGACGCGCCGAGAAGGCCAAGAACCGCGTGGGATTGGCAAGGTCGGAAAATCGGCTGATCGCAGTGATATCGCTCATGCGGCTTGTTTAACCCGATATGGCATTTCCGGCAATCGACCGCATTGTCTCAGATCGACGAAACAGTATCTCCGTTAGAGCCTTTCCACTTTTCTTCGAAACGCGAAAACGCTCCATCCTTTTGTATTTACGCAATTCCGGGCGGAAAACCGCTTCGCACTTTTCCTGGAATTGCTCTGATCAATCAGTCGTGTTTCGCAATGCCAAGGCGGCCGCCACCGGACCGAGAACGGCGAAGAATAGCGTAAGCGCGATCAGGATGAGGAACGGAGGCAGGAAGGGCTGCGGCCCTTCGACGGCGGCATAGGTGGCGCTGACGCCGAAGATCAGCACGGGAATGGTGAGCGGCAGCACGAGAATGGAGACCAGCAGCCCGCCGCGCGGCAGCGCCACGGCGACGGCAGCACCGACCGCGCCGATGAAGGTGATCGCCGGCGAACCGACGAGCAGGGTGAGAGCCGTCGCCCCGATCGCCGTCTCGTTCATATTCATAAAGAGGCCGAGCAGCGGCGAGGCGATGACGAGGGGAAGGCCTGTCGCCACCCAATGAGCCGTGCATTTGATGAAGACCGTCAGTACCAGCGGCGTTTCCTGCATGACGAGCAGATCGAGCGAGCCGTCATCGCGTTCCGCTTGGAACAGCCGGTCGAGGCCGAGAAGGCTTGCGAGCAGCGCGCCTATCCAGACGATGGCCGGACCAATGCGCGAAAGAAGCTTGAGGTCGGGACCGACGCCGAAGGGAATGACGGCGACGACGGTGAGGAAGAAGAGGATGCCGATCAACGCCCCGCCGCCGGCGCGTACCGAAAGTCTGAGGTCGCGGAGGAAGAGGGCGGTCATGCGTGATGACTTTCAAATTGCGTGAGGAGGTTGCCTTTCGCTTGGCTAAAGGCGCGAGAAGCTTTTGCTTCTCGCCACCCCCCTCTGCCCCTTTGGGGCATCTCCCCCACAAGGGGGGAGATCGGTAGCCTGCCGCTCACTCGACGCCAAACAACCATGCTCGATACTCGCAGATGATATCGCGGTTGCTTTGGGCATGTAGCTGCCGCCCACGATCTCCCCCCTTGTGGGGGAGATGTCACGATAGTGACAGAGGGGGGTAGCTCATCGCGCAGCGATGAGTTTTTCCCAGAAGACAAAGGGGGGTGACGAAGGTTCGGCAAGTTCAGTCCCATCGGCTTCATCCCCACACCCCCTCGCTCACCCCGGCAAACCCCGTCATCCGTATCTCCTGCACATTCTCCAGCCCTAACGGCTGGTGCGTTGCCGCAAGAACGATGCCGCCGCTCTTCCGATGGGCTGTGATCAGATCGGCGAAGAGTTGGTCGGCGGAGCTGTCCAGTGCTGCCGTCGGTTCGTCGAGAATCCAGATCGGGCGGTGGGCGACCAACAGTTTGGCGAAAGCGATTCGCCGCTGCTGGCCGGCGGAGAGGTAGCCGAAGGGGAGATGGGTGATGCCGGCAAGCCCGACGGCGTCAGCAGCTTCTTCGACGTCCAGGCCGGAGCCGCCTGGCATATCGCCGAGGAAGGTTTTCCAGAAGGTCAGGTTTTCGGCCACGGTCAGCTCGGATTTCATCGCATTGCGGTGGCCGAGATAGTGGCTGGCTTCACCGGCCGGCCGGCCCGATTCGCCGTCATTTCCGGTAAATGTGATAGTGCCTTTTTCCGGCCGTAGAAGGCCTGCCACAACACGCAGAAGCGTTGACTTTCCCGACCCGTTGCGCCCGGTCAGAACGAGGGCGTCGCCACCCGCCAAGTTGAAGGAAACATTCAGGAAAATCAGGTCTTCGCCCCGCCTTGCGGCCAGATTTTCAGCGCTTAGATGCATTCGCCCAGGCTTTCCCCGTTTTCACTGCTGCAACGCGCAAAAAATTGTCCAAATTTGCGCTTTGTCACTCTGGCAAGTCTTTACGAAATTATCTATAAGACCTGCAACCACGCCAGCGGCCGGCGTGAATTCAATCCTTGCGCCGAACTTAAGGTTTTAAACCTTACGTGCGGACAGCGGAAATGGCCGTACCCGCATCCTGATGTGCATAAAGTGCATAGGCGTTCGCACGACTGTGTTGGCTATCAGAAACGGGGTATCTCGTGTCTAAATCTCTTGACAGTTTCAATTGTCGTTCCACGCTGACCGTGGGCGGGAAAGACTATGTGTATTTCAGCCTTCCCAAGGCTGAAGCCAATGGTCTGCCCGGTGTTTCCAAACTGCCTTACTCCATGAAGGTGCTTTTGGAAAACCTGCTGCGTTTTGAAGACGGGCAGTCGGTCACGAAGGACCATATCCTTGCCGTCGCCGAATGGCTGACCAACAAGGGCACCGTCGAAAACGAAATCGCCTATCGCCCGGCGCGCGTGCTGATGCAGGACTTCACAGGCGTTCCGGCCGTTGTCGACCTTGCCGCTATGCGCGACGCGATGGTTTCGCTTGGCGGCGATCCGGAAAAGATCAACCCGCTCGTTCCCGTCGATCTCGTCATCGACCATTCCGTCATCGTCGACGAATTCGGCACGCCGCAGGCTTTTGCCAAGAACGTCGAGCTGGAATACCAGCGCAACGGCGAGCGCTACCGCTTCCTGAAGTGGGGCCAGCAGGCATTCAAGAACTTCCGCGTCGTTCCTCCCGGCACCGGCATCTGTCATCAGGTCAACCTCGAGTACCTCGGCCAGACCGTCTGGACGAAGGAAGAAGACGGCGAAACGATCGCTTATCCCGACACCTGCGTCGGCACCGATTCGCACACGACCATGATCAACGGCCTCGGCGTTCTTGGCTGGGGTGTCGGCGGTATCGAGGCTGAAGCCGCCATGCTCGGTCAGCCGGTTTCCATGCTGCTGCCAGAAGTCATCGGCTTCAAGCTGACCGGCAAGCTCAAGGAAGGCGTCACCGCCACCGACCTCGTGCTGACCGTCGTGCAGATGCTGCGCAAGAAGGGCGTCGTTTCCAAGTTCGTCGAATTCTTCGGCCCCGGCCTCGACAACATGCCGCTCGCCGACCGCGCCACCATAGGCAACATGGGTCCGGAATATGGCGCGACCTGCGGCTTCTTCCCGGTCGACAAGGAAACGCTGAACTACCTCAACATGTCCGGCCGCACCAAGGACCGGATCGCTCTCGTCGAAGCCTACTCCAAGGCTCAGGGCATGTGGCGCGATAATGACGGTTCCGATCTCGTCTTCACCGACACGCTGGAGCTCGACCTCGGCGACGTCGTGCCGTCGATGGCCGGCCCGAAGCGTCCGGAAGGCCGCATCGCGCTGGAAAACATCGCTTCCGGCTTCGCAACCTCGCTGGAAACCGAATACAAGAAGCCCGGCCAGCTCTCCAACCGCTATGCGGTCGAAGGCACGGATTTCGATATCGGCCACGGCGACGTTGCCATCGCCGCCATCACCTCCTGCACCAATACCTCCAACCCGTCGGTTCTGATCGCTGCCGGCCTTCTGGCCCGCAACGCCGTTGCCAAGGGCTTGAAGAGCAAGCCGTGGGTCAAGACCTCGCTGGCTCCTGGATCCCAGGTCGTCGGCGAATATCTTGCCAAGTCCGGCCTGCAGGCGGATCTCGACAAGCTCGGCTTCAACCTGGTCGGCTTCGGCTGCACCACCTGCATCGGCAATTCCGGCCCGCTGCCGGCGCCGATCTCCAAGACGATCAACGACAAGGGCCTGATCGTTGCCGGCGTTCTCTCCGGTAACCGCAACTTCGAAGGCCGCATCTCGCCCGACGTCCAGGCGAACTATCTCGCTTCGCCGCCGCTCGTCGTCGCCTACGCGCTCGCCGGCTCGGTGCAGCTCGACCTGACGAAGGAGCCGATCGGCGAAGACCAGAACGGCAAGCCGGTCTACCTGAAAGACATCTGGCCGACCTCGCACGAGGTTCAGGAGTTCATCCAGAAGTACGTCACCCGCGAGCTTTATGAAACCAAGTATGCCGACGTCTTCAAGGGCGACGCCAACTGGCAGGCCGTGCAGGTTCCTCCGGGCCAGACCTATGCGTGGGACGACAACTCGACCTACGTGCAGAACCCGCCCTACTTCGTGGGTATGGGCAAGAAGGGCGCCGGCGTTTCCGACATCAAGGGCGCGCGCGTTCTTGGCCTCTTCGGCGACAAGATCACCACCGACCATATTTCGCCGGCCGGTTCGATCAAGGCTGCCTCGCCGGCCGGTTCCTACCTCCTCGGCCATGGCGTCGGCGTTGCCGACTTCAACCAGTACGGCACGCGCCGCGGCAACCACGAAGTCATGATGCGCGGCACCTTTGCCAACATCCGCATCCGCAACCACATGCTCGGCCCGAACGGCAAGGAAGGTGGCTACACCATCCATTATCCGTCCAAGGAAGAGACGTCGATCTACGATGCGGCCATGCAGTACAAGGCCGAGGGCGTTCCGCTCGTCATCTTCGCAGGCGTCGAATACGGCAACGGTTCGTCGCGCGACTGGGCTGCCAAGGGCACGAACCTGCTCGGCGTGCGCGCCGTCATCGCCCAGTCCTTCGAGCGCATCCACCGTTCGAACCTTGTGGGAATGGGCGTCATCCCCTTCGTCTTCGAGGAGGGCACCACCTGGGCGAGCCTCGGCCTGAAGGGCGACGAACTCGTGACGATCGAAGGCCTGGAAAACATCAAGCCGCGCGAACGCAAGATCGCCAAGATCACCTATGGCGACGGCTCGGTGAAGGATGTTCCGATCCTCTGCCGCATCGATACGCTGGATGAGGTCATCTACGTCAACAATGGCGGCATCCTGCAGACCGTTCTGCGCGATCTCGCCGCCTGATAGGCATTAAACGCTGTTATGGGAGGCCGCCGGAAAACTCTTCCGGCGGCCTCTTGCTTTTCACGGTGATGTGTACTGCGAGACTTCTGCTCACTCCGGCCTCACCCCATCGTGACTTTGCGTCATCGCGTTAAACTATTATCTCTTGTTTCAGATTTTTCGGGCTTGATGTGGCCTGGTCGCCCCAAGAAGCGCGAGTTTTGCAGAGCCCGTGTAGGCAGACGGCGCTCGAGATTGGATGCAGAGGTAAGATAGAATGCGCCTTCGATTTTTGGCTCCACTTCTGGCAGGCATTGGGCTCGCAAGTTCGCTGCATGCGCAGGAGACTCCCAAGATCAAGGGCGTCGTCGAACTCTTCACCTCGCAGGGTTGCGCTTCCTGTCCGCCCGCCGATGCTGCTTTCCGCAAGCTGATCCGCCAGGGCAATGTCGTGGCGCTGGCCTATCACGTCGATTATTGGAACTATCTCGGCTGGAACGACACGATGGCATCCAAGGACAATACGGCGCGCCAATATGCCTATGCCCGTACGATGGGGCGCAGCGGCGTCTATACTCCGCAGGCGATCGTCAATGGCAGGGATCACATGAACGGCGCCGATCTCGATGCCATTAACGTCAAGCTCGATGATTTTCAGCGTCTTGGCGAGGGGCTGACGGTTCCGGTGAATGCCGCGATGAAGGGCGACGAGCTCGAGATCAAGATCGGGGCCGGTCAGGGCAAGGCGAATGTCGTTGCCGTCTATTTCGACAAGGAGCAGATGGTGGCGCCGAAAGGCGGCGAAAACAACGGCCAGCAGATCGCCTATATGCACGCGGTATCCGATGTCGAAACAGTCGGCATGTGGGACGGCAAGGCCATGAGCCTCGTGCTGCCGTCCACCGTGCTGGATAAGGCTGGCCGGCGAGGCCTTGCGATTCTGCTGCAGTCGTCGACATCTTCAGGCGATCCGGCTGCCATTCTCGGTGCGACTGTTCTGACGGTCGGCTCGGACGGCTGAGCGATTTTCCAGCTTTGCCGGAGGTCTTCCATTTTGGTTCGGTTGAAGGCTTCCTATTTTGGCGGATCCAAAAAGATGCGTGTTTCGGCTGGCGCCGGAAAGGGTCCCTATTTTGTCTGACGCCAAAAAGGGGAGGTGCCCGGCGAGGACGCATTCGGGGCTGGGGTTTAATCGATGCGCCCCGGCCGGGCCGTTTGACGCGGCGGCGCCAAACGGCTGCCTATACTTCCTGTAAATTGGGCGTCGTTTTGGCTGAAATGCGGCGCTGACGAGGTGCTTTCACAGCTGGGAAAGAAATTGTGAGCCGCCAGCCGTCTTGCAATTTGATGCGGCTGAGGCAAACTGTCATTCTCCTGTCATGAGATAGCCCTTGGGGGATTGATGACTGATCAGCCGGATTTGAGACACGGTGAAAGCCGTTCCGTCGATACCAATTCATCCGTCGTCGTTGATCTCAGAGAATACAAACAGAGCAAGGACCCGCTGCCGGTGACCTTTCATCGCAGGGAGCTTGATGCGATTCTCTGGATCTATGGGCGCATGGTCGGGGAAGGCGAGTGGCGCGACTACGCGATCGACCATTTGAAGGACAAGGCGGTTTTTTCGGTTTTCAAGCGCTCCGGTGAAATGCCGCTCTTCCGCATCGAAAAGAATCCGAAGCTTTCGGCCAAGCAGGGCGCCTTTTCCGTCGTCAATACCCACGGCATGATCCTGAAACGCGGTCATGAGCTGAACCAAGTGTTGAAGGTTTTCGACAAGCAGCTGAAGCTGGTGGAGAAGTAGTTTCTCGTCATTGGCTACGCGCTTGTGGCGAGTGCGGGGTATCAGAGGTTCGGCATAAAGGTAGCTCGACACTACCCCCCAAACAATGTCCCAGGATAGACCGACGTATCCGGATCGGTTTCCGCACCCCCGCCCAGCGCCTTCTGCATCAGCATCGTATCCAGCCATCGGCCATGCTTATAGCCGGTGCCCTTGAGCAATCCCACTTCGGCAAAGCCCGCAGCGCGATGTACGGCGACGGAAGCCGGATGGGCGCCGCCGATGACGGCGATCATCTGGCGGAAGCCAAGCGTCTGGCAGTTTTCCACCAGGGCATGGAGCAGCAGTCTGCCGATGCCGCGCCCGCGTGCCTCGGGCGCCAGATAGATTGAATCCTCCACCATCCAGCGATAGGCCGGCCGCGTGCGGAAAGCGGAGGCATAGGCATAGCCGAGAAACGCGCCGGTCTCGTCTTCGGCGACGAGATAGGGATAGCCCTTGTCACGAATTGCCTCGAACCTGGCCGTCATTTCCTCCTGGTTCGGCGGCGTGATTTCATAGCTTGCCGTGCCGTTCAGAACGGAATCTCTGTAGATGGCGGTGATGTGGGGAAGGTCGTCTAAGGTTGCACTGCGGAGGCTGACGGACATTGCTTCTATTGCCTGATCTGCGAATTTGCGACGGTTGCCATCAAATCGCAGGGCTTCGGCCCAGGCAAACAAAAAAGGCGACCGAAGCCGCCTTTTCGTATCTCATTCCACGCTGTGATTAACGGCGGTTGCCGAGGAACTGCAGCAGGAACATGAACAGGTTGATGAAGTCGAGGTAGAGCGACAGGGCGCCCATGATCGCCTTGCGGCCGGCCACGGCCACATCGTCGGCTTCATAGTACATTTCCTTGATCCGCTGTGTGTCGTAGGCGGTGAGGCCTGCGAAAATCAGGACGCCGATCACGGAGATGGCGAACTGCAGGGCGGACGAAGCCAGGAAGATGTTGACGAGCGTCGCAATGATCAGGCCGAAAAGGCCCATCATCAGGAACGAACCCATCGCCGACAGATCACGCTTGGCCGTGTAGCCGTAGAGCGACAGCGCGCCGAAGGAGGCGGCGGTCACGAAGAAGGTCTGCACGACGCTCTGGCCGGTGTAGATGATGAAGATCGACGACAGCGACAGGCCTACCAGCGCGGCGTAGACCCAGAAGGTCGTCGTCGCGGCGGCCACGCTCATGCGGTTGATCCTGAAGCTCAGGAAGAAGACCATCGCCAGCGGGGCGAGAATGACCACCCACTTCAGCGGGCTCAGATAGATCGCCTGGCCGAAGGCCGTGATCTGTCCGTTTGCGAAGGCGAGCGAGAAGGAGAGATAGGCGGCAACACCCGTGATCGCCAGACCCAGCGCCATCAGGTTATAGACCTTGAGCATGTAGGCTCGAAGGCCCTCGTCTATCATCGCACCGGATTGCGCACCGCTCTGCGCCCGGTTTTGGTAATTGCGAAAGTCAGCCATGTTTTCCTCTTTCAAGCTCCGATTTGATTACGGTGTCGGGTCTTTCAAGGCCCAGGCGCCGCTGCGGAGCTCAGCATGCCTGCACAGAATATGAGGCTTTCGGGCCTTAGAGACAAGGGTCTAGCGGTCCGCGCTGCGTTAAATCGGCGTAATATCATGCCAATTCACCGTGTTCGGTTAATAGGTAGCGTAGTTCAGAGTTCGCGCAGAACGGGTGCCGCCTTCTGCCCGAGAATCCGCCAAGTACCGATCAGGCCGATACCGACCGTCAAAATCAGCGCGATAACCAGCGTGGAGAAAGCGACATCGGGCAGGAAGGCAGAAGGTAGCCGCATGATACGGCTGACGATGTACCAGGCGGATGCGGAGCCGGCGATCAATGCGAAGATGGCGGTTGCGGCCCCCAGGATCAGATATTCGTAGCTGAAGGCACGGATCAATGTTGCCCGCGTCGCGCCGAGCGTCTTGAGGATGACGGCATCATGCGTGCGGGCGCGGTTGCCGGCCGCGAGCGCACCGGCCAGCACCAGCACCGAGGCGATGAGTGCGACAGATGCGGCGGAACGAATGGCCGTCGCCAGCTGTCCCACGAGCGTGTTGACGACATCGAGCGCATCCTTGACGCGCACGCTTGTGATGGTCGGGTAGCTATTGGTGACTTTCCTCAGGATTGCCGCTTCCTGAGCGGAGGTGGCCGAAGCGTCGGTCAGGGTCGCGAGCCAGGCATGTGGCGCGCCCCTGAAGGTATTGGGCGAGAAGATCATCACGAAATTGATCGACAGCGACTGCCATTGAACCTTGCGGAAGCTGGCAATCGTGGCGGTGACGTTGCGGCCAAGCACGTTGACGGTAACCTTGTCGCCGAGCTTCAGGCCGAGCGCCTTGCCTTCCTCTTCGGAAAAGGAGACCAGCGGTTCGCCGCTATAATCCTTGTCCCACCATTTGCCTTCCGTGACCGAGGCGTTTTCCGGCACTGTATCGGCATAGGTGATGCCGCGGTCGCCGCGCAGCACCCATTGGCCTGCGGCCGGCACCTTCATTTTGGTGACATCCTCGCCGTTGAAGGCGACGATCCGGCCGCGGAGCATCGGCGCCTCGACAAGCTTGCCCTTGGGGTCGATGTCGAGGACGATCTTGCGGAAGCCTTCCAGTTCCGGCCCCTGAATATCGACGAAGAAGAAGTTCGGCGCCTGTTCGCTCATGCGCCCCATCAACTCGCGGCGCATATTCCCGTCGATCAGTGTCAAGGTCACCAGCAGCGCCAGGCCGAGGCCGAGCGACAGCACGACGGACGAGGTGAGCGCGCCCGGCCGATGAATGTTGCCGATCGCCAGGCGCAGCGCGGGCGAGCGCACGCGCGGGCTGCGGCGGGCAAGCCAGGAGAGCAGGGCCGCCACCAGACGCAGCACGACGAAAGCGCCTGCGATCGAGACGACGAAGACGATAGCGATGAAGCGGTCATAGGCGGTGACGATCGCCAGGGCCGCAAGTGCCGCCATCAGGACACCGGCAGCCAGCAGATAGGGCCAGCCGGGCAGGCGGCGCGCCTCGAAGCCCTGTTCGCGGAACAGCGCGGTTGCCGGCACCTCGCGGGCATGGCCGAGCGGCGGAACGGCGAAGGCCAGCGTCGTCAGCAGACCGAACAGGGCGGCGAGCGTCAGCGCGCCGGGGTAAAGCCTCGGCGCGGTCGAAATCGGTAGGAATTCCGCCATGAATTGCGAAGCGATCATCGGCGCGATAGCGCCGAGGACGAGGCCAATTGCTATGCCGGCGAGTGCAATCACGGCGATCTGGATGAGGTAGATCAGCACAACGACGAAGGCCGGAGCGCCAAGGCACTTGAAGGTGGCGATGGTCGTGCGCTTGGAATCGAGGAAGGCGCGCACGGCATTAGCGACGCCGACGCCGCCGACGATGAGCGCTGCCAGGCCGACGAGCGTCAGGAACTGCGAGAAGCGGGTGACGTTGTCGGCAAGCTGTGGCGCGGCGCGCTCGCTGCTGCGGATCGACCAGCCCGCCTGCGGGAAGGCGGCATTGGCGCGCTCGGTGAGATTGCGAATGCCGGCCGCGGGATTGTCCATGCGGATTCGGTATGCTTGTTCGACCAGGCTGCCTGTCGTGATCAGGCCGGAAGCAATCAGCGCATTGCGGCTCGTGAGTAGGCGCGGCGCGAAGCCGAAGCCTTCAGATACCGCATCTGGCTCGCTTTCAATGGTGCCTGTGATGCGAAGCCTGGCATTGCCCAGCAGCAGGGCATCGCCGATTTTGAGGTTCAGGCGTTCAAGCAGCAGGGGAGCGACAACAGCGCCATAGGTGCCATCTTTGGCTGCAAGCAGCGTTGCGAGCGGCTGGTCCGGCTCCGCCTCGAATCTGCCGTAGAGCGGATAGGCATCGTCGACCGCCTTGACTTCGACGAGTGCCTGGTCCGAGCCATCGGGCAGGCGCGACATGGAGCGCAAGCCGGTGGAACGGGAAACTTTCCCTAAGCTTTGGAGATAGGCGAATTCCTCCGGAGTTGCCTCGCGGTTGCGCAGTTCGAAACGGGCGTCGCCCGCCAGCAGTGACTGGCCCTGCGTCGAGATTGCGTCGATAATCGAGCGGGAAACGGAATTGACGGCGGCGATTGCGCCGGTGCCTAGCGCTATGCAGGCGAGGAAGATGTAGAAACCGCCAAGGCCGCCGCGCAATTCGCGCATGGCAAGGCGGAAGGCAAGCGGCAGGCGCAATCCCGCCGCGCTCATGCCATCGCCGCCTGATTGGCGCGCGTGCGCATGCTGTCGTTCTCGATTTCGCCGGAACGGACGCGGATCTGGCGCGAGCAACGGGCGGCAAGGGCGGGATCATGGGTGACGAGCAGCATGGTTGTGCCGCGCTCGGCCTGCTGGGCGAAGAGCAAGTCGGCGATCTGCCGGCCGGTATCGGTGTCAAGATTGCCCGTCGGTTCGTCGGCAATCAGGACGGCGGGCGAAGGCGCCAGCGCACGGGCGATGGCGACGCGCTGCTGCTCACCACCGGAAAGCTGGCCGGGATAGTGATTGAGCCTCTCGCCCAAGCCGACGGCTGCCAGTTCGCGACGGGCGATATCGAACGCATCGCGGACGTTGGCAAGTTCCAGCGGCACGGCGACGTTTTCCAGCGCTGTCATGTTGGCGATCAGATGGAAGGACTGGAAGACGATGCCGATATTGCGTCCGCGGAAATCGGCGATGCGATCTTCGCTGAGGCTATGCAGCGGTGTGTCGTGTATCAGAAGTTCGCCGCTGTCGAGCTTTTCGAGGCCGGCCAGCACCATCAGTAGCGTGGACTTGCCGGAGCCGGAGGGGCCGACGATGCCGACGGCCTCACCCTCCATGATGGTAAGGTCGATGCCCTTCAGCACATGGACGGAGGCGGCGGCATTGCCGAGCGTCAAATCCGCCTTCTTCAGCTCGATGATGGTTTTTGCCAATGCGAACGCCCTATATACCAGAGAACATCAGAGACAATGGCGGGCGCGATTTGGCCCGAGCAGCGAATTTAGGAAATGGATCATGGGTTTTAAAGTTGCTGCGCTTCACTTCGCTGTCATCACTTTCGGTCTTTTGTTTGGCGTAGTTCATGCCGCCGATGCACGCACCATTCAGCTGGTCGGCTTCGGCGACAGCCTGATGGCGGGCTATCAGCTGCCGCCGGGCAACGGCTTTCCCGCCAAGCTTGAGGCGGCGCTGAAGGCCAAGGGTTTGGATGTGGCGGTTGCCGATGCCGGTGTTTCGGGAGATACGACCTCCGGCGGCCTTTCGCGTATCGACTGGTCGGTGCCCGACGGCACGGATGGCGTGATCCTGGAACTCGGCGCCAACGATGCGCTGCGCGGCATTCCGCCGGAGCAGACGGAAAAGAACCTCGAGACGATGATCGAACGGTTGAAGGACAGAAAGATCCCGATCCTTCTCGTCGGCATGCTGGCGCCGCCGAACATGGGGGGCGACTACGCCGACAAATTCAATCCGATCTACAAGCGGCTGGCCGATAAATATCAGCTTCCGCTTTATCCATTCTTCCTAGATGGCGTTGCCACGCATGCGGATCTGCAGCTTTCGGACGGGATGCATCCGAACTCCAAGGGGGTCGATGTGATGGTCGAGCAAATGTTGCCTGATGTTATGAGTTTTGTAGGGACGATTGACGCAGGTGCGAAATAGATGCTTGCACCGGCTGCAAATGCGTGATTCCCTACCTATACCTGCAAGAGATTCGGGGAGTGCTCGTCATGCCGAGACTTTTTACCGCCCTCGAAATTCCGCGCAATGCGGCCATGAGCCTGTCATTGTTGCGCGGTGGTCTCCCGGGAGCCAGGTGGATCGACGTTGAAAATTACCATATCACCTTGCGCTTCATCGGCGATGTCGATGGCCGCACCGCGGATGAGATCGTCGACCGTCTGGACCGGATAGATCGGCCTGAATTCCAGCTTCGGCTGGAGGGCATCGGTTCCTTCGGCTCCAAGAAACCGCATTCGGTTTGGGCCGGGGTCTCGCAGACGCCGGATATGTTCGCGCTGCAAGGCGAGATCGAGCGCATCTGCCAGCGGATCGGCCTGCAGCCGGACCCCCGCAAGTTCACGCCGCATGTGACGCTCGCCAGGCTGAAATCCTCGCGGGTCGACGACGTGGTGCACTATCTCTCCGGCCGCGGCAATTTCTACACCGCGCCGTTCACGGTCGGGCGCTTCGTGCTTCTGTCGTCGCGCGAATCGGTCGGTGGCGGTCCCTATCTCACCGAAGAGATATTCCCGCTTCACGAGCCCCGCAGCACTTTCCCGGCTTTGGGCAACAGCGCGCTGCAGCCGGCCAAGAGCATGGTGTAAACCGTCTCGAAATCCTCGCGGCCACCGTAATAGGGATCGGGAATGTCCTTGTTGCTTCCGAGCGCCAGGGCATTGAAGAGATGCAGTTTGCCGAGCGCATCGGCAGGCGCCGACTTGCGCAAGTTCTTCAAATTGTCTTGATCCATTGCCAGGATCAGATCGAACTTGCCGAAATCGGCTGACGCTATGCGCCGGGCGCGCTGGTCCGAGATATCGATTCCGTGGCCAGCTGCAACCGTGATCGAGCGGCGATCGGGGCGCTCTCCCTGATGCCAGCCGCCGGTGCCGGCCGAATCGATGTCGAATTCACCGCCACGGCCGGCCTTGCTTGCCAGATGCCTGAATATGCCTTCGGCGAGGGGCGACCGGCAGATATTGCCGGCGCAGACGAAAAGTATCCTGTGACGATCCATGCTATCGTTTCACCGCCAGAGCTTTCCGCTTTTCTTCCAAATGCGAAAACGCTCTATCCTTTTGCTTTTACGCCATTCCGGACGGCAAAACCGCTACGCAGTTTTCCTGGAATTGCTCTAGAGAGGAGTGACTTGCCATGAAATACGACAGACTGGACCGCGCGGCAATCGACGAAAATCTTGCGGAGCTTGCGGGCTGGGTGCTCGCGGATGACGGTCTTTCGATTTCGAAGACCTTCAAGTTCCGCAGCTTCGTCGAGGCCTTCGGCTTCATGACGGAAGCTGCCCTTGCCGCGGAAAAATTCAACCACCATCCGGAATGGTTCAACGTCTATTCCCGCGTCGAGGTGAAGCTGACGACGCACGATGCCGGCGGCCTGACCGACCATGACGTGAAGCTGGCAAAGGCGATGGAGAAGGCGGCCGCGCGCCGGATCGATTGAATCACGGCAGGCGATCACCATATGTTTACACGGCCCGGCCGACGGGCCTTGATTGAGGTGAATGGAATGGATGACATCAAGTACGGGGAAATCCTGATGCCTGGTGACGAAGAGACCCAAAAAGAGCAGGAGAAATCGGTGCGCAGAAAATTCTGGCCGACCTTGCGGAAGGCGGCTCGCCATATCCCGTTCTCGCGTGACGTCGTGGCCGCCTTCTATTGTGCGTTCGACCCGCAGACGCCGACCCGCGTTCGCGGCATATTGCTGGCGGCGCTCGGCTATTTCGTCATGCCCGTCGATATCATCCCCGATTTCTTTGCCGTCATCGGCTTTTCCGATGATGTCGCGGTGCTGACGCTTGCCTTCAGCATGATCAGGGGCCATATCCGCCAGGAACATTACGACGCCGCCGATCGCGCGCTGGAGAACGAGCCCGATTCTATGAAGACCGCCTGATGCTTGTTTGCGGAGCCGATCTGAATCCTCTCGGGTTTCCAGAGATTTATGAGACCTCCCTGATTTTAGCGAGGTCAAATTCTTGCCCGAATCTTTCTGTCTTAAATCGAAGCTGCAGGGTGGTACTTCATCATCCGGGTTTTCCAATTCCTTCTGATGCGTTTCAAGCTTTGCGCGATAACTGGATTGAAATGGCACGGGGCCGGTGGCGGCAGCGCTCCGTTGACGGTTTGGTAACCTGAATAAAGTCAAAATAAGGCAGCTCACGAGCACAGGCGTGCGTCAAACGAATCGCCATGAGCTCTGGACCGCAAGAAATCGGCAGGAAACCATGTTTGTAAAAAGCTTCGCAATCGCCCTCTCGCTCGTTCTGGCCGGAACCGGCATAGCGTCCGCGCAGACCAAGAAGCAGACGCAGGCAGCGGCGCCAGCAGCGCCGGCGGCTCCCACGCGCATTCAGCAGTTCGACGCCTGGGGTGCCTATTCCTACCAGTCCGCCGGCGGTAAGGTATGTTACGTTCTTTCCGTGCCGACGGCCAAGGCGCCGCCGACGGGCATTGACCATGGCGACAATTTCTTCATCGTGTCGCAGCGTCCGGGCCAGAACATCTCTTATGAACCGCAGGCAATGATGGGCTATCCCCTCAAGGAAAACTCGAAGGTCAACGTCACCATCGACAACAAGACCTTCGTGATGTTCACCAAGGACAAGGCCGCGTGGGTGGAGAACGCCGCGCAGGAGCCGGCACTGGTCGCCGCGCTGAAATCCGGCCACTCGCTGAAGGTTTCAGCAACCTCAAAGAAGGGTACTGCCACTTCCTACACCTATTCATTGAAGGGTGTGACGGCTGCGCTGAAGCAGATCGAAAACTGCAAGTAAGATCGAGGGCCGAAGGATCACGCAAATGTGATCTTCCTGCTGCCGCGACCGCAATGAGCAAGGCCGGTCAAGTCGACCGGCTTTTCGTTTTTGAAGGCAACCCTTGCTTTTGAGGGAAAGGGATGACGCGGGCGGAAATTAATGCTAAAGGCCGCGCCAACGATAGGTGTGCGGCAGATAGCTTGCCCCGCCACCGCATGAATCTTCAGATTTCCGTGCCTTGTCCGCATCCGCAGCTTTCGTCAGCTTTTGCGGCATCGCCGATGTGAACCGTTGGAACGATCCTATGTCCGCCACCGATGTCATAACCCCCTCAAGGCTCAAGCCGATGCCGGTATCGCAGCCCGTCGAGCTTTCGCCGAAGCCGTCGCTGATCGGTATGACACGCGAAGAGATGGGCGCGGCGCTCAAGGAAAAGGGCGTTGCCGACAAGCAGATCAAGATGCGCGTCAGCCAGCTCTGGAACTGGATCTATGTACGCGGCGTCTCCGATTTCGATGCGATGGCCAATGTGTCGAAGGACATGCGCGAAATGCTGAAGACGCATTTCACCATTGCGCGTCCCGAGATCGTCGAGGAGCAGGTTTCCAATGACGGCACGCGGAAATGGCTGCTGCGCTTCCCGCCGCGCGGCGCAGGCCGGCCGGTCGAGGTGGAAACCGTCTATATCCCGGAAGAGGGTCGCGGCACGCTCTGCATTTCCAGCCAGGTCGGCTGTTCGCTCACTTGTTCCTTCTGTCATACCGGCACGCAGCGTCTCGTGCGCAACCTGACGGCGGAGGAAATCCTGTCGCAGCTGCTCCTGGCGCGCGACCGGCTCGGCGATTTCCCGGATCGTGAAGCGCCTCAGGGCACGATCATGCCCGCCGAGGGACGCAAGGTCAGCAATATCGTCATGATGGGCATGGGCGAGCCGCTTTATAATTTCGACAGCGTCAAGACGGCACTGCTGATCGCCTCCGACGGCGATGGCCTGTCGCTCTCCAAGCGCCGCATCACGCTCTCCACATCAGGCGTCGTGCCGGAAATCTATCGCACCGGCGAGGAGATCGGCGTCATGCTGGCGATCTCGCTGCATGCCGTACGCGACGACCTGCGCGACATGCTGGTGCCGATCAACAAGAAGTATCCGCTGAAGGAGCTGATGGACGCCTGCCGCGCCTATCCCGGCCTGTCGAACGCACGGCGCATCACCTTCGAATATGTGATGCTGAAGGGCGTCAACGACAGCCTCGAAGACGCGAAGGGTCTGATCCAGCTGCTGAAGGGCATTCCTGCCAAGATCAACCTGATTCCCTTCAACCCGTGGCCGGGCACGAACTACCAGTGTTCGGACTGGGAGCAGATTGAGAAGTTCGCCGATTTCATCAATTCGGCCGGTTACGCCTCACCGATCCGCACGCCGCGGGGCCGCGATATTCTCGCCGCTTGCGGTCAGCTGAAGTCGGAGTCGGAACGCATGCGCAAGACGGAGCGATTGGCCTTCGAAGCCATGATGATCGCCAATCACGGCGAGGACTGAGATCGATGCTCCTTGGACTGCGCAGGCCGATACGCCTCTTGTGGGGCTATCTCGCCGCTTGCGCTCTCATGGGCTTCGTGCTCGCCTGCGCCGCCGTCTGGACGGTGCCAGAGACCGCGGCGCCCGAGCTTTTCGTTCTGACCATTGCGCTCACCAAGGTCGCGATGGTCGTCAGCATCCTGCCGTCTCTGGTGGTTATCCCCATTCTCGAATGGCGCGGCATGCGTCAATGGTATGGCTATGCAATTTTCGGCGCGACCCTATCGGCAGTCGCGTCCGTCCTGATTTCGGGCGGCATGGAAAGGCCGCAGACCCTTAATCTGATCACCGTTGCGGTCTGTTTCGCATTCCTGGGCATGGCCAGCGCCACGGTTTACTGGTGGATTGCCGGTAGGTTTGCGGGGCAGTGGTCCGGTTTCAACGAGCCTGAGTGAAGAAGATTTTCACCGCGAAGATGGAGAAGACGCCGGCAAAGGCGTAGTCGAGGCCGCGCATCACGCCGCGATTCCGCTGCAGCCAGGACGACAGACCGTCGGCGGCAAGAACGACGAGCATGTTCACCGGCATGCCGATGACGATGAAGAAGAAGCCGAGAAAGAGCAGCTTGTGCGTGACGGCAGGATCGCCGGCGGTCACGAACTGCGGCAGAAAGGTCATGAAGAAGATGATGACCTTCGGGTTCAGCAGATTGACCCAAAAGCCGTTGGAGATGTTTGCAAGCGGCGTTCCGCCGACCGTATCGACCTTCTTGACCGACAGGCTGGAACCGAAACGGATCGCCTGGATCGCCAGCCACAGCAGATAGGCGGCACCCCCGGTCTTCAGGACGGTAAAGGCGACCGGCGAAGCCGTGATCAGCGCGGAGATGCCGAAGGCCACGAGGCAGGTATGGACGACAACACCGAGCGTGGTGCCGAGTACGACGAAGAGCGCAGCCTTTTTACCCTGCGCCAGCGCGCGGCTGATCGATAGCGTCATGTCAGGACCGGGCGTCATCGCCAGCAGCAGGCTTGCGGCGGAAAAGGCAAGAAGGGTCGGCAGGCTGGGTATGAAATCCATAAGGGCTGCTCCGAAAGCCGGATTGAAGCATGTCGCGCAAAAGTGGGTAGCGGTTTTGCGAGACCGACATGCGCAAAATCAAGAACCTGAAGCACAGGAAGCGAATCTGAAAAATCGCGACGTGCTTTAGGATCTGTCCGTTCCGTTCTTATCGGGCTTTCGGTTGATTGCAAATCAATCCTTCTTTTCGAGGAAGGCCTTGAATTGATCGGCATAGTCCGGATGCCAGCGCGACAGCGGCGGCCGGTTCTCGACGATATCGCCGGCGGCCCAGAGCATGCGGCGTTCGTCGACCGGCCGAGCCACGTCGTTATCGGGGCAAAGAATGTAGAAATCGCCGCGCTTCAGGCTTTCCATCATGAACTCGACCGTTTGTTCCGGCGTCCAGGCGCCTGCCGGTTTTTCCCTTCGATCACCTTTTGTCAGACCTGTGAAGACGAAACCGGGGATGAGGAGATGGGCTGAAATCTTGGCGCCTTCCGTATTGCGCAGCTCATGCTGCAGCGCTTCGGTAAAGACCTTCACGCCCGCCTTCGAGACATTGTAGGCGGGATTGCCGGGGGGCGTGGTGATGCCCTGTTTCGAGCCGGTGTTGATGATCAGGCCCGGTTCACCATGCGCCAGCATGCCGGGTCCGAAGACGCGCGTGCCGTTGATGACGCCGAGCAGGTTGACGCCGAGGATCGCATCCCAGCCGGCCTGGGCGCTGAAAACGGACGTTTCCGGACCAATGCCCGCATTGTTCATCAACACATGTACGCGGCCGAAACGCTGCAGGACTGCACGCTCCAACGCTTCCAGCGCGTCTTTGCTGGCGACATCGGTCTCGATGGCCATGACATGCTCTTCGCCTGCGATCGTCTTGAGTTCAGCGCTAGCCTCGGCCAGGCGGTCGCCGCCGAGATCGGCGATGACGACGCTCATGCCCAGCGAGGCGAAATGTTTTGCGGCGGCAAAACCGATGCCGGATGCGCCTCCGGTGATGACGGCAACATTGGATTTCTTGAAAATGGCTTGAATATCGGTCACGAGCGGCGCCCTCCTCAGGCATTGTTCGGTCGCCGCCGAATATGGTACTTTCGGCAATCAAGTCAAACCGCCGGAGGTCGCGTCCGTGACAAAACATGTGTCCGTAGAGATCGACGAGCAGATGGATGCGTTTATCGGTGAGCAGATCAGCCACGGCAATTACGATTCGCCAAGCGAGGTCATCGACGCCGCGCTGAAATTATTGCGCAGCCGTGCGGAAATAGAAGCGATCGCTGCGGCGATCGCCGAAGGCGAAGCCTCGGGCGAACCGGAGGAGTTTGACTTCAATGAATTTATCGAAGGAAAGAGAAAGTTGCGCAATCAGCGATGAAGAAATTGGTCTTCTCGCCGAAAGCCACGTCCGACATCGATCAAATCTACGACTATACCGAGGAAAAATGGGGTTACGGGCAAGCGGAGGATTATGTCTTCGCTCTGCGTGATCGTTGTCATGCTTTGGTGGAGGGCATCGCACGCGGCCGCAAGATCAGCGGTATCAAACCAGATTGTCTCGCTCTCGCCTCCGGCTCACATTTATTATCTATAAAGATGTCGCTCAAACGGTCACGATCATCCGCATCCTGCATCAGCGAATGAACATCGGCGCTCATCTCTGAGAAACGTCCCGTTCGCGCTTCCCCTTGCGCCGCACGATAATCTCGCTAAAAGTTCCGCGATACAGCTTTGCGGGCCTTTCTCCTGGCCCGCCTCGAAACGGAACTCATCATGGCATCACATAAAGACGTGAAGAAAGTCGTTCTCGCCTATTCCGGCGGTCTCGACACCTCGATTATCCTGAAGTGGCTGCAGACGGAGCTCGGCGCCGAAGTCGTCACCTTTACCGCCGATCTCGGCCAGGGCGAAGAGCTGGAGCCGGCGCGCAAGAAGGCCGAAATGCTCGGCATCAAGGAGATCTATATCGAGGATGTGCGCGAAGAATTCGTGCGCGATTTCGTCTTCCCGATGTTCCGCGCCAATGCCGTCTATGAAGGCGTCTACCTGCTCGGCACCTCGATTGCCCGTCCGCTGATCTCCAAGCATCTGATCGAGATCGCCAGAAAGACCGGCGCCGATGCCATCGCGCACGGCGCAACCGGCAAGGGCAACGACCAGGTTCGCTTCGAGCTTTCGGCCTATGCGCTGAACCCGGATATCAAGATCATTGCGCCGTGGCGCGATTGGTCGTTCAAGAGCCGTACCGACCTCCTCGAATTCGCCGAGAAGCACCAGATTCCGGTTGCCAAGGACAAGAAGGGCGAAGCGCCTTTCTCCGTCGATGCCAACCTGCTGCACTCCTCGTCCGAAGGCAAGGTTCTGGAAAACCCGGCGCAGGAAGCGCCTGAATATGTGCACATGCGCACGATTTCGCCGGAAGCCGCGCCCGACAAGGCCACCATCATCAAGATCGGCTTCGAAAAAGGCGATGCCGTTTCGATCAATGGCGAGCGCCTGAGCCCGGCGACCTTGCTTGCGAAGCTGAACGAGTATGGCCGCGACAACGGCATCGGCCGTCTCGATCTCGTCGAGAACCGTTTCGTCGGCATGAAGTCCCGTGGCGTCTACGAGACCCCCGGCGGCACGATCCTGCTCGCGGCCCATCGCGCCATCGAATCCATCACGCTCGATCGCGGTGCCGCGCACCTCAAGGACGAGCTGATGCCGCGCTATGCCGAGTTGATCTATTACGGCTTCTGGTTCTCGCCGGAGCGTGAGATGCTGCAGGCGCTCATCGACAAGAGCCAGGAACATGTCGAAGGCGAAGTGACGCTGAAGCTCTACAAGGGCAATGTCATGGTCATCGGCCGCGAAAGCCCGAAATCGCTTTATTCCGACAAGCTGGTCACCTTCGAAGACGACCAGGGCGCCTACGATCAAAAGGATGCGGCAGGCTTCATCAAGCTCAACGCGCTGCGCCTGCGCACGCTCGCCAAGCGCAACCTGTCGAAGTAAGGTATTGAAATGAGAAATGGCCCGCTTCCGATCGCCGGAGGCGGGCTTCCTTTTTCCAGGATGGCGGTCTGGAATTAATCCACCGGCCGCAATTCGCGCTCGACTTCCGCCGGTGCTTCCGCCTTCTGCAGATTGCTGCGGAAAGCACACAGCGCGTCATGCAACTGAACCTGAAGGTCCGGACCGAAGCCCTGCGTCGCATTGCGCTCGACTTCGCAGACTTCACGGTCGATCTGCCGAAGCTTCGCGTCCGCAGATTCCGAAAGAACGATCCGCTTGGCGCGGCGATCGAGCGGGTCCGGCTGTCGTTCGATCAAGCCGCGCGCCTGCAGCTTGTCCAGAAAGGCGCTGACCGTCATCGGCTCCAGCCCCATCCGGGAGGCGATGTCGAGTTGGCGGCTGCCATTGATGGCGGCGACCTGCATCAGCGTCCGTGCTTCACCCGCCGTCAGCCCGAGCCCAGCGACAAGAATGCGTCGCTCGAAGGCCGCCCTGATCAGTCGGGCGCAATCGCTCACAAGAAAGGCGAGCGAATCCGTATTAATCCTGCTGTTCATAAGCGCTTCCCTACCTACGCTCTTTGTTTTTGGGCCCCACTACGTTCTTATTGATTTCATCCCACGAACACAACGGCTTCCTGGAACTTAAAACGGCCAGCTGCTTGACCGGATTCCACAGATTGCTACTCTCGCGCGATCACCAGCGGGATCACTCATCATGACGCAATCGCTCGTTGTCGGCGCCTTCCTCGCGGCGCTTTTCTATGTGCTTATTCCCGGTCCTGCCTTTCTGGCACTCCTCGGCATAGGTGCCGGCCAGGGCCGCAAGGCGGGTGCATTCTTCGTCAGCGGTCATCTGCTGGGGGATCTCGTCTGGTCGACGCTGGCCTTGGTCGCCATCGTCGGCGCCAAGACCATCGGCACCTTCGTCTTCGATCTGCTCGGTTTGCTGTGCGGCTTCTATCTCGCCTGGATCGGCTGGAGTGCCGTGACGGCCAAGCCGAAGGGTGACGGCAAGGCGCTCGTCAATGTCGATCGTCCGTTCCGTCGCGGCCTGATCTTCGGGGTGACCAATCCCAAGGGATATCCCGTTGCGCTGGCGACATTCACGGCGCTTGTCGCGGGCTCCGCCGGCGCTTTGACCTTCAGCGCTGCCGCTGCTACTCATCGTTTCCTTCGCCGGCTTTATAACGGCCGACCTCATCCTCATCAGCATCATCGGCGCGGGTGCCGTGCGGCGCTTCTATCGTGCGCATGAGCGGCTGATCGTGCGCTGCTCCGGCGTGCTTTTCATGGGTTTTGCGGCCCAGGCGCTCTGGCATGCTACGCCCGGTCTGCTCGGCTGGCGCAAGGCCTGATCGCGCCCATCAATTTGTACTCGCCTCGCCATACCAATTCGGCCGGGCCAGCCTTATATCGTGCTTCGGTCAGATGTCTGTCGAAAGGATGCCCCGCATGTCTTCCCAAACCACCGTCAATCCCGCGCTCACCGAATGGACCGGACATCAGGGGCTGCCGCGTTTCGATGCGGTAAAGGATACGGATTTTGCTCCCGCCTTCGATGCGGCACTTATATCGCATGAGGCCGAGATCGACGCGATTGCCGGCAATAGAGAGGCGCCGACCTTCGCCAATACGGTGACGGCGCTGGAGACCGCCGGCGACGAGCTGTCGCGCATCTCGGCGCTCTTCTGGAACAAGGCGGGTGCGCATACGAACGAGACCATCCAGGCGCTAGAGCGCGAGATCGCGCCGAAGATGGCGCGGCATTATTCCAAGATAGGCACGAACGCGGCGCTCTTTGCCCGTCTCGATGCGCTTTGGGAAAGTCGCGAAACCCTCGGGCTGACGCTTGAGGAAACCCGCGTGCTGGAGCGGCACTGGAAGGGCTTCGTCAAGGCCGGTGCCAAGCTGCCAAAGCCTGAGCAGGAGCGGCTTTCCGCCATCAACGAGAAGCTTGCCGGCCTCGGCGCGCAATTCGGACAGAACGTCCTGGCGGATGAAAAGAGCTGGGCGCTGCTTTTGTCGGAAGAAGCCGATCTCGCCGGTCTTCCCGACTATCTGCGTGAAGCGATGGCAGCGGCCGCGCGCGAACGCGGCGAGGAGGGCAAATATGCCGTTACGCTGTCGCGCTCGATCATCGAGCCGTTCCTGACGTCTTCCGAGCGCCGTGAGCTGCGCGAGCAGGCCTTCAGTGCCTGGGTGGCGCGTGGCGCCAATGGCGGCAAGACCGACAATCGTGAGATCATTCGCGAGACTCTGGCACTGAGAGCAGAGAAAGCGACGCTGCTCGGCTATGCCAATTTCGCCGAACTCAAGCTTGATAATACCATGGCGAAGACGCCTGATGCGGTGAATGATCTTCTGATGACCGTTTGGGCGAAGGCGGCCGCGCGTGCAGCAGAGGAGGAAAGGGATATTGCGGCGCTGATCGCCGAGGAAGGCCGCAACCATGAGGTCATGCCCTGGGACTGGCGGCATTATGCCGAAAAGATCCGGACCCGGAAGTTCGATTTCTCCGAAACCGAGCTGAAGCCATATCTGCAGCTCGAAAAGATCATTGCCGCCTGTTTCGATGTCGCCGGACGCCTGTTCGGCATCAAGGCTGTCGAGCAGAAGGGCGTTCCCGCCTACCACCCCGATGTGCGCGTCTTCGAGATCCGCGACTACTCCGACAAGCTCGTCGCCCTGTTCCTTGGCGATTACTTCGCCCGCAGCTCGAAGCGTTCCGGCGCCTGGATGAGCTCCTTCCAATCGCAGCACAAGCTGCCGCTGAGGAACGGCCATGTCGGCGAGCTGCCGATCATCTATAATGTCTGCAACTTCGCCAAGCCGGCGGAAGGCCGGCCGGCGCTGCTGTCGCTCGACGATGCCCGCACGCTGTTCCACGAATTCGGCCATGCGCTGCACGGCATGCTTTCGAACGTCACCTATCCCTCGGTTTCGGGCACAGGCGTTTCCCGCGATTTCGTCGAACTGCCATCGCAGCTCTATGAACACTGGCTGACCGTGCCCGCCATCCTCAAGGAATATGCCGTGCATTATGAGACCGGCGCCCCGATCCCGCAGGCACTGCTCGACAAGGTTCTGGCGGCCCGCACCTTCAATGCCGGCTTCAATACGGTCGAATTTACCTCTTCGGCATTGGTCGACATGGCATTCCATACGCGCGGCGCCGTCGAGGATCCGATGGCGGTGCAAGCGCAGGTGCTTGCAGAGATCGGCATGCCGAAATCCATCGTCATGCGCCACGCGACGCCCCACTTCCAGCATGTGTTTTCCGGCGACGGCTATTCGGCCGGCTATTATTCCTACATGTGGTCGGAAGTGCTCGACGCCGATGCCTTCGCCGCCTTCGAGGAAACCGGCGATGCCTTCAATCCGGATATGGCCGCGAAACTCAAAGGCAACATCTATTCCGTCGGCGGTTCGATCGATCCGGAAGATGCCTATAAGGCTTTCCGCGGCAAGCTGCCGAGTGCAGATGCGATGCTTAAGAAGAAGGGGCTGGCGGCCTGATCTTGCGTTCGGTACGCACAAAAGTCAGTCGTCAAAGGTCCACTTTGGCGATTGAGCTGATCTTTGCCGGTTAATCAGGATTTGCGCGCAAGCAAAGCCAGCAGCTCAGCCAATTGGCCGGCTTGCGCATCGTCCAGCTTATCGCCCACATGGCGTTGAAGTGCCGAGCCATAGACTGCCCACATGCGGCTCCGCATGGCACTTCCCGCTTCGGTGATAACGACCCAGCGACCCCGGCCGTCCTCGGAAAATATTTCACGATGAACAAGGCCGGCCTTTTCCATCCGGTCGAGAAGGCGGGAGAGATTATGCTGGGCGAGGAGCGTGCGCTCCTCGATCTCGTAGGGGCGCAACTTTCCTTCGGTGGCCTGCGTCAGCTCCCATAGCACGTCGTACCAGCCGAGTGGCGGCAGGCCGGCTGCCTTCAAATCCTGCTCGATCGCCGCAAGGACGATCTGTTGGGTGCGCATGAGGCGCACCCATGCTCGCGTCACTGCGGCGGAGGGCTTTAAAGGGGTAGCATCTGAACAATCGGACATGGATGCAATTACATCTACGTTGACCGGGCTGGCAAGCCTGGATATAGATGCAATTACATCTATCTTGAACTCGACCCAGGAGATTTGATCGTGTCCGACGCAAAACTGGTCCTTATCAGCCATTACCTTTGCCCCTACGTCCAGCGAGCAGCCATCACACTTGCTGAAAAGGCCGTGCCATTTGAGATCCGCTATGTCGACCTGTCGGCAAAGCCCGACTGGTTTCTGGCTATTTCCCCGCTCGGCAAAGTTCCGCTGCTGATCGTGCGGCAGGAGGACGGAGTGGAAACGGTTTTGTTCGAAAGCGCGGCGATCTGCGAATATCTCGAGGAAACCCAATCCGGCGCTCGGCTCCACCCGGCCGATCCGCTTACGCGTGCCCGCCATCGCGGCTGGATGGAATTCGGTTCTTCCATTCTTTCGGATTTGTGGGGCTTCGAGACCGCGAAGGACGAAGGAAGCTATGAAGCCAAGCGCAAGGCGCTGATCGATAAATTTGCTCGTGTCGAGGCGGAATTGGGAAATGGTCCGTTTTTTGCCGGACAGGCATTCAGCCTGGTCGATGCAGTTTTTGCGCCGATCTTCCGTTACTTCGATGTGTTCGACACCATCGCATCGACCGGCGTTTTTGACGGCCTACCGCGTGTCAAGGCATGGCGCACAGAGCTGGCATCGCGGCAAAGCGTGCGAGACGCGGTGACGCACGACTATCCCGAGCGCCTGAAGGCTTTCCTGCTCAATCATGATGCGTTCTTACTGAAACATGCCGCCTGACGGGATTGCGCAAATCCCGATCGAGGCGATTGCGTGCATCCGATTGGTGACGCGATAAAAGAGAGCTCGGCCGTCCAGGCGTGTAAGACTGACGTGTGAGGCACGAAAAGCCGGCATTCAGCCCCTTTCTCGCCTCCCCCCTTTCGCATTCGCGAAAAAAAGGGTATGAGCGCGCCAAATGCAATTGGCGTGTTACTGAAACACTGCGCCCCAGCCTCAGAGATTAAGACATATGGCACTTCGCAACATCGCGATCATCGCGCACGTTGACCATGGGAAAACCACCCTCGTCGACGAGCTCCTGAAGCAATCCGGCTCGTTCCGCGAGAACCAGCGCGTTGCCGAACGCGTCATGGACTCGAACGATCTGGAAAAGGAGCGCGGCATTACCATTCTTGCCAAGGCGACCTCGGTCGTCTGGAAGGACACGCGCATCAACATCGTCGACACTCCCGGCCACGCCGATTTTGGCGGTGAAGTCGAGCGCATTCTCTCGATGGTGGACGGCGCGATCGTTCTCGTCGACGCTGCCGAAGGCCCGATGCCGCAGACCAAATTTGTCGTCGGCAAGGCGCTCAAGGTCGGCCTGCGTCCGATCGTTGCGATCAACAAGATCGACCGTCCGGATGCCCGGGCAGACGAAGTCATCAACGAAGTCTTCGACCTCTTCGCCAATCTCGACGCCACCGACGAACAGCTCGATTTCCCGATCCTCTACGGTTCCGGCCGTAACGGCTGGATGAACTATTCGCCTGATGGCCCGAAGGAAGAGGGCCTTGGCCCGCTTCTTGATCTCGTTGTCAAGCACGTTCCCGAGCCGACCGTCGGCGAAGGCCCGTTCCGCATGATCGGCACGATCCTGGAAGCCAACCCCTTCCTCGGCCGCATCATCACCGGCCGCATCCACTCCGGCTCGATCAAGCCGAACCAGGCTGTCAAGGTTCTGGGTGCGGATGGCAACCTCATCGAAACCGGCCGTATCTCCAAGATCCTCGCCTTCCGCGGCATCGAGCGTCAGCCGATCGAAGAAGCGCAGGCAGGCGACATCGTCGCCATCGCCGGTCTTTCCAAGGGCACGGTTGCCGACACCTTCTGCGACCCGCAGGTCAGCGAGCCGCTGGTCGCGCAGCCGATCGACCCGCCGACCGTCACCATGTCCTTCATCGTCAACGATAGCCCCTATGCGGGCACCGAAGGCGACAAGGTCACCTCGCGCGTCATCCGCGACCGCCTCTTCAAGGAAGCCGAAGGCAACGTCGCGCTGAAGATCGAGGAAGCCGAAGGCAAGGATTCCTTCTACGTTTCGGGCCGCGGCGAATTGCAGCTCGCAGTTCTGATCGAAACCATGCGCCGCGAAGGCTTCGAACTTGCCGTGTCGCGCCCGCGCGTCGTCATGCACAAGGATGAGAACGGCCAGCTTCTCGAGCCGATCGAAGAAGTCGTCATCGACGTCGATGAAGAGCATTCCGGCATCGTCGTACAGAAGATGTCCGAGCGCAAGGCTGAAATGTCCGAGCTGCGTCCTTCGGGCGGCAACCGCGTCCGTCTCGTCTTCCTGGCGCCGACCCGCGGCCTCATCGGTTACCAGTCGGAACTTCTGACCGACACGCGCGGCACGGCCGTCATGAACCGCCTGTTCCACGACTACCAGCCCTACAAGGGTGAGATCGGCGGCCGCGTGAACGGCGTGCTGCTCGCCAATGAAGCCGGCGAAGCCGTGGCTTACGCCCTGTTCAACCTGGAAGACCGTGGCCCGATGATCATCGACGCCGGCGAGAAGGTCTATGCTGGCATGATCATCGGCATCCACTCGCGCGACAACGACCTCGAAGTCAACGTGCTGAAGGGCAAGAAGCTCACCAACATCCGCGCCGCCGGCAAGGATGAAGCCGTGAAGCTGACCCCGCCGATCCGCATGACGCTCGACCGTGCGCTTTCCTGGATCCAGGACGACGAGCTGGTGGAAGTGACGCCGAAGTCGATCCGCCTCCGCAAGATGTATCTCGATCCGAACGAGCGCAAGCGTTACGAGAAGGCCC
Organism: Rhizobium sp. AB2/73; assembly: GCF_020871915.1. Taxonomy (NCBI): domain Bacteria; kingdom Pseudomonadati; phylum Pseudomonadota; class Alphaproteobacteria; order Hyphomicrobiales; family Rhizobiaceae; genus Rhizobium; species Rhizobium sp. AB2/73. Next base: position 3,046,411 of record NZ_CP067071.1, on the reverse strand, counting down.
GTCTGGCCTGATCATCCTAACCGAGCAATGCATTCGACCCCGGCCTTCGTGCCGGGGTTTTTATTTGTATGTTCGGTTTTTGAGCCCTGTCCTAAAGGTTAAAAAACCGTTAATTTTTGTCGATGATCCACGGATAAAGCCTGTGGGCAAACCTGCCATCTTTATGAATGAGGATGGTTAATTCGCATCGGTAAGACCAGAGTAGACGTTATGAAGACGTTGTCGATTGATGTTCGGCGGGCAGAACCCCATGATGCCCGAGCCATTTCAGAGGTGCACCGCCAGTCCTGGCAGTACACCTATGCCGGCATCATTCCACATCGCGCCCTTGGCCAGATGATCGAGCGCCGCGGCGAAGCCTGGTGGCGCAAGGCGACCAGCGGTCCGGCAACGCTGCTGGTTCTGGACGTTGCCGGTGAGATCGCAGGCTATGCCACGCTCGGCCTCAATCGTGCCCGCGCGCTGCCCCAGGAAGGCGAGATCTACGAACTTTATCTGCGCCCGCAATATCAGGGCCTCGGCCTCGGGCGCATGCTGTTCGGCGAGGCGCGCCGGCTTTTGAAGTCGCTCGGCTGCAAGGGGCTGGTCGTCTGGTGCCTTGAGGAAAACGAGAATGCCTACCGCTTCTATCGCGGGCAGGGTGGTGCGGATTTCTGCGAGGGCATCGAAACCTTCGACCACAGGCAGCTGCGCAAGATCGGCTTCGTCTGGCCTTGAGCGGCGCTGTAGCGCTTTAAATCTGCTGCATAATTTTATTCGTAGATCCCGATTTAAGGAATCATGCAGTAAATCCGCCTCTTTCCCGATGCGTTGTTGCGTTGCGGCATGAATCCTATTATTTGGCTGGCGGCAACCATCCTTATCTAGGGGACAAGCATGCGTATCGACGCGATTTCCATTGGCAAGAACCCGCCCGAAGACGTCAACGTCATCGTTGAAGTGCCGGTCGGCGGTCATCCGATCAAGTATGAAATGGACAAGGAGGCCGGCACGCTGGTCGTCGACCGTTTCCTCTATACGCCGATGACCTATCCGGGCAATTACGGCTTCGTTCCGCATACGCTCTCCGACGACGGCGACCCGATCGACGTGCTGATCGCCAACACCCGTCCGCTGGTTCCGGGCTGCGTCATCAACGTTCGCCCGATCGGCGTGCTGATGATGGAAGACAATTCCGGCAAGGACGAGAAGATCATCGCCGTTCCCGCGCCGAAGCTGACCATGCGCTATGACAAGGTCAAGGAATATACCGACCTGCCCGAGATCACGCTGAAGCAGATCGAGCACTTCTTCGAACACTACAAGGATCTGGAGCCCGGCAAGTGGGTCAAGATCTTCGGCTGGAAGGGTTCGAAGGAAGCTGGCGAACTCATCGTCGAAGCCATCGAGCGTGCCAAGAACACCAAGGCTTGATCTGATCAACCGCTTTCGGTTACGGCGCAAAGCCTGTTTATCAAATCCTCCGGTTCGCCCTCGATCCGGAGGATTTTTTTGCGTGCGGTGTCGCCGCCGATAAGGGCAAGCGTGGATTTGGGAATGCCGAGGCTTTTTGAAAGCAGGGCGACCAGCGCCTTGTTGGCCTTGCCTTTTTCGGGTGCTGCCGAAACGCGCGCCTTCAAATAGCATTCGCCGTCGGCGCCCGTTTCCAACCCATCGATCGCATCACGCCCGCCATTGGGCGTGAGCCGCACGGAAAGTCTGACGTGATCCGGAAAGGTCTGCCAGGCTTTGCTCACCGCAGGAACATGGGGACGATCGAATTCCACATCAGCGAGCGGATGAAGAAGATGATGAGCAGCAGGATGACCGGCGAGATATCGATGCCGCCGAGATCAGGCAGAATGCGGCGGATCGGGCGCAGGGCCGGCTCTGTAACCGCATAAAGGAAGTTGCCGACGGAGCTGACGAATTGATTGCTCGAATTGATGACGTTGAACGCATAGAGCCAGGAAAAGATGGCGCTGGCTATCAAGATCCAGGTATAAAGATTCAAAGCCAGATCAATGGTTTGAAATAAGGCGAGCATATCCGTCTCCAATTCGCGGTTGACAGACATGTAGACATTGGCGACTAAACGGGCAAGTCCCATGCTCCGAAGCATGTTGAATCATGTTTAAAAGGCCGGCATTTGCGCTAGCGGCCACGTCGGAAAGTCTCGTTCCATGTCGTTCGCTGCCAGCGGAGACCGGTTTGCCGCCTTCAGGCACGTTGCCTATAGCTATTTCTTCTTCGCGCGGTTTTTGACGGCCTTTGCCACGCAGGTCGTCAGCGTCTCCGTCGGCTGGCAGATGTATGAGCACACCGGCCAACCGATCTATCTCGGTCTGATCGGTCTCGTGCAGTTCCTGCCGTCGCTGCTGCTGATCCTGGTGACGGGCACGGCTGCGGACCGCTACAACAGGCGGCGGATTTCCGCGATCTGCATTTTCGTCGGCACCCTTTGTGCGGCTGCCCTGCTGTTCCTGACCGTATCTGGCACCTTCGCGCCGCTGCCGGTATTTCTGATCCTCACGGTCTTCGGCATAGAACGCGCCTTCATGACGCCGGCCATGCAGTCGCTTGCGCCCAATCTAATCCCGCCCGAAGACCTGACGAACGCGATCACCTGGAATTCGATGTCGTGGGATGCGGCCGCCATCCTCGGTCCTGTTGCCGGCGGCCTGCTTTACGGCGCCGGTGCCAATGTCGCCTATACCGTTGCCGTGCTTTTCTTTGCGGCCGGCTCGGTGCTGACCTTTCTGATCCCGAAACCGCAGCAGCGGGTTGCGCATGAGCGGCGAAGCCTCAATGAAATGCTCGCCGGTTTCCGCTTCATCTGGTCGGAAAAAGTGGTGCTCGGTGCGGTCTCGCTGGATCTTTTCGCCGTACTGCTCGGCGGCGCGGTCGCGCTGATGCCCATCTATGCGCGCGATATCCTGACGCTCGGGCCTTGGGGTCTCGGCATGCTGCGCGCGGCGCCAAGCTTCGGCGCGATCGCCATGGGCCTTTTCCTGGCAACCTATCCTATCCGCAATCGCGCCGGTATCTGCATGTTTGCCGGCGTTGCCATGTTCGGCTTGGGAACCCTGATCTTCGGCATCTCGCATACGCCGTGGCTGTCGATAGCGGCTCTCGCCATCATGGGCGCATCCGACCTGATCTCCGTCTATGTCCGCGAAACGCTGATTACGCTCTGGACGCCGGATCACGTGCGCGGCCGCGTCAATGCCGTCAACATGGTCTTCGTCGGCGCGTCGAACGAGCTCGGCGAGTTCCGCGCCGGCACCATGGCGCATTACTTCGGCGCGATTCCCGCCGTCGTCATCGGAGGACTTGGCACGCTGACCGTCGCCATTCTTTGGGCCACAGGTTTCCCGCAGCTGCGCCGCATCGACAGCCTGAACGCGCCCGATCGTGACGGCGAGCCGCAACCGGCTTGAGGATTGTGCGATGACAAGGAAGCCGGATCGATACAATTCGTTTTCGGCGCTTCGCGAGCATGAAATCGAGGGCTTCGGCTATCGTATCCATCTCGAGGATCGATCATCGCATGTCGCCGTCATCGCTCCCCATGGCGGTTTCATTGAGCCCGCCACATCCGAGATCGCTCTGGCGATCGCCGATGAGAGGTACTCACTTTATCGTTTCGAAGGGCTCGATGCGGCGAGGCTTCATCATGAGCTGCACATCACCGCCGAAAAATTCGATGAACCGATAGCAAACGGCTTGGTGTCCAGTTCGTCGATCGTCGTCGCCGTTCATGGGCGAACGGATCGGGACGATCCGCTGACGAGCTGGATCGGCGGTCTCGACACATCGCTTCGCGACCGGATCGTCGAAGCGTTGCGGCTCAATGGTTTTGCGGCGGCGGCGAGAGTGAAAGGCGAGGCGCTTGCCGGAGCTTCCACCGGCAATATCTGCAATCGCGGCAAGCGGCAGGCCGGCGTCCAGCTCGAAATTCCGAGAGGCGTCAGGGATATTCTTATGAAAGACGCACAAAAGATGGAGCGATATGCGTCTGCGATCCGTAGCGCGATCGATGAATTCGATCGCGTGCTTTCGTCAGGCGAGGGCCTTTAGGCCGCCATCGCCTGCTTGCCCTCGAAGACGAGATCGAGGAATTCCGATAGCCAGGCCTTGAGAGCTGCGTCAAAGATCATGCGGCCTTCGAGATGCTCGCGGCCCTGCTGGGCGTTCGGCATGCAGAAGCGGTGCTCGCCATGCACGACCCAGCGCTGCATCATGGCGCGCGTGAGCTCGGCATGAAACTGCAGACCCCAGGCATTGGCGCCATAGCGAAAGGCCTGGTTGGGATAGGTCTCCGCTGTCGCGAGCAGGTCGGCGCCATGCGGCAGCTCGAAGCCCTCGCGATGAAAATGGTAGACCATCTGCGGCCAGCGCATCAGCAGCCGACCTTTTTCCGTCGGTTGCAGAGCATACCAGCCGATCTCGGTTTTGCCGTCGTCGCGCGCCTTCACCTTGGCGCCGAGATGGCGGGCGAGCAGCTGTGCCCCGAGGCAGATGCCGAGATAGGGGCGGTTTTCCTTAAGCGGTACTTTCAGCCAGTCGGTCTCGTCCCTGATGAAGTCATCCGGGTCGTTGGCGCTCATCGGGCCGCCGAAGATGACGGCGCCGGCATGCGCCTCGAGCGTCGAAGGCAGGGGATCGCCGAGGACCGGATGGCGGATATCGAGATCGTAGCCTTTTTCCAGCAGCATCTGGCCGACACGGCCGGGGCTGGAACGCTCCTGATGCAGGACGATCAATATAGGGCGGCCGGCGCTCTTCGGCGCTTCAATCATCATTGCCTGTCTCCACCCTCGGACCGGGTGCGCGTGCGGCTGCTTCCTGGCGCTTCATGATGCGCTCGCGATCGGAAATGCCCATGAGGTCGGCGATCCGCCAGATTGCATGATCTTCCATCTCGCTGCGCTCGCCATCGGCATAGACGATGTCCCAGAGGATGCCGAGCAGTTCGAGCCGCTGCGTGCTGTCGAGATGACGCTTCAGATCTGAGGTAAAGCGATAATAATCGACCGCCTCGCTTTCCGCTTCCTCGCCGGCAGCGATCAGCTGGTCGAGCTGGCGGCCATCAAGACCATACTGGTCCTTGAGGAGCTTGCGCAGCCGTTTCTTTTCGCTGTTCTCGATCTTGCCGTCCGCCTCCATGACCTGGATGCACAGGGCCGCCACCGCGACACGCGGGTCGTCGGGTGCGAAGCCGGATCTGGGGTGGTCCTGGGTCAGGTTATGAAGGAATTCCTGAAAGCGTTCGAACATGCGTTTCCATTCTCAAAACGGGCGGAGCAGGGTTCTTGGGCCACCATGCTCTATCTTTTTATCTTCCCGCAATTCCGGACGTAAAACCGCCGCGCAGTTTTGCCGGAATTGCTCTAAAACAGCTTGAGCCGCGTCTTGGGTTCCGGTTCAAGCTTATGATCCTTCACGCCCGGATCATCAGGCGCACCACCGAAGAAGGGCCGGGGTTCCTCACCTTGCTGCGCCGGCTTTGGCGCGGCCTCGGAGGGGCTTGAAGCGGGTTTCGCCACGGCAGGTTCCAATTCCATGACATAGGTATCGGCGGCCGGCGATGCAACTTTCGGTGAACTTGGCTTTGCCGCCGCGGTTGCGGTGGGGGCCTCGCGCACCGGCGGCAGCGATTTCAGCGCCGCATCGACCGACACCGTGGAGCCTTCTTCCACCGGCCCATCGATCTGGCCGAAGGGCGCCTTCCATTCGAAGGCATCGAGACGGCCCGTGATCGGCGACAGCGGCAGCCATTTTTCCGAGACGAAGCCATCGGCAACCCAGGCCGGATCGCGCGGCGCGCGCAGCGCCTGCGCCATCCAATGGCGGATACGGCCCTGATCGCCGGTTTCGGCCTCTTCGATGTCGGCGAGAAGCAGAAAAGCGCCTTCGCGCGCATCGATCCTTGCGGCTGCTTCTGCCTTGGCACGAGCCCTGGCAAAATCGCCGGCATCCATCGCCGCCTTTGCGGTCAACAGCAGAGCTTCGACATTGTTCGGGCGGATCGCCTCCAGCCGCTCGGCGCGCTTTAAACGGTCAAGAACGGAATCGCCACTGCGAGCTCGTACATAGGCCCTGCCGACTTCGGGATGCGGCTGCGCCTTCCAGACCTGCTCGAGGATGGAGGCAGCCTTGCGCACCTTGTCTTCGCGGAACAAGGCCTTGGCCGCGATCAGCGCGGCGGGCACGAAATCATCCACAAGCTTCAACGCCGCCAAAGCATCGTCGCGCGCGCCTGTCGGATCGCTCTCCAGCTTGTCGTTGGCGCGGGCCGTCAGCAGCACGGCGCGTTGACGGTTGGCCGTGGTCTTGTCGACGACATGAGCGACCTTCTGCTGGTCCAGCAGCTTGATGGCATCATCCCAGCGGCCGGCCTGGCTGCGATATTCAAATGTCGCCTGCGCCGCCCATGGCAGGTAGGGCGCCTGGTCGGCGGCTTTTTCGGCATATTGCCGCGCTGCTTCATGCGCGCCAAGGCGCTTGGCTTCGAGATAGAGGCCACGCAGGCCAAGCTCGCGCGTTTCCGGATCATTGGCCATCTGTTCGAACTTCTGACGGGCCTCGTCATGCTTGCCTTCGATCAGGGCAGCCTGGGCTTCAAGCAGGTTGATGAGCGGCTCCTGGTCGGAGCGGATGAGGCCGCGGGTGCGCGCCGCCATCTTGCGGGCGAGCAGCGAATTGCCGGCGCCGGCGGCGATCAGGCCCGTCGACAACGCTTGATAGCCGCGATCGCGCTTGCGGGCGCGGAAATAGCGAGTAACGGAATAAGGCGAAGTCCAGATCAGCCGCACGAACCACCAGACGATCATGACGGCGGCCACGATCGCAATCAGGATCGCGGCGGCCACGATCAGCTTCGTCTGGTAAAGCTGCCCTTCCCAAACCAGCGAGAGATCGCCCGGGCGATCCGCGAGCCACGAAAAGCCATAGCCGAGAGCCAGAACGAGAATAGCGAAGATAAGCAGTCTGATCATTGCTACACTCCGTCCTTAGTTCTGTTTTCCGGTATTGGCGATCGCCTTCGACAAGGCATCGCTTACCAGATCCTCGACGCGGATGCGGGCTTCCAGCGATTGTTTGAAGGCGGCCGATGCGGATTTTCCGGCATCGGGCAGGCTGTTCCATTCGGTCACCGCGCCCGGCAGATCGCCGTTCCTGACCTTGTCCTCGAAACGCGCGGCGATGGCATCGATGGTGTCGCCGGGCACATTGCCGACGGGGCGGACCTGCACCAGCGATTTCGCTCCCGACATCAGCCGGCTGCTCCAACTCTGGTTCGGATCGTCGGCCTGCGCGGTGGCGACGATTGCGGTCGCGACATCGGAAACCTGGCGGATCAGGTCGGCGCGGGAGGGCACGCCGGTCTGGGCGAAATTCTTGAGATCGGCGACGGCTGGATCGTCCGGCGCAACATTGGCAAAGGTGTCAAGCTCGGGCTGGAAGGGGCCGCCGCGGTCGATTGCCGCCTTCAACGCTGCAGCTGCGATGGCGCGGGCAACCGCGCTTTCCTGGCTCGGTCCGCTCAACTTCTTTTCGGCGTCGTCAAGACGCTTGCTGACTTCGGCATCGGATGTTGCCTGGTTCTGCGTTGCCTTGCTGAGATCCGATTTCAGCTGCTCCACCTCGCTGGTGAGCAAAGCGATCTTCTGGTCGGAGGCGGGATTTGGGATGCCAGCCGAGCCATTTGCCGAAGCGTCGTTGGCAGCGCTCGCCTCGAGTGCTGCGACGCGGGCCGTCAGTGCTTCGTCCGGCTTTGCTGTTGGTGCGGCGGCGAGATTGGCGATGCTCTGCTTGAGACCGTCGATCTCCGCATTCAGTGCGGCAATCTCGGTTGAGCTGTCCTTGCCTGTGCGGCCGCCAGGCAGGAAGCCCGCATATTGCAAGGCGCCGGCGCAGATGAGGGCGATCAGGCCGCCGGTGATGCCGGCCGCGATAAGGCCCGATGTCGAACCCTCGCGCGACGGCGGACGCTCGGTATGAGGCGGATGGTCGGCATGGGACGGCGGAGGATCGGCCTGCTGCGCAGCGGCCGTTTGCGGCTCTTGCGGTGCGGCGCCGAAGATCGACTCCTGAGCTTCTTCGCGAAATAGTTCCTTCTCCGCTTCCAGCGGCATTTCCACTTCATCAGCCGAGGAGCCGCCAAGCTCGCCACGGCTGCGCTCAGTCAAATCTTCGGGAGCTGCGTCCTGCGCAGTTTTTTCGGCTTCCAGATCGATCGTGACCGGTTCGTCGTTGGGCTTCGAATGGTTAGGCGTTTTTCGCGATACCATGAGGTCCTCTTTATCATGCGCTGCAACGAAGTTAGACAGACAAGGCGATTATGGAAAGGCCTTACATCAAAATTGCGACCTTAGGCGTGGATCAGAAGCGCCATAAGCCGGTCTTCATTCGGCATGTCGGCAATATCGACATGCGATCGCATCGGCTCCGGAACTGCGCTGGCGATGGTTTCGCTCAGGCAGAGAAATCGTGTTTCAGCAAGGATGCCGGGGTTGTGCCGAACGAATGGCAGGCTGAAAAAGCGTTTCGCCGTCTTATGGGAATAAAGTAGTACGGCGTCCGCGCGGGTGTCGGCGAAAAGCCGGCGAAGAACGTTGTCGTCCGGGACGATATTCTGCATCCGGTAGCATTCGATGGTCAGGAAAGGCAGGTGTCGCTCAGCCAGTCCGGCTTCGAAGCCGGCCGCTCGCGGAGAGCCCGCAAGATAGAGTAGGGGGCCGTCGTTCAGGCCTGAAGGATGGCCGGAGATCATGGCGGCAAGCTCTGTGCCGCCGCCTTCGGATGTGGCGATATTGCTGAATCCGAGATCAGCCGCTTCTTTGGCTGTCGCCTTTCCCACGGCAAAGAGGCGACGACCAAGATGAGGCGCAAGATCGGAATCCAACAGCGAAAGCGCCCGGATCGCCTCGGCGCTGGTGACGGCGACGGCGCCCTGCGTGGCAAGGAGCGCTCGTCGCGCCTCTTCGGCATCGTGGACAGGTTCGGCCAGCGGCAGCAGCAGGGGTTCGTGTCCCATCTGCACCAGCCGCCGCATGGTGCGCTCACCCGAATGCTGAGGGCGGGTGACGACGACGCGCATCCTTTGTCAGGTCCAGTCTTCGAAGAAGGTGCTGCCGGCTTCGGCGCGGATCGCCTGGCCGGCATTGACTCCGAGCGCCTCGGCATCGCGGCGGTGGCCCTCGATCGTGGTCGTGTGCACCTGCTTGCCATCCGGGGTGAGGATCATGCCGAAGAAGCGCAGATGATCGCCTTCGCAAATTGCGTAGCCGGCTATCGGTGTGCGACAGGAACCGTCGAGTGCGGCCAGGAAGGCGCGTTCGCAGGATACGGCATCGAAGGTCGGCGCGTCATTGACGGCGGCGAGCAGATCATTCATCCGTGCGTCGTCGATGCGGCTTTCGATTGTTATCGCGCCTTGCGCGGGCGCCGGCGGGAATTCGTCCGGGTCGAGAATATCGGTGATGACCTCGACCATGCCGAGCCGCTTCAGGCCGGCAAGCGCCAGCAGGGTCGCGTCGGCCTGCCCTTCTTCCAGCTTGCGCAGGCGCGTCTGGACGGAGCCGCGGAATGTGATGACATTGATATCAGGGCGCAGACGGCGGATCAGTGCCTGGCGGCGCAGCGACGCAGAGCCGACTGTTGCACCATGCGGCAGCTCGATCAATTTCGGCGCGGTGCGGCCGATGACGGAATCGCGGATATCTTCGCGCGGCAGATAGGCGGTGAGCGCCAAGCCTTGTGGCAGTTTCGTCGCCATATCCTTGGCGGAGTGGACGGCGAAATCGAGCTCGCCCGAGGTCAGCTTTTCTTCCAGCTCTTCCGTGAACAGGCCCTTGCCGCCGATTGCCGCGAGCGACCGGTCGGTGATGCGATCACCCTTGGTGGTGAGAACGACGATTTCGAACATTTCCTCCGGAAGGCCATGGGCCGCCATCAGGCGGTCGCGCGCTTCTCGCGCCTGGGCGAGCGCCAGCGGGCTGCCGCGCGTGCCGATCCGGAAAGGTTTTGTTTGCATCCGCTTTGATCCGTTGTTACCGACAGTTCCCGTAACCATATTTCCGCTTTATCGCAATCGACCTGTAGGCAACGAACTTTCTCCATGGCATCCGTTCTTCGTATTCTCGGCATCGAAACAAGCTGCGACGAAACCGCTGCGGCCATTGTGGAGCGCCGGGATGACGGCGCGCCCACGGTTTGTTCCGATGTCGTCCTCAGCCAATTGGACGAGCATAGCGCCTATGGCGGCGTCGTGCCGGAAATTGCCGCGCGTGCGCATGTCGAGGCGCTCGATACTCTGATCGACGAAGCATTGAAACGCGCCAATGTGTCGCTCTCGGACGTCGATGCCATTGCCGCCACCTCCGGGCCGGGCCTCATCGGCGGTCTGCTCGTCGGCCTGATGACCGGCAAGGCGATCTCGCGTGCGACAGGCAAACCATTATACGCCATCAACCATCTGGAAGGCCATGCCCTGACCGCGCGGCTGACGGACGGACTTGCCTTTCCCTATCTCATGCTGCTCGTTTCCGGCGGCCATACCCAGCTGATTCTGGTGCGTGGCGTTGGCCAATATGAGCGCTGGGGCACGACCATCGACGATGCGCTGGGCGAAGCCTTCGACAAGACGGCAAAGCTTTTGGGGTTGCCTTATCCCGGCGGCCCGGCCGTGGAAGCAGCCGCCAAGAACGGTAATCCGGACCGCTTCGATCTGCCACGTCCGCTGGTCGGCGAGACGCGCCTCGATTTTTCCTTTTCCGGCTTGAAGACGGCGGTACGGCAGGCGGCGACGGCGATCGCGCCCGTCACCGAGCAGGATATTGCCGATATCTGCGCCTCCTTCCAGAAGGCGATCTCGCGCACGCTGAAGGACCGGATCGGCCGCGGCCTGCAGCGCTTCAAGGCGGAGTTTCCGAAGACGGCGGAGCAGCCGTCGCTTGTCGTGGCCGGCGGTGTCGCCGCCAATCTCGAGCTGCGCCGCACGCTGCAGGAGCTTTGCGACGCCAACGGTTTCCGTTTCATCGCGCCGCCATTGAGACTGTGTACGGACAATGCCGTCATGATCGCCTGGGCTGGATTGGAGCGCATGGCGACGGGTACGGCGCCCGACGATCTCGATGTGCAGCCGCGCTCGCGCTGGCCGCTGGATCACAAGGCGGAAACTCTGCTCGGGCACGGCAAACGGGGAGCAAAGGCATGAGCGGCAACGAGCGGATCGCAGTCATCGGCGCCGGCGCTTTCGGCACGGCGCTCGCAGCCGTCATTGCATTGACCGGCCGCAGCGACGTCACCCTCGTCGGGCGAAAAGCCGGTCTGATGGCGGATCTTGCAACCGATCGCATGCATGATGCCGTTCTGCCGGGGATTGCGCTTCCGGATTCTTTGAAGTTCTCGGCCGAGGCGGATGCCGTTTCCGATGCCGGCATCGTCCTCTTTGCCATGCCTTCGCAGGCGCAGGCCGATGCCGCCCGTCATTATGGGCCTTATCTTGCCAAGGATGCCATCGTCGTCACCTGTGCCAAGGGGATCGACAAAGTCTCCGGCGACCTTCTGACGGACATGCTGGAGCGGGAGCTGCCGCAGCATGCCATCGCCGTGCTCTCCGGGCCTGGCTTTGCTGCCGATATCGCCAAGGGTTTGCCAACAGCTATGGCGATCGCCGCTGCCGATATGGCGGTGGCCGAAAGGCTTGCGCAGGCGATCTCCGGCCCGACCTTCCGCCTTTACGCCTCGGACGACCGTATCGGCGTGCAGCTCGGGGGGGCGCTGAAGAATGTCCTCGCGATCGCTTGCGGTATCGTCGAGGGCCGGGGTATCGGCGATTCCGCCCGTGCGGCGCTGATCAGCCGTGGCCTTGCCGAGATGTCGCGCTTCGTCGCGGCCAAGGGCGGCAAGGCTGAAACCGTGCGCGGCCTCTCCGGTCTTGGCGACCTCGTGCTGACGGCGACCAGCCATCAATCCCGGAATCTCAGATTCGGCATCGCGCTTGGCCGGGGAGAGACCGTCGATCCGGCGCACGGCACCCTGGTCGAAGGGGCCTACGCCGCCTCCATTGCCGCGCGGCTTGCACAGGAGCTCGGAGTCGACATGCCGATTACCGACGCGGTTTCCGCCATCATCGACGGCAAGCTCGACATAGCCACAGCCATCGGGCAATTGATGACGCGGCCGATCACCACGGAATAGCTTGAATAGTGGCTCTGCTCTGGATATATTACTGGATATAGCGGGAGACCACGATGAGCAGCTCGCAGAAACGCGCAATTAAGAACTATCGTTCCCGCCTTGGCGAGCGTGGTCTAGCTCGTTTCGAAGTGCTGGGGCTCGATGGCGACAAGGCTCTCATTAGAGAGGTGGCTCGGCGTTTGGCGGAGGATGGTCCCGAATCCGCCCGTATTCGCGATGTTGTCACCAAGACCATATCGGGAGAGCCGCCCAAAAAAGGTGGGGTTTACGCCTGGTTGCGGAATTCTCCTCTCGTCGGTGCGGACCTCGATCTTGAAAGGGTGAAGGGCGAAGTGCGCGAGATTGATCTGTGACTCGCTATTTGCTCGACACGAACATCATCAGCAATACAACCAAACCTGAGCCGTCGCCCCATCTTGCACGCTGGTTGGGCGATCAGGTAGATGGTGATCTCTTTATCGCAGCATCGACAATCGCTGAAATTCAGCGTGGCATCCTGATCATGCCGACGGGACGCAAGCGTGATGATCTCGAAGCATGGTTTCTCGGCGGTCAGGGACCGCTGACATATTTTGCGGGACGCATTCTTTCCTTTGACGAGAACGCTGCCCTGATATGGGCGCAACTCATGGCCGATGGCCGAACGATGGGACGACAGCGTGATCCGATGGACATGTTGATCGCTTCCGTCGCAGTTGCGAATGAATGCGTCATCGCCACACATAATGAAGACGATTTCTGGGGTCTTGATATCATCAATCCCCTTCGCACAGAAATATGATGACCTCTCGTGATTGAAGCTTTATCCGTCATCATCAATCGTTTTTGATTTTCTTGGGAGAATTAAACCATGCTTTTCGCCTTTGTCTGCAAGGACAAGCCCGGTCATCTGAATGTCCGCATGGAGACGCGTCCGGCGCATCTGGAGCATCTGAACAAGCTCAATGCGGAGGGGACGCTGAAGATGGCCGGTCCCTTCCTGGACGCGGAGGGCAAGCCGAACGGTAGTCTCGTTGTCGTCAAGGCCGAGAGCGCCGAGGCCGCCAAGGCGATTGCCGATGCCGACCCCTATACGAAGGCTGGCCTGTTCGAGAGCGTCGAAGTCAAACCGTTCAACTGGGTCTTCAACAATCCGGAGGCATGAGAGATGGCGCATTGGCTTTATAAATCCGAGCCGTCCTCCTGGTCCTGGCAGCAGCAGAAGGATGCCGGTGCAAAAGGGACCGAATGGACCGGCGTGCGCAACTATCTCGCCCGCAACAACATGCGGGCCATGCAGATCGGCGACAAGGGTTTCTTTTATCACTCCAATGACGGGCTGGAGGTCGTCGGCATCGTCGAGGTCTGCGCGCTGGCGCATCCGGATTCGACCGCAAAGGATGATCCGCGCTGGGAATGCGTCGACATCCGCGCCGTCCGCGACATGCCGAATCCCGTGACTCTAAAAGACATCAAGGCCAATCCGAAGCTTTCGCAGATGGCGCTCGTCACCTCCATGCGGCTTTCGGTGCAGCCCGTGACGGATGAGGAATGGCTCGAAGTCTGCCGCATGGGCGGTCTGGACAATCCGCCGGTCTGATCAGGCTGGAGGTTGAGTGAAAACCGATCCCGAGAGCTTCATCCGTGCCAATACCAGCCTCATGGCGCCGCCGCATGTGCCGGAAATCCGGCTGCATCTTGCAAGCGAGGCGCATGAGCTGTGGGTGAAGACAGAAGAGGAGCTGGAAGAGATCGGCCTGCCGCCGCCCTTCTGGGCTTTTGCCTGGGCGGGCGGTCAAGGTCTTGCGCGCTATATTCTCGATCATCCGGAGACCGTGACCGGCAAAACCGTGCTGGATTTTGCGAGCGGCTCCGGACTTGTCGCGATTGCTGCCAAGCGAGCGGGTGCGGCCCATGTGCTGGCCGTCGATATCGATCCGTGGGCGGGCACGGCGATCCGGCTCAATGCCGCTGAAAACGGCGTGGCCCTGGATTTTTCCGGCGACGATATGATCGGGCAGGCCGTGGATGAGGGCGTCATTCTCGCCGGCGATGTCTTCTATGATCGCGATTTTGCCGCGAGCCTCGTTCCCTGGCTACGACGTTTGGCGGGTGACGGGAAGACGGTTCTGGTCGGCGATCCCGGCAGGGCCTATCTTCCCAAGGATCGTCTGCAAGAGCAGGCGACCTATCAAGTGCCGGTGACGCGGGCGCTTGAGGACAGCGAAGTCAAGAAAACGACGGTCTGGCGATTTCTCGCCGATTGAGAATCATCAATGCCGGATGACGCAGACGCCCGCTTCGTATGAGCAGGGATTGCCGGCATAGCGGACATCGATGACCTTCGCCTTCGGTCGCAGCTGCGCCGCAGCGGACCGGGCATAAGGATTGTAGCCGCCATAGCCGATAACATAGGTACCGCCATCAGCCCGATAGACGTCGGCCGAACCGGCATAGCTGCCGGCGCTTGCCGCATCGCGTCGTTCCATGATCACGATCCGGGCGGGTTGCTGCCCTGAACCCTGCGGTTGGGATATTTGATTGAGGCGCACGATGCCGGAGCGGTTGTGATGGTGCCACTGGCGATAGTCGCTGGCCGAGGCCGGCGTGAAGGAAAGGATGGCGGCTGCCGCTAAAACGAGCGCTGCTGCCTTGAAAAGATGCGGGGCCATGATTCGATCCGCTTCGGTTCGTTAATGAAATCTTAACGGCAGATTGCCCGAAGACTGCAGCGAAGTCCATGTCAGGCTTGCCGAAATGGTAAATGGGCCGGAATGGGAGGCTCTTCTCTGCATGCTCGCTAAAGTGCAAAGCGATCCGAATCGATTAAATTCGATGCAGGCATCAATTGTGCTTGTCGATGGCCGTCTCTGTGATTATTGGTCGCAATGATGCAACGCACACTGCGCATCCCCGCGCGCGTTGCCCCGGATATCCGGGTTCTAAGCGTATCGTAACGCCGCGAGGTTCTGATGGCGAACGTCACACAAAACCGGCCTCTGTCGCCGCATCTGCAAATCTACAAACCCATCCCCACCATGGTCATGTCGATCGTCCACCGCATTACCGGCGGCGCGCTCTACTTCGGCACGCTGCTGGTCGCCTGGTGGCTGATCGCCGCAGCGACGGGTCAGGGCTATTTCGATCTGGTCAACTGGATCATGGGTACGATCATCGGCCGCATCATTCTGCTCGGCTACACCTGGGCGCTGCTGCACCATATGCTGGGTGGCTTTCGTCATTTCATCTGGGATCTCGGGCATGGTTTCGATCCCGCCGTCTCGACGAAGATGGCCAAGTTCACGCTCATCGGCTCGATCTGTCTGACCGCGCTGGTCTGGATCATCGGCATCGTCATCCGGCTGGGTTGATTGGCATGATCGCTCCCGGAAGCGCCTGGGCGCATTTCGGGATCATGCTTTAAAGGATATTTCTCATGGATATGCGCACTCCTCTGGGCAAAGTCCGCGGTCTCGGTTCCGCCAAGGAAGGTACCGATCATTTCTGGCGCCAGCGCCTGACCGCCGTTGCCAATGTTCCACTTTTCCTCTTCTTCGTCATCTTCCTGATGATCTATGCCGGCGCGCCCTACGCTGAAGTCGTGCATGCGATCTCGAACCCGATCGTCGCCGTCATCTTCGGCCTGATGGTGATCTCCGCCCTCATTCATATGAAGATCGGCATGCAGGTCATCATCGAGGACTATGTTCATGGCGAATTCGCCAAGATCGTCCTTCTCATGCTCAACACGTTCTTCGCGATCGTCGTGGCGGGCCTCTGTCTTTTCGCCATTCTGAAGATCGCGTTCGTAGGATAATTGCATCATGGCACCGAACTCATCCGCTCAGAATGGGCCCGCTCAGAACGGCAAAGCCTACAAGTATATCGACCACTCCTATGACGTGATCGTCGTCGGCGCCGGCGGCGCCGGCCTGCGCGCCACGCTCGGCATGGCCGAACAGGGCTTCCGCACCGCCTGCATCACCAAGGTCTTCCCGACCCGCTCCCACACCGTCGCAGCCCAGGGCGGCATTGCCGCCTCGCTGCAGAACATGACGCCGGACAGCTGGCAGTGGCATCTATACGACACCGTCAAGGGCTCCGACTGGCTCGGCGACGTCGATGCGATGCAGTACATGGTCATGGAAGCGCCGAAGGCCGTCTACGAACTCGAGCATTACGGCGTGCCCTTCTCGCGAAACGAAGAAGGCAAGATCTATCAGCGCCCGTTCGGCGGCCACATGCAGAATTTCGGCGAGGGACCGCCAGTGCAGCGCACCTGTGCCGCTGCCGACCGTACGGGCCACGCCATCCTGCATACGCTCTACGGACAGTCGCTGCGCAACAATGCGGAATTCTTCATCGAGTATTTCGCGCTCGACCTCATCATGTCCGACGATGGCAGCCGTTGCACCGGCGTCGTTGCCTGGTGCCTCGATGACGGCACGATCCATCGCTTCGCCGCCAAGATGGTGGTTCTGGCGACCGGCGGCTATGGCCGCGCCTATTTCTCGGCGACCTCCGCCCATACCTGCACGGGCGATGGTGGCGGCATGGTGGCCCGCGCCGGACTGCCGCTGCAGGACATGGAATTCGTGCAGTTCCATCCGACCGGCATCTACGGATCGGGCTGCCTGATCACCGAAGGCGCGCGCGGCGAAGGCGGTTATCTCGTCAATTCCGAAGGCGAGCGCTTCATGGAACGCTATGCGCCCTCGGCGAAGGACCTTGCCTCGCGTGACGTCGTTTCGCGCTGCATGACACTGGAAATCCGCGAGGGTCGCGGCGTCGGCAAGAACAAGGACCATATCTTCTTGCATCTCGACCATCTCGATCCGGCCGTACTGCACGAGCGCCTACCCGGCATCTCTGAGAGCGCCCGCATCTTCGCCGGCGTCGATGTGACCCGCGATCCGATCCCCGTGCTTCCGACCGTTCACTACAATATGGGCGGCATTCCCACGAACTATTGGGGCGAAGTGTTGAATGCCGATAGCAACAATCCCGAGCGCGTGCTGCCGGGCCTGATGGCCGTCGGCGAAGCTGGCTGCGCTTCGGTGCACGGCGCCAATCGTCTCGGCTCCAACTCGCTGATCGACCTCGTGGTCTTTGGCCGTGCCGCCGCCATCCGCGCCGGCCAGGTCATCGACCGCAACAGCCCGGTTCCGCCTGTCAACGTTGCCGCCTGCGACAAGATCATGGAGCGCTTCGATCGCCTGCGCCATGCCAGCGGCTCAACGCCGACGGCGGCACTGCGCGAGAAGATGCAGCGCGCCATGCAGGAAGATGCCGCCGTGTTCCGCACCCAGGAATCGCTGGAATCCGGCTGCCGGCGCCTGTCGGCGATCTGGAAGGAACTGCCCGACATCAAGGTTACCGACCGCTCGCTGATCTGGAATTCCGATCTCGTCGAAACGCTGGAACTGCACAATCTGATGGCCAACGCCATCACGACGATCTACGGCGCCGAGGCCCGCAAGGAGAGCCGCGGCTCGCATGCCCGCGAGGATTATACCGAGGGCAAGTTTGGCGGCCGCGACGACGAGAACTGGCGCAAGCATACGCTCGCCTGGGTCAACGAGGCAGGCGACGTGAAGCTCGACTATCGTCCGGTTCACACCGACCTGATCGCCGAAGGCATCGATCCGCACAAGATCGAGCCGAAGGCACGCGTATATTGATCTGAGAGGAACTGACCATGGTTGAACTCGCTCTCCCCAAGAACTCTCAGATGCGCGAAGGCAAGGTCTGGCCGAAGCCGGTCGGTGCCAAGAACACGCGCGAATTCCGCGTCTATCGCTGGAGCCCGGATGACGGTCAGAACCCGAGCATCGATACCTATTACATCGATGTCGACGATTGCGGCCCGATGGTGCTTGACGGTCTGCTTTACATCAAGAACAAGATCGACCCGACGCTGACGCTGCGCCGCTCCTGTCGCGAAGGCATTTGCGGCTCCTGCGCGATGAACATCGACGGCACCAACACGCTCGCCTGCACCAAGGGTCTGGATGAGATCAAGGGCACCGTGAAGGTCTATCCGCTACCGCATATGCCCGTCGTCAAGGATCTCGTGCCTGACTTGACGAACTTCTATGCCCAGCATCGCTCGATCGAGCCCTGGCTGAAGACGGTATCGCCGCCGCCGGCCAAGGAATGGAAGCAGAGCCATGAGGACCGCCTGAAGCTTGACGGCCTCTACGAATGCATTCTGTGCGCCTGCTGCTCTACCTCCTGTCCGAGCTACTGGTGGAACGGCGACCGTTACCTCGGCCCTGCCGTTCTGCTGCAGGCCTATCGCTGGCTGATCGACTCCAGAGACGAAGCCAAGGGCGAGCGCCTCGACAACCTCGAGGATCCCTTCCGTCTCTATCGCTGCCATACGATCATGAACTGCGCCCAGACCTGCCCGAAGGGTCTGAACCCGGCCAAGGCGATCGCCGAAATCAAGAAGATGATGGTCGAGCGGCGGGTCTGACCCGGCGCTTCATTCCCATCAGAATGCCTGCGGTTTTGATCGAAAATGGGAATATCGCTTCGACAGGTTTGCCGAAGCGGCGGAGTGATCGTCCAGGTGACATCAGATATCACCCGGCTCCGGATGGGTATTCGATAGCGCTGTGAATCACAGAGGATGACGAAATTTGCCGTTCGGGCCGTCTTTGGGTGGGTTCAGCAGGTTAGCCTTGAAACCACCCGATTCTTGTCCAGCTATGGCCTTCGGCAATTTGTGGCGGTATCGACTTGATTAACCAAAGTGAAATACGATAATTCGGACATCATTAAATATCACTTTGTCGATGTCAGCGGTGGACAATCATTTAGGAGTGTGATGATGCAGTTCAGATATGCAGTGACGGCTGCGGCGATTGGCCTGTCGCTTGCCGGTTGCCAGCGCACGGCATACAATAACGACAGTTATTCGTCTCCGGCACCACTGCAGGCTCAGCCTGTTCCTTCCGTCCAATCCAGTCAGCTTCCGCCTCCCGGCGCCGGTAACGGCTCGCAATTCCCGGCGGCGCCGGCGAGCGCGCCGAATGCAGCCAATCCGGCGCAGCAGCAGGCGATGGCGGCTTCGGCCATGGATGTCACGAAGGAATCGATGGTCGGCAGCTGGAAGGTGAGCAATGGCGGATCGAGCTGCGATATGTTCCTGACATTGACCAACCTCGGCAGCGGCTCACGCGGCGGTACGCGCGGCTGCGCGGGCGAACTGACCTCGATGGGCTCGTGGGAAGTCTCCGGCAAGCAGGTTCTCCTGAAGAATCGTGACGGCTCGACGATCGGTACGGTCTACAAGACGGCCGATTCGCGTTTCGACGGTTCGACCGCCTCCGGCCAGCCGCTCAGCCTCAGCCGATAAGCTTATTCTGAAAGGGGCAGCATCCTTCGGATGCGCCCTTATTTTGCACAGGCGGATATTTCCCCATGCAGCCCATGCCAGATTATTCGATCAGCGTCTGCGAACAGCTGAAGGCGCTGACGGCGTCCGGATCCCTTCAGGTGGATTCGGCACAGATGGATGTGGCGAAAATGCTGGACCGGGTGCTTGCCGATCTCAAGCGCAAGCGGCCCGCCGCAAAATCCAGCGCGCTCGGCTGGATGTTTGCTGCCCGCAAGAAGTCGATCGAGACGATCAAGGGCCTCTATATTCACGGCAGCGTCGGGCGCGGCAAGACTATGTTGATGGACATGTTCTTCTCGATGGCGCCCTGCCAGAAGAAACGCCGGGCGCATTTCTTCGAGTTCATGACCGATGTGCACAATCGCATCGCGGCGCAGCGGCTGAAATTCAAGAATGGCGAGACCAAGCAGGCCGATCCCATACCACCTGTCGCCGCCGATCTCTATGCCGAAGCCGAACTGCTTTGCTTCGACGAATTCACGGTGACCGACATTGCCGACGCGATGATCCTGTCGCGGCTGTTTTCCGAACTGTTCTCGCTCGGCTGCGTGCTGATCGCCACCTCGAATGTCGAGCCGGACAATCTCTATCGCGACGGGCTCAATCGCGGCCTCTTTCTGCCCTTCATCGATCTCCTCAAGAAGCATGTCGATGTGGTGACGCTGGACTCGCCGACCGACTATCGCATGGAGAAGCTGAACAGTCAGCCCGTCTATCTGACGCCGCTGGACCAGCGCACCGACATGGCGATGGATGCCTCCTGGATGCAGGCGTTGCATGGGCGCAAGGCGCAGCCGATGGAGATCCCGATGAAGGGGCGCTCCATCCATGTGCCTCTGGCCGTCGACCGCATGGCACGCTTTTCCTTCGCCGATCTCTGCGACGTGCCGCTCGGGCCTGCCGATTTCCTCGCCATCGCCGAACGGTTCGATACGATCTTCCTCGATCGCGTGCCGAAGCTCGGGCCGGACAAGCGCAACCAGACGAAGCGTTTTATCATTCTGATCGACACGCTCTACGATCATAATATCCGTCTCTACATCTCCGCGGCTACCATGCCGGAAGATCTGCTCGAGGAGCGGCGGGGGACGGAAGGCTTCGAATTCGACCGCACGGCATCGCGGCTTTTCGAGATGCGGAGCGCCGAATATCTGGCTCAGACTCCGGCCAAGCGTGCCGCCGAGTGACAATTCGGTGACAGGTTGTCTTACGTTTACGTAAGAATTTTTCGATCTAACCGATTGAAATTCCTGATCTCAAAATAATCAATTGCCAATTTCGGCCTTTGGGTCTATGCGATTGGCGGCTATTGTGGATGCCTGTCACGGTGTCCCGCCACGGATTTTGATCGCAAAGGATACACCGAAATGGCGCGCAACAAGATCGCACTTATTGGTTCTGGCATGATTGGTGGCACGCTGGCGCATCTCGCCGGCCTGAAGGAACTGGGCGACATCGTCCTGTTCGACATCGCGGACGGCATTCCTCAGGGCAAGGGCCTCGATATCGCCCAGTCCTCTCCCGTCGAGGGCTTCGACGCCAACCTCACCGGCGCCAGCGACTATTCCGCGATCGAAGGCGCTGACGTCTGCATCGTCACCGCCGGCGTTCCCCGCAAGCCGGGCATGAGCCGCGACGATCTTCTCGGCATCAACCTCAAGGTCATGGAACAGGTCGGCGCCGGCATCAAGAAGTATGCCCCGAATGCTTTCGTGATCTGCATCACCAATCCGCTCGACGCCATGGTCTGGGCGCTGCAGAAATTCTCGGGCCTGCCGACCAACAAGGTCGTGGGCATGGCTGGCGTGCTCGATAGCTCGCGCTTCCGCCTCTTCCTCGCCAAGGAATTCAACGTATCGGTCGAAGACGTCACGGCTTTCGTTCTCGGCGGCCACGGCGACTCGATGGTTCCGCTCGCCCGCTACTCCACCGTTGCCGGCATCCCGCTGACGGATCTCGTCAACATGGGCTGGCTGACCGCCGAGCGCCTCGAAGAAATCATCCAGCGCACCCGTGACGGCGGCGCCGAGATCGTCGGCCTGCTCAAGACCGGTTCTGCCTATTACGCTCCGGCCGCGTCCGCCATTGCCATGGCCGAGTCCTACCTCAAGGACAAGAAGCGCGTCCTGCCCTGCGCCGCGCACCTTGATGGCCAGTACGGCGTCAAGGACATGTATGTCGGCGTTCCCACCGTCATCGGTGCTGGCGGCATCGAGCGTGTCATCGAAATCGACCTGAACAAGGCTGAAAAGGAAGCCTTCGACAAGTCGGTCGCAGCCGTTGCGGGTCTTTGCGAAGCCTGCGCCACGATCGCGCCGTCGCTGAAGTAATTTCCGCGTTCCAACAGGGATAGACCCATGAACATTCATGAATACCAGGCCAAGGCGCTGTTGAAGAGCTATGGCGCACCCGTCGCGGACGGCGTTGCCATCTTCTCGGCGGATGAAGCCGCCGCCGCTGCCAAGCAGCTTCCGGGCCCGCTTTACGTGGTCAAGAGCCAGATCCACGCCGGCGGCCGCGGCAAGGGCAAGTTCAAGGAACTGGGCCCGGATGCCAAGGGCGGCGTTCGCCTCGCCAAGTCGGTCGACGACGTCGTCGCCAACGCCAAGGAAATGCTCGGTCACACGCTGGTTACCAAGCAGACCGGCCCGGCCGGCAAGCAGGTCAACCGCCTCTACATCGAGGACGGCGCCGACATCGACCGCGAACTCTATCTCTCGATCCTGGTCGACCGTTCCGTCGGTCAGGTTGCCTTCGTCGTTTCGACCGAAGGCGGCATGGACATCGAGACCGTTGCGCATGACACGCCGGAAAAGATCATCACCGTCGCCATTGACCCGTCGACAGGTGTGACGGCTGCCAACACGGCTGCTCTTTCCGACGCGCTGAAGCTTGAGGGCGCTGCCCGCGAAGATGCCGCCAAGCTCTTCCCGATCCTCTACAAGGCCTTCGTCGAGAAGGACATGGCGCTCCTCGAAGTGAACCCGCTGATCGTCATGACCAACGGCCGCCTTCGCGTTCTCGACGCCAAGGTTTCCTTCGACGGCAACGCACTCTTCCGTCATGAAGACATCCGCGCGCTGCGCGATACGACCGAAGAAGACGAGAAGGAAATCCAGGCCCACGAATACGATCTCGCCTATGTCGCCCTCGACGGCAACATCGGCTGCATGGTCAACGGCGCCGGTCTCGCCATGGCAACCATGGACATCATCAAGCTCTACGGCGCCGAGCCGGCGAACTTCCTCGATGTCGGCGGCGGCGCTTCCAAGGAAAAGGTCACGGCCGCCTTCAAGATCATCACCGCCGATCCGGCTGTCCAGGGCATTCTGGTCAACATCTTCGGCGGCATCATGAAGTGCGACGTCATTGCCGAAGGCGTGCTCGCAGCCGTGAAGGAAGTCGGTCTGAAGGTTCCGCTCGTCGTGCGCCTCGAAGGCACCAACGTCGAGCTCGGCAAGAAGATCATCAACGAATCCGGTCTCAACGTCATCTCCGCGGATGACCTGGACGATGCCGCCCAGAAGATCGTGAAGGCAGTCAAGGGCTGATCGGGATGGCTGCTTCCTTCGCTCCAACGGCTGCTCATCTTCGCCTCGGTGCCTTTGCCGGCACCTGGGAAGGGGAAGAGCATGTCGCGGCTTCGGCCTGGACGAAGG
This sequence comes from Rhizobium sp. AB2/73, assembly GCF_020871915.1. Classification (NCBI taxonomy): domain Bacteria; kingdom Pseudomonadati; phylum Pseudomonadota; class Alphaproteobacteria; order Hyphomicrobiales; family Rhizobiaceae; genus Rhizobium; species Rhizobium sp. AB2/73. The sequence continues at coordinate 3,023,179 of NZ_CP067071.1, read as the reverse complement.
AAGGTACGGCAACCGCGCGACTTGCGGCCGAGTGTCTGTTCGGCGGGTTTTTCGTCGAGCAGCGCTACGTGCAGACGCGGGACGGCAGCACATCGTTCGAAGCCCGGAACATTCTTGGCTTCGACGCTGCGGATCAGGCCTACAAGTTCTATCAGTTCGATACGGTGGGTTTTGTGCCCGCCGCGCCGGCCTCCGGCGAGTGGATCGACGACAAGCTTGTCCTGACCAGGGTCTCGCCGCGCGGTCAGCAACGCACTCTCTTCCAGTTCGAAAATGAAGACTGCTACCGCATGGGCGTCACGTTCTCGCCCGCCGGCAGCGATACATGGCAGGAGGTCGTCAGCGGTGTCTATCGCCGCGTTGCCTCCGCGTCTTCCAACCTCTCGTAACAAAGGCCTCGCATGTCTATTCTCATCAACAAAGACACCAAGGTTCTGGTTCAGGGCCTGACCGGCAAGACCGGCACTTTCCACACTGAACAGGCGCTCGCCTATCACGGCACGAAGATGGTCGGCGGTATCCACCCTTCCAAGGGCGGTGAAACCTGGACCGGCTCCAAGGGCGAAAAGCTGCCGATCTTCAAGTCCGTCGCCGAAGGCAAGGATGCGACCGGCGCCAACGCCTCGGTCATCTACGTTCCGCCGGCAGGCGCCGCAGCCGCGATCCTCGAGGCGATCGAAGCCGAAATCCCGCTCATTGTCTGCATCACGGAAGGCATTCCGGTCGCCGACATGGTCAAGGTCAAGGACCGTCTGATCAAGTCGAAGTCGCGCCTGATCGGACCGAACTGCCCAGGCGTTCTCACCCCGAACGAATGCAAGATCGGCATCATGCCGGGCTCCATCTTCAAGAAGGGCTCCGTCGGCGTTCTCTCGCGTTCCGGCACGCTGACCTACGAAGCCGTGTTCCAGACCACCAATGAAGGCCTCGGCCAGACGACGGCTGTCGGCATCGGCGGCGACCCGGTCAAGGGCACCGAATTCATCGACGTCCTGGAAATGTTCCTCGCCGACGACGAAACCAAGTCGATCATCATGATCGGCGAAATCGGCGGTTCGGCTGAAGAAGACGCGGCACAGTTCCTCAAGGACGAAGCCAAGAAGGGCCGCAAGAAGCCGATGGTCGGCTTCATCGCCGGCCGCACGGCTCCTCCCGGCCGCACGATGGGCCATGCCGGCGCCGTTATTTCCGGCGGCAAGGGCGGCGCGGAAGACAAGATTGCAGCGATGGAATCGGCAGGCATCCGCGTGTCGCCGTCGCCGGCGCGTCTCGGCAAGACGCTGGTGGAAGTCCTGAAGGGCTGAGCCTACCTAAAGCAAGGCCGGATGGGGCGGCAGTTGCCTTGTCCCGTCCGGTTTAGATATTCGCAAGTGCATACCGACGGCCTTGATGGCCTCAGATGAAATACGGTCGCCGGGGACCCGAAAACCGGCAATGCTAACAAGTTGGGAGACGGGCGAGAGCGCCCGCAGATTCACCATGGCAAGGCAAGAAGCCAACGAGCAATTTCAGATCACCTCGTTCCTGGATGGCGCCAATGCTGCCTATATCGAGCAGCTCTACGCGCGCTACGAGGACGATCCTTCATCGGTCTCCGACGAGTGGCGGTCGTTCTTCAAGGCGCTCGAGGATAGTCCCGACGATGTGAAGAAGGCGGCCAAGGGCGCCTCCTGGCAGCGCAAGAACTGGCCGATCCCGGCAAAGGGCGATCTCGTCTCCGCGCTCGATGGCGACTGGGGCGTTGTCGAAAAGGTCATCGAAACCAAGCTGAAGGCCAAGGCCGAAACCGCCGGAGCGCCGGCGAGCGCGACCGACGTCCTGCAGGCGACGCGCGATTCCGTCCGCGCCATCATGATGATCCGCGCCTATCGCATGCGCGGTCATCTGCATGCCAAGCTCGATCCGCTCGGCATTGCGGCCCCGGTCGAAGACTACAAGGAACTGTCGCCGGAAGCTTACGGCTTCACCGAGGCCGACCTCGACCGTAAGATCTTCATCGACAACGTGCTCGGACTCGAATTCGCGACCATTCGCGAGATGATCGAGATCCTTGAGCGCACCTACTGCTCCACCCTCGGCGTCGAATTCATGCACATCTCCAATCCGGAGGAAAAGGCCTGGATTCAAGAGCGCATCGAAGGTCCGGACAAGGGCATCGCCTTCAATCCCGAGCGCAAGAAGGCCATCCTTCAGAAGATCATCGAAGCCGAGGGCTATGAGCAGTTCCTCGACGTCAAGTTCAAGGGCACCAAGCGCTTCGGCCTCGACGGCGGTGAATCGCTGATCCCGGCGCTCGAACAGATCCTCAAGAGCGGCAGTCAGCTCGGTCTTCGTGAAGCCGTGTTCGGCATGGCCCATCGCGGCCGTTTGAACGTGCTCTCCCAGGTCATGGGCAAGCCGCATCGCGCCATCTTCCACGAGTTCAAGGGCGGCTCCTACGCGCCGGACGAAGTCGAAGGCTCGGGCGACGTGAAGTACCACCTCGGAGCCTCCTCGGACCGTGATTTCGACGGCGCCAAGGTGCACGTGTCGCTGACGGCAAACCCGTCGCACCTCGAAATCGTCAACCCGGTGGTCATGGGCAAGGCCCGCGCCAAGCAGGATATGGGCGCCACCCAGTGGGACGGCGATATCATACCGCTGTCCGAGCGCGCCAAGGTCGTGCCGCTGCTCATCCATGGTGACGCGGCTTTCGCCGGCCAGGGCGTCGTTGCCGAAATCCTCGGCCTCTCCGGTCTGCGCGGCCACCGCGTTGCCGGCACGATGCACGTCATCATCAACAACCAGATCGGTTTCACCACCAATCCGGCCTTCTCGCGCTCGTCGCCCTATCCGTCCGACGTCGCCAAGATGATCGAGGCACCGATCTTCCACGTCAACGGCGACGATCCGGAAGCGGTCGTCTATGCCGCGAAGATCGCGACCGAATTCCGCATGAAGTTCCACAAGCCGGTCGTGGTGGATCTCTTCTGCTACCGCCGTTACGGCCACAATGAAGGCGATGAGCCGTCCTTCACGCAGCCGAACATGTACAAGGTTATCCGCGCCCATAAGACGGTACTGCAGATCTATTCGCAGCGGCTGATCAGCGAAGGCGTGCTGACCGAAGGCGAAGTCGAAAAGATGAAGGCCGACTGGCGCGCCCATCTCGAGCAGGAGTTCGAGGCCGGCCAGTCCTACAAGCCGAACAAGGCCGACTGGCTTGACGGTGAGTGGTCCGGCCTGCATACGGCCGACAATGCCGACGAGCAGCGCCGCGGCAAGACCGCCGTGCCGATGAAGTCGCTGAAGGAAATCGGCCGCAAGCTGTCGGAAATCCCGGCTGGCTTCCATGCGCACCGCACCATCCAGCGCTTCATGGAAAACCGCGCCAACATGGTGCAGACCGGCGAGGGCATCGATTGGGCAATGGCGGAGGCTCTGGCCTTCGGTTCTCTCGTCGTCGAAGGCCACAAGATTCGCCTGTCCGGTCAGGACTGCGAACGCGGCACCTTCTCGCAGCGCCACTCGGTTCTCTACGATCAGGAGACCGAGGAGCGTTACATTCCGCTCGCCAATCTCTCGCCGACCCAGGCCCGCTACGAAGTCATCAACTCGATGCTCTCGGAAGAGGCGGTTCTCGGCTTCGAATACGGCTACTCGCTTGCCCGTCCGAACGCGCTGACCCTTTGGGAAGCCCAGTTCGGCGACTTCGCCAATGGTGCACAGGTCGTGTTCGACCAGTTCATCTCGTCGGGTGAACGCAAGTGGCTGCGCATGTCGGGTCTGGTCTGCCTGCTGCCGCATGGCTATGAAGGCCAGGGTCCGGAACACTCCTCGGCTCGCCTGGAACGCTACCTGCAGCTCTGCGCCGAAGACAACATGCAGGTCGCCAACGTTACGACGCCGGCGAACTACTTCCACATCCTGCGTCGTCAGCTGAAGCGCGACTTCCGCAAGCCGCTGATCCTGATGACGCCGAAGTCGCTGCTGCGCCACAAGCGCGCCGTATCGACCCTTGCGGAGATGGCCGGCGAAAGCTCCTTCCATCGCCTGCTCTGGGATGATGCGGAGCTGATCAAGGACAGCCCGATCAAGCTGCAGAAGGATAACAAGATCCGTCGCGTTGTCATCTGCTCGGGCAAGGTCTATTACGATCTGCTGGAAGAGCGTGAGAAACGCGGCATCGACGATATCTACCTGCTGCGCATCGAACAGCTCTATCCGTTCCCGGCCAAGGCGCTCATCAACGAGCTTAGCCGCTTCCGCAATGCGGAAATGGTCTGGTGCCAGGAAGAGCCGAAGAACATGGGCGCATGGTCCTTCATCGATCCGTATCTGGAATGGGTGCTTGCCCATATCGATGCGAAGTACCAGCGCGTTCGCTACACCGGTCGTCCGGCCGCCGCCTCTCCGGCGACGGGGTTGATGTCCAAGCATCTGTCGCAGCTTGCGGCGTTCCTCGAGGACGCGCTCGGCGGTTGAGGGGTTGCGCGATGGCCTATTTTCATCTGAAACTTGTGCCGCCGCGCCCCAGCTTCCCGCATGACGCCACGGAGGAGGAGATGGCCGCCATGCAGCAACACGCCGCCTATTGGCGAGAACATGCGAATGCCGGGACGGCAATTGTCGTCGGCCCGGTCTTCGCGGCCGATGGTGCTTTCGGCATGGCCATTGTCGACGTGGAGCATGTTGATGCCGCCAAGTCGATTGGTGATGCCGATCCCGTCCTACTCGCCGGGCTCGGTTTCCGTATCGAAATCTCGCCGATGCCCTCACTCATTCTCCGGTCTTCTGTCGCCGGAATTCCATCCAACTCATAAAGACGAAAAATCAGGATTTGAACAATGGCCACTGAAATCCGCGTTCCTACCCTCGGCGAATCCGTCAGCGAAGCGACCGTCGGTACCTGGTTCAAGAAGGTCGGCGATGCCATCAAGGCCGATGAGCCGCTTCTCGAACTTGAAACCGACAAGGTGACGATCGAAGTTCCGGCGCCTGCTGCCGGCACGCTTTCCGAAATCGTTGCCCAGGCCGGCGAAACCGTGGGTCTCGGTGCGCTGCTCGGCCAGATCTCCGCCGGCAACGGCGCTGCCGCCGCTCCGGCACAGGCTGCCGCACCCGCCGCCGCTGCTGCTGCTCCGGCGCCCGCCGCCGCTGCACCGGTTGCTGCCCCCGCCGTTTCCGCTCCGGCTTCTTCCATGCCGCCGGCACCGGCTGCCGGCAAGCTGCTTGCCGAAAACAATCTCTCCGCCGATCAGGTCGAAGGCAGCGGCAAGCGCGGCCAGGTCCTGAAAGGTGATGTGATCGCTGCGGTTGCCAAGGCTGCTTCGGCTCCCGCCGCCGCGCCGGCGGCACCGGTTGCCGCCCGCGCCCCGACCGCCGTCGAGGACGTCAACCGCGAAGAGCGCGTCAAGATGACCCGTCTGCGGCAGACGATCGCCAAGCGCCTCAAGGATGCGCAGAATACTGCTGCCATGCTCACCACCTACAACGAGGTGGACATGAAGGCCGTCATGGACCTGCGCAACAAGTACAAGGACATCTTCGAGAAGAAGCATGGCGTGAAGCTCGGCTTCATGGGCTTCTTCACCAAGGCCGTCACCCATGCGCTGAAGGAACTGCCTGCTGTCAACGCCGAGATCGACGGCACTGACATCATCTACAAGAACTACTGCCACGTCGGCATGGCCGTCGGCACCGACAAGGGTCTTGTCGTTCCCGTTATCCGCGATGCGGATCAGATGTCGATCGCGGAAGTCGAGAAGGAGCTTGGCCGTCTGGCGAAGGCGGCTCGCGACGGTACGCTGGCGATGGCCGACATGCAGGGCGGCACCTTCACCATTACCAATGGCGGCGTCTACGGTTCGTTGATGTCCTCGCCGATCCTGAATGCGCCGCAGTCGGGCATTCTCGGCATGCACAAGATCCAGGAACGTCCGGTCGCCATCGGCGGCCAGGTCGTCATCCGTCCGATGATGTATCTGGCGCTCTCCTACGATCACCGCATCGTCGACGGCAAGGAAGCGGTTACCTTCCTCGTGCGCGTCAAGGAAAGCCTGGAAGATCCGGAACGTCTCGTTCTCGATCTCTAAGGGGAGCGTTGGATCATGTCGACATGGCCCATGCGGACGCTGCGCGGATTGCTATGCGCCGTCGCCGCATGGGTGCCATCCTCCGCCGGCGCGGCGGAGTTCGACATTTCCAAACTCAGCAGCAATCTCGATCTGGCGTCGCTTGGCGACGCCGATCTTGCCGCCCGCTCGATCAATGTCCTGCACATCGGCAAGGTGGAACTGACCTCCGGGCGCATCGTCGCCAGCGACCCGCTCGTCGGGCCTGACCGCGCCGCATTTACTCGCACCGTTTCTCCCGGCGATTATCCCGTTACCTTGTATCAAGCCTTAGGCCGCATCGCTGCGGCCAGCATGCGTTTTGCCGAGGGCAAGCCGGTGCGCTGGGAACTGGCCGTGGTCCCCGGCCAGGATATCAACTCGCTGAAGAATGATGAGTTCTTCGGCTATCCGGTCGATGCCGGTCTTGGCTGCTACATGGATGCCGACACCTTCGCGCTGATCCAGGAGCGCGAAAAGCAGGTCCAGGCAGAGAAGTCGTCGTCGGATATCAACTACTATGATGACGTTCTGGCCTCCGAGCTGCAGCCGAATAACGACGACTACGTCTTACATCGGCCGATATCGGGCAAACGAGGCAATCTCGCCATCTTCTCGAGCGGCTGGGGTGATGGCTTCTATCCGGTGTTCTGGGGGCTGGATGCCGCTGGCAGGCCGCTGGTTCTGTTCACTGATTTCGGCGTCATGGAAAATGCCGACGGCCGGCGCGAGCCGGGAGGGCAATGACGATGCCGATCGCAAGCACGATGAACCGACTGGCCTCGATGCCTTGGATAATGCTGGCCTGCGCGGTCAATCCCGTGCCTGCCTATGCGGAAGAATGCGTGCAGGAAAAGGCTGTCTATGTCGATATGGACAATGCCTATGAGCTGCGCTTCGAGCCCATGGGTTCGGAATCATCCATCAGCAACAGATTCAAGCTTGCAGTGCGCAACACCAATATCGTGGCCGATGGGATCGTGATGCGCACAGACGACCATCTGCGCGCCGATGGCCGGATCATGTTCGAATGTCCTGAAGGGGATGTAACGGGAGCCGACCTCAGGGCCTGCACCGTGTGGCAGGGCATGGTCTATGCCTCGGATCTGAAAGGCCATATCCGCGCATTGCCGGGAGAAGGCGAGAGCGCGGCGGATCGGCTGTTCCTGCCGGCGCTCGGTCCCTCGATCCAGAAGTCGTCCCTCTGGGGCAAGGGCAAGGCAACTGTCGCGCCGTGGGATGTCCTTAGTCTGAAAGGATGCAATCAATGACCGACGACACACCTGTTCTTCTCGTGACCGGCGGCAGCCGTGGCATCGGTGCCGCGGTTTGTCTGGCAGCCGCTCAGCACGGCTGGGCCGTTGCGGTCAATTATGCGTCCAACAAGGATGCGGCCGAGGCGGTGGTGGGGACGATCGTTGACGCCGGCGGCCAGGCGATCGCAGTTGCCGGCGATGTCGGCAAGCCCAAGGATATCAAAGCCATCTTCGCCAAGGTCGATGCGCATTTCGGCCGCATCGACGGGCTCGTCAACAATGCCGGCATCGTCGATGTCATCCAGCGCCTGGATGAAATGACGCCGGAGCGGATCGACCGCATGTTTCGCATCAACGTCACCGGCTCGATGCTGGCGGCGGCCGAAGCCGTGCGCCGCATGTCGACCCGGCATGGCGGCAAGGGCGGAGTGATCGTCAACGTCTCCTCCATGGCGGCGACGCTTGGCGGTGGCGGGCAATATGTCGATTATGCCGCCTCCAAGGGCGCGATCGATACGTTCACTGTCGGGCTTGCACGCGAGGTGGCGGCGGAAGGCATTCGGGTGAATGCGGTGAGGCCCGGCATCATCGATACGGATATTCATGCGGCCGCCGGACTGCCGGATCGGGCGCGCGATATCGCACCACAATTGCCGATGAAGCGCTCGGGAACGGCTGATGAGGTCGCGGATGCCATCCTCTACCTGCTGAGCCCGCACGCATCCTATATAACCGGTGCCGTGCTCGACGTGAGCGGCGGTCGCTGATCGGAAAGGGTCGATAGATGCCATATATTCTCGAATTCCTCGGCCTGATGGCGGTGTTCTCGATCTTCATCGTCATTCCGGGCGCCGATTTTGCCGTGATCCTGCGCCAGAGCATCGTGCATGGCCGCCGCGCCGCCATGATGACGGGCCTCGGCATGGGCTTCTCGCTGCTCTTTCACATCAGCTACACAATTCTTGGCCTGGGCCTGATCGTGTCGCAGTCGTTAATGCTGTTCAGCCTGATCAAATGGGCAGGCGTGGCCTATCTCGTCTATCTCGGCTTCAAGTCCTTCCGCCAGCCGGGTTTCCAGGTGAAGGATGTCGAGATCACCGAGGAAGACCGCAAGCCGGTTTCCGTCTGGCGCTGCCTGGCGACGGGCTTCATCACCAATGCGCTGAACCCGAAGCCGGTGCTGTTCTTCCTGTCGCTGTTTTCGACGCTCGTCCATCACGATACGCCGGCGCTCATCCAGTTCAGCTACGGCATCGGCATGGCGGCGGCGCTTGTCGCCTGGTTTGCCGGCGTTTCCACCTTCTTCACCGTCAAGCCGGTGCGCGACCGTTTCATCGCATCAGGCAAATGGTTCAACCGCATCACCGGAGCGGCGCTTGTCGGCTTCGGCATCCGCCTTGCCTTGGCACGGGCGACTGACTAACAAAGATACAAAACAAGGAAATTAAAACATGTCCTACGATGTGATCATTATCGGAACCGGCCCCGGCGGCTATGTCTGCGCAGTCAAGGCAGCGCAACTCGGCCTGAAGGTCGCGGTCGTCGAAAAGCGCGCGACCTATGGCGGCACCTGCCTCAATGTCGGTTGCATCCCCTCCAAGGCGCTGCTGCACGCTTCCGAAGTGTTCCATCATGCCGGCCATGGCATGGATGCCCTCGGCGTCGAAGTTGCCGCTCCGAAGCTCAATCTTGAAAAGATGCTGGCGCACAAGGATGCAACGGTTAAGTCGAACGTCGACGGCGTCGCCTTCCTCTTCAAGAAGAACAAGATCGATGCCTTCCAGGGCATCGGCAAGATCGTTTCGGCCGGCAAGGTTTCCGTCACGGCCGAAGACGGCAAGGTGACCGGGATCGAAGGCAAGAACATTGTCATCGCCACCGGCTCCGACGTTGCCGGCATTCCGGGCGTTCCGCTGGAGATCGACGAGAAGGTCATCATCTCCTCGACCGGCGGCATCGCGCTCGACAAGGTGCCGGGCAAGATGATCGTGGTCGGCGGCGGCGTCATCGGCCTCGAGCTCGGCTCGGTCTGGTCGCGTCTCGGCGCCAAGGTCACCGTCGTCGAATATCTCGACACCATCCTCGGCGGCATGGACGGCGAAGTCTCCAAGCAGTTCCAGCGCATGCTTGCCAAGCAGGGTCTTGAGTTCCATCTCGGCGCCAAGGTCGTCGGCGTTGAAAAAACCGGCAACGGCGCCAAGGTTACCTTCGAGCCGGTCAAGGGCGGCGACAAGGTCGTGCTCGATGCCGATGTCGTTCTCGTTGCCACCGGCCGCAAGCCCTACACGGCCGGCCTCGGCCTCGAAGAAGCCGGCGTGGCGCTCGACAATCGCGGCCGCGTCGAGATCGACGGTCACTTCAAGACCAACGTCCCCGGCATCTATGCTATCGGCGACGTGGTGAAGGGCCCGATGCTCGCCCACAAGGCGGAAGACGAGGGCGTGGCGCTTGCGGAAATCCTCGCTGGCCAGGCCGGCCATGTGAACTACGACGTCATTCCGAGCGTGGTCTATACGCAGCCGGAAGTCGCCTCCGTCGGCAAGACCGAGGAAGAGCTGAAGGCTGCTGGCATCGCCTACAAGGTCGGCAAGTTCCCGTTCTCGGCCAACGGCCGCGCCCGCGCCATGTTGGCGACGGACGGTTTCGTCAAGATCCTGGCGGATAAGGAAACGGACCGCGTTCTCGGCGGCCATATCGTCGGCTTCGGCGCCGGCGAGATGATCCACGAGATCGCCGTGCTGATGGAATTCGGCGGTTCGTCGGAAGATCTCGGCCGCACCTGCCACGCGCATCCGACAATGTCGGAAGCCGTCAAGGAAGCCGCGCTCGCGACCTTCTTCAAGCCGATCCATATGTAAGATCGGACAGTCCCGGCGTGACAAGCGCCGGGATTGCAATGCTTGCCTGATGATGCGATGTACGGGCTCCCGTGCATCGCATCATCCAATCGTTCTCACCAACAAAGCAAGCATGTCACGTCAAAACCCAGCCGGCCGCCTATTCCGGAAACTTTTCGTTGCGACATCGCTCGCACTCCTCGTTACCGTTGCAGCTCCCGCCTATGCGGAAACGCCTGTCGCCAGCTGGCCTCAGGCGGCAAGCGATCTGCCGGTGGAGCAGGGAATTCGCTTTGGGACTTTGCCGAACGGCATGCGCTATGCCGTCATGCACAATGCAACACCGGCCGGTCAGGTGGCGATCCGCTTCCGCATCGGCGCTGGCTCGTTGCAGGAGCGCGATGACCAGCAGGGTCTGGCGCATTTCCTCGAGCATATGGCCTTCAAGGGCTCGACCCATGTGCCGGAAGGCGAGATGGTGCGCACCCTCCAGCGGCTCGGTCTTGCCTTCGGCGCGGATACCAATGCGTCCACGAGCTATGGCGAAACTGTTTATGCGCTGGATCTGCCGGAAGCCAATCCGGAGACGGTTTCGACTGGATTGATGCTGATGCGCGAGACGGCGAGCGAACTGACGCTCGATGCCGGCGCCTTCGACCGCGAGCGCGGCGTCATCCTTTCGGAAGAGAAGCTGCGCGACACGCCGCAATATCGCGGCGGGGCCGGTTTGCTTGCGCAGCTGCTGCCAGGGCAGCGTGTGCCGCAGCGTCCGCCCAACGGCAAGACCGATATTATCAGCAACGCTCCGGTCGATCTGCTGCGGGACTTCTACCGCAGCTATTATCGCCCCGATCGCGCCACCCTGATTGTCGTCGGCGATATCGATGCGGCCGCCATTGAAACCGATATCCGCAACCGCTTCGGCAATTGGGTCCCCGCCGCACCTGCACCCGCAGACCCTGATCTCGGCACTCTCCAAAGCCGTGGAGAGCGCGTCGGCACGGTCATCGTGCCGGGTGGCGCGACCCGCGTGCAGCTTGCCTGGACGCGTGCCTACGACGCTTCGCCGGATAGGACTGCCAAGCGCCGCTCGCAGCTGGTGGAGGATATCGGCCTCGCCGTTCTCAACCGGCGTCTGTCAGTTCTGGCACAGCAGCCCAATCCGCCCTTCGTCAGCGCGCAGGCCGGTGCGCAGGATCTGCTGAAATCGGCCCATGTGGCGATGGTTTCCGCCGATAGCGATCCCGCGAAGTGGCAGGCTGCCCTGGCCGCTATCGATCAGGAGCAGCGCCGCCTAGCGCAGTTCGGCGCCGACCAGAGCGAGATCGACAGGGAAATCGCCGAATATCGCTCCACCCTCCAGGCAGCCGCGAGCGGTGCCGCGACGCGCGCGAGCCCGGATATTGCCGGCTCGCTAAGCTGGAGCGTCGGCGAAAACATGGTCTTCACCTCGCCTGCGGAAGATCTGGCGCTGTTTGATGCCGCGATGAAGGACCTGCGGGCGGAAGAGGTCAACCAGGCTCTTCAGCGCATCTTTACCGGCAATGGTCCGCAACTCGTCCTGCAAATCCCGCAAATGCCTGAGGGCGGCGATGCTGCTGTCGAGAAAGCCTATGCCGAATCGCGCGCCGTGGCGGTAAAGGCACCGGAACAGACGGCTTCGGTCGCATGGCCCTATACCGATTTCGGCAAGCCCGGCGATATCGTCGAACGCCGTACGGTCGATGATCTCGGCGTTACGATGGTGCGTTTCGCCAATGGCGTCCGCCTGACCGTCAAGCCGACGAAATATCGCGCCGATGAGATTTTGGTGCGCGCAGAAGTCGGCCGTGGGCGGCTGGACCTGCCGAACGATCGCCCGCTGCCGATCTGGGCGGCGCCGGCTCTGCCGCTATCCGGCCTGAAAGCCATCAGCTACGACGACATGCAGAAGGCTTTTGCCGCGAAGGTCGTGAGCATTGATTTCGCCATTCAGGATGCCGCTTTCAAATTCGAAGGTACGACGCAGCCGCGCGATCTGCAGACGCAATTGCAGCTGCTGACGGCTTACGTCTCCGATCAGGCCTATCGTCCGGATGTCTTCAAACGGGTCCAGCAAGCCTATCTGAACATGCTTCCCCAGCTTCAGGCGACGCCAGGCAGCGTGGTCGGCCGCGATCTTTCCGGTCTCCTGCATTCCGGCGATCCGCGCTGGGAATTCCCGGACCGGACTCAGTTGATGGATGCGAAGCCGGAAGATTTCGAGGGCCTCCTGCAGCCCGCTCTTTCGAAGGGGCCGATCGAGGTCATCATCGCCGGCGATGTCGAGGTCGATGACGTCATTCGCTTGACGGCGCAGACCTTCGGCGCGTTGCCGGTTCGCGGTGGCGAAGGGAAACAGAGTGGCGGTTCCGGCGTGCATTTTCCTGCACCGACGACCGATCCGGTCGTGCGCCTTCACGATGGGCGCAGCGACAGCGCCGGTGCAGCCGTCGCCATGCCGATCGGCGATTTCCTTTCGGATCTGCCGCGTGCTGCCGCTGCCAATGTCGCCGGCGCGATCCTGCAGAACCGCCTGGTCGACCAGTTCCGTATCGCCGAGGGCGCCACCTACAGCCCTCAGGGCGAGGTCGATCTGTCGAGGTCGATCCCCGGCTATGGTTTTGCCTATCTCTATGTCGAAACCACACCCGCCAAGGTGGATCATTTCTTCGAGCTGGTGGATAAGATCGCCGCCGATCTCGGTCAGGGAGATGTTTCGCCCGATGAGCTGACGCGGGCCAAGGTTCCGATCATGGAAGCGGTGAAGCGCTCGCAGCAGACCAACGGCTATTGGGTCCAGAATCTTCACGATGCTCAGAGCGACTCTCGGCGTCTCGACCGTATTCGCAAGAGCATCAGCGGCTACGAAGCCGTGACCGCCGAGGATGTCCGCGCCATCGCAACGACTTATCTGAAGCCCGATGCATCCTGGCGGCTGAAGATCTTGCCGGCGGATGGATCGGCCGTGCGTTAGGCCGTTATCTGGCGGCCAAATTGCCGCAGCCGGCTTTTGTTGGTCGGGCAGCATTGCAATGTGTGGTAGTCTGCAGCCGTCGAATAAAGGCGGATGAAATCATGTCTGCAAGGCCTTTGATGGTGAAGCCCCTAATGCCGCATCCGGCGCTGCCGGATGCCGATTGGGCCGACTGCTACGAGCTGAGTATCCCGAACTCGGATCTGACGGCCATCGCCGCCGCCCGAACGATGCTGAGCCGCTTTCCGCTTTGGGCGCGGCTGCTGATACGAGTGCGCGATGCGGTAACCAGCTTGTTCGGCTTGAAATCCAGCAGCGACCTTCGGGCACAGGAGCTGGAAAAGATCGGCTTCTTTCCCGTCGTCAGCAAGTCCGACACTCAGGTCGTGCTCGGCTTCGACGATCGGCATCTCGATTTTCGGGTCGTTATCGACGTGCGTGATGACGATCAGGGGCGCCGGCTGGTTGATGCCACGACGCTCGTCCGGCGGAACATATTGCTGGGTCGGATCTATCTCGCAATCATCACGCCATTCCACCGGCTGATCGTCGCGACGATGCTTGCCGATCTCGGCAAGCGGTTGCGAGCGGTCAGTTTGCCGCCGTGACAGTAAAACCCTGTTTGCGCAGCAGCGCCACAAGACCCTGATCGCCGACGAGGTGAAGCGCGCCAACGGCGATGAAGGCGTTGCCCTTGTCGAGAACCGGCGCGGCACGCGCGGCCATGACCTTGTTTCGATCGAGGATGATGCGCTGTTCGAAGGCGGCGGTATCGGCATCGGTGATCTTCTGGTCCGGTTCGATCACCTTCAGCATCGGGATCATCGCGCCGATATTGCCGGCGAGATAGAGGCCTGTCATCGTTTCGTTGACGTCGTTGATTTTGTCGCCCAGTTCGAGCGTCTGCATCAGCGATTTCAGATGAAGCGCGATCGGCAGATCGCTCATGGCCTTGGCCTGCTCTGCCAGCGTTTCGAGACCAACGACTTTCTTGCCCTCGGCCGCGGCGTCGCCCGCCAGCTTCTGGTCGAGGAATTTCGCACCGGCCGTCTTGCGGCGAACCTCGCAGCCCGTCATCTCGAAGGAGCTCGAGATCAGCCAGGGTTGCATGCGGGAAACGGCGGCGAGCACAATGCCGCGCGCTTTCAGACCCGCTTCCAACCGGGCATTGTCTTCGGGCGACAGATGCTGGCTGATGGTCGAGCCGTCGGTGAGCATGGTGAGTGAGGGATTGGCGAAAAGGGCAGCGGCAGCCTTCTTGTCGTCGAGAATTTCGTCCGATTCGACTACGATCGTATCGGCTGATGCAACGGCGTCCGCGGCGCCCTTCGGCAGGGTGAGCACGCGCGAATCCGAAACATGCATGGTGCCGAGCAGCCAGGACGGCTTCAAGCCGGGCTTCTCGATCTTCCAGAAGATGCTCTTGCCATTCTCTACCTTGTCGCCGGCGGCGATGATGGAGGCGTATTTTGCCGGATCGTTCTTTTGAAGTTCGGCCATCAGATCCTTGCCGCCGCAGCTGTCGGACGCAGCGCCTTCTGCATGAGCCGGCTGCAGTGTCAGCATAGTCGCGACCAACAGCACCGCCAGCATCAGTGGAAAGGCACTTACAAGCCAGAGCAGCATATCGCCTAGCGTCGGCTTCATCGACCGCATCGTCTTGGACCCGAGGGCAGAAATCATCAGAATCTTCCATTCGCAGAGAGCATGACCGCTAATGCCGGAAAGCGGCTTTCGGAGGGCATGCCGGGAGATGGTTCTGCTTTACGCGCGTGAGACGGAAATTCCCTTAACGCGAGAGGTTAATCTTTTCTTATGCGTGCGCGTGAACGGCCTTACGCGCGGGGATGGGCGCGGTCGTAGACCTCGAGCAGGCGCGAGGAGTCGACACCGGTATAGACCTGCGTCGTCGAAAGGCTCGCATGGCCGAGCAGTTCCTGGATGGTTCTGAGGTCGCCGCCGCCGGCCAGGAGATGGGTGGCAAAGGAATGGCGAAGCGCGTGCGGTGTTGCTGTATCCGGGAGCCCGAAGGCGCCGCGCAACTTCTGCATGCCGTGCTGGATGATGCCCGGTTGCAGCTTGCCGCCGCGCGCACCACGAAACAGGGCGCCATCGGCTTCGAGATGATAAGGGCAGAGCTTGCGATATTGATCGATCGCTTCGATGACGATCGGAAGCAACGGCACCAGCCGGGTTTTGTTGCCCTTGCCGGTGATGCGCAGCGATGTCGCTCCTGATGGAAAATCCTGCGGTTTCAGATCCAGCGCTTCGGAAATGCGCAGACCGCAGCCATAGAGCAGGGTCAGCACGGCGGCATCGCGCGCGGCGATCCATGGTTCGTCGTGCAGCTGCGCCTCGTCACTGACGACGGTAATCGCCTGCTTGTCGGAAAGGGGCTTCGGCAGCGATTTCGGCTGTTTCGGCGAGCGCACCGCGGCTGCACCCGCGGCATTCACAAGGCCCTTCTTCTCAAGATAGCGCAACAGCGAACGAAGGCCGGCGAGATTGCGCCCGAGCGAACGCGCACCGGCACCATCCTTGCGGCGCGCGGCCAGAAAAGCGCGAAAGTCGGCCGGACGGAGCGCATGAATATCCTCGATCGTCGCCGGACCGCCGAGATGACCGGTGAGGAAGGTCAAGAATTGCCGCGTATCGCGTTCATAGGCATTCAGCGTGTGGGCGGCGAGCCGCCGCTCCTGACCAAGCGCATCGAGCCAGCGGTTGCGTTCCGCCATCAACCTGGAGTCGGCGATGATCAATAATTCGTTCAGTGGAAAACCTCTTGAAATTCAGATCGCATCTGCCACTTTGAAGTAAGGAAGGTTATGGAATCGCTAATTTTCCCGCTGCTTCCGGCGCGTTTTCCCTTCGTGCTGCGGGGAGTAGCTGGGCTTCAATGAAACTGCATATGGGTCGATTCCGGATCTCGTATGGTCCGCCTTCCATATGCGAGGCGCTTGTCATGCTTCGATCATATTCGATTGCGATAGAATATCTCCCAACCATTCAGGACACTTCATGGCGCGCCGCGGCTCGATAACTGCACTGGGACAACTTGCAGAAGTGATCGCTTTGGTGTCTCAGGGCCAGCCCGGACATATTGTCGATACTCTCATCGCCGAGCGCGGACAAAAGATCGTCCGAAATCCGCTCTGGCCGCTCATGCGCCCGTTTCTCTACACGCTGTTGCGCTACAACAAGGCAATCGAATTCGCCGACGATGTCGCCAAGCTCTCCGGCTTTCAATGCTTCGAATATATGAGCGATCTGCTGCGGCTCGATATCGGCGTCACCCATCCCGATCGTATCCCGGCTAAGGG
The DNA here is from genome assembly GCF_020871915.1 of Rhizobium sp. AB2/73. Lineage (NCBI taxonomy): Bacteria > Pseudomonadati > Pseudomonadota > Alphaproteobacteria > Hyphomicrobiales > Rhizobiaceae > Rhizobium > Rhizobium sp. AB2/73. The sequence goes on along the minus strand of NZ_CP067071.1, from coordinate 3,006,679 downwards.
CGGCTTCATTCTCGTCAGCAATCATCCTACAGGCATTGCAGATGGCGTCGCCGTCTTCGATCTCCTGAAGCCGCGCCGGCCCGATATGATGATCTTTGCCAATCGCGATGCGGTACGCGTCAACCCGCGCTTTGCCGAGATGATCATCCCTGTGGAATGGCGCGAGGAGTATAAGAGCAAGCCGAAGACGCGCGAGACGCTTCAGTTGACCAACCGCGCCGTGGCGGAGGGCAAGGTTACGGTACTGTTTCCATCAGGCCGCATCGCCTACTGGGCGAACGGCAAGCTGAACGAACGGCCGTGGAAGACCTCTGCCGTGGGTTTGGCGCGCAAATACAATCTGCCGATCCTGCCCGTGCATCTGACGGCGCGCAATTCCGGCCTGTTCTACTGGTTCGCCAAATGGTCGACCGAGCTGCGCGACATGACGGTCTTTCACGAGCTGCTCAACAAGCGCGGCGACCGGTTCGATTTCCTCGTGGGCAATCTCATTCCGGTCGAGCATCTGGACGGCGATGTCAACGAGGTGACGAAGGCGCTGGAGAGGCATACGGTCGTCGATCTTGCGGCGGATGGAAATGCAACCTTCTCGGCGCTTGTTCCTCCGAACCAGGACGAGCCTCTGGTTTCGCATTCTCTTTAATATCGGAATCGGCTAAACCCTCCGGCATGCAGCTACGCTCCATGTTTGCCCGCAATTATCGTTCCCTGCGCTCGATCCGCGTGGATCTTTCGGATGTCAATCTGTTCATCGGCGAGAACGGTGTCGGCAAGTCCAATCTCTATCGCTCCCTGCAGCTCGTTCAGGCGGCGGTTCGCGGCCGGCTGGCGCATGAGATTTCCAGCGAGGGCGGCATGTTCTCGGCCATGTGGTCGGGCAAGCGCCGTTCGCATGAGTCCCCCCGTATCCGCTTCGATGTCGAGCTGCTCGACATGGAGCGGGCGGCGACCTTTCGCTACTGGATCGAGGCGGGCATGCGGCCGCCCTGTGCCTCCGCGGGATTTCCACTGGAGCCGCAGGTCAAGGCCGAGGAGCTTTCCGTCGAGACGGGGCGCAGGCCGGTGACGATGATGAAGCGCGAGGGGCCAGGCATTTCCGTGCGCGGCGAGAGCGGCCGCATGCAGGCGCATCCCGAGAACGCCCTGACTTCCGAAACGGCGGTCGCGCTACTGGGCGATGCCGGTCATTTTCCGGAGATCGGCACGTTCCGGCGCGCCGTCGACGCCTGGCGATTCTACCATGGCTTCCGCACAGATCGCGGCTCGCCGCTGCGTGCGCCTTGTCTTGCCGTGACGTCTCCCATGCTGGATGAGGATGGCGCCAATATCGCCGCGGTTTTCGCAACTCTCGTCCATACGCGCGAAGATACCGTGGAGCTGGACCGGGTTCTAGACGCAGCGCTCGGCGGCGCCAGGCTCGTCGTGCCGGAGCCACGGGAAACGGCGGATTTCGGCCTGATGCTGCCCGAATTTCCCAACCGCATCTTCCAGCCGCGCGAGCTTTCCGATGGCCAGATCCGCTTCCTCGGTCTTGCCGCCGCCTTGATGTCCTATCGCCTACCGCCGCTGATTGCGCTCAACGAGCCGGAGGCGAGCCTGCATCCGGACATGCTGGTGCCGCTTGCCGACATGATCGCTGAGGCCGCAAAGACCAGCCAGATCTGGATCGTCACCCATTCAGAACGTCTGGCCGAGGCCGTGCGCGAGCGTTGCGGCGCCAAGCCGCGCCGGGTGATCCGTGAGGACGGTTCTACCTGGATCGACGGCATGAGGTTGACTGGCGAGATCGATGATGACGATGAGTAGCGATCTAATTCCGCCGTCGTCCGGCCCATGCGCCGCGACTGGCTGCGGCATTGGGAAGCGTTGAAACGCTGAATGCCAAATAGGCGGTTCGCGCTGAAAGCTACCCTCCGTGGCTTCCTCGAATTGGGCTTATTCAGAAATGCCGGCAATCCAATTGATCGTGCAATCATTATCATGTATCAAAATTGACGTACGTACATCAAAATGACGGAAAAATAATTGGTGAGGATCTGAGGTGTTCCCTGGTGGCTAAGATGCAAACGGGAACAATCTGGGAGGTGGTTTATGGCAGCGTTACAACTCAATCCCGATTTCGCAATTGACGATGAACAATCGCTTCGCGAATTATTCGAGCCGACCCACTCTCTGGCTCTTTTGAAGTGTCAGGAATCCCTGGGGGAACATGCGCGAGAGTTCATCAGGCGCTCGCCTTTTCTCTGTATTGGCTCCCAGCATCCGGACGGAAAGGCTGACGTCAGTCCTCGTGGCGATCCTCCGGGTTTCGTGAAGGTTCTCGATGAGCGTACCATTGCGATCCCGGATCGCCCTGGGAACAACCGTCTTGATACGCTGGCCAACATCGTTGCCAACCCGAATGTCGGATTGCTCTTTGTCATTCCCGGCTTCGAGGACACATTGCGCATAAACGGGCAGGCCGCACTCACTCGTGACCCGGAAATTCTGAAAGATATGGCGGTCGCTGGTCGTGTACCAAAGCTGGCCATCATCGTAAGCGTCAGCGAGGCCTTCCTGCACTGCGCCAAAGCCTTCCGGCGGTCCCGCCTGTGGAGCGCGGATCATTTTCAGGATCGCAGCGAGATGCCCTCGCTCATAAAGATGATCCTGGAGGAGACGACAGGGGCTCCTACTGACCAGAATGAAATGCGAACGATGGACGAAGGGCTGGAGGAAGATTATCAAAGGACACTGTACTAGCGGCGAGCGCGAGGTCATTGGCTCAGTCAACTCAGCAAACTGTTTGACGTGAGTTCCTATCTGAAGCATCGACAGTCAGACTCCCATGTTCACCTCGGGCCAACACTGACCATCGGCGGCACCGCTGCTATGGCTGGATATTCACCGCACCCACGGGACGTCCACATTCTGCGAGCGATCATGCGCCACTGCCGGGTTTTCTTTTTTGTCCGTCCGGGGCATGGTCTGGCGCAATGAGCAAAGATTCTTCCGATCTGTTCGGTGCGCTTTTCGAGGCGGCGCCCTCAAAGCCTGTGATGAGCCGTACGGTGCCCGTTCTCGTGCCGATGCCGGCGCCGCGGGCCTATTCCTATGCCGTGCCCGAAGGCGTGGCGGTGGAGCCCGGTTCGGTGGTGCAGGTGCCTCTCGGGCCACGTCAGGTGATCGGCGTGGTCTGGGATGGCGAGGATGATGGCGGTGTCGATCCGAAGAAGCTTCGGCCAATCAGCCATGTGTTCGATTGCCCGCCGCTCGGCAAGCATATGCGCGATTTCATCGATTGGGTTGCCGCCTATACGCTGTCGCCGCCGGGGTTGGTGGCGCGCATGGCGCTGCGGGCACCGGCCGCCTTCGATCCCGAACCGATGGTCGAGGGCTTGCGCTTCATCGGCGGGCAGCCGGAGCGGATGACGCCCGCGCGCGCCAAGGTAATGGAGATTGCCGCCGACGGGCTTTCGTGGACGCGGCTCGGCTTGGCGCATGCGGCAGGTGTATCCACCAGCGTCATCGACGGGCTGATCTCGCAGGGCATTTTCGAGACCATCTTCCTGCCGCCGCCACCCGTCGTCGCCAGGCCCGATCCGGAATTCACCGCGTCGCGGTTGCAAGGGCCGCAGAAGGATGCGGCCGATAAGATCCTGGCCGATGTGCGCAAGGGCGAGTTCGCGGTTTCCCTGATCGACGGCGTCACCGGTTCTGGCAAGACGGAGGTCTATTTCGAGGCCATCGCCGAAACGCTAAGGCGCGGCAAGCAGGTGCTGATCCTGCTGCCCGAAATTGCACTGACGGCAAGCTTCCTTGAGCGTTTTCAGGATCGTTTTGGAGCCAAGCCGGCCGAATGGCATTCCGATCTTGCGCCGCGTATGCGCGAGAAGGTCTGGCGCCAAGCCGTTACTGGCGAAGTCAGGGTCGTGGCCGGGGCGCGTTCAGCGCTGTTCCTGCCTTTTGAGGATCTCGGGCTGATCGTCGTCGATGAAGAGCATGACCCTGCCTACAAGCAGGAGGATCGCGTCTATTATAATGCACGGGATATGGCCGTGGTGCGCGGCCGCATCGGCAATTTCCCGGTCGTACTGGTGTCGGCGACACCTTCGGTCGAAAGCCAGGTCAATGGCCAGAGCGGGCGCTATACGACGATCCACCTGCCGACGCGCTATGGTGATGCGGCGCTTCCAGATCTGCACCTGATCGACATGCGCCGGCATGCGCCGGAACGCGGCGGCTTCCTTTCGCCCGTCATGATCCGCGCGATCGGCAAGACGGTTGCCAGGGGCGAGCAGGCGCTCTTGTTCCTTAACAGGCGCGGTTATGCGCCGCTGACGCTCTGCCGGGTCTGCGGCCACCGCTTCCAGTGCCCGCAATGTTCGAGCTGGCTGGTGGAGCACCGGTTCCGCAATCAGATCCAGTGCCATCAATGCGGCTATGCCGAGCGCACCCCGGAGGCTTGCCCGGAATGTGGTACGCTCGACCATCTCGTTGCCTGCGGGCCGGGCGTCGAGCGCATCGCGGAGGAGGTGGAACGGCATTTCCCCGCGGCGCGGACGATCGTGCTCTCTTCCGACATCATGGGCGGCGTCAAGCGGCTGCGGCTGGAGCTCGACGCCATCGCCAAGGGCGAGGCCGATATCGTCATCGGCACGCAGCTCGTCGCCAAGGGGCACAATTTTCCGCTGATGACGCTGGTCGGCATCGTCGATGCCGATCTCGGCCTGGCGAATGGCGATCCGCGCGCTGCCGAGCGGACGTTCCAGCTCCTGTCGCAGGTGACGGGACGCGCCGGGCGAACCGGCTTGAAGAGCCATGGTTTGCTGCAGACCTATCAGCCGCAGCATCCCGTCATGCAGGCGATCGTCTCGGGCGATGCCAGCGCCTTTTACGAGCGCGAGATTTCGGAACGGGAGAGGGCTATCTTGCCGCCCTTCGGCCGGCTTGCCTCAATTATCGTTTCCGCCGACACGAGGCAGGATGCGGAGACGCATGCGCGCGGCATGCGCAATGCGGCGCCGCAGGTTTCGGGCATTTCGGTATTGGGTCCGGCCGAAGCGCCGATCGCCCTGGTGCGCGGCCGCCACCGCTTCCGTCTGCTCGTGCATGGCGGGCGCAATTCCGACATGCAGGGGTTTCTGCGGGCGATGCTGGCGCAGTCACCGAAGGAGCGCGGCTCGGTGCAGGTGCAGCTCGATATCGATCCGCAAAGCTTCTTATGAAGTTACCAATTCGGTTCGATTTTATCGTCTGGCGACTTCGACGCTGTGTGTTCCAACTCATGGGACAGCTTTCGCAGGCCCTTCGGAATAGCGCCGAGTACGGGGTCGTCAAATCGAAGATGCGGCAGATAACGGCCTATCATGTTTGCGACCGCATGAGCCTGCGCTTCATCGCGGAGTTTCTTCAAGGGGTCGCGATCTTCCCGGCGTGAAAGCCAAAGCTTGTGCAAGGCAAAACTTCTAGGATCGGGGCAGGTATATTGTACGGGGTAGCCGCGTTCATCAAGGACAATAGCTGCCACCTTAGGGCTATTAACTAACCATTGCAGGCCCTCTATCTCGACGGCGGCCAGATCATCCTCATTCTGACCAATACTGGCGGGCCTTGAATTGCTGATGGGATGCGATGGCATGGGGCCGATCAAATCGACAAGATATCCATCCTTATTTGCCGCGCGGAAACTCCGCTTGCCAAGTGAATGAAACGATTTGTCGGCGGTGCGTAGGATACCCATCAAGCCTTCCGCGCCGATATTCCTTCGCAAAAGATTGAGGTTTGTTCGCGCGTCGAAAAGCAGATCGATGTCGCCGGTTGCGAGAAGGCCACTGTCGATCCTGATGCCGCCAAGTCTCTCATAGAGAAAAAGCGCATTCGTGCCGACAATATCCAGAGCGCTACCGATAAGATTGGCCCTATTGAGCGCCCGCAGAATACGCGCGGTTGTTAATGGCATTCTGCCAAGTCGCATAGCCCGATTGATGGCCGCCATTTCGTCGAGCTTGGTCGATAATGCGGCCAGGCGCTGTCGACGTTCGTCTCTGCCCTCATGAAATTGGTGGTAAGTTTGCTCAGTGTCGAAAGAGCGCGGGCCAAGTGATTTCCAGGCAGTCTTTGCCTTGCGATAAAGGTAGTCGCGTCCGGAAACCGTTTTCCATGCCATGGCCCCTGCAAATCGATGAGACAACTCGGCATTTACGGCGAGCCACGCCTCGAACAGCTGCTCCGTATCGATCGTCTGCCTTATTTGGTCGCTCTTTAATTCGCTGAAATAAAACAATTTATCCCTTTTGGAAAACTATCTCGCTAAAAAGGGATAAATTCTCCTACCTAAAGAGGCGACTTCAGCGGCAAATTATCCCTTTCGCTCGAACATAACACCAAAAAAGGGATAATGTACATATTTTCAAAATATTAACGCGGTTATATATATCCCGCGACAAAGCGTCTTCATTCCGTATTCCTTCTTCTTGCGCTTCATGCCATATGTCGGTCTCCTCCTGTGATTGATTTGATTTGGGCTGATTTGAGGGCGACCGATGGAGCTTTATTTTCCGACAGAATTCGGCGAGCGGCTTGCCTATTGTTCGGCTGCCGTCACGGCACTGATCGGCCTTTTTCTGATGTTTGCGCCGGGTTACACCTACCGCTTCCTCAAGCTGCAGGTGAAGGAAGGGCGATCCGAGGCCTATGCCGAAGCGCGCTCGGCGGGTGGCTTCATGGCCGGCTTCGGGCTGGTGGCAATCCTGCTGGCGCAGCCGATGATCTATCTCGCGCTCGGCGCCTCCTTCGGTGTCGCGGCGTTCGGTCGCATCCTGTCGCTCATGTCCGATCGGGGCAGTATATTTTTGAGCTTTCTCCTTCTGGTTGCGCAGGCGATCCTTGCGGCGCTACCTTTTCTCTATGGTCTTGGCTATATCTGAGCCGAAAACGGCTCCGGCGCGGCCATTTTTGCCTGCGCTATCCCCATGCTTTTTCAATTTTGGCATCTTAAATTCGCCCGAATGGCGTATTCGTCGAATACGCGTGTTGCGAGTCTCAATATCCTATGTTAGACGAACCCCGAATTTCGGATGAGGCAGGAGCGCACTCCTGCTGATTTCTGGGGGAAATCAAAACGAATTCAAGAACATATCGCTTCCGCCACCCGGAAGTTTGGTTCTTGGGTTGAAATCAGGGAATTTTGTGCCCGTGGCAGACACATCCCAGCATGTTTCTGGCGTTGCAGAACGATATGCCTCGTCGCTGTTCGAATTGGCTCTTGAAGAGGGTGCCGTGCCGGCGGTGGCCGCCGATCTCGATCGGTTCCAAGCCATGCTCGACGAAAGCGATGATCTGAAGCGCTTCGTCCTCAGCCCGGTTTTTTCGGCTGAAGAGCAGGTCGGTGCGATCGAAGCGCTGGCAAAGAAGGCCGGCTTTGGCGCCTATGTCACCAATTTTCTGAAGCTTGTGGCCAGCAACCGGCGCCTGTTTGCGCTGCCGGGCATGATCAAGGCTTTCCGCATCATCGCCGCCCAGCATCGCGGCGAGATTTCCGCCGAGGTCACCTCGGCCCATGCGCTGACCCCCGCGCAGGAAGATGAATTGAAGGCGGCGCTGAAGGGCGTCACCGGCAAGGACGTGACGATTGCCGTCACCGTCGATCCGTCGATCCTTGGCGGCCTGATCGTCAAGGTCGGTTCGCGTCAGATCGATACGTCCCTTCGCACCAAACTCTCCACCCTTAAGCTTGCATTGAAAGAGGTCGGCTGATGGATATCCGCGCCGCGGAAATTTCCGCAATTCTGAAAGATCAGATCAAAAACTTCGGCAAGGAAGCTGAAGTCTCCGAAGTCGGCCAGGTTCTCTCCGTCGGTGACGGTATCGCCCGCGTCTACGGTCTGGACAATGTTCAGGCCGGCGAAATGGTGGAGTTCCCCGGCGGTATCCGCGGCATGGCGCTGAACCTCGAAGCCGACAATGTCGGTGTCGTTATCTTCGGCTCCGACCGTGACATCAAGGAAGGCGACACCGTCAAGCGCACCGGCGCGATCGTTGACGTTCCGGTCGGTCCGGAACTTCTCGGCCGCGTTGTCGACGCGCTCGGTAACCCGATCGACGGCAAGGGCCCGATCAACGCGACCCGCCGTTCGCGCGTCGACGTCAAGGCTCCGGGCATCATTCCGCGCAAGTCGGTTCATGAGCCGATGTCGACCGGCCTCAAGGCCATCGACGCCCTGATCCCCGTTGGCCGCGGCCAGCGCGAGCTTGTCATCGGCGACCGCCAGACCGGCAAGACCGCGATCATCCTCGATACGATCCTGAACCAGAAGTCCATTCAGGATAACGGTCCGGACAGCGAAAAGCTCTTCTGCGTCTACGTCGCTGTCGGCCAGAAGCGCTCCACCGTCGCCCAGTTCGTCAAGGTGCTCGAAGAGCGCGGCGCCCTGAAGTACTCAATCATCGTTGCGGCGACCGCTTCCGATCCGGCTCCGATGCAGTTCCTGGCTCCGTTTGCCGGCTGCGCCATGGGTGAATACTTCCGTGACAACGCCCAGCATGCCCTGATCGGCTATGACGACCTTTCCAAGCAGGCCGTTGCTTACCGTCAGATGTCGCTGCTGCTGCGCCGCCCGCCGGGCCGCGAAGCTTATCCGGGCGACGTTTTCTACCTGCACTCGCGCCTCCTCGAGCGCGCTGCAAAGATGAACGACGAGAAGGGCGCTGGTTCGCTTACCGCTCTGCCGGTCATCGAAACGCAGGGCAACGACGTTTCGGCCTTCATTCCGACCAACGTGATCTCGATCACCGACGGCCAGATCTTCCTCGAAACCGACCTGTTCTACCAGGGTATCCGTCCGGCCGTTAACGTCGGTCTCTCGGTTTCGCGCGTCGGCTCGTCGGCTCAGATCAAGGCGATGAAGCAGGTTGCAGGCTCGATCAAGGGTGAGCTCGCCCAGTATCGCGAAATGGCCGCCTTCGCCCAGTTCGGTTCCGACCTCGATGCCGCAACGCAGCGCCTGCTGAACCGCGGTGCTCGCCTGACCGAACTCCTGAAGCAGCCGCAGTTCTCGCCGCTGAAGACGGAAGAGCAGGTTGCGGTGATCTTCGCCGGCGTCAACGGCTACCTCGACAAGCTGCCTGTTGCTCAGGTCGGCAAGTTCGAACAGGGCCTGCTGTCGTACCTCCGCTCGGAAGGCAAGGACATCCTCGACACCATCCGTACCGAAAAGGCCATCAGCGACGCGACGAAGGGCAAGCTCACCGCTGCTCTCGACAGCTTCGCCAAGTCTTTCGCGTAATCGGGCCAAGCTCTAGGACGGACCAAGGATGCCTTCACTCAAGGATCTGAAAAACCGGATCGCCTCCGTCAAGGCGACGCAGAAGATCACCAAGGCGATGAAAATGGTCGCCGCGGCGAAGCTTCGGCGTGCGCAGGAGGCGGCCGAGGCCGCCCGGCCTTATTCGCAGCGCATGGCCTCTGTTCTGGCCAACATTTCGGCTGCCGTCAGCGATGCTGACGGCGCGCCGCTGCTGATGACCGGAACCGGCAAGAGCGATGTGCATCTGCTCGTCGTCTGCACGGCCGAACGCGGCCTTTGCGGCGGTTTCAATTCGCAGATTTCGCGTTTTGCCCGCGATCATGCCCGCAAGCTTCTGGCGGAAGGCAAGACGGTGAAGATCTTCACCGTCGGCAAGAAGGGCTATGACATTCTTCGCCGCGAATACGCGTCGCTGATCGTCGAGCGCAAGGAATTGCGCGACGTCAAGCGCATCGGTTTCGACAATGCCGACGCCATCGGCAAGCGCATCATCGAGATGTTCGAAGCCGGCGAATTCGATGTCTGCACGCTGTTCTATTCCGAATTCAAGTCGGTGATCAGCCAGATCCCGACGGCACAGCAGCTCATTCCGGCTTCGGCTCCCGCCGTCGTCGAAGAAGATGCGGCCCACAAGGGCGCCGTCTACGAATACGAGCCGGATGCGGCTTCGATCCTCGCGGACCTGATCCCGCGCAACATCTCCGTCCAGATCTTCCGCGCGTTGCTCGAAAACGTCGCCGGCGAGATGGGCGCCAAGATGAGCGCGATGGACAATGCGACGCGCAACGCTGGTGAGATGATCAACAAGCTGACGCTGAACTACAACCGTCAGCGCCAGGCACAGATCACCAAGGAATTGATTGAAATCATTTCGGGCGCGGAAGCGCTCTGAGGTTAGGGAAAAGAGGGTAAGAATATGGCTGACGCAGCTACCCCCGCAGGTTCTGTCGGTAAGGTTACGCAGGTTATCGGCGCCGTTGTGGACGTTGCTTTCGACGGCGAGCTCCCGGCGATCCTGAACGCGCTTGAAACCGACAATAACGGCAATCGTCTGGTTCTCGAAGTCGCACAGCACCTCGGCGAAAATTCCGTCCGCACCATCGCCATGGACTCGACCGAAGGTCTGGTTCGCGGTCAGCCGGTCAAGGACACGGGTGCACCGATTTCGGTTCCGGTCGGACACGAGACGCTGGGCCGTATCATGAACGTCATCGGCGAGCCGGTCGACGAAGCAGGCCCGCTGAACACCTCCAAGAAGCGCGCCATCCACCAGGAAGCTCCGTCCTACGTCGAGCAGTCCACGGAAGCACAGATCCTCGTCACCGGCATCAAGGTCGTCGACCTGCTTGCTCCTTACGCAAAGGGTGGCAAGATCGGCCTGTTCGGCGGCGCCGGCGTCGGCAAGACCGTTCTCATCATGGAACTGATCAACAACGTCGCCAAGGCGCACGGTGGTTACTCGGTGTTCGCAGGCGTGGGTGAGCGTACCCGCGAAGGCAATGACCTTTACCACGAAATGATCGAATCGGGCGTCAACAAGCATGGCGGCGGCGAAGGCTCCAAGGCCGCTCTCGTTTACGGTCAGATGAACGAACCGCCGGGCGCCCGCGCTCGCGTCGCTCTGACCGGTCTGACCGTTGCTGAAAACTTCCGCGATGAAGGTCAGGACGTTCTGTTCTTCGTCGACAACATCTTCCGCTTCACGCAGGCTGGTTCGGAAGTGTCGGCTCTGCTCGGCCGTATTCCTTCGGCCGTGGGCTATCAGCCGACGCTCGCGACCGACATGGGCCAGATGCAGGAACGCATTACCACGACGACGACGGGCTCGATCACCTCGGTTCAGGCCATTTACGTTCCGGCCGACGACTTGACCGACCCGGCACCGGCAACCTCGTTCGCCCACCTGGACGCAACGACCGTTCTGTCGCGCTCGATCGCTGAAAAGGGCATCTATCCGGCCGTCGACCCGCTCGACTCCACCTCGCGCATGCTCGACCCGATGGTCGTCGGCGAAGAGCACTATGAAGTTGCCCGTAAGGTTCAGTCGACGCTGCAGCGCTACAAGGCCCTGCAGGACATCATCGCCATCCTGGGCATGGACGAGCTGTCCGAAGACGACAAGCTGGCTGTTGCCCGCGCCCGCAAGATCGAGCGCTTCCTGTCGCAGCCGTTCTTCGTCGCCGAAGTCTTCACCGGTTCGCCGGGCAAGCTCGTCGCTCTCGAAGACACGATCAAGGGCTTCAAGGGCCTCGTCAACGGCGAATACGACCACCTGCCGGAAGCTGCCTTCTACATGGTCGGCTCGATCGACGAAGCGATCGAAAAGGCCAAGAAGCTGGCCGCCTAATCAGGCCAATCCATCGGCGCGCGGCATTGTCCGCGCGCCCTTGCCTTGCGAATAAGACAATCGAGAAGTGACGGGCCATGGCTGACAATTTCAATTTCGAACTGGTTTCTCCGGAGCGCTTGCTGCTGTCGGAACAGGTCATCGATGTCGTCATCCCCGCGACTGAAGGCGAGATGACTGTCATGGCGAACCATGCGCCCACCATGACCACGATTAAGCCTGGTGTCGTCAAGGTGCATTCGGCTTCGGGCAAGAAGCAGGACTACGTCGTTTTCGGCGGTTTCGCCGACATCCTGCCGACCGGCTGCACGCTGCTTGCCGAATCCGCCGTTCCGGTCGAAGATATGAGCCGCGACGAGCTGGACCGCCGCATCAATGCCGCCAAGGCCGAGCTTGAAGATGCCGAGCATCATGAGCACAAGTCGCGCCTGGAGCACTTCATCATGGAACTCTCGCATCTGCGCGGCTCGATCCCACAGGATTGATGAGATCCGAACATCGATGAGTGAGATGAAAGCGGTCCTATGGGCCGCTTTTTTGTTGGAAGGTAGGGCCATCTCGTGGTTCGAGGCATCACCGCTTTCGCTCCGCGTAAGAGCGCTGCACCTTACCATGAGGTTGGTTAGCCCTCTGGCGCGGTACGCAAGAGCTCCACGGAGGCGCACGCAGGATCAGTCCTCGTGGTGCGGTGCGAAAGCCCGACGAGCTTGTCGAATGGGGCTGCAGCCTCGAACCAGTAGGACGGACGGTGAGCGACCGCATCTGTCATTTCTCGAAGCGAGTGCGTCGAGGCGATCCCTAAATCGCATCAGACCTGTTGACCTTGCAGTAAAAACCGGTGCAACTGAGCCGCCTCGGGAGAGAGCGAGCGAAAGCGCGGTGCACCCAGATAATAACCAAAGCCGCTCTCGACACGGTCGTTGCCGACGGTGACGAGGGTGCCTGCTTGTAGATATTCCTCGATGAGGCTGAGGCTGCCGAGCGCGATACCTTCGCCCCTGAGTGCTGCTTCCACCGCCATGATGTAGGTCGAGAAGGACAGGCGCGGTCGCGGCAGCTTGCCCTTCAAGGGGTCGCCGACGCGGCCGAACCATTGGCGGAAGCTGATCCAATGGGCATTGGCGCGTTCGTAGTCGATGAGATCGAGCCCGGCAATGTCGACCGCCGTCAGTGCCTGCGGGTCGAGACCGCGGGCCGCCAGGTAATCCGGCGAGGCGACCGGCACCAGTACTTCCTTCAAGAGCGGCGTCAGGCTCCAGCGCGGGTGTTCGCCGGTGGAATAGATGATGATGAGATCGTTGTTCTCCGAGGCGAGTTCGGAGTGCACATCCGTCGTCAGCAGGCGGACTGAGATGCCGGGGCTCTCCTTGCCGAAATCCCGCAGCCGCTGCCCGAGCCAGAGATGGGAGATCGAGCCGCTGGCCGCGATCGAGATGATTTCGCCTGTTCCTGTGCGAAAGGGCTCCAGGCTTTCTTCCAGATATTCCAGCGTGGCGCGGACGCGCTGGAATAGCCGCTCGCCGTCCGGTGTCAGCGCCAGATTTCGGCCGCGCCGGGTAAAGAGCGTCGCGCCGAGATGATCTTCCAGCCCCTTGATGCGGCGGCTGACGGCGGCCTGGGTGATGTTCAGCTCCCGGCCGGCGCGGGAAAAGTTCATGGCGCGCGCGGCGGCATCGAACACGCGGAAGGCCTCCAGCGGGATTTTTTCTAGCATCGACTCTCCATAACTTCAGATCATCAATATTCCCGATAATTGCCCGGATTTGAAGATCTGAACTTGTGATGCAGGATTATGATATCAAATCAGCCGCTTCTCCAAGGTGATCCCGCGTGTCCTTTTCCATTTCCGCCATCCCAGACATTCATTTCGGCGAGGGTGCGCTCTCCGGCCTTCCCGCTACGGTCAAATCCTTCGATGGCGTGAGCATCGTTCTCCTGGTGATCGATGCCTTCCTGGCGCAGTCGGGCCTTGCTGCCAAGGTCAGCGCCGAGCTTGCCGAAGCGGGGGTGAAGACGCAGGTCTTCTCCGATTTTGCTGGTGAACCGAAGCTTGCGCATCTGCATGCGGCGATCGCGGCAGGGCAGGGCGCCGACATGGTGATCGGCATCGGCGGCGGCTCGGCGCTCGATATCGGCAAGATCGTTGCCTGCTGCATCGCCTCCGGCGAGGATCCCATGCACTACGCGCTGGCCGCCAATCCGTTGCCGAAAAATCCGCTGAAGAAGATCATGATCCCGACCACTGCGGGGACAGGTTCGGAAACCTCGGCGACGAATATCTTTGCCGGGCCTGAGGGCAAGAAACTCTGGATCTGGGGGCCGGAGACGAAGGCGAACCTGGTCATTCTCGATCCCGCGCTGACGAAGACCCTGCCCGCCAGCCTGACGGCATGGTGCGGCCTCGATGCCTTCATCCATGCCTTCGAAGCAGCCACGAACCGCAACACGCATCGTGGCGCGCAGTTCTACGCGCATCAGGCGCTGCGGCTGCTGGCCGATGCGCTGGAGACGGCCGTCAAGCAACCCGATGATATGGCTGCGCGGGGCGACGTGCTGCTCGGCTCCTGCTTCGGCGGCATCGCGATCGACAATTGCGGCACGGCGATCGCGCACAATATCAGCCATGCGCTGGCGGGCCTCGGCCCTGTCCATCACGGGCTTGCGACGGCGCTCGGTTTCGAGGTGACGCTGCCATGGCTCGTCGAAGCCAATACCGCGGATCTGAACGCCGCGGCCAAGGCCTGCGGCCTCGATAAAGCCGCCGAACTTCCCGCTTTCGTCTCGGACTGGATGGACCGCTGCGGCATCGTGCGCGCGCTGCCGGCTGCCTTCAAACCCTTCGATGCCTCCGATCTCGCCCGCGAGATGCGCGCGACCGAAAACCAGCCCATGCGGCGCTCGACGATCCGAGACGTGACGGATGCCGATATCGACCGCTTTGCCGCCGCCGTCATGGCGCTGCCGAAAGGAATTTGAAATGACCAAGAATTACACGCGCGACTATTGGGAAAGCGTTCTCTCCGGCCTCAAGCCAGAAGGTCGTCACTTCATCGACGGCGCCCATCGCGCCGCCGCTTCGGGCGAGACATTCATCCGCATCCGGCCGATGGATGGCAAGCCCGGTGCCGAGCTGGCGCGGGGCAATGCCGCCGACGTCGATGCCGCCGTTGCCTCCGCCCGCGCGGCATTCGAAAGCGGTGTCTGGCGCAAGAAGGAGCCGTTGGAAAAGAAGAAGATCATGCTGAAGTGGGCGGATCTGATCCGCACCCATGGCGACGAGCTGGCCATGCTTGAGACGATCGATGTCGGCAAACCGATCATGGCGTCGCTTGGTGTCGATGTGCGCCTTTGCGCCGACGGCATCCAGTTCTACGGCGAAATGATCGACAAGATGTATGACGAGATCGCGCCGACCGGCCCGAATGCACGGGCTTTGGTGCGCAAGGTGCCGCTCGGCGTCATCGGGGCGATCACGCCCTGGAACTATCCGATGATCATCGATGCCTGGAAGCTTGGGCCGGCGATCGCGGCTGGCAATTCCGTCGTGCTGAAGCCGGCCGAACAGTCCTCGCTTTCGGCGATCCGGCTTGCCGAACTCGCCATTGAAGCCGGTCTGCCGGCAGGCGTCTTCAACGTCGTCACGGGTTATGGCGAAGAGACCGGCAAGCCACTGGCGCTGCACATGGACGTCGACATGATCGCCTTTACCGGCTCCACCGAAGTCGGCAAGCTGATTATGGGTTATGCAGCTCAATCGAACGTCAAACGCGTGGCGCTGGAGCTTGGCGGCAAGTCGCCACTGGTCGTCTTCGAAGATGCCGATCTCGATGCGGCTGCCGTCGCCGCTGCGTGGGGCTGCTTCTATAATTCCGGCGAGACCTGCCATGCCTCGACCCGTCTGATCGTGCAGCGCTCGGTGCAGGACAAGTTGATCGCGAAGATCGAGGCTGTCACCCGCTCCGATATCGCGCTCAAGCATCCGCTCGACCCTTCGGCACAGATTGGCGCCCTGATCGAGGAAGAGCATATGAACAAGGTGCTGGCAATGATCGCGGTCGGCGAGAAGGAAGGAGCGCGCCGTGCCTTCGGTGCCGAGCGTGTCATGAGCGAGACAGGCGGCTATTATGTTTCGCCGGGCGTCTTCGTCGACATGACCAACGATATGAGTCTGGCACGGCAGGAAATCTTCGGCCCCGTGCTCGCCGCCATTCCCTTCGATACAGAGGAGGAGGCACTGAAGATCGCCAACGATACGATCTATGGGCTGGCCGGGGCGGTCTTCACCCGGGACATGGACCGCGCCCACCGCTTTTCCGAAGAGATCCATGCGGGTACGGTGTGGATCAACACCTATGATATGTCGAACTTCGCGACGCCGTTCGGCGGCTTCAAGCAGTCCGGTTTCGGCCGTGACCGCTCGGTGCACGCGATCGACAAATATTGCGATTACAAGACGATCTGGCAGCAGTTCGGCTGAGGTTTGTAGGGAGGCACGACCATGAGCAAGATCGTTTCCATCGAGATCACGCACCACCGCCTGCCGCTCGATCCGGCGTTCAAGGCGAGCTGGGATGGGCGTCCACGCCGGCATTTCGATGCGACCATCGTGCGCGTCAGGGATGATGAGGGTCGCGAAGGCATCGGCTCCGGCGATCTGATGAAGGGTTTCGAGGGGCACGAGGATCTGTTCATCGGGCAGGATCCCCGGCATGTCGAACGGCATTATGAAGTCCTGTCGCACATCAACTTCCACTATGGCCGCTGCTGGCCGATGGATCTGGCGCTATGGGACCTCTCCGGCAAGATCACCGGCGAGCCGGTTTGGCGGATGCTCGGCGGCCGCGCCAGCCGCGTGCGACTCTATGCCTCCTCCGGCGTGTTGCGCGAGCCGTCTGCCATGGCCGATCAAGCCGAGCGCTATATCGACGAAGGCTTTCCGGCCATGAAGGTGCGCTTCTCCTCATCCTCGGGCGGCCGCGGCGGTTGGCGCGAGGATGTCAAGGCGCTGGAGGCGATCCGCGCCCGCGTCGGCGATCGGCTGGAGCTGATGGTCGACTGCAATCAGGGTTGGCGCATGCCCTGGGATACGACGCTGCCATGGACCTTCAAGGATGCCCTGACCGTCGCCAGGGAGCTGGAGCGGCTTGGCGTCTACTGGATGGAAGAGCCGCTTCATCGCTCCGACCGCAAGGGCATGAAGGAATTGAAGCAGGCGACCTCGGTCAGGATCGTCGGCGGCGAAATGACGCGCGAGCTCTACGAGTTTCGCGATATCATCGAAGAGCGTGCCTTCGATGTCATCCAGCCCGATGTTGCGCTTGTCGGCGGTATCACCGG
This sequence comes from Rhizobium sp. AB2/73, assembly GCF_020871915.1. Classification (NCBI taxonomy): domain Bacteria; kingdom Pseudomonadati; phylum Pseudomonadota; class Alphaproteobacteria; order Hyphomicrobiales; family Rhizobiaceae; genus Rhizobium; species Rhizobium sp. AB2/73. Next base: position 2,989,708 of record NZ_CP067071.1, on the reverse strand, counting down.
TTGCCGACGTTTGGCTTATCAGGCGCGCGAGGCGGGCGTGCAGTTCACGCCGCATTCCTGGACGAATGGCATCGGGGTTCTCGCCAATGCGCATCTGACCGCGGGCGTTGCCGATGCAGCCTGGCTCGAATATCCCTATGATAATCCGGAATGGAGCGAAGCCCGCCGCGATTATCCGATGGCTTCGCCGCTCAAGCACGAGGCCGGCTGGCTGGATCTCGGCGTCGCACCAGGCCTCGGCATCGTTCTCGATGAGGAGCGGCTGAAGGCGACGCGCATCTGAAGGTGGCTGCTAAATTAGATAGCAAGGCCTGGCATGTGAGGTGCGTGATCACCGCAATTCCTTCTCCCCGAGGGGGGAAGGGAGCGCGGAACGACATGTCTCATAGGCCCATCAAGCAGCGACAGGCCGTATCAGCGTGTTCTCCCGGGAGCGCGCCCACTGAATGACGGGGCGTTCGAGCAGGACATAGCTCAGCGTGCCGATGGCGAAGATGACGGCGGTTGCGATCAGGCTTGAGACTATCCAGCCGCACAGCACATCGTCCGAGCCTGCGCCGAAGGATGAAGGAAAGAGCTGCGGCATTAAGGTCAACACGATGTCCTGCCAGATGTAGACGCCGAAGGAGACGGTGGCGACATAACGGCTCACGGGATTGTCGAGCAGCTTTGCCAGCAGCAGCGATTGGGGAAGCGCGCAAAGCGCAATCGCGACCGCCAGGGGAAGCAGCGGGAATCGATAGGGAATGCCGAGCCAGGCGTAGCCTTCCGCTGCGCCGCCGATGGACTGCGGCAGCTGCCATGCGCCCATGACGATCGCGACCGCGCCGATGATGTCATAGATCGCCGAGCGTCGGGCTGGGAGGAGTGTCTGGATGCCGGCGGCGAGCACGCCGATCGCAAATATGGCGAAGAAGCCGATCGGGTTGTAGCGCGGCATCCATTCCTTGGCGCCACCCTGGAAGCCATATTGCCATCCTTGCCCGACATTGTCGGTTTGAAGATAGGTGACTACGAGCCAATGGCCGATCAGAGATATTGCGATAATGCCGATCCAGAGCACACGGCTGACAAGAATGGAACGCGTTCTCAGTTTCGGATGAAACAACAGCAGGAAGCCAATCGGCATGAGAACATAGCACGTCGTCTCGAAGGGGATCGACCATAGCGGCCCATCGCCCTGCACCGGGAAAAAGGTGCGCCAGTGCCATTGGCTCATCAGGAAGAAACCTGAGATGTAGCGGCCGACCAGTTCTGCATCGAGCGGAAAGCCATAGATGGTAAAACTAATCAGGAAGCCGACCGTCAGGGCAAACCAGAAACCCGGCAGGATGCGTGCGGCGCGGCGCATGGCATAGATCTTCAGCGAAGGCAGGGGTTGAGCTCTATCCAGTGCCAGCCAGAAGGGGCGTGCAAGAAGGAAGCCGCTGAGGACAAAGAAGACCGAGACACCGTGATTGCCGAAGCGCGCGATTATGAAGGTCATGTCGAGATTCGGTGGGATCTTGTAGAAATTCATTCGGAGCACGAGATGGTGAACAAGCACCATCAGACATGCGACAGCGCGCACGAAATCCGCTCCTCCCAGCCGCTTGGCGTTCTCCATTCGCGTATCCGCCCGAGATCTCCTGCTATTGGGTTAGGTCATTGCGGCGGTTTCGGCAAGCGTGATCCTTGAAGGCAGGACGCCCGGACCCGTGGTGCCGGGTCCGGGCGTCGGACCGATCTCCCGCACCTGCCAGAAACGAGAGATCGGATTCCTGTGTTCAGGATAAGGATCAGGCGGCGGCGGAGCGATAGGGGCGCGTGGCGCGCGCCGGTTTCAGGGCGTTGCTCCACCAGGTCAGCCGCGCAATCATAAGAACGAGCGATTTTCTCGCATCGAGCGGGTCTTCCAGCGTGCCGTCCTCGGCAAATCTGCCCCACGGATTGGCGAAGCTCACCGTATCGCGCACGGTGACCGTGTGCAGCTCGGCAAAGACGAGCCGCAACTGTTCGACCGCGCGCAGACCGCCGGAAACTCCGCCATAGGAAACGAAGGCGACAGGTTTGCCGTGCCAGGGCTCATAGACGAGATCGAGGACGAATTTCAGGGAGGCCGTGAAGCTGTGATTGTATTCCGGCGTGACCGCGATGAAGGCATCGGCATCCGAAAGCCGCTCCGATAGGGCCGCGACGCCGGGATGTTCTCGGTTGTGCGCGAAAGGCAGATCGAATTCGAGGGGATCGATCAGGTCGATGTCGATGAGCGGATAGTGCGCCAGTTCGCGGGCAACCCAGTTGACCACCCGGTCGCACAGCCGGCCCGGACGCGTGCTGCCGTAGATGATCGCCAGCCGAGTTCTTTCTGTCATGTCTTGCTCCTGCTTTACGCGGTTCGGAGCCAGGGTTATAAAACCTCAAGTAAAGTTGAGGTCAATAGCGAAAATGGGAAAAATCGATCCGGCTCAATTTCCGAAGCTGCTGACGGTCGGCGAGGTGGCGGCGCGCAGCGGCGTGGCCGTATCGGCGCTGCATTTCTATGAGGCGAAAGGCTTGATCGAGAGCCATCGCAGCCGCGGCAACCAGCGCCGCTACCCCCGCGAAGTGCTGCGGCGAGTCTCCATCATCAAGGTGGCCCAACGCGTCGGTATTCCGCTTGGTGAGGTTCAGGCGGCTCTTCAATCGCTGCCGCAGGGGCGCACGCCGACCGCGTCCGACTGGAAGGCGCTTTCGGAGCGTTGGAAGGACGATCTCGACGCTCGCATCAAGCGCCTGCAGGGACTTCGCGATCAGCTGGACAGCTGCATCGGTTGCGGCTGCCTTTCGCTCGATAGCTGCCCCTTGCGCAATCCGTGGGATGTGCTTTCCGAAGAAGGCGCAGGCCCGCGGTTGCTCGATCCCGGAGAGTGAATTGGCCACTCAGGCGTGGACGTGGTTCTCTGCCATATAGCTGTCGAGAGCTGCGGTTTCTTCCTTCGAAAGATAAAGACCCTTCTTGGAGCGCCGCCAGAGGATATCTGCGGCGTTATAGGCCCATTCCTGTTCCATCAGGTAACGCACTTCCGCCTCGTAGAGATCGCTTCCGAAACAGCGGCCGAGGTCGGCGATCGTCCTTGCGTTGCCAAGGATCAGGGCGGCGCGCGTGCCATAGCGGCGGACGAGGCGGCGGGCATGCGGATCGGGGAGGAAGGGATGGCGTGACTTGAGCTTGGAGACTTCGGCCTCATAGCCGCGAACCGGAAAATCGCCGCCCGGCAGCGAACTTCCGGCAGTCCAGGGCGTACCCTTCAGGCCGATGGCTTCGCCGATCTTCTCCAGCGCATGTTCGCCGAGACGGCGATAGGTGGTGAGCTTGCCGCCAAAGACATTGAGCAGCGGTGCCTGGCCTTCTTCGCCTTCGACCTTGAGCACGTAATCGCGCGTGGCTTCCTGCGCCTTCGATGCGCCATCGTCGTAGAGCGGGCGGACGGCGGAATAGGTCCAGACGATATCCTCTGGCTTTACCGGCTCCTTGAAATATTCGCTGGCGGCGTTGCAGAGATAGGTGGTTTCGCCCTCGGTGATCTTCACATCCTTCGGATCGTCCTTAAAGTCGCGATCCGTGGTGCCGATCAGCGTGAAGTCCTGCTCGTAGGGGATGGCGAAGATGATGCGGTTGTCCGGGTTCTGGAAGAAATAGGCGCGGGGATCATCGAACTTCTTGCGCACGACGATATGGCTGCCCTGGACGAGACGGACATTGTGCACCTGGTTCTTGCCGAAGGCACCGGCAAGCACCTGATCGACCCAGGGACCCGCCGCATTGACCAGCATGCGGGAACGAAACTGGCGCTTCTCGCCGCTGATCGTATTCTCCGTTTCGATCGCCCAGACCGCGCCTTCGCGGCGGGCGGAGACCACTTTCGTCCGTGGCATGATCGTTGCGCCGCGATCGGCCGCATCGCGGGCATTCAATACCACCATGCGGGCATCATCCACCCAGCCGTCGGAATATTCGAAAGCCTTGGTGAAGAGCGCCTTCAGCGGCTTGCCCGCCGGATCCTTCTTCATGTCCAACGTCGCGGTCGGTGGCAGCAGCTTTCGTCCGCCGAGGTGATCGTAGAGGAAAAGGCCGAGGCGGATCAGCCAGGCCGGGCGAATGCCGCCCTTGTGGTAAGGCAGGACGAAGCGCATCGGCCAGATGATATGCGGTGCCATCGCCCAGAGCACTTCGCGCTCCATCAGCGATTCGCGCACGAGACGGAATTCGTAATGTTCGAGATAGCGCAACCCGCCATGGATGAGCTTTGTGGCGCCCGACGACGTGCCGGAGGCGAAGTCGTTCATCTCGGCGAGCGCGACCTTATAGCCGCGCCCGACGGCATCGCGGGCAATGCCGCAGCCATTGATGCCGCCGCCGATAACGAAAATATCGTAGACCTGCTCGCTCACCCGCCCCTCCGCAAAGGTCAGCCATCCCCTGAAGATGGAAAATCGAAACTAATCCATCTAAAGCGAAACAGATACGAATGTCAAACGAACGTTTCTTGACGGAAAGCGCGCCGATCAGGCTGATCTGCGAGAGGTTTCAACAAGATGCACGTCGTGTTCCGCAGCAATGGAGCGCACGGATTCGATGCTGCATTCGTCTGTGACGAAGGTATGAACCTGCGAGAGATGGCCGATGCGAACCGGGGCGGTCCGTTCGAACTTGGTGCTGTCGGCGACGAGAATGACGTGTCGGGCATTGGCGATGATGGCCTGCGCGACTTTCACTTCGCGAAAATCGAAATCCAGAAGCGCGCCGTCGGGATCGATCGCCGAGGCACCGATGACGGCGTAATCCACCTTGAACTGCTTGATGAAATCGACGGCCGCCTCGCCGACGATGCCGCCATCCGAGCCGCGCACGACGCCGCCGGAAATGACGACTTCGATGGAGGGGAAAATACGCAACTTATTGGCAACGTTGATATTATTGGTAATGACCATCAGTTCGTGATGGCCAAGAAGCGCCTCGCCGACGGCTTCCGTCGTCGTGCCGATATTGATGAAAAGCGAGCTATTGTTCGGGATCAGGCTCGCTGCGGCGCGGCCGATCGCCTGTTTTTCGGGCGCGGCGATGGAGCGTCTCGCCTCATATTTCACGTTCTCGGTTCCGCCGGGAAAGATCGCGCCGCCATGCACGCGCGATAGCACCCGGCCGTCGCACAGGTCATTCAGGTCCTTGCGAATGGTCTGCGGCGTGACCGAGAAGCGCATCGCCAGCTCTTCCACCAGCACGCGGCCCTCCGCCTTGGCGATTTCGAGGATTTCTGTCTGACGCCCGGACAGGAACATGGTTTTCGCTCCCTTTCTTTCGTTTTTTCGTCATCATATGATAAAGTGAAAATTCCGCAATTACCGGCGCGCGAATAGTGCGGTTTAGGAGGTCATCGTGTTTCATCCGAAGCTATTCGAAAATCGCAACGTCGTGGTCACCGGCGCCGGCCGTGGCATCGGGCTCGAGGTCGCGCGCCAGTTTCTCGATTGCGGCGCTCATGTCCTTGTCCATATCGGCCGCGATGCCGGGCGCGATTTGCCTGATTTCCTGATGGAAGCGGAGGCCGATCGCCGCGCCTTTCTCATTGCCGGCGATTTCGCAGCCGGCAATGGCACACGCGATTTCGTCAGCGCCGCGGAGGAGCGCTTCGACCGTATCGACGTGCTGATCAACAATGCCGGCACCATGGTCGGGCGATTTCCAGCCGGCGAGCTGACGGACGAACAATACGAGCAGATCGTTCATCTCAATCAGACTTCCGTGATGGAGGTGACGAGAGGGTTGTTGCCGCTGCTGCGGGCCGCCGGACAGGCGGCGATCGTCAACACGGTTTCGATTTCGGCGCTGACCGGCGGCAGCCCTGGATCGGCGATCTATTCCGCCTCGAAAGCCTTTGTCGCAACCTACTCGAAAGCATTGGCGCGCGAACTGGCGCCTGACGGCATCCGGGTCAACTGCGTCTCGCCCGGCACGATAGCAACCGATTTTCATGAGCGCTATTCATCGAGAGAGAAGCTTGAGCAGACGCGCAAATCGATCCCGCTTCAGCGGCTGGGAACGCCCGAAGATTGCGCGCCCGCTTATCTCTTCCTCGCATCCCCCCTGCTTTCCGGCTACATCACCGGGCAGGTGCTCGAGATCAATGGCGGGCAGCTTATCTGCTGATAAAACGGACCTTTTTTGGTTTTCCGCGTCTTTTTTGAATCAGCTTCTGATTTGATAATATTATAAACATTCCCTGGGGGATTCTTATTAGAGGCTGTGTTATGTCGTCGTCTCTACCGCAGGGCGGTGCAGCGGAACGTGATGTTGAGGAAATGACTGACAGGGCGCGAAAATCGAGCGCCCTGCTGAAAGCACTATCGCATGAGACGCGTCTGGCAATTCTCTTCATGCTGGCCAAGAACGAGAAAACGGTGATGGAGCTCGAGGCTCTTCTCGACCTGCCGCAGGCCGTCGTGTCGCAGCATTTGGCACGCCTTCGCCTGGACAAGCTGGTCGATACGCGCCGCGAAGGGCGACTCATCCATTATGCCGTCGCGCGGTCGGAAATCTGTGCCGTCGTTGATTCGCTGCAGAAAGCCTTCTGTCAGACCGATCGCTGATCCCTGAGGCCGCTTTGCATGTTGCGCTCGCCATGCTGCCGGTCTAACTCTTTCGTCGCGGGAGAGTGGGATGATCGACAAGCTGGAATTCTTCATAGCGTTGGCGAATCAGAAGCATTTTGGCCGCGCCGCGGAAGAATGTGGCGTGACGCAGCCCACCCTGTCTGCGGCCATCCGCCAGCTGGAGGACCAGCTTGGCGTGATGCTTGTCAGCCGTGGTTCGCGCTTTCAGGGATTGACGCCCGAGGGGCAGCGTGTCCTGGAATGGGCGCGCCGCATCGTCGGCGACAGCCGCACCATGCGCGAGGAGATGCGTGCGGCGCGCAAGGGTCTTGCCGGCCATATCCGGATCGCCGCCATTCCGACAGCGCTTGCCATGGTGCAGAAAATCACCACGCCTTTCCAGGAAAGACATCCAGACGTCACCTTCTCCATTTTATCGCGCAACTCGCTGCAGGTTCTGAGCCTGCTTGAAAATCTCGAGATCGATGCCGGCATTACCTATCTGGAAAACGAGCCGCTCGGCCGGGTTACCAGCGTGCCCCTATATGCCGAGCGCTATCACCTGATTACCGCGGCGGGCAGCCCGTTTTCCGAGCGCAAGACCGTCACCTGGAAGGAAGTCGGCGATCTTCGGCTTTGCCTATTGACTGCCGACATGCAGAATCGCCGCATTATCAATCGGCATCTTGCCGAGGCGGGCGCAACGGCCAGGCCGACGCTGGAATCCAATTCGATGATCGTGCTGTTTTCGCATGTGCAGACCGGTCGCTGGGCGAGCATCATGCCGAAGAATATTGCCGATTCCTTCGGTTTTCCGGCGGATATTCACAAGATCCCCATCACGGAGCCTGACGCCGAGCATCTTGTCGGCCTGGTCGCCACCCATCGCGAACCCTTTACGCCGCTCGTCTCCGCCCTGTTGCATGAGGCGAGATTACTAGCGGAAGAGAACGGAAGTCGATAGAAATTTTCTATCGAACAACGGGACTGCCTTATTGATCCCTAGCCGTCTCCCTGCGAGCTTATCCTTGTGGCGTGTCGATCGCGCGCCGGAGGAAATGCCGCATAGGTCTCCCGAAGATTCGCCTTCGATTTTCGGAAGCCATGCGCGGGAGGCTGCTAATGAGCTTGAATCAGGCCGCGGGCGATGTCGCAACCCGGGCGGGCACCATTATCGATAGCATGAAATCGATGGAGGGGCCGCTTTTGCCGATCCTGCATGGGATCCAGGAAGAATTCGGTTATGTGCCGCAGGATGCGTTGCCGCTGATCGCCAAGGCACTGAACCTTTCCCGCGCCGAAGTGCACGGCGTCATGACCTTCTATCACGACTATCGCGATCATCCGGCAGGTCGCCATGTCCTGAAGCTCTGTCGCGCCGAAGCCTGTCAGTCGATGGGCGGCGATGCGCTGGCCGAGCGGATCAAGCGGCTGCTCGGCATCGATTTCCATCAAACGACCCTCGATGGCAGTGTCACGCTGGAACCGGTCTACTGTCTCGGGCTTTGCGCCTGTGCTCCGGCTGCGATGCTCGACGGCGAGCTCTATGGCCGGCTCGACGACGAAAGCGCCGACGACCTTGTCAAGGAGGCGCGCCAATGACGATCACCATCTATATTCCCCGCGATGCCGCCGCCCTTTCGCTCGGGGCGGAGAAAGTGGCGCAAGCCGTTACGCAGGAAATTGCCAAACGCGGGCTCGATGCGCGCGTCGTACGCAACGGCTCGCGCGGCATGTTCTGGCTCGAACCCTTGGTCGAGGTCGAGATCGGTGGCAAGCGCATCGGCTATGGGCCGGTGAAAGCCAAGGATGTCGCGGCTCTCTTCGATGCCGGGCTCGCCGAAGGCGGCGAGCATCCGCTCTGTCTTGGGGAGGTCGAAAGCCTCCCATTCCTTAAGGAACAGACCCGCCTGACTTTTGCCCGCTGCGGCATCACCGACCCGCTTTCGCTGCAGGATTACGAAGCGCACGGCGGCCTGAAAGGTCTGCGCCGCGCCATCGGCATGGCGGCTGGCGATATCGTCAAGGACGTCACCGATTCCGGCCTGCGTGGCCGTGGTGGCGCTGGCTTCCCGACCGGCATCAAGTGGAAGACGGTGCTCGATGCGCCCGGAGCACGCAAGTACATCGTCTGCAACGCCGACGAAGGCGATAGCGGCACCTTCGCCGACCGGATGATCATGGAAGGCGATCCCTTCGTTCTGATCGAAGGCATGGCGATTGCAGGCCTCGCGACCGGCGCGACCAAGGGCTTCGTCTATACGCGTTCGGAATATCCGCATGCGATCGCCACGATGACCGAAGCGGTCGAAATCGCGCGCAAAGCCGGTATTCTCGGTGCGTCCGTGCTCGGTTCCGGCAAGGCATTCGACATGGAAATCCGCACCGGCGCCGGCGCCTATGTCTGCGGCGAGGAAACGGCGCTCTTGAACAGCCTCGAGGGCAAGCGCGGCATCGTGCGCGCCAAGCCGCCGCTGCCGGCGCACAAGGGCCTGTTCAACTGTCCCACCGTCATCAACAATGTGATTTCGCTCGCGTCGGTCCCCGTCATCCTGGACAAGGGTGCTGCCTTCTATCGCGATTTCGGCATGGGCCGGTCGCGCGGCACGATCCCGTTGCAGATCGCCGGCAACGTCAAGCATGGCGGCCTTTACGAGACGGCCTTCGGTCTTTCGCTCGGTGACATCGTCGACCGGATCGGCGGCGGCACAGCGACGGGGCGGCCGGTCAAGGCCGTGCAGGTGGGTGGGCCGCTGGGCGCCTATTTCCCGCGCGCGCTGTTCGACACGCCGTTCGACTATGAAGCCTTCGCGGCCAAGGATGGCCTGATCGGCCATGCCGGCATCGTCGTCTTCGACGATACCGCCGACATGCTGAAGCAGGCGCGGTTCGCCATGGAATTCTGCGCGGCCGAAAGCTGCGGCAAGTGCACGCCCTGCCGCATCGGCTCGACGCGCGGCGTCGAGACGGCCGACAAGATCGCGCGAGGAATCGAGCCGGAGAAGAACCGGGTGCTGCTTGCCGATCTCTGCAACACGATGAAGTTCGGCTCGCTCTGCGCACTCGGCGGTTTCACCCCCTATCCCGTCATGAGCGCGATGACCCATTTTCCGGAGGATTTTTCTCCGGCTCCCTTGATTGAAGCGGCGGAGTAAGACCCATGTCCCTCGTTCCAGAAATCGATTACGGCACGCCGGCCTCGACCTCCGAAACCATGGTGACGCTGACCATTGATGGGCGCCAGATCACGGTGCCCGAGGGCACGTCGATCATGCGCGCCTCGATGGAAGCAGGCATTCAGGTGCCGAAGCTCTGCGCCACCGACATGGTGGATGCCTTCGGCTCCTGCCGCCTCTGTCTCGTCGAGATCGAGGGCCGCAACGGTACCCCTGCCTCGTGCACGACGCCGGTCGCACCCGGCCTCGTCGTTCACACGCAGACCGGCCGGCTGAAGGATATCCGCCGCGGCGTGATGGAACTCTATATCTCCGACCACCCTCTCGACTGTCTGACCTGCGCCGCCAATGGCGATTGCGAGCTACAGGACATGGCCGGCGCCGTCGGCCTGCGCGATGTGCGCTACGGTTATGAGGGCGACAACCACGTCAAGGCGCGCAACAACGGCGACATCAATCTGAAATGGATGCCGAAGGACGAGTCGAACCCCTATTTCACCTATGATCCTTCGAAGTGCATCGTCTGTTCGCGCTGCGTGCGCGCCTGCGAGGAAGTGCAGGGCACCTTCGCACTCACCATCGAGGGCCGCGGCTTTGGCTCGCGCGTCTCGCCCGGCATGCACGAGAGTTTCATCGCCAGCGAGTGCGTCTCCTGCGGCGCCTGCGTGCAGGCCTGCCCGACCGCCACGCTGACTGAAAAATCTGTGATATCGATCGGCCAGCCGGAGCATTCGGTCGTCACCACCTGCGCCTATTGCGGCGTCGGCTGCTCCTTCAAGGCGGAGATGCGCGGCGAAGAGCTGGTGCGCATGGTGCCTTGGAAGGACGGTCAGGCCAATCGCGGCCATTCCTGCGTCAAGGGCCGCTTCGCCTATGGTTATTCGACCCACAAGGACCGCATCCTAAATCCGATGATACGCGAGAAGGTGACCGATCCCTGGCGTGAAGTGACCTGGGACGAGGCCTTTGCCCATATCGCCACCGAGTTCAAGCGGCTGCAATATCAGTATGGCCGCGATTCCATCGGTGGCATTACCTCCTCGCGCTGCACCAATGAGGAAACCTATCTGGTGCAGAAGCTGGTGCGCGCCGGCTTCGGCAACAACAATGTCGATACCTGCGCCCGCGTCTGCCATTCTCCCACAGGCTACGGCCTCGGCCAGGCGTTCGGCACCTCCGCCGGCACGCAGAATTTCGACAGCGTCGAGCATTCCGATGTCGTCATCGTCATCGGCGCCAACCCGACGGATGGTCATCCAGTTTTCGGCTCGCGTCTGAAGAAGCGGCTGCGCCAGGGCGCGAAGCTCATCGTCATCGATCCGCGCCGCATCGATCTGGTGCGCACGCCGCATGTCGAGGCGAGCTATCACCTGCCGCTGAAGCCCGGCACCAACGTCGCCATGATGACGGCGCTGGCGCATGTGATCGTGACGGAAGGCCTGTTCGACGAGAAATTCATCCGTGAGCGCTGCGACTGGTCCGAATTCGAGGATTGGGCTGCCTTCGTTTCCGAACCGCAGCACAGCCCGGAGGAAACGGAAAAATATACCGGCGTTTCTCCCGAACTCGTACGCGCCGCCGCTCGTCTGTTTGCCAAGGGTGGCAACGGCGCGATCTATTACGGTCTCGGCGTGACCGAGCACAGCCAGGGCTCGACCACCGTCATGGCGATCGCCAACCTTGCCATGGTGACGGGCAATATCGGCCGTCCGGGCGTGGGCGTGAACCCGCTGCGTGGTCAGAACAATGTGCAGGGCTCCTGCGATATGGGCTCCTTCCCGCACGAGCTGCCGGGTTATCGCCACATCTCCGACGATGCGACGCGCGATATCTTCGAAAAGCTGTGGGGCGTGAAGCTCAACAACGAACCGGGCCTGCGCATTCCCAACATGCTCGATGCCGCGGTCGAAGGCACGTTCAAGGGCATCTACATTCAGGGCGAGGACATTCTCCAGTCCGATCCGGACACCAAGCACGTCGCGGCCGGCCTTGCCGCGATGGAATGCGTCGTCGTCCACGACCTCTTCCTGAACGAGACGGCCAACTATGCGCATGTCTTCCTGCCCGGCTCGACCTTCCTGGAAAAGGATGGCACCTTCACCAATGCCGAGCGCCGCATCAACCGCGTGCGCAAGGTCATGACCCCGCGCAACGGCTATGCCGACTGGGAAGTGACACAGAAGATGGCGCAGGCCATGGGTCTCGGCTGGAACTACACGCATCCGTCCGAAATCATGGACGAGATCGCCGCGACGACGCCGAGCTTCGCGCTCGTCTCCTACGACTATCTGGAAAAGATGGGCTCGGTGCAGTGGCCCTGCAACGAGAAGTCGCCGCTCGGCTCGCCGATCATGCATGTCGATGGCTTCGTGCGCGGCAAGGGCAAGTTCATCCGCACGGAATATGTCCCGACCGACGAGCGCACCGGCCCGCGCTTCCCGCTGCTGCTGACGACCGGGCGTATCCTCAGCCAGTACAATGTCGGCGCGCAGACGCGCCGCACGGAGAACGTTGTCTGGCACGCGGAGGATCGTCTGGAAATCCATCCGCACGATGCCGAGCAGCGTGGCATCCGCGAAGGAGACTGGATCCGGCTCAGCAGCCGATCCGGCGACACGACGCTCCGGGCGTTGATTACCGACCGTGTCGCGCCCGGTGTGGTTTATACGACGTTCCATCATCCGGACACGCAGGCGAACGTCATCACGACGGACTATTCCGACTGGGCGACGAACTGCCCGGAATATAAGGTGACGGCCGTGCAGGTCTCGCCGTCGAACGGCCCGTCGCAGTGGCAGGTCGAGTATGACGAACAGGCCCGGCAGTCCCGGCGCATCGTTGGGAAGATGGAGGCTGCGGAGTGAGTTTGAGGATGCTTTCTCCTTCTCCCCTTGGGGAGAAGGTGCCCGCAGGGCGGATGAGGGGGTCTTTTCGAGCGGGAAGAATGGGCCTTCGCTCGCGCTCAAAACGCTCGGAGCCGTCGCTCCTCGCGCCCCTCATCCGACGCTTCGCGCCACCTTCTCCCCGAGGGGGAGAAGGGGAGACCGGATAATGACCAAATTCACGCCCACCACCACCGTCCCCGAAACCGCGCGCCGCAACGGGTTGGTGCGGTCCGGCTCCCGAATCGTCCCCGAGGAAGTACCGATCGCTTTTTCCTATGGCGGCACCTCGCACGCGGTCATGATGGGGACGCCCGCCGATATCGAGGATTTCGCTGTCGGCTTCAGCCTCACCGAGGGCATCATCACCGATATCGATCAGATCGTGGCCATCGAACCGATCGAGGACGAGCAGGGGATCGACGTGCAGATCACGCTCGTCGATGATGCCGCGGATGCCCTGCGGCTGCGCCGCCGCCATATGGCAGGCCCCGTCGGCTGCGGTCTCTGCGGCATCGAATCGATCGAGCAGGCGGTGCGCAAGGTACCGGACGTTTCCAAGGTCGCTTTGAAGCTGACGCAGACGGATATCGTTCACGCCATCGCTCTCCTCAATGATGCCCAGCCGCTGCATCGCGAGACTCATGCCGTGCATGGCGCGGGTTTCTATATTCCCTCCGAGGGTCTGCTTGCCGTGCGCGAGGATGTCGGCAGGCATAATGCGCTCGACAAGCTATGCGGCGCGGTCATTCGGTCCGGTCATAAGGGCGCGGAAGGTGTGGTCTCCGTCACCAGTCGCCTTTCCGTCGAGATGGTGCAGAAGGCAGCGATATTAGGCAGTTCCGTCCTTGTAGCGATTTCCGCGCCGACGGCGCTTGCGATCCGTACGGCCGAGGAGGCCGGCATGACGCTGGTGGCGCTGGTGCGCGGCGACGATTTCGAGATTTTCACCCATCCGCACCGCATCATCCCGGGGAGCATCGCCGATGTCGCCTGACGAAACGCCGCATGGCAAGACCGAAACCAAGCTCGTCTATATGGCGAACCAGATCGCTACCTTCTTCAAGACACAGCCGGCGGGCGAGGCGGTGCAGGGCGTGGCTACGCACATCAACAAATTCTGGGAGCCGCGCATGCGGAGACAGCTGTTCGCGATCATCGATCATGGCGGCAGCGGGTTGAATCCTTTGGTCCTGGAAGCGGCTTCGCTGATCCACAGGCCGGCGCCGGACGAGGAAATTAAGTCGGCTTGATACTAGCACAGATGACGCATCGGGATGGAGAATGGAGGCTCTATCGTCGAATGCGATTCCTTTGAGGAAGAGTGCCGGTCTTTAAAGCAAGGAGGAGTTGTTCATGACGGCTGCGGATACGAATATTTCCCGAGGGACGGCGACGGCGGGTCTGCTCGATCGTGAGCGGATTATCGCCAAGCCGGGCTTCAATCGGTGGCTCGTGCCGCCGGCGGCGCTGGCGATCCATCTCTGCATCGGCATGGCCTATGGCTTCAGCGTTTTCTGGCTGCCGCTCTCCAAGGCGCTTGGTACGCCGACTCCAGCTCCTGCAGAATGCGCCAGCCTCAATCTTCTGACCGCCCTGTTCACGACAAGCTGTGACTGGCGCGTCAGCGATCTCGGCTGGATCTACACGCTCTTCTTCGTGTTGCTCGGCTCCTCCGCCGCCATCTGGGGCGGGTGGCTCGAGAAGGTCGGGCCGCGCAAGGCGGGCGTGGTTGCTGCCTGCTGCTGGTGCGGCGGTATCCTGATCGCAGCCATCGGCGTCATCTTCCATCAGCTCTGGATCATGTGGATCGGCGCCGGCGTCATCGGCGGTATCGGGCTTGGGCTCGGCTATATTTCGCCCGTATCGACGCTGATCAAATGGTTTCCAGACCGGCGCGGCATGGCAACCGGCATGGCCATCATGGGCTTCGGTGGCGGCGCGATGATCGGGGCGCCGCTTGCGAGCCTGCTGATGAACCACTTTCGCACGGATGGCTCGGTCGGCGTCTGGCAGACTTTCATCGTCATGGCGGCCATCTATTTCGTCTTCATGATGGGCGGCGCCTTCGGCTATCGCCTGCCGCCGGCCGGCTGGCGTCCCGAAGGCTGGATGGCACCCGCGGCCAAGAGCTCGATGATTACCACAAAGCATGTGCATCTTCGCGATGCACACAAAACCCCGCAGTTCTGGCTGATCTGGGCAGTATTGTGCCTCAACGTCTCGGCCGGCATCGGCGTCATCGGGATGGCCTCACCCATGCTTCAGGAGATCTTCGGCGGAGCCTTGATCGGCCTGCCGGATCTGAAATTCGCCGATCTCAGCAAGGATCAGATCGCCACTGTGGCTGCCATAGCCGCCGGCTTTGCCGGGCTGCTGTCGCTCTTCAATATCGGCGGCCGCTTCTTCTGGGCATCGCTCTCCGACAAGATCGGCCGCAAGAACACATACTATTGCTTCTTCGTCATCGGCATTGCGCTCTATGTCCTGGCCCCCTGGGCAGCAGGCATCCACAGCAAGGTTCTGTTCGTCGGCGCGCTTTGCATCATCCTGTCGATGTATGGCGGCGGCTTCGCCACGGTTCCCGCCTATCTTGCCGATATCTTTGGAACCCAGTTCGTGGGCGCCATCCATGGCCGGTTGCTGACGGCCTGGGCGACGGCCGGCATCATCGGTCCTGTCGTCGTCAACTATATCCGCGAGGCGCAGAAGGCAGCGGGCGTCGAAGGTGCGCAGCTCTACACCTTCACCATGTATATTCTTGCCGGCATGCTGGCTCTGGGCTTGATCGCCAATTCGCTGGTCAAGCCGCTCTCGGACAAATGGTTCATGTCGGATGAAGAGGTTGCGGCGCTACAGGCAAAGACCGCCGCCGCCAATGCCGGCCCCACCGGCTCTTTCGGCATCGGCACGGGCGGTTTCGATGGCAAGGCGCTGATCGCCTGGGCACTTGTCGGCATTCCGCTCCTCTGGGGTGTATGGGTGACGATCAAGAGCACTTACGCATTGTTTGGCTAAACGATCCTCCGCAAGACGACGAGGCCGCCCCGAAGTTCGGGGCGGCCTCCTGCTTTTCAGCAAGTTTGGCGGTCAGGCTGCACGCCGCATCACCATATCGCGGATCATCGAGTCGGCCAGGCGGAATTGGGCCAGCAGTATGTGCAGCGCATCCGCCTCGTTGGCGAGCCGGAGGCTTGCCGCCGTGCTTTCCTCCACCATGGCAGCGTTCTGCTGGGTGGTCTGGTCCAGCGAATTGATCGCCGAATTGATTTCCCGAAGGCCGATCGTCTGTTCCTTCGAAGCCTTCACGATGGCGGCGACGTTGGTGTTGATATCGGCGACTTGAGTAACGATATGCTCCAGCGCCCTGCCTGTCTGACCGACCAGGCCGACACCATTCTTGACGTGCTGGCTCGATGTCGTGATCAGCGCCTTGATCTCCTTGGCGGCACTGGCCGAACGCTGAGCAAGCTCGCGCACTTCCTGCGCCACGACGGCGAAGCCTTTGCCCGCCTCGCCGGCACGTGCCGCTTCGACACCGGCGTTCAGCGCCAGCAGATTGGTCTGGAAAGCGATATCGTCGATGACGCCGATGATGTTGGTGATCTCGCGGGAGGATTTCTCGATCTGATCCATGGCGGCGACGGCATTGCGGACCACTGTGCCGGATTCTTCGGCGCCCCGTTTGGTTTCGGCAACGAGACGCCCGGCTTCTTCCGCACGTTGGCTGGAGTCGGCGACCGTCGTGGTGATTTCTTCCAGAGCCGCCGCCGTCTCTTCCACCGATGCAGCCTGCTGTTCGGTACGCCTTGAGAAGGCTTCTGCTGAGTGGCCGAGCTCGCGCGAGCCGGCGGCAATGGCGCTAGCATTGTGGCCGACGGTGGTCAGCGTTTCGGAAAGCTTCTCGATCGTTGCGTTGAAATCGTGGCGAAGCTGCTCCATGGATGGCACGAAGGACCGCTGGAGCGTCTTCGTCAGGTCGCCTTCCGACAGGCTGCGGAGGGCGCCGGCGATTTCGCTGATGGCGCTCATGCGCGAGGTAACGTCCGTGGCGAATTTCACGACCTTGTAGACTTTGCCGTCGGCGTCGACGATGGGGTTATAGGCCGCCTGAATCCAGATTTCCTTGCCGCCCTTGCCGTAGCGGACGAATTCGTTGGCGATGAACTCGCCCTGCGCCAGGCGCTGCCAGAAGCGCTTGTATTCCTCGGTGCGGGCATAGGAAGGATCACAGAAAATGCTGTGATGCTTGCCGACGAGTTCGCCGAGCGCATAACCCATGGCGCTACAGAAGTTCTCGTTGGCGGTCAGGATTTCGCCGGTCGGCAGGAATTCGATGACGGCTTGCGAGCGCGAGAGTGCCTCGAGCTTGCCCGCATCGTCGATTGCCTTCTTCTTGGCCTCCGTGACATCGACGGCGAATTTTACAACCTTCACCGGTTTTCCGTTGCGGAAGACGGGGTTGTAGGAGGCTTGTATCCAGATCTCGCGATTGCCCTTGGCATGACGCTTATAGGTACCGGCATCATATTCGCCGCGGCCGAGACGCGCCCAGAAATCTTGATAGGCAGGGGTTGTGACATAGGAGGGATCACAGAACATCCGGTGATGATTGCCGACGATTTCCTTCAGCTCATAGCCCAGCGCACGACAGAAATTCTCGTTTGCGGTCAATACCTTACCTTGGAGATCGAACTCGATGATGGCCTGCGATTTGGAAACGGCGGAAAGAGTGCGGCTGGCGTCGGATGATAGACTGAACATTCCTATTCCCTTCTAGAAAGCTCGCGCCTGCCGAGCGTCGATTGAATGACATCGAAGCGGGCGACTGCGCTCGCCGGAACGCCTTTAAGAGGCGTTCCGCACGGAATGGCCGGAATGTCGAGATTGTATTTTCTATCCTCGCTTCACAATCGATGATGGAGTTTACTCCTTTAATTTTGAGTAAAAATCAGCTTATTAGAAATTACAATTTAAATAAAAAATAATGAGCTAAAATTATAAGGAAATAAAAAACCGCCGCAATAGTGCGACGGCTCTTTGGTAGAACTAAGCTGCAAGTTAAGCGGCAAGTTCGTCCGTTTCGTTTTCCTTGAACATCTTGGCGAGATTCAGGAAGCAGATCATTCCATTCTCGGTGGCGATGATACCTTCACAATAGGCGCGATCGAACGAGGCGGTCACTTCCGGCACGGGCTGCACCTGGCTGGAGGCGATCGTCAGGATGTCGGAGACGCGGTCGACCAGCATGCCGATGACCATGTTATGGACTTCGGCGACGACAATGGCGCTGCGCTCGTTGGCGACCGTGCTCTGCATGCCGAGCTTGTAGGCGAGATCGATGATCGGGATGACCGAACCGCGCAGGTTCATGACGCCGATGACATCGGCCGGTGCGTGCGGGATCGGCGTCGACGGCGCCCAGCCGCGGATTTCGCGGATCGTGGTGGTCTTGACGCAGAATTCCTGATCATGCAGCCGGAAGGCAATGATCTCCAGAGTTTCGCCGCTGAAGCTGGTGGAATTGATCGTGGCCATGAACGCTCTTCCCATTGAACCGTGACGCCAAATCCGGCGCGTTATTGGCACGATAGAGGAAGAAGATTGCTCAAACCTAAATCTATACAAGCGGTTTCGATGGTATTGGCCGGCAGAACACAATGCTGGAAGTATGGAAGTTGTAAAGGAAGAGCGGCCACCCGCTCTCGTGGTTCGAGGGCGCTTACGCGCCACCTCATCATGACGGCTGATCGTCTCCCTCTGCTGCTAAGGAACGTACCTCTATCAGCGGGCTCACTCCACCCTCATCCTGAGCTTGTCGAAGGACGAGGGTGGCCCCAGTGAGGACTGGTTCGCTCACTGGCGAAGCGTGTTCGATTTCTCTGCCGGCCAGATAGTGCCTTAGGCGGCCCGGGTCGGGCGGTCGAAGATGCGCCGGCCGAAGAGGCTTGCCGCCATTTCCACCAGCACGCGGGCGCTCTTGCCGCGATCATCGAGGAAGGGGTTGAGCTCGACCAGATCGAGCGACGAGACGAGATTGCTGTCCGAGAGCATCTCCATGATGAGATGCGCTTCGCGATAGGTGGCGCCGCCAGGCACCGTGGTTCCGACACCCGGCGCGATATCCGGATCGAGGAAGTCGACATCGAAGCTGACATGCAGCAGGCCGTTGGCTTCGCTGACGGTATCGAGCACCTTGCGCATGATGGCGGCGACACCCAGCTCATCGAGGGATCGCATGTCGAAGACGTTGACGCCGTGTTCGCGGATTTCCTCGCGCTCGCGCGGGTCGACGGAGCGGATGCCGACCTGGAAGACCTTCGTCGGGTCGACCAGCGGCCTCCCGGCCGGCAGAACGCCCTCGATCTCGGCTTCCCCGCAGAAGAATGCGACGGGCATGCCGTGAATATTGCCTGAAGGCGAGGTAGCGGGCGAATTGAAATCGGCGTGAGCGTCAAGCCAGAGCACGAAGAGCGGGCGACGGACCTCCGCCGCATGGCGGGCCATGCCGGAGACGCTGCCCATGGAGAGACTGTGATCGCCGCCCAGAATCAGCGGGAAGCCGCCAGACGATGCGACATCATAGACCTTCGCTTCCAGCGCACGCGTGAAAGCGCCGACAATCTTCAGATTGTGAGCGTGGGGATGGTCCGGAAGATCCGCTGCCGGAACAGGATGCAGGTCGCCGCCATCGGTGACGCGATGGCCAAGTTCGGTTAATGTGGTTTCGATGCCTGCGATGCGAAGCGCCGTCGGACCCATGCCGGCGCCGCGGCGGCCGGAGCCTTCTTCCAGGGGAACGCCGATCAGGGTAATGGGGATGGATTGCGTATTCATCGGCATTGCTCCGAGGGTTAGAGCGCTTCCGGAAAAGCCAGCAGCGGCTTTGCCCGGGACGGAATGAAAATGAGATAGACCAGTTCGGAGAATCCATGAAGAGCCGAACCGGCCTGAATTATGTTGGCGCGCATTATCGATGGTCTGGATGACAGCAAAAAGATGGAAAATTGTCCAAAATCGACTGGGTTTCGACAGATTGATCAATCTGATTGCACAGAATGACAAGCACATGGACGATCTTAATGCAATATCGCCTTGTTCGACGAGATGCTTCGTGTTTCGAGGATACGGCCTTCGACGGACTCAGGAGCCTACGCACCTCAGCATGAGGGTTAATCTCTTGAGCGCTCCGCAAAATTCTCTCCGCCTCACCCTGAGGTGCTTTGACGATTGAGCGTTGGCGAAAGCGGCAAAGCCTCGAAGGGCGAGTTGGCCGCTATTGGCTTCGACAGAAGTTGGCTGATCTCGTTAATATTCATGTTCGTAGACAACGCCGGCTTCCCCAGCGCCGTCGGATCCCGCCGCGCCGCGCAGCTTCACGCCGCGACCGACATTGAAATTGATGATGGCCTTGGTGTTGTTTGAAGCGCCCTGCTGCAACTCGATATAGGTGCGCTTATTGATATACTTGCCGGCGCCGACCTGTGCCTGGCCGTTCGCATCCGTCGAGATGTCGAGATCGTCGACGCCAAGATGGCTGCGCAGGCCTTCGAAGAGCGAGGTGGAGCGGCCGCCGGCCAGCTGGCTTGCCGCATCGGCGAGTTGGGCGATCTGCATGGCCGATAGTTTCGACATGGACTGGCCGAAGATCAGCTGTGCCAGCACCTCATCCTGCGGCAGGGCCGGCGATGAGGAGAAGCCGATCTGCGGGTCGGTCGCCAGCCCGGTGACGTCGACCGTAATGGTGGTGGAGCCTGCCGTCGACGTCGCTTTCATATTCAGCGCCGGGGTCAGGTCGCCGCCGAAGGTGATCTTGCTGGTATCGGTGAAGTCAAGCCGGCGGCTCAAAACGGTCAGACGCCCGCGCCGCATGGTGAAACCGCCGGACACGATTGGTTCTGCTGCCGTGCCGCGCACCGTGATGTTGCCGCCGAGTTCGGCATCGATGCCGCGGCCACGGACGAATATCTGCGAGGGGGCATCGAGCTGCAGGTCGATGCCGAGTGTTGCCGATTTGCTGCGGGGCGCTTCCGGCTTCTGATCCTTGAACTGGGCGTTGACCGCAGCCGGGGCATTCTTGTGCTTGATGTTGATCTCAGACAGCGAGGCCGGCAGCTTTTGCGGTACGGTGATCGATGCCTTGCTGATCCGGAGATTGCCCGTCAGCATGGGCGCGGTCATCAGCGGACCTTTGATGCCGAGCGTGCCGTTGACCGTCGCGGTGACGAGGGTCCCGTCGAGATAGGTTGCGTTGTTGAACTTCATCTGGATATCGGCAGGGAAACCGCTATCCGGAGCAATGCCGACCGTGCCGCTGCCGGAAACGCTGCCGCCGCTGGTGAGATTGCCGCTCAGCCGCGAGATGACGGCTTGCCGGCCATCGAGCGTAACCGTGACGGCAAGGCCGTTGAGGGTCAGATTTCGCCGCACGTCGACCAGCTTGGCGCCGTCGGTGGTGATCGAGCCGGTAATGGCGGGTGCCGCCGTCGTGCCGCCGATCTGCATGTCGATCTTGGCCGTGCCCGTCATGACGAGACCCTGGGCGGCCAGCTGGCCTGCCAAAGCATCGAACGGAAGACTACCGGCAAACCTCAGCGCCATCGCCTTATTGCCGGCAATGGCGACGGTGCCGCCGCCATTCAGCGCCAGGCCGCTCTGACCGGTCAGGTTGGTGTTGATGGTGACGACATTATCGGCGAACTTGCCGTCGGCCTTGATGCCGAGAGCGGCGAGGCCGGCGGATTTCGTCTGACTTGTTGCTGCTCCCGACCAGTTTGTCTGGAAGACAACGGCCGGCGAGGCCGCCTTGCCGGTGACCGCGACCGTGCCCGAGATGACGCCTTCTGCCGCAAGCGTCGGCGCAAAGACATTGGCCAGGCTCGCCGGCAGGTTGGCGATCTTCGCATTGATGTTCAGGACCTGCCCGGCGGTGCCATCAACGGTCACTGAACCGCCACCGGTCTGAAGGGTCAGGCCGTTCAGCGAGGCGATGCCGTCCTTGATGACGATCTTCGTCGGCGATGCGAGCTTCACCGGTATGGTACGTGGCGCGCCGGCAAGCGAATCGAGGTTCACTGTCGTCTGGTTACCAACCGTTTCGACGCTGCCACGCGTCGTCAACGGCGCGTTGTCGTAGGTGGATTTCAGGTCGAAATCCGTGCGGCTGCCCTGCTGGGTGAAGGTCAGATTGAGATCCGCGATGCGGTTGGCACCGGAGGCGATGGCGTCGGCGCGGATACCTCCGTTGGCGGAAAAGGCCTTTAAGTCGTCAACGGTGAGCGCCACGGCCGGCTTGCTGATGACGAGATCGTCGCGGCGGATACCATTGCCATTGGCGTTGACCTTCAGGCCTATCTTGCCGCCGGTGCTGGCGATGTCGAGCGAGCCCTTGAGGTCACCCTCAGCCTTCTGGCCGGCAAGCGCGGCCAGAAGGCTGAGATCCGGCAGGTCGAAGGTCAGCGCGCCTGTCGGCTCGAAGCTCGGCGACAGATCCAGCTTGCCTTGCAGTTTGTTGGTGCCGATTTCGGCTGCTAGCGATGGGATGCTGGTGCGGCCATCCTTGGAAACGGCGTCGGCGGTGATGCGGATCGGCTTACCATCGATTGCGCCGCTTGCTTGAACCTTTGCCTGCGGCGCCCTGGGATCGGCGGTGCCGGTCACGCCGATATCGAGCGTATCGAGCAGCCGTCCCGCCAGCTTGACATTGACGGCCTTGACGGTCGCGTCGATGCCGAGCGCAGAGAGCGGTCCCTTGGCCTTGAGACCGATATCGGCCTGCCCTTGCGCGTTCGGGACGAGCTTGGAAAGGTCGAGTACCTTGCCGGATAGATCCGATGTCAGCGATTGGTCATTGAGCGCGACATTGCCGTTGATCTCCGCGACATTGGATTTCACCGCAAGATTGGAAAGCGTCATCTTGGTCGGCACCGTGCCGGCGACCTGGCCTTCCAGCGAAATCGTGCCTTCGAACTTGTCCGAGACACCATCCGGTAGAACGCCGGGCAGGGCGAAAAGCTTGAAATTACCCGTCAGCGCCTTCGACGACAGCGTATATTTGCCGTTGACGGTGCCGCCGATGCTGGCGCTTTCCAATGTCGTATTGTTGAAGCCGATCGTATCGGGCGAGAGCTGCAGCGGCGCGGTCAGCGCAATCGGCGCGCGGATGAGGCGGTTGAGGTCGGGGCTCACGAAAGCCGTCTGACCGACGACGAGGCGAAGCTGCAGCGGGCCGGACATGCCGGGGAGATTGAAAGCATCGCTTCGGGCGCTGAGATTGATCTGTCCGATATTGCCCTGTGGCGTGCTGGCGCTGTCGAGTGCAGCTTTCGCGTCGATCTTTACCGATTGGGCTGCACCCGTCAGTGCGATATCGACCCGGGAGATCAGAGCGCGTGCCTCGCCGTTTTCCATAGGCCAGCGGAAATCGACGGGGCCGGAGGTGCCGATGAGATTGGCATTGAGGCTGTTGTTGCCGGCGGGATCGAGTGTGCCCGATGCGGCAAGCACGGCGCTGCCGGTGGCGAGATTGCCGGTTTGGATATCGATCTTGCCCTTGCCGTCGAAGGCTGCCGAAAGATCGATGGTCGTCTGGCCGGCAAAGAGCGCCCGCATGGTCGGCGGCAGGAGGGAATCGACATCGCCGCCACCCTTGACGTCGATATGGTGCAGGCCGTCGGCCGAGAGGCTGTGGTGGCCGGTGACGGCAACTGTCGGCTTACCGTCGAGCGCTGCCTGCAGCTTGCCGGCCCAGTTGGAGAGAGGGCCATCGCCGGAAAGATCGATATTGACTGCAGGACCGCCCGGCAGGTGCAGCAGCCCGGCCAGCATGCCGTCGCGCGGCTCGGAAATC
Organism: Rhizobium sp. AB2/73; assembly: GCF_020871915.1. Taxonomy (NCBI): domain Bacteria; kingdom Pseudomonadati; phylum Pseudomonadota; class Alphaproteobacteria; order Hyphomicrobiales; family Rhizobiaceae; genus Rhizobium; species Rhizobium sp. AB2/73. The sequence continues at coordinate 2,966,189 of NZ_CP067071.1, read as the reverse complement.
TGCGTCTTCAGTTTCAGCTGATTGTCGGCCGGGGCAAAGGCGATATCTGCGGAAAGCTTGGCATCGGGCACGTCATGGCGGCTCGCATTGATCACGAGGCCCATGCTGCTGTTGTTTGCTTTGACGCTGCCATTGGCGGCGAGAACGAAATCCTGTCCCGCGACCGCCTGTCCGATGCGAAGATCAGGCAGGGCGATGGCGCCGATGTCGATGGCGATAGGCAGGGAGAAACCGCTGGAGCTTGCCGGCTGCGTTGTCGGTGCGGGTGCGACCGTTGAAACCGGCAGACGTTCGAAGTCGGCAACATCGGCTGCGACGCGATCAGCATGGAAGGTGCCAGTCAGCAAGGACAGGGGAGACCAGTCGATGGCAAGGTTCTGTACCTTGGCGTAGGGGCCTTTCGTATCGGACACAGTGATCGAACCGACCCTCAGATTGCCGTTCAGCAGTCCTGAGGGCGCGGCGATGGCGATGGTACGATCCGGCGTAGATGCGAGCTTTGCCACCTGGTCGACGGCATAACCGGTTGCGGAGGGTACGAGGCCGACGACGAGCACAGCCGCAATCGCGAGCAAAAGGATTGCCACGACCGCATAGGCGATCCAGCGCACCAATTTCCCGAGGATTCGAATCAATATGCTCATGAAAGCGACAGTAACCTCAATTTCGTAACCGTGTGCTGAAAGGCCCGCGACAACTCTGCGCTTTATCAGAAAGCCTGGCCGATACCCGCGTAGATGCCATAAGATGTGCCATTGTCATATTTCTTCAACGGCACGGCGACATCGAGCCTGATCGGACCGAAGGGCGTAGCGTAGCGCAACCCGACGCCAGCGCCAATGCGCAGATCGGACGCGTCGGGCAAGAGGCTGTCTGTGACGCTGCCCATATCGACGAAAGGCACGACGCCGATCGTGTCTGTGATCTTCACCCGCGCTTCGAAGGAGGCGGTTACGTAGGAGCGTCCGCCGGTTTCGTCACCGTGGGAGTTATAGGGCGAGATTTCCTGATAGCTGTAACCGCGCACCGAGCCGCCGCCGCCGGCATAGAAACGTCTCGTCGCGGGAATGTCCTCGATACTGTTTGAACCCAGCAGCGAGCCTGCGGCAAGCTTGCCGGCGAAGACCACGTTGTTGTTGGCGCCTATGCCCTTGTAACCGGTAATCGACCCTTCGAAGGAGCTGAAAACCGCGCCGCCCATTGCCTCATAACTCGGCTTGGCGCTGATGGAGGCGCGAAAGCCTTCGGTCGGGTCCAGCTTGTTGTCGCGTGTGTCCCTGATGTATTCGAGCGGGATCGCGACCGTCAGGTAATTATGTTTTCCGAAAGCATCGGTGGTATCGGATTCATAGGACACCTCGCCGCCGGCAGATACTGTATCCTGATCGTTGATTTCATAGGCAAGGCTGCCGCTTGCCGTCGCGGTGTTGGCATCGTAGGCGTCCGGATGCAGGCTCTGCATCTTGAGGCCGGCCGTGAAGGTCGCCGAAGGATAGAAGGTCGCAGGTCTGACATAGGTGATGCCGGCCGTGTAATCGAACTGGCCGACATCGGTCGTTTCGCCGATGCGGGAGATGGAGCCCTCGATGCGCAGCGAATCCGCGCGTCCCGTCAGATTGCGGTGTCCCCAATAGCCCTGCAGGCCGAAGCCGTCGATGGTGGAATATTGGGCGCCGATGCCAAAGAAGCGCTGCTTGCCTTCCGATACCTCGATGGTCGTCGGAATGCTGCCATCCGGCGCCAGCTTGTCGGCCTCGCGGATGGTAACGCTCGAGAAGACGCCGAGCTTTCTCAAGCGGTCCGAGGCCTTCTTCAACTCGTCGGGGGAGTAGGGCTTGCCTTCATTGATGCGGGCATAGCGCTTGATGAAGTCCGGATCGACCGACTTCTGGCCCGTAACGCCGACATTGCCGAAGGGAGCGACGGGGCCGCTATCGACCTTCAGCGAGACATCGACGGTATTGCTGGAATGATCGGCAACGACATCGCGCTTGTCGAGCTTGGCGAGCGGATGACCTTCGTTCTTGAAGTCGGCGACCATCTTGTCGCCCGCCTTCAGAATGGTCAGCGAGCCGGCATCGCCGCCACGCACGAGGCCATAATTGGCCGGGTCGAGCCTCGCGGCATCGCCGAGCAGGTTGATCTTGCCGAGTTTGAAGATTGGGCCAGGATCGACGCTGATTGTGACCGCAACAGGCTTGGCGCGGCTGAAGGTCGGCGTCGGCGGCAAGGCATCGAGGGGTGTGCCGTTGACGGTGATGGTGACCACGCCGCCATAACGGGCCCTTTCGTAAAGTGTGGCTATCAGACGGTCGCGATCGTCACGTGCCTTGACGACGACGCCGAGGTCACCGGAGACCGGCTTGTCCTTGTCGGAAACCAGCATCGAGCTGTCGTTCAACGCGTCCTTCAGATCCTTGTCGAGATTGTCGGACTTGAAATCCACCGTGTAGCGGACGGGATCGGAAACCTGATCCGCCGTTTCATCTTCACCCCAGAGCTTGATGCCGAAGAGCTTGAATGCAAAGGCATTTTGGGCGCACACCGGACCGAGCGCCAGCATTGCCGCAACCGCTGCCACGGTTCCTGCCTGCCGATACGCAATACTGTTCCTCGGTTCAGTTCTTTTATGCATACGCCGCTTTACGGTTACAAGAGAACTTACTCAGTTTGATGTTTCCCGGGAGTTAACGCGCGGCCACCATAGAGGCAAAAGTCCCTCAGGTGTACCGTTTTGAAGTCAAAACCGGGGAAAATATGCCCGTTAGCGCGAAACGCCGAATTCTTACTGGAGTTCTCATATATACGGGCGGCCCGAAAACAGCCTCCTTGGGTTGTCAAAACCATGCGATAGCCAGGTTTCGCCGCGTTGCCAAAGGCATTTGCGGGCCGAATCAAAAAGCCCCGGACTTGCGGCCCGGGACCTTTGAAATTCGATGAAAGACCGATCAATAGCCGCCGTAGCCGCCGCCATAACCACCGCGATAGCCGCCGCGCGGGCAATCGTCGATGTAGCGACGTCCATAACGGTCGCGGTAGTAGCACTGGCCGGGTTGTTCCTGGACGCTGCCGATGACGGCGCCGGAAACGCCACCGATTGCTGCGCCGACTGCTGCGCCACGCACGTTGCCGGTGACTGCGCCGCCGATGATCGCGCCGGATGCCGCGCCGATGCCTGCGCCCTGTTCGGTCGGCGTGCAGCTTGCGATAGACAAGCCGACCAATGCGAGCATAAGAACTTTCTTCATTTACTCTCTCCAACGTTAGTTAAGCCGAACCTCGGCCAACGTCGTCCCAATTCTTCAGCTCCACCACGATGGGCTGTCTTTACAGTCCTGCAACGATAGAAAATATCGTGCAAAATATGATTGTCTATTGGTGGGTAGCAGTTTTTTTATTGCTAAAAAAAGGCCGCGCGCCGTCTGCAGAAGAAAACAGGTTGCCGGGAGGCAGAAAATCCACCTCCTCTCTAAAGTAGAGGTTGATTGGATTGCGAAAAAGTCAAATGATGCTCCTTGCCTCTGGAGGAGAGGCGAGGAGGAAAATATGGCAAAAGTGACTTTGACGGTGAACGGCCGTTCGGTCAGCGGCGAGTGCGAGGATCGTACGCTGCTTGTCCATTTCATCAGGGAAAAATTGGGCCTGACCGGAACGCATGTCGGCTGCGATACCAGCCAGTGTGGCGCCTGTGTCATCCATATGGATGGCAAGTCGGTGAAGAGCTGTTCGATCCTGGCCGTTCAGGCTTCCGGCTCCAAGATCACAACCATCGAGGGTCTGGCCGCCAATGGCGAATTGCATCCGGTTCAGGCCGCCTTCAAGGAGCATCATGGCCTGCAATGCGGCTTCTGCACGCCGGGCATGGTGATGACATCGGTCGACATGATCAACCGTCATGGCGGCAAGCTGGATGAGAAGACTGTCCGCAGCGAGCTCGAAGGCAATATCTGTCGGTGCACCGGCTATCACAACATCGTCAAGGCGGTGCTTTCAGCCAATGCCGAGATGAATGCCGCGAGCCAAGCGGCCGAATAGAGTTTCACCGAGACCGTCTGGCTGAACGCCTGGACTGTGATCTTGGCGGATTGCCGGGCCCGGAACCCCAATGGAGGATGTGATGGGCGTTGAAGGCATTGGCGCGCGCGTGGCGCGCAAGGAAGACAAGCGATTTCTGACGGGCAAGGGGCGCTACACCGACGACATGGTGACGCCGGGAATGAAATATGCCTATTTCGTTCGCAGCCCGCATGCACATGCGAAGATCAAGGGCATCGACGCGTCGGCGGCTCTTTCCATGCCGGGCGTGGTCGGCGTGCTCGACGGCAAGCAGCTGCTTGATGATGGCATCGGCAATCTGATCTGCGGTTGGATGATCCATTCTCGTGACGGCTCTCCCATGAAGATGGGCGCGTGGCGGCCGCTGGCGGTCGATACTGTCCGCTATGTCGGCGATGCCGTCGCCATCGTCGTGGCCGATAGTCTGGGCGAGGCACGCGATGCGGCCGAAGCCGTAGCGGTCGACTATGAGGAGCTGCCTGCCGTCGTCGAGGCGGTGGATGCGCTGAAAGCCGGCGCCCCGCAAATCCATCCGGAAGCGCCCGGTAACCTGATCTTCGACTGGGAGCTTGGCGATGCGGCGGCGACCGACAAGGCGATCGCCGAGGCCGCGCATGTCACCGAGATCGAGATCCACAATAACCGGCTATCGCCGAACGCCATGGAGCCGCGCGCCACGCTCGGTATCTATGATGCGGCCGAGGACCATTATACCTGCTATACGACCAGCCAGAACCCGCATGTGGCCCGGCTCGTCATGAGCGCCTTTTATAATGTCGCGCCGGAAAACAAGCTGCGCGTCATCGCGCCCGATGTCGGCGGCGGGTTCGGCTCGAAGATCTATATCTACCCGGAAGAAATCGTCTGCCTCTGGGCATCGAAGAAGACCGGCGTGCCTGTGAAATGGACGGCCGATCGCACGGAAGCCTTCCTGACCGATGCGCATGGCCGCGACCATGTCTCCAAGGTCAAGATGGCCTTCGATGCGCAGAACCGGATGACGGCGCTAAAGGTCGACACGATCGCCAATCTCGGCGCCTATATGTCGCTCTTCTCCTCGGCGGTGCCGACCTATCTCTATGCGACGCTGCTGTCGGGCCAATATGATATCCCTGCAATCCATGCCAATGTCCGCACGGTCTATACCAATACCGTGCCGGTCGATGCCTATCGCGGGGCAGGGCGGCCGGAGGCTACCTATCTGCTGGAGCGCACGGTGGAAACGGCGGCGCGCGAACTCGGCGTTTCGCCGGCGGAGCTAAGAAGGATCAACTTCATCCGCTCCTTCCCCCATCAGACGCCCGTCATCATGAACTACGATGCCGGCGACTACGAAGCTTCACTCAACGCCGCCATGCAGCAGGCGGATTGGGCAGGTTTCCCTTCCCGCAAGGCAGCAGCCGCCGCCCGCGGCATGAAGCGCGGCATCGGCATGAGCTGCTACATCGAAGCCTGCGGCATCGCGCCCTCGCAGGCCGTGGGATCGCTCGGGGCCGGCGTCGGCCTCTGGGAATCGGCCGAAGTGCGGGTGAACGCAGTCGGCACGATCGAAGTGCTCACCGGTTCGCACAGTCACGGCCAGGGACACGAGACGACGTTTGCCCAGCTTGTGGCCGATCGCCTCGGCGTGCCGATCGACAGCGTCTCCATCGTCCATGGCGATACCGATAAGGTGCAGATGGGGATGGGCACCTATGGTTCCCGCTCGGGCGCCGTCGGCATGTCGGCGGTCGTCAAGGCGCTCGACAAGGTGGAGGCGAAGGCGAAGAAGATCGCCGCGCATCTGATGGAGGCCGATGAAAGCGATATCGTCATCGAGAACGGCGAAGTGAAAGTGGCAGGTACCGACAAGGCGCTGCCCTGGTTCCAGGTGGCGCTCGCCTCCTATACCGCCCACAATCTGCCTGCCGGCATGGAGCCGGGCCTGAAGGAAACCGCCTTCTACGATCCGGCGAACTTCACCTTCCCGGCCGGCTGCTACATCTGCGAGGTGGAGGTGGATCCGGAGACGGGCAAAACCGAGATCGTGCAGTTCGTCGCGGCCGACGACTTCGGCAACATCATCAATCCGATGATCGTCGAAGGGCAGGTGCATGGAGGTATCGCGCAGGGCATCGGCCAAGCATTGCTGGAGGGCGTGCATTACGACGAGAGTGGCCAGCTTCTGACGGCCAGCTTCATGGACTACACCATGCCGCGCGCCGATGATTTGCCATCCTTCCAGCTTTCGCATCAGAATACGCCATGCCCGAACAATCCCCTGGGGATCAAGGGATGCGGCGAGGCGGGTGCGATCGGCTCGCCGCCGGCGCTGATGAACGCCATCACCGATGCGATCGGCAATAACAGGCTGACCATGCCGGCAACCCCGCTCAAGGTGTGGGAAGCGGCGCGGGCGGCTGGCTGAGAGGAGGATAGGACAATGTACGCAACGAATTACCATCGCGCCTCCTCGGTCGACGAAGCCGTGAAGCTTCTGTCTGATGCCGACGAAGGCAAATATGTCTCCGGCGGCATGACACTAATCGCCACCATGAAGCAGCGTCTGGCATCGCCGAGCGATCTCGTCGATCTCCGGCATATCCCTTCGATCAAGGGAATCCGCGTCGATGGCCGCAGGGTCACGATCGGCGCGGCGACCACCCATGCGGAGGTTGCCTCTTCGGCAGCGATCCGTGCGGTCTGTCCGGCGCTTTGCGACCTTGCCGGCATGATCGGCGATCCGCATGTCCGGCACATGGGCACGATCGGCGGGTCCGTCGCCAACAATGACCCGGCGGCGGATTACCCGTCAGCGATGCTGGCGCTGAATGCCACCATCGTCACCGACCGGCGCCAGATCGCGGCTGACGACTTCTTCCGGGGTCTGTTCGAGACGGCGCTGGAAGGAGCGGAGCTCATCACCTCCATCGCCTTCGACGCACCGGAAAGAGCAGCTTACGCAAAATTCCCCAATCCTGCCTCGCGCTATGCGATGACGGGGGTTTTCGTCGCCAAGGGGGCAGGGGGCGTGCGCGTTGCCGTCACGGGCGCCGGTGCCGACGGCGTGTTCCGCCATGCCGAACTGGAGCAGGCGCTTGCTGCGAACTTTCTGCCGGACGCGGTTACGGGCGTAACGGTCGATCCGTCATCGTTGCTTGCGGATCTGCATGCAACGGCGGAATATCGTGCCAATTTGATCAAGGTCATGGCCAAGCGTGCCGTGGCTGCGGCATAGAGCAGCAACGGATAGGCTCGGAGCGGGGGTTTACCCTCCGCTCCGGAGAGAGTGTTTCCAGCATGGTTTCGATTGTCAATTTGACGTGAATGGTTATTCTTGTCTGGAATTGTTCAAAATTAGGGGCCATTTGCCGCAGTGGGCGCGAAAGCAATGCGGAGGGGTTGACGTGCGAACCGGCATTCTCGAAAACGGTCGCACGGTACTGGAGCATATGATGGATTTCGAAGCATTTTTTAAAGGCGAGCTGGAAGGCCTGCACAATGAGGGCCGTTATCGGGTTTTCGCAGATCTCGAACGCCGCCGTGGCAATTTCCCCCGCGCTGTCAGACATACCCCGAATGGCCCGCAGGAAGTGACGGTCTGGTGCTCCAACGACTATCTCGGCATGGGCCAGCATCCGAAAGTGATCGAGGCGATGAAACAGGCGATCGATCACTGTGGCGCGGGTGCGGGAGGCACCCGGAATATTTCTGGCACCAACCACTACCATGTTCTGCTCGAGCAGGAACTCGCCGATCTCCACGGGAAGGAATCCGCCCTGATCTTCACCTCGGGCTACATTTCGAACTGGGCGACGCTCGGCACGCTCGGCGCGCGCATTCCCGGCCTGATCATCTTCTCAGATGCGCTGAACCATGCGTCGATGATCGAGGGCATCCGTTATGCGAAGTGTGACAAGGTCATCTGGAAGCATAACGACCTGCACGATCTCGAAGCCAAGCTGAAGGCTGCCGATCCCAAGGCGCCGAAGCTGATCGCTTTCGAATCCGTCTATTCGATGGATGGCGATATCGCCCCCATCAAGGAAATCTGCGATCTCGCCGACAAATATGGCGCGATGACCTATCTCGACGAAGTGCATGCCGTCGGCATGTACGGCCCGCGCGGCGGCGGCATTGCCGAGCGCGAGGGATTGATGGATCGTCTGACCGTCATCGAAGGCACGCTTGGCAAGGCATTCGGCGTCATGGGCGGCTATATCGCTGCTTCGACCGCGCTCTGTGATTTCATCCGCTCGTTTGCGTCGGGCTTCATTTTCACGACGTCGCTGCCGCCGGCTCTGGCTGCAGGCGCCGTCGCGTCCATCCAGCACCTCAAGGTCAGCCAGTTCGAACGCATGCGCCATCAGGATCGCGTGCGCAAGCTGCGCGCTCAGCTCGATGCGGCCGGCATTCCGCACATGCCGAACCCGAGCCATGTGGTTCCGGTCATGGTCGGCGATGCCGCCAAGTGCAAATGGATTTCCGATCTGCTGCTCGACGCCGGCGTCTATGTGCAGCCGATCAACTATCCCACCGTGCCGAAGAAGACCGAGCGCCTGCGTATCACGCCGACGCCGCTGCATTCCGATGGCGATATCGAGCAGCTGGTCGGCGCGCTGCACGCGCTTTGGTCGCGCTGTGCGCTTGCAAGAGCTGTTGCGTAAGAGACGGTTTCCGCCTGAAAATCAAAATGCGCTTCATTGCGGAATATCGGTGTGATGCCGAATTCCGCAATCATTGTTTGTGCCGGCGTTAGCCGCGGCTTCCCAAAGCCAGGCGGCAGGCGAGGCCGGCAAATACCGTCGCCAGCAGATATTGCGGCAGCTTCGGAAGGCGCTTGATCGCCGAGAACCGGCCGCGGATGTGGCTGCCAAGCAGGATGATGGAGCCGTTCACCAGGAAGCCGATCCCGTTGAGAATGGTGGCGAGCAAGGCCATCTGCAGGATCATCGAGCCGCTGGGATCGACGAATTGCGGGAAGAGCGCAAGCACGAACAGGGCCATCTTCGGGTTAAGAATATTGGTTGCCAGGCCCTCGACGAAGATGCGCTTACCCGGAAGGCGCTTGAGCCCGGCCGACGGTGTGAACGCAGAACCCTGGGAGCGGAGCGTCTTGACGGCCAGATAGAGCAGGTAGGCGCAGCCTGCCCAACGCACGATCTCATAAGTGACCGGCACGGTGAAAAAGAGCCGTGACAGTCCGAGGGCTGCCGCCATGGCGTGGCAATAGGTTCCGAGCGCAATGCCGGCATAGGTGAGAAAGCCGGCGTAGCGGCCCTGGCTGACGCTGCGCGAGGCGATGAGAAGCATGTCGGGACCGGGCGTGGCGGTGAGCACCAGCGCAGCGGCGGCAAAAAGAATGATCGTGGAAAAGTCCGGCATCGTGATTCCCTTAAAAGTGAAGCCGGAATTCCTCTCTAGCATCATCGCCGGGAATGGCAATCGCCGTATATGCGGTTGCATAGCGAATGCGGAAAGTTGCTATTTATAGTAAGATTCTACTTATGCAGCCTTTTCCCGCTGGGCGACGAGTGCGGCGGCGCGGCCGCGCGCTTCCTCATCGGCGGCAAAGACCGCATCCATGGTGTCGGCGCTGCCGATCGCAATCATCTCCTCCATGACGGCCTCGGCGATATCGGCCATTTCGAGGAAGCCGATGCGGCCGTCGACGAAGGCATGGAAGGCGATCTCCTCTGCCGCATTCATGATTGCGCCCTGCAGGCCGCCGCGCTCCAGCGCGGTGCGGGCAAGGCGCAGTGCTGGGAAGCGCACTTCATCCGGGGCCTCGAAATCGAGCCGGGCGAGCTTGGTGAAATCCAGCCGATCGACATTGAGCCTGGTGCGGGCGGGATAGGTCAGCGCGTAGCCGATGGCGGTGCGCATGTCGGGACAGCCGAGCTGCGCCAGCACCGAGCCATCCGTGTATCCGACCATGGAATGGATGACGGATTGCGGGTGGACCACGACTTCGATCTGGTCGGGCCGGACATCGAACAGGTGCTTGGCCTCGATCATCTCCAGCGCCTTGTTGAACATGGAGGCGCTGCCGATCGAGATCTTTAAGCCCATCGACCAGTTGGGATGGGCACGCGCGATCGCCGGCGTGACATTGGCCATCTGCTCACGCGTCCAGGTGCGGAAGGGGCCGCCCGATGCGGTGATAATGATGCGCTCCACCGCGTGCTGCTGGTCGTCTTCCAGCGCCTGGAAAATGGCGCTGTGCTCGCTGTCGACGGGGATCAACCGGCCGCCGCCTTCGGCCACGGCGCGCACGAAGAGATCGCCGGCGGAGACAAGACATTCCTTGTTGGCGAGCGCGATATCGGCCCCGCGGCGGGCGGCCGCCAGCGTCGGCGCAAGACCAGCGGTGCCGACGATCGCCGCCATCGCCCAGTCGGATGGCATGGAGGCGGCCTCGATCAAGGCATTCTTGCCCGCGCCGACGGCAATGCCCGATCCAGCCAGCACATCTTTCAGATCCTGATAGCGCTCCTCATTGGCCGTCACGGCAAAAGCGGCACCGCAGGCCTTGGCCTGTGCGGCCAGCAGGCCGATATTGTCATGTCCGGTGATTGCGGCGATATCGAAGGCATCGCGCCCGCCCAGCTGGGCAATGACGTCGAGCGTATTCTGGCCGATGGAGCCGGTCGAACCCAATATCGTCAGGCGACGGCGCGCCTTGCTGCCGGTGTTCATTCAGGTATCCGCATTTGCTGCTGTTCTCCAAGGCTCTACAGGGGATTGGGCGGAGCGGCAAGTCCGGAGCCATGCAACCGCTCCCCTTGCCGGCACTCGCAAAAAGCGAATGCGCAATTAGTCATATTTTTTCGATCTCCATTGAACCAAATGCAAACTGCTGCGTTTTCCGACCACTCGATTGCGGAGGGCGATGAATGGTTTTCAAGGCGGCAACGTTTCACGGGATGGAGCTCTATCTGGAAAACGACCAGGCCAGGCGCTCGGCGCTGGAATCCGCGGTCGCCAATGCGCTTGCCGTTGCCGGCGGAATCGATGCTTCCGATGTCACCGTGATTGCGGCAGGCCAGGAAATCCGCCTGCACGGCTCGGTCGCGACCTATCAGGAGGTGAAGCGGGCAACCGCGGTTGCGGAATCCATTCCCGGCGTGCGGTTGGTGAGGAACAGGATCGCGGTGGGGTGATATCTGGACTTTAAGTTCAGATTCATGCTGCGCCGATGGGCTTACGGCAGGGTGATCGCATATGAGCCAAAGTTCCTTCTCCCCTCGGGGAGAAGGAGGATGCGGCAACGATTTCAGCTCATATGCGATAGCCCTGGGGCTCACGGAGTACTCCGTTTTCGAGGTCAAACGCATGAGAAAGATCAGGGTGCCTTACATCGCATCCAAGTACCATTTTCGATGCATGTTCTCATGGTCTTCCATCTGCTTACCCATGACTCCAAGTAGCCCGCCGGTCCAGGTGCCAAAAGCCGATATGCCATTCGGATCGAGCAGATTAGAGGGCATTGTGCGAATTGTGTAGAGCGGGTTTTGCCAATCCCGTTCGTCGCCAAGCTGGTGAAAGTAGCTTCCCGACATCTGAAATTTCGTAATGCCCCTATATGCCAGCTGCACTGTCGTAAAAGATCGATCCTTCAATGCCGCGGCAATATCCAGCATAGCTCTATCAACATCCGCCATCGATGCAGTCGATGACACGTTCCAAAGATCGATGACAACTGTGGTCGGATCGATGCCCCAACGAAGATGAGCGACCATCGCGACGTCCTTATTTCTAGGATCGCCCGCTTTTGCGGCGTAAGCCGGCCATGTCACGTAGAAAAAGTTGACGACAGCCACCGCTGCGATCGCAAAGGTCAGCCCAAATACGATTCTACGATATTTCATGGGAGCTCAACTCGCCTTATGCGTGCGATATTTACATATCGCACAACCCAGTCAAGCGGCGACCTTAGGAGAATCTTAATAGGGATTGGTCGTTGCCAGATATTGAATAATGGTGATCTCGACGCGATTCGAACGCGTGACCCTCAGATTAGGAATCTGATGCTCTATCCTGCTGAGCTACGAGACCACTCGGCATGATCCATACAAAAGCCAAGGCCCGAAGCCAAGCCTTTTTGCGTCGTGGAGACAATCTGTCTTGAGCGGGCTCCGCGTAGCATCAAAGACCACGCGGAGGTATCGAGGCATGCCTCAGGCGTTGAGGCGCTGTTCGGCGAGGCGCACCCAGTAGGACATGCCGTGGGCGATGGCTTCGTCGTTGAAATCGTAGGCCGGGTTGTGCAGGCCGGCGCTGTCGCCGTTGCCGACGAAGATGAAGGCGCCGGGGCGGGCGAGCAGCATGTAGGAGAAATCCTCGCCGCCCATCATCGGGTCGATATTGGGGATGACGTTACCCGCACCGGCGATTTCCTCGGCCACCGCGATCGCGTGATCGGTCTCGTCGGCATGGTTGAAGGTGACAGGATAGTTACGCTGGAATTCGATCTCGACTTCCGCGCCGTGGCTCGTCGCGATGCCTGTCACGATCTGCTTGAAGCGTTGTTCGGCAAGGTCGCGCATTTCTGGATCGAGGGTACGCACCGTGCCGCCGAAGCTTGCATCGTTCGGGATGACGTTATGGGCATTGCCGGCGTTGAACTTGGTGACGGAAACGACCACCGATTTCAGCGGATTGGCGCTGCGCGAGGCGATGAGCTGCAGATTGGAGACGATCTGCGCGCCAATGGCGATCGGATCGATCGTTTTGTGCGGCATGGCGGCGTGGCCGCCGACGCCCTTGATGGAGACGGTGAATTCATCCGTCGCCGCCATGATCGCGCCCTTGCGGATGGCGAAATGGCCGACGGGCAGGCCCGGCATGTTGTGCATGCCATAGACCTCGGCGATCTGGAAGCGCTCCATCATGCCGTCCTTGACCATGGCGTCGCCGCCGGCGCCGCCTTCTTCGGCCGGCTGGAAGATGACGGCGATGTTGCCGTTGAAATTGCGGTTCTCGGCGAGGTATTTCGCAGCGCCCAGCAGCATGGCGGTGTGGCCGTCATGGCCGCAGGCATGCATCTTGCCGGGAGTCTGGGAGGCATAGGGCTTGCCGGTAATTTCGGTGAGGGGCAGGGCATCCATGTCGGCGCGCAAGCCGATCGTGCGGCCCTCGCCCTTGCCGCGGATCAGGCCGACGACGCCAGTACGGCCGATGCCCGTCACCACCTCGTCGACCCCGAAGGCGCGCAGTTTCTCGGCCACGAAGGCGGCCGTATTCTCGACCGCATAGAGAAGTTCGGGATGCGCATGGATATGGCGGCGCCACTCGGTTACTTCGCCCTGGAGTTCTGCGGCTCTGTTCAAGATCGGCATATGCTGATTTTCCTGCTGCTCAATATCGATTCTGGTTCAACCTGCGGGTCCTTGGCACAGCCTTGGCCAGCTTATCGCGGCCTTGAGGCGTGCCATCGGGAATAAAAGTCGTCAATCGCCTTTGCCTTCTCCTAGCCATATAGGTTAAATAGACGAAGCTTTCGAGAAAATTCCGGACTTCTGAAGGATAGATCGTGCCGACGAAGCAGAATCGTTTGTATGCCGCCCTGCGGCTCGTTCCTATGGCCGCAGCAGCATCCATGCTTTTCCTGTCGACCGCTGAGACGGCCGGAGCCAATCCGCATATTCTCGTCGATGTCAGCACCGGACGCGTTCTCGACCAGCAGGAGGCCTTTCGCCGCTGGTATCCTGCCTCGCTCACCAAGCTGATGACGACCTACGTGACCTTCCGGGCCATCCAGTCCGGTCAGATCCGGCTCGATACGCCCGTCGTCATGTCGAAGCTTGCTGCCGCACAGCCGCCGGCCAAGATGTACTTCAAGCCGGGCCAGAAGATGACGCTCGACAACGCCTTGAAGATGATGCTGGTCAAATCGGCAAACGATCTTGCCATGGCCGTGGCCGAGACGGTCGGCGGCTCGCAGCAGGGCTTCGTGGCGCGGATGAATGCGGAAGCCGCGCGCCTCGGCATGCGCGACTCGCATTTCATCAATCCGAACGGCCTCCCCGGCAAGGGGCAGTATACGACGGCGCGCGATCTTGCGATCCTCAGTGTGGCGCTGCGCCGCGAGTTTCCGCAATATGCCGGCTATTTCTCGCTCGAGGGCTTCACCAACGGCGTCAAGCAGGTGCCGAACATCAATATGCTCATCGGCCGTTTCGACGGCGCGGACGGCATGAAGACCGGCTTTATCTGCGCTGCCGGCTTCAACCAGATCGCCTCGGCAACCCGCAACGGCCGTACGCTGATCTCGGTCGTCCTTGGCACCGACAGCCTGGCGGCGCGCGCCGACGATTCTGCCAATCTCCTGGAAAAGGGCTTCCAGAACCAGCTGTCGACCCGCGACACGCTCGCAACGTTGAGACCCGACGCGCCGCTAGCGGCCGATGTCGCCGATGTCACGGCCGACATCTGCAGCACCAAGGGCGCGCAGGCGCGCAGCGAAACCCGCGATCCCTTCGGCCGCACCAAGGTCCAGTCGCCCTATATCCACGAAATGGATCACGAGCCCAATTTCGTCTATGCCGGCCTGATCGGTGGCCAGGATATCGCAACGGCCGCCAAGGGCGACAAGGACGATGTGACGGCGAAAGGCGACAAGGCGACCAGGGACAACAAGATCGCCATCTCCGGCGGCGCGTCCAATGTGCCGGTCCCGATGCCGCGGCCCACTTTCTAATATCGGACAGGAATCATGAGCGTTTCGCAGCAAAGAGTGCCGGTTGCCATCCTGACCGGCTTTCTCGGTGCGGGTAAATCGACCCTGCTCAACCGCATCCTCAAGGATGAGGCCATGCGCGATGCGGCCGTCATCATTAACGAGTTCGGCGATGTCGGTATCGATCATCTGTTGGTGGAAAGCTCCAGCGATTCCATCATCGAGCTTTCCGATGGCTGCCTGTGCTGCACGGTGCGCGGCGAGTTGGTGGATACGCTGGCGACCCTTATGGACGCCATGCAGACCGGCCGCATCCGGCCGCTGAAGCGCGTCGTCATCGAAACGACCGGCCTTGCCGATCCCGCTCCCGTCATGCAGTCGATCATGGGCAATCCGATCATCGCCACCAATTTCGATCTCGATGGCGTCATTACCGTCGTCGATGCGGTCAACGGGCTGCAGACGCTCGACAATCACGAAGAAGCCCGCAAGCAGGTCGCAGTCGCCGACCGGCTGATTGTGTCCAAGACCGGGATTGCCGGCGCCGTGCCGGAAGGTGAGCTGGAGAGCAGGCTGAGGGCGCTCAACCCGCGTGCGCAGATCGTGAATGCCGATAGCGACGAGGCGGGACGCGCCGCTATTCTGGTCAACGGCCTCTACGACCCGGCTTCGAAGATCGCCGATGTCGGCCGCTGGCTGCAGGACGAGCTGGAGGCGGACGACGATCATCATCACCATGACGAGCATGACCATGACCATCATGGTCATCATCACCATCATCATGGGCACCACCACGGCCATCGGCATCAGCACGCTCATGACGTTACCCGCCATGACGGATCGATCCGCTCTTTCTCGATCGTCGAGACGCAACCCATCGATCCGATGGCGCTCGAAATGTTCATCGATCTGCTGCGTTCGGCGCATGGCGAGAAGCTCTTGCGCATGAAGGCGATCGTTGCAGTGTCGGACCGGCCGGAACGCCCCGTCGTGCTGCATGGCGTGCAGAATATCTTTCATGCGCCGGTGCGCCTGCCGGCCTGGCCCGATCCAGAAGACCGGCGGACGCGCATGGTCATCATCACCAAGGATCTGCCCGAGGATTTCGTGAAGGGCCTGTTCGACGCCTTCCTCAGCAAGCCGCGCGTCGATACGCCTGATAGGGCGGCGCTGGAGGATAATCCGCTCGCCGTGCCGGGGATGAAGTTTTAGGTCGTTAACTCATAATCGGTATTGGGCGGGCAGCATGTCGAATCAAGTGCTACCAACGAGCGATGATGATGAGCGCGAGCTTGGGCGTATCGCGCTGTGGCTTGACCCATCTGACCTGGATTGGTTATCGCGTCGGTGTAGTTGCCCCGAGGACGCAAGCAAGGAGCAACACGAACGCTGCGCGCGCGTCCGCTTTCGCGCTCGGGCGGCGCTGCACAAAGCAGGCTTAGCAGGCTGATGTTGTGGCCGTCATTTCTTCAATGACGCATCGCCCAGATCAGAGAACGGCGTGAGTTTTGGAAACGTTGGCGAGAATCACTCTATCTTCATGATGAGGCATGAGCGTAGCGACCCTCGAGCCACGAGGATGGCCCCGGCTGTGCAAATGGTCAGCCCTTGCGAATCACGAAGCGATGGCCGCCATCCGTCTTCTCACTCACGAGAAGCGTGTGGCCCTTTTCGTTGCAGAGATGCGGGATGTCGATGACGGCGAGCGGATCCGTGGTTTCTACGGTCAATGTCGCGCCGCTTGCCATGCGGCGCAAACGCTTCTCCGTCTTGATCGCCGGATAGGGGCATTTCAGGCCGCGCAGATCGTAGATCTCGATATCCGGACTATTCACTCTTGGCCCAGAACTTCCAGAAAGGCGGTTTCTTGGCCTCGGTCTGCGCGGTCTCGACAGGAGGAGCTGGCGCGTAGGCGAGCGCGTTGAGGCTGGGGTTCATGGGGTTTGCCGTCGGGATCGGCACATTTGCCGGAACGTTGGCTGCAACGATCGGGCCGGCCGCGGGCTGCTGCGCAGGTGCCATTGGAGCACCTGTCGCAGGACTTGCCGTGGCCACGCGAATGCTTGCCGTCGTCGGGTTGCCCGTCGGGCTTACTGCCGTGCCACCGCGCGCCACCTGCTGTGCCGACTGGTTAGCCATCATCGATTCGAGATCGGCAACCTTCATCATCTTGCCGGCGGCAAGCGCGGTGCCTGTGGGAGCATAGGCAAGATCATGGCCCTTGCGCTGCTTGGCGACGATAGCCTTGCGCTCGGCTTCGGTGGGATCGTACCAGGCCATGCCGTCGAACTTCTTCGAGGCAGCGGCATAGTCCGCCTGATACTGTTTGTCATAGGTCGCAAGCGCCATCTGCAGGGCAGGCGGCGTGGTCATGACGGGGCATTTGCCGCTGGCGTTGAATGGGCCGCTGGCCTGCTGGTTGAAGACGTATTTCTTCTCGCAGACCTCGACCTCGGGCGGGCGCTTGGTGACTTCGAAATTGTCGTAGCCGACCTTCAGCATCTTCCAGAATTCGATATTGGGGCTGAGGCGATGCTTCCACATGTTTTCCGCCGTCATGCGGAAGGGGAAGGCTTCGAGCTGAACAGCCTTCTGGCCGCCCTTGAAGGCGTCGCGCGCGAAGGCATAGATTTCCAGCACCTGCTGGTCGGTCATCGAATAGCAACCGGACGACGAGCATGCGCCATGGATCATCAGATTGTTGCCGGTGCGGCCGTTGGCTGCATCGTAGCGGTTCGGAAAACCGGTGTTGATGGCGAGATAGTATTTCGAATTCGGGTTCAGGTTGGCCGGCGTCAGCATGTAGAAGCCTTCCGGCGCCTGCCGGTCGCCTTCCTTCACCTTCGGGCCTAGACGGCCGGACCAGGCGCAGATCTTGTAGTCCGCGATGACTTCGAAACGGTTGTTCTGGTTCGCCTTCAGGATCTCCATCACGCCTTCTTCCTTGAAGATGCGGATCATGATCGGCGAGTTGCGGTCCATGCCCTTCTTGGCCATGTCGGCGAGGATATGGCTTGGAAGCGGCTGTTCGACCTTGTTCTTCACCTTCGACAGGTCGATCGACGCGGTATCCAGCGCGTCGTTGCAGCCGGCGAGTGCTAGCGCCATCAGGGAAACATAGGCAAGGTGACGAATGCGCATTCTGACCTGGTCCATAAATGCGAAGAGTGGCAGCTCGATCTGTTTCGCCACTCCCCTCGAAGCATGAAACGGAATCATAGATGGCTTATACTTGAAAATTCCTTACCAGCCTATGACGTGCCCGCAGCGCGCCGGCAAGCTTTTCTTTGCCATAAAAGCTTCGATAACGGAAATGTGGCCAAGATTTGGCCCCATTCCCGCTTTCAGCGATCACTTTTTCCGAATGCTGCTTAGAGATTGCGACCGATGTTGAGGAATTTCTGCCGGCGGTCGCTGCGCAATTGTTCGCCTGAACGGCTGGAAAGCTCTGCAAGCGCGGTCGCAATCGTTTCGCCGGCCGAGCTTATCACAGCGTTCGGATCGCGATGCGCGCCGCCGACGGGCTCGGAGATGATTCCGTCGATCACGCCGAGGCTCTTCAGATCGTCGGCCGTTATCTTCATGTTGGTTGCTGCTTCCTTGGCGCGTGTTGAATCGCGCCACAGGATCGAGGCCGCCCCTTCGGGCGAAATCACGCTGTAGATCGAATGTTCGAGCATGTAGACGCGATTGCCGACTGCTATCGCGATGGCGCCGCCGGAGCCGCCTTCGCCGATGACGATGGAGATGATCGGCACCTTCACGCCGAGACACATCTCGGTCGAGCGGGCGATCGCTTCGGCCTGACCGCGTTCTTCGGCGCCAACCCCCGGATAGGCGCCGGCGGTGTCGACCAGCGTGATGACGGGCAACTGGAAGCGGTCGGCCATTTCGAGGATACGGATCGCCTTGCGGTAGCCTTCCGGCCGGGCGCTGCCGAAATTGTGCTTCAGGCGGCTCTTGGTGTCGTTGCCTTTTTCCTGGCCGATGAGGGCGACCGGCTGGCCACGGAAGCGGGCAAAACCTGCCTGGATCGCGGCATCCTCGGAGAATTGGCGATCGCCGGCCAGCGGCGTGAATTCCGTGAACAGCGTATTGGCATAATCGACGAAATGCGGGCGCTGCGGGTGGCGGGCGACCTGCGTCTTCTGCCAGGCGTTGAGCTTGGAATAGATGTCGGCCATCGCCTCGCGGACGCGGATTTCAAGCCGCCCGACTTCCTCGGACGTGTCGATGCTTTCGTCTTCGCTCGCCAGTTTCTTGAGCTCGTGAATCTTGCCTTCGAGATCCGAGATGGGTTTTTCGAAGTCCAGATAATTGTGCATGAGGTGCGTTTCCGATCCTTTTGCCCGTGACGAGAGATGGCGGCTTGAGCCTGTATGCCGGTCCTAATCCTGTTTTTTTGCCTGTTTGGCAAGGGGGTGATGCGTTTGGACAAGCTGATGAAGGCGTTCTTCCAGCACATGTGTGTAGATTTGCGTCGTCGAAATGTCCGAATGGCCGAGAAGTTCCTGCACGACGCGCAGGTCCGCGCCGTTGGCGAGGAGATGGCTCGCGAAGGCATGGCGCATCACATGCGGCGAGATCATCGAAGGCGTCAGGCCCGCCCGGACAGCAAGGTCCTTGAGATCGCGCGCAAAAACCTGACGCGGCAGATAGCCCTGCCTGGAAGCGGCGGGGAAAAGCCACGGACTTTCGGGGGCAGGGTTCTTGGCGTTTGCCGCAATCTCGGCTTGCAGCCGTCCATAGCTCTTCAGCGCCGAAATGGCCGACTGCGACAGCGGCACCAGCCGCTCCTTGTTGCCTTTGCCGCGGATCATCAGGAAGCGGCCTTCCTGATCCAGCACCTTCGCCGGCAGAGAGATGAGCTCGCTCACACGCATGCCGGTGGCATAGAGCATTTCCAGAAGCACCAGCATGCGCAGCCGCTGCAGCCGGTCCGGTCCGTCGGCCGCGGCCTCCTCCTCGGCCTGGCTCAGAAGCCTCGTCACTTCGTCGATGCCCATCGTCTTCGGAAGGGCGCGGCCCTTCTTGGGAGCATCGAGGATCCCCGTCGGGTCGTCCGTGCGCAGACCTTCAGCATAGAGGAACTTATAGAATTGCCGCATGGCAGAGAGCCGGCGTGCCTGGGAGGACGGTTTGAAGCCTTGGCTCGACAGGCTGGAAAGATAGGCTCCCAGGTCGCTGGAGCTGGCTTCCGTCAGGCGGACTCCTTGCCCGGATAGGAATGAATGGAGATCGTCGAGATCACGCTCGTACGATTGTAGCGTGTTGATGGCGGCGCCTCGCTCGGCGCTCATCATCTCCAGAAAGGCTTCCAGATGCACTCGCCCCAGATCTCTCTTGCCCGCTCGTACATTTTCGGCTTGCGCGCTCATGGTTTCAGCGAGCCTGTCGTCGGAGGATTGAGGCGTTCGGGGGCAATGCGGATCGTCACCTCGCGCGGTTGGGGATCGACGAAGAGCACCAAAGCCCACATCGCTCCATATATCGATCCGGCGATGACCGCGCAGATGACAAGGAAGCGAAACAGGGTTGGCATTCGAAAACTCTCCTTCGCCGTTCATTGGCGCGGCGATGCGCAATAATTATGTCCTTCAAGGGTTAGCCGAAGGATATTGCAGACATGTTTACGATAGCGGCGTCTTGACGCTACCGGTGCATTTGACGATACCGTTTCCAAAGAAATTGTGAATGGGCCGATGAGCGAACAAGTCCTGACCCTTGCCGAGAGCCTTAAAGACAGGGCGCGTGCTGCGCTCGGTCAGCGCAATCTCGTCTTCGTGGGATTGATGGGAGCAGGAAAATCCTCGATCGGCCGGCCAGTCGCGCAGCAGCTCGGCCTTCCCTTCGTCGATACGGATATCGAGATTGAGCGCGTGTCGCGCATGACGATCGCCGAACTGTTTGCCGCCTATGGCGAGCAGGAGTTCCGCGCGCTGGAAACGCGTGTCATCAAGCGGCTGCTCAAGGGCGGCCCGCGTGTCGTCTCGACCGGCGGCGGCGCATTCATCAACGAAAGCACGCGCCTGCATGTCAAGCGCGGCAGCCTTTCCGTCTGGCTGAAGGCCGACCTCGACGTCTTGTGGGACCGCGTCAACAAGCGCGACACACGGCCGTTGCTGAAGACCGAAAATCCGAAACAGACCCTCGAGAACCTGATGAATGCGCGCTATCCGATCTATGCGGAAGCCGATATCACGGTTCTCTCCCGCGATGTAAGCAAGGATATCATGGTCAGGGAAGTCCTTGCCGCGATTGCCGAGGGAAAGAAAGCAGAAAGCAGAATACCATGAATGCGATCACACCGGCTTCCGCTGAGCGCCTCGTGCGCGTGCCTCTCGGCGAGCGTGCCTATGACATCCTGATTGGCCCCGGCCTGATCGCGCGTGCGGGCCAGGAGATCGCCGCCCGGTTGAAGGGACGCAAGGCCGCCGTCATCACCGATGAAAATGTCGCGCCGCTTTACCTAGATGCTTTGGTTGCGAGCCTTGAAGCGGCCGGTATCCAGGCCTCCAGCCTCGTTTTGCCCGCTGGCGAAAAGACAAAAAGCTTCGAGCATCTGATTACCGTTTGCGATGCGGTGCTGACGGCGCGTGTGGAGCGCAACGATACGGTGATCGCACTTGGCGGTGGCGTCATCGGTGATCTCTCCGGCTTTGCTGCCGGCATCGTGCGCCGCGGCGTTCGTTTCGTCCAGGTGCCGACATCGCTGCTGTCGCAGGTGGATTCGTCCGTTGGCGGCAAGACCGGCATCAACACCCATCATGGCAAGAACCTGGTCGGCGTCTTCCATCAGCCTGATCTCGTGCTTGCCGATACCGATGTGCTGAATACGCTGAGCGAGCGTGAATTTCGGGCCGGCTATGCCGAAGTCGCCAAATACGGCCTGATCGACAAACCGGATTTCTTCGCCTGGCTGGAAGCC
The DNA here is from genome assembly GCF_020871915.1 of Rhizobium sp. AB2/73. Classification (NCBI taxonomy): domain Bacteria; kingdom Pseudomonadati; phylum Pseudomonadota; class Alphaproteobacteria; order Hyphomicrobiales; family Rhizobiaceae; genus Rhizobium; species Rhizobium sp. AB2/73. The sequence goes on along the minus strand of NZ_CP067071.1, from coordinate 2,944,545 downwards.
AATTGGAAGGATGTTTTTGCCGGCGGCGCGGCTCGCATCGAGGCGATCGCCGCGAGTTGCCAAGCGAAGTCCGATGTCGTCGTCGCCGACGAGCGTGAAAACGGGGCACGTGCCTTGCTCAATCTCGGCCATACCTTCGGCCATGCGCTGGAAGCCGCCACCGCCTATGACAGCCGCCGGCTGGTGCATGGCGAGGGTGTTGCGATCGGTATGGTGCTGGCGCATGAGTTTTCCGCGCGCCTCAATCTGGCGAGCCCCGATGATGCCAAGCGCGTCGAGGCGCATCTGAAGGCTGTAGGCCTGCCAACGCGGATGGGCGATATTCCGGGCGAGCTGCCGCCGGCCGAAACGCTGATGGATGCGATCGCGCAAGACAAGAAGGTCAAGAGCGGCAAGCTCACCTTCATCCTCACGCACGGTATCGGCCGGTCCTTTGTTGCGGACGATGTGCCGTCTTCCGAAGTCCTGAGTTTCCTGAAGGAAAAACATCCCTGATGACCGTCGAGGGCACGCTGGCTGTTCTGTGGGAATATTGGCCCGAGATTATATCGATCGTGGCCCTGGTGCTGCTTTCCGCCTTCTTTGCCGGCTCGGAGACGGCGCTGACGGCGGCTTCGCGCAGCCGTATCCATACATTGGAAGCCAATGGCGACAGGCGGGCCGGCATCGTGCGGCTCTTGATAGAACGTCGCGACCGATTGATCGGCGCGCTGCTGATCGGCAACAATCTCGCCAATATTCTGTCGTCCTCGCTTGCGACCAGCGTGTTCCTGGGTCTGTTCGGCAATTCCGGCGTGGCGATCGCCACCGCCGCCATGACCGTCATCCTCGTCATTTTCGCGGAGGTTCTGCCGAAGAGCTGGGCCATTGCGACGCCGGATCGCTTCGCGCTGAACGTCGCCAGTGCGATACGTCTTTTCGTCATCGTCGTCGGACCTGTGTCGAGCGTCGTCAATGCCATCGTGCGCCAGATCCTGGGCATTTTTGGCGTCAATCTCTCGCGGGAAGTGTCGATGCTGTCGGCGCATGAGGAGTTGCGCGGCGCCGTGGATCTGCTCCACCGCGAGGGTTCCGTGGTCAAGGCCGACCGCGACCGTCTGGGCGGCGTTCTCGATCTCGGCGAGCTGGAACTGTCAGACATTATGGTTCACCGCACGGCAATGCGCGCCATCAATGCCGATGATCCGCCAGAAGTGGTCGTGCGTGCGATCCTCGACAGCCCGTATACGCGCATGCCGCTCTGGCGCGGCACCATCGACAACATCATCGGCGTCGTGCATGCCAAGGATCTGCTGCGGGCGCTGGCGGAACGCAATGTCGAGCCGGAAAATCTCGATATCGTCAAGATCGCGCAAAAGCCCTGGTTCGTGCCCGACAGCACCAATCTCGAGGACCAGCTCAACGCCTTCCTGCGTCGCAAGCAGCATTTCGCCGTCGTCGTCGACGAATATGGCGAGGTGCAGGGCATCGTCACGCTGGAGGATATTCTGGAAGAGATCGTCGGCGACATCGCCGATGAGCACGATCTCGACATTCAGGGCGTGCGGCAGGAGGCCGACGGCTCGATCGTTGTCGACGGCGTTGTGCCGATTCGCGACCTGAACCGCGCACTCGACTGGGATTTGCCCGACGAAGAGGCGACGACGATTGCCGGCCTCGTCATCCACGAATCGATGACCATCCCCGAAGAGCGGCAGGCCTTCACGTTCTACGGCAAGCGCTTCATCGTCATGAAGCGCGAAAAGAACCGCATCACCAAGCTGCGCATCCGCCCCGCGGAGTCGGAAGAGGCGAAGCCGGTTTAAGGCGTCTCCAGCGCCCTACCAGCGCACCGTCTCTCCCGGAGCTGCCGGCTCTACCGCCAGCGCGTGCAGCCCCGCCTCCAGTTCCGGCTTCAATAACTCGTTGATCGCCCTGTGGCGCGCGAGGCGCGGCATGCCGGAAAACTTGGCGGAAACGATTCGAATTCTTATATGGGTCTCGCCGGTCCCGGTCATGTCGGGCTGATGACCCGCATGCAGGTGGCTCTCGTTGATGACGGCAAGACGCTCTGGCGCGAAGGCGTCGTTGAGCTTCCGCTCAATGCGGGATTGCAGTGTCGTTTCCATTCCCGCGTCAACCTCGCTTGCGAAAAAAGGCTCCCACAAAGCCTATAACATTCCTGTTTGTCAATTCTTGTTGTGGGGTTTCCAAGGCCCCATAATTAGGACGCCATGAGACTTGATTCAAAATATTTCGATCGCATCCGCACCCGCCGCAAGCGCGCGCAGGAGCCCGAACAGGGTCCACCGACGTGCCAGTGGGACGGTTGCGACAAGCACGGTACGCATCGCGCCCCGGTGGGGCGCAATGCGGAAGGGCAGTTCTTTTTGTTCTGCTTCGAGCACGTCAAGGAATACAACAAGGGCTACAATTATTTCTCCGGTCTCTCGGACGGGGAAATCGCGCGCTACCAGAAGGAAGCCATCACCGGCCACCGTCCGACCTGGACCGTGGGCGTGAACAAGGCCGCCAGGAACAGCCCGCTTCATTCCGATATCCGCTCGGGCGCCTATTCCCGCGTTCGCGACCCCTTCGGCTTCGTTAGGGAAGGCGAGGGTCAAGGTCGCGGCCCGCGCTTTCCGCAGCAGCGCAAGCTGAAAACGCTGGAGGCGAAAGCCTTCGACACCATGGGTCTCGGCGCCAATGCCTCGGCTCCGGAAATCAAGCGCCGCTACAAGGAATTGGTGAAAATGCACCATCCCGACGCCAATGGCGGCGACCGCGGCTCGGAAGAGCGCTTCCGCGCGGTTATTCAGGCCTATCAATTATTGAAGCAGAACGGTTTTTGTTAATTCCCGTCCTTGCTCTCCGCCTTCAATCAGGTATGGTCCAAATCGGCTGAAGCTGCGGGCGACCGCGGCAGGGTGCGCATTTGGCTGGCCGCACCTCGGTCAACTTTCCGGACGCGGCGTTTCTTGTCCGGGGACTCTGTTCAAGGATGCTCGCAAGCGATCATATTATCGCGCCGAGATTTTGCTTTAGTCCCGGAGAAGTATCGCCGCTGTTCCGACCGGACGGATGCGGGCAACAAGCTGCGGCGTTTCGGATAAATCGGCTGAGTTTGATATGGCAGGGTGAGAGCCACCCGCCCTGGAGACATGATGAGCAAGATTGACCTTGATATTTCCGAAGTTCCCGACACCACCGTTTCGGTCCGCGAAGTCTTCGGCATTGATTCCGACATCCGCGTGCCCGCTTACAGCCAGGGCAGCGCCTACGTGCCCGATCTCGACACGGACTACCTCTTCGACCGCGAGACCACCCTCGCCATTCTCGCGGGCTTCGCTCATAACCGCCGCGTGATGATCTCGGGCTATCACGGCACCGGCAAGTCCTCCCATATCGAGCAGGTCGCCGCGCGCCTCAACTGGCCGTGCGTGCGTATCAATCTCGACAGCCATGTCAGCCGTATCGATCTCGTCGGCAAGGATGCGATTGTCGTCAAGGATGGCCTGCAGGTCACCGAATTCAAGGACGGCATCCTGCCCTGGGCCTATCAGCACAATGTCGCGCTCGTCTTCGACGAATATGACGCCGGTCGCCCGGACGTGATGTTCGTCATCCAGCGCGTGCTGGAATCGTCGGGTCGCCTGACGCTGCTCGACCAGAGCCGCGTTATCCGTCCTCATCCGGCCTTCCGCCTGTTCGCAACCGCCAATACCATTGGTCTCGGTGATACCACAGGCCTCTATCACGGCACGCAGCAGATCAACCAGGCGCAGATGGACCGCTGGTCGATCGTGACGACGCTGAACTACCTGCCGCACAACAATGAAGTCGATATCGTGCTGGCGAAGGTGAAGTCCTTCCGCAACGACAAGGGCCGCGACACCGTCTCCAAGATGGTCCGCGTTGCCGACCTGACGCGCGCCGCCTTCATGAACGGCGATCTGTCGACCGTCATGAGCCCGCGTACCGTCATCACCTGGGCCGAAAATGCGGAAATCTTCGGCGATGTCGCCTTTGCCTTCCGCGTCACCTTCCTCAACAAGTGTGATGAGCTGGAGCGACCGCTGGTCGCCGAGCACTATCAGCGCGCCTTCGGCGTCGAGCTGAAGGAAAGTGCCGCCAACATCGTGCTCGAAGCCTAGAACATTTCCGCTTTTCTTCGAATCGCGAAAACGTTCTATCTTTTTGTTTTGACGCAATTCCGGATAGAAAAATGCCATGCATTTTCCCTGGAATTGCTTTAGGGAAAAGCCGATACATCATGTCAGGTCGCGGAGATAATTCCAAAGCGAAGCCGGGCGCCCCGGTGGACATGGAGCCGTTGCGCCGGGCGATCACCGGCTGTGTCCGCTCGATCGCCGGCGATGCCGAGGTCGAGGTGGCCTTTGCCAATGAACGCCCGGGAATGACCGGCGAGCGCATTCGCTTGCCGGAGCTTTCGAAGCGGCCGACAGCCCATGAGCTTGCGGTGACCCGCGGCCTCGGTGATTCGATGGCCCTGCGGCTTGCCTGCCACGACGCCCGTGTCCATGCCGTCATGGCGCCACAGGGTGCGGATGCCCGCTCGATCTTCGATGCCGTCGAGCAGGCCCGGGTCGAATCGATCGGCTCGCTGCGCATGAGCGGTGTTGCCGCCAACCTCAACTCCATGAATACGGAGAAATACGCCAAGGCGAATTTCTCCGGCATCGAACGGCGCGAGGATGCACCGATCGGTGAGGCCATGGCGATGATCGTGCGCGAGAAGCTGACCGGCCAGAAGCCGCCGGAAAGCGCCGGCAAGGTGCTGGATCTCTGGCGTCCCTTCATCGAGGAAAAGACCGGCGGTCAGCTCGACAATCTGCTGTCCGCCATCAACGACCAGCAGAGCTTCGCCCGACTCGTCCGCAACATGCTGACGGCCATGGAAATGGCCGAGGAGTATGGCGACGAGCAGTCGGAACCCGACAGCGAGGATCAGCAGAGCGAACAGGACAAGCCGAGCGGCGAGGATCAGAACGACGACGACGTCAAGGAAGACGAAGGCGCCGACGCCGCCCCAGCCGAGGATAGCGAAGCCTCCGACGAGCAGATGGAAGACGGCGCGACCGAAGACGGCGGCGAGATCTCCGACGACGATATGAGCGAAGAGGGCGAGGAAGATTCGGAAACGCCGGGGGAAACCCGTCGTCCGAACACGCCTTTCGCCGACTTCAACGAGAAGGTCGACTATCATGTCTATACGGAGGAGTTCGACGAGACCACGACGGCGCAGGAATTGTGCGATGTGGCCGAGCTCGAGCGCCTGCGTGCCTTCCTCGACAAGCAGCTTGCGCATCTGCAGGGCGCCGTGGGCCGGCTCGCCAACCGTCTGCAGCGTCGCCTCATGGCGCAGCAGAACCGCTCCTGGGACTTCGATCTGGAAGAGGGCTACCTCGATCCGGCGCGCCTGCCGCGCCTGATCATCGACCCGATGCAGGCACTGTCCTTCAAGATGGAGCGCGATACGCAGTTCCGCGATACGGTCGTGACGCTGCTGATCGACAATTCCGGCTCGATGCGAGGACGTCCGATCACGGTCGCCGCCTCCTGCGCCGATATTCTGGCTCGCACGCTGGAGCGCTGCGGTGTGAAGGTCGAGATTCTCGGTTTCACCACCAAGGCGTGGAAGGGCGGGCAGGCGCGCGAGAAGTGGCTTGCCAGCGGCAAGCCGCAGACACCGGGCCGTTTGAACGACCTGCGTCACATCATTTACAAGTCGGCGGACGAGCCTTACCGCCGGGCGCGCAGCAATCTCGGCCTGATGATGCGCGAAGGCCTGCTCAAGGAGAATATCGACGGCGAGGCGCTGATCTGGGCCCATAACCGCCTGCTCGGACGCCGTGAACAGCGCCGTATCCTGATGATGATCTCGGATGGTGCGCCGGTCGATGATTCCACGCTGTCGGTCAACCCGGGCAATTATCTGGAGCGGCATCTGCGCGCCGTCATCGACCAGATCGAGACGCGCTCGCCGGTGGAATTGCTGGCCATCGGTATCGGCCATGATGTCACGCGCTACTATCGCCGCGCCGTCACCATCGTCGATGCCGACGAACTGGCCGGCGCCATGACGGAGCAGCTGGCGTCGCTGTTTGAAGATCAGACGAGCATGCCGCGCTCGCGCATGCGCCGCGCCAGCTGAGCCCGCTGCGGCGCTCTTCGGCATCGGCCTTATGGCCGGTGTCTTTTCCCGGCAATGTCGTCGGTTTGCGGTGCTGGCCGGTTGCTGCGAAATCCGTGTGTCTCATTGCGATGCTCGCCGGACTGCTCTCAGGCTGCGGTTCCGGAAATGACGCCGACGAGCGTGGCAAGGCGGCAATTCAGGCCCAGGTCATTTCCACTTTCAAACGAGGCTCGGATCAAACGCGCTTCGGCGCACTGGAATTTCTCGGCGGTCTTGAGTTCAGCTCGGACAATGCGCTTCTCGGCGCTGTTTCGGCCATTCGTTTTCGTGACGATCAACAGCGTTTCATTTCGGTGCTCGACACCGGCCACTGGTTTACCGGCACCATCGAGCGCGACCAAGAGGGTCGGCTGAAGGGTATCGACGATGCGCGGATTGCGCCTATGATCGACCGCTTTGGCGAGACCGGCGCGGGCGATGGGGTTATGGATGCCGAAGGCTTGGCGCTGCGCGGCAATCACGTCCTCGTCAGCTATGAACAATATCACCGCGTCGATGCCTATCCCGATCCAGGCTTTGAGATTTCGCCGCCCGATGGCAGCATGCCCGTTCCCATCCCTAGATGGGAACTGCGGTCCAATCGCAGCCTTGAGGCACTGATGATCGCGCCGCAGTCGAGCCCGCTTGACGGCGGGGCTGTCATCGTCGCCGAAGACAGTCTGGACGATCAGGGCAATCTGCTTGCCGCCGTTCTGGACGGGCCGCTGCAGGGGCGCTTCACCGTGAAGCGCCATGGCGGCTTCAATGTCAGCGACGGCGTCTTTCTGCCCGATGGCGACCTATTGCTGCTGGAGCGGCGCTTCGGGCTGATCCATGGCCTCGGCGTGCGTATCCGCCGCATCGCCGGAGAGGATATCAAGCCGGGCGCTGTCGTGGACGGCAAGGTGATTTTCACGGCTGGCTCGGGAGAGCAGATCGACAATATGGAGGGCCTGGATATCTTCCGCGCGGCCGACGGTTCCCTGCATCTCATCATGGTCTCGGATGACAACCATTCGATCCTGCAGCGCAGCCTGATGCTGGAATTCAAGCTGCATGATGACAATATCGTCAGCCAGAATTGAGAGCGGACGAGCGGTCTGGTTCTCGGCCGCTGCCATCCTTCTTTGTCAAAAAATGGTGCCGTACGTCATATGAAGTCGCGCAGCGGACCCATTTGGCTGTCAGGCTGTCGGCGCCTGCGGCATCGGCTTCAGCATGTTCATCAGCGCGCCATAGGGCAGGAGCATCACAAGGCCGACGGTCACTTTGACCGAGAAATCGCCGATCGCCCACGATACCCAGCGCGGGGCCCACGTGGAGAAAGCGCCGAGGATCGGAGCCCAATCGATCGCGAAGGGATCGTTCGGGCCGAAGAAGACGAAGAAGGGCGCGAAGGCGAAGGAGAAGAAGATCAGAGTGTCCAGCATCGAGCCGATGAGCGAACCGAACAGCGGCGCGCGCCACCAGGCCATGCGGCGCAGGCGGTTGAAGACCGAGATGTCGAGCAGCTGGCCGGCAAGATAGGCCGAACCGGAGGCGATCGCGATGCGCGGCTGAGCCGTGTAGAACGACAGCGCGACACCGACGACGAAGCCGGCAAAGACGACCTTGCGCGCGGCCTTGGGGCCGAACTGGCGGTTGGTCAGATCGGTGATGAGGAAGGCGACTGGATAGGTGAAGGCGCCCCAGGTGAGGATATCCGCGAGATTGATGCCGGCGAGGCTGACCTGCAGCGGATACTGCACGAGGATGTTGGAAGCGACGACGACCAGCGTCATCAGCAGAACGTAGATAAGGGTATGACGTATCGTCAGCATTTTTTTATCCTGGGAGATGCCACCAGTTGAAAGAAACCGGACATGGAAAAAGGCTTGTCCGGATACGATCCGTGCAAGCCTTTTAGCCGGTATGAAATCGCGAAGTGCTAGCGCGGCTTAGGCAGCAACGGCAGCTTCAGCGGACTTCTTGACAATCTGGCGACGCAGCAGGCGAGCGCGCATGCTGAGTTCGTTTTCGCTTGCCTTCAGGAGGAAAGCGTCCAGACCACCGCGATGCTCGACCGAACGCAGCGCTGCAGCGGAAACGCGCAGGCGATAGCGCTGGCCGAGAACGTCGGAAATCAGCGTGACCTGGCAGAGGTTCGGCAGGAACCGACGCTTGGTCTTGTTGTTGGCGTGGCTAACGTTGTTGCCCACGAGGACGGCCTTGCCGGTCAATTCGCACATGCGGGACATGGTACACCTACTTTTGTTTTTCTCGGCCATCGGATAGACATACCGGGCAAAGCCCGGCGCGCAATCCAACAGGCCATAATTGGAAAGTTGCGGTTCTATAGTCAGAGAGGCTGGCCGCGTCAAGCCAAACCTTGTGTTTTCCCGCAATTCCGTCAAAAAGCTGCTGTTGTCTGGCGCTCGCAGCAGCCGAGCAAAGCAACTATATAACTTGCCTGATCCTCGTTGAAGGCCCTGATCATGGTTCAAATTCGGAAGTGGCTTATCATTTCAGCGATCGTCGCGTCGATGCCGTCGATGGCGTTGGCCGATGTGCTGCGGCATGAAACGCGCTATCGCGTTTCGCTGGCCGGCCTGCCGATCGCCAGGGCGGATTTCAAGACCGAGGTCACGGGCAAACAGTTCACCATTCGTGGCGATATCACCTCGGCAGGCCTTGCGGATCTCGTTACCTCGATCGATGCGAAGACCGACGTCACCGGCGTCGTCAACGACAGCAAGCTGCAGGCGACCCACTACACGCTCTTCTACAAGAGCGGGAAGAAAGAGCGCACCTATGATGTCGCCTATACCAACGGCAATGTGACGTCGAATACGATCACGCCCGAGCCGAAGCGTCCGGACACCTGGGTTCCCATCACGGAAAGCGACTTGAAGTCGGTGCTCGATCCGATATCGGGCATGATCTTCCCGATCACGCCCAGCCTCAACCTCTGCAGCCAGACGCTGGCCGTCTTCGATGGGGAGATGCGCATGGATCTGAAGCTGTCGCCGAAGGGATCGCATCCCTTCTCGACTGATGGCTTCAAGGGCAAGACCATTGCCTGCGGCGTGCGCTTCACGCCGAAGAGCGGCTACAAAAGCACCCGCAAGGATTATCTCTACCTCGCCAGGAGCGACAATATGGAGATCTGGTTCGCCAAGGCGGATACGATGAATGTCTATGCCCCGGTCTACGTCCGCATCCCGACGCAATACGGAACGGTGACGATTACGGCCGTAAAATACGGCAGCTAGACCGGCTGCTGTTTTCACGGAAACGCTTGACGATTCTCGCCGTTGTTTCTACGCAATTCCACGAAAATGCACAGCAATTTTCGTGGAATTGCTTTGGCGGGCTGGGGACGTCCGCGCGACAAGCTGGGGGCAGGAATGAAATTTCGCGCGACGTTGACAGGCTTTTCAGCCATTCTGATGTGGTCGTTTCTGGCGCTTTTGACCGTCGCCTCCGGCAAGATGCCGCCCTTCCAGCTGCTCGCCGTCTGCTTTGCGATCGGCAGCATTCCGGGCATCATCGTTCTTCTGTTGAGGCCCGAGCGGTTGCAGCTGCTGCGCCAGCCGGCCAAGGTCTGGATCACAGGCATTGCCGGCTTGTTCGGCTACCACTTTCTCTATTTCACGGCATTGCGTCAGGCGCCGGCGGTGGAGGCGGGCCTGATTGCCTATCTCTGGCCATTGCTGATCGTCGTCGGCTCCGCATTGCTGCCAGGTGAGCGGCTGCGCTGGTATCATATTGTCGGCGCGCTGATGGGGCTTGCGGGCACGGTTCTGATCGTCGGCCGCAACGGCTTTCATTTCGAAGGCGCTTACGCCGTCGGCTATGGCGCGGCATTCCTTTGTGCCTTCACCTGGTCCGCTTATTCCTTGATAACGCGCCGCTTCGAGGCCGTTTCCACCGATGTCGTCACCATCTTCTGCCTTGTGACATCGATTCTCTCCCTTTTCTGCCATCTGGGCCTGGAGGAGACGATCTGGCCTGAGAACATTCCTCAGTGGGTCGCCGTTCTCGGCCTCGGCCTTTTTCCGGTCGGCGCCGCCTTCTATGCCTGGGATTATGGCGTCAAGAACGGCGATATCCAGATCCTCGGCGCGGCAAGCTATGCGGCACCGCTGCTCTCGACGCTGATCCTGACGCTGTTCGGTTTTGCCGAGCCGAGCTGGGGCATTGCGCTTGCCTGCCTGCTCGTGACGGGAGGTGCGGTGCTGGCCGCCCATCGCATGATCCTGCGCCGGGATGATGTCGTGCGGACGCAGGCGGAAGCGGCGGAATAGCTCCGCCGCCCTCGCTGCCGTTTATTTCTTGAAGACTTTTTCCAGGAATGCCGCGAGCGACGGCCGCCAGACATCCATCTCATGCTGGAGGTCGGGGTATTCATGGTATTCGTGTTTGATCTTCTTGGCGTCGAGCGCCGCCTTCAAGCCGGCTACGTCCTTGCCGACGACCTGATCCTTGCTGCCTACGGTCACTGTGAAATAATGCAGAGCCTTGTTGATCTTTTCCGGTTCGTTCAGCACGGCATCGACCGTCTTGTTCGGAACGGTCGTGGTGCTGACGCCGCTGAAGGTTGCGACCCAGCCGAAGGTGTCGAGATGCGAAAGGCCGGATACGAGAGCCTGATAGCCGCCCTGCGACAAGCCGGCAACGGCGCGGCCGCTCGCCTCGTTTCGCACCCGATAATGCTTCTTCATGTAGGGGATAAGGTCTTCCGTCAGCTCGCGATCGGCCGCCTCGGCATTCGCCGGATAGAAATTCGCGCGACGATCGGCGGCGGGGAAGTTTTCGGCGATCGCATTCGGTACGTCGGTTTCCGTATCCGGAATGACGACGATCATCGGCTCGATCTTCTTTTCGGCAAGGAGATTGTCAAGGATCTGCGGCGCGCGGCCCTGGAGGACCCAGGACCCCACAGTGTCGCCGAAACCGTGATAGAGGTAGAGCACGGGCAGCGGCTCGGAGGAATCGGTGTAGCCGGGCGGCGTGTAGACATACATCTGCCGTTCCGAATCGAGCGCCTTGGAATGCAGGGTCACCAGCCGCAGGTCGCCATGCGGCACGTTGCGGATATCCAGAATGCTGCCAGGCACCAGGATAAGGCTGGTATTGACCTGCCGTTGCGGCTTCGGCGCATTGGTGCCCGTGTCGATGCTGCGGAAACCGTCGACGTTGAAGTAATATTCGTAGAGGTTCGGCTTCAGCACCTCCGTCTTCGCGCTCCATGTGCCATCGTCGCTGCGTTGCATGGCGAGGGAATCGCGCGAGCCCAAAGTGACGGAAACCGCCTTTGCCGCCGGCGCATAGAGGCGGAAGGTGATAGACCCATCCTTCTCGACCGCGGTCACAAAGTTTTTCAGAGGCTTGTCGGCCGGCGGCGAGGCCGGAGCATCAAGGGCAAAGACAGGCGCGCTCATGACGCAGCCTGCTGCGACGAGCAAAGGAAACAACAAACGCACGAAAAAACCTCCTCCAGATGAATCAATTTTCACTTTCCCCGTGTAAAGCTGACACAGCGCGTCGCTTTTTCAAGACCGTCGCCGCGCGCTGTCTGGCCGCATCCTGCGTGGTGTCAATGAAAGGTAAAAAAGTGTCAGTCTGAGGCCGGCTTCCAGTCAGGTGGCGCCATCTCGAAGCTCGAAAATTCGAAGCCGGGGGAGACCGTACAGCCGACGAGCGTGAATTGCCCGAGGCTTTCGGCCGATTGCCACCAGTTGGCCGGGATGATTGCCTGCGGGCGCTCACCCTTTGCCAGATCCAGGCCGAGTACCTGTGTTTCGCTGGTCTTGCCGTCGGCGGAGCGATGCAAGGCGAGAGGCGCCCCGGCATAATAGTGCCAGACCTCGGCGGCGTCGTGCACCCGATGCCAGTGCGAGCGCTCGCCCGCCTCCAGCAGATAGTAGATGGCGGTGGAGTGGCCTCTCGTGCCGCCGTTCTCATCGCGAAAGGTCTGCACGTACCAGCCGCCTTCCGGATGCCGCTGCATGGAAAGCGTTTCGATAATCTCTTTTGCCTGCATCAGAAATTGTCCTTGCGCTTGCGGATCTCGGCGAAGACTTCTTCGTTGCTACGGCTTTCCATCAGAAGATGCCGGCGGATTGCCGGATCGGCGGCGCGCAGGAACGGATTGGTTTCCTTCTCGAGCGCCAGCGTCGTCGGGATGGTGAACTTACCCTCCGCTCTCAATGCCTCGATATCGGCGGCGCGCGCCTTCAGCCGCTCATTGTCGGGATCGATGGTCAGCGCAAAACGGGCGTTGGAGAGCGTGTATTCATGGCCGAAATAGACGGCCGTTTCGTCTGGCAGCACGGCAAGCTTCTGCAGCGAGGCCCACATATCCGCTGCCGGCCGTTCGAACAGGCGGCCGCAGCCGAGCGCAAACAGCGTGTCGGCGGCAAAAAGCAGCTTGTCGTCGGCAAAGTGATAGCAGACGTGGCCGGCAGTATGGCCGGGCGTTTCGATGACATTGACCGTATGGCCGGCGAACTCGAACGTATCCCCATCAGCGACGGCGCGATCGAGGCCGGGAATGGCGACGGCCTCGTTGATCGGGCCGATGATCTCGCAGCCGAACTGCTCCTTCAGCGCCAGATTGCCCTCGACGTGATCGGTATGGTGATGCGTAGTCAGGATATGGCTGATGGTCCAGCCACGCCGATCGGCGGCTTTCAGGACCGCATCTGCCTCCGGCGCGTCGATCGATGCCGTCAATCCGGTTTCGGGATCATGGACCAAGACGCCGTAATTGTCGGAACGGCAGATAAAAATCTCTAATTCCAATGGTTTCATGATCGAAATCGTCCTCATCTTTTCCGTGAGTAGAGAATGTAAGCCGTTCGGCCTTGAAGTCCAACGTTCGGCTGATAACATTTGTTTCGATGCATACCGATATCGTCGATCTCCGCCAGTTTTATCATTCCGAGCTCGGTCGCTTGGCGGAGCAGTCGATTGCCATGGCGCTTTCTTCCATCTGGGCACGCATGCCGGAGGAGCGGCTCGTCGGCCTTGGCTATGCGGTTCCTTATCTCGACCGTTTTCGTGCCGATACCGAACGCACTTTCGCCTTCATGCCGGCGGGGCAGGGCGCGGTGAACTGGCCAATGGGCTCTGCCTCGGCGACAGCGCTGATCTTCGATGAGGAATTGCCGCTGCCCGACAGTTCGATCGACCGCGTGCTGATGGTGCATTCTCTGGAGTTCGCTGAAAGCCCGCGCGAGACACTGAAAGAGCTTTGGCGCGTTCTGGCGCCCGGCGGTCGGCTTGTCATTGTCGTGCCGAACCGGACCGGCGTGTGGGCGCGCATGGAGCATACGCCGTTCGGCTCGGGCCGGCCCTATTCGCGCGGCCAGCTCACTTCGCTGCTGCGCGAGACCAATTTCACGCCAGGCGCGACCGCCGAGGCGCTGTTCTTCCCACCGTCGAAGCTGCGCACCGTGCTGCGGCTGCGCCGCGCATTCGAGCGGGTTGGCCGCACTCTGTGGCCGGCTTTTTCCGGCGTCATCATCGTCGAGGCGCAGAAACGGCTCTATCAGGGCCTGCCCGTTGCCGTTCGTGCCTCGCGCCGTGTCTTCGTGCCGGTGCTGGCGCCGCGTGGCATACCGACGACGCGCGATGGCGCATGACGCTTTCGCGGTAGCGCCGACACTCGACAAATTTGTCAATCCGCATTAATGCGACGGGGTGTCATGAACCGGAATTTTCCGGTCTTTCCCAAGGTCGATCCCATGAGCATGGAAATCAGCAAGCCCGTCCCGCGTCCCGGCATCCTCGATATCGCCGCCTATGTGCCGGGCAAGGAGCATGCGCCGGGCGTTGCGCGCGTGTTCAAGCTCTCCTCGAACGAGACGCCGCTTGGAGCCAGCCCCAAGGCCATCGAAGCCTTCCGCAGCGCTGCCGGCAATCTCGAGCGCTATCCGGATGGGCAGGCCAAGGAATTGCGGCAGGCGATCGCCGATGTGCATGGGCTGAATGTGGCCAATATCCTCTGCGGCGCCGGCTCGGACGAGTTGCTTGGCCTGCTCTGCCACACCTATCTCGGCACCGGTGACGAAGGCATCATTACCGAGCACGGCTTCCTGGTCTACAAGATCCAGATCATGGCCGCCGGCGCGACGCCGGTCACCGCCAAGGAGAGGGATTGCACCGTCGATGTCGACGCGATCCTGGCGGCCGTTACGGAAAAGACCAAGATGGTCTTCATCGCCAATCCTGCCAATCCCACCGGCACCTATGCGCCTGTCAGCGAGATCCGCCGCCTGCAGGCGAGCCTGCCGAAGCACGTCATCCTCGTGCTCGACGCGGCCTATGCCGAGTATGTTCGCCGCAACGATTACGAAGCCGGCCTTGAGCTCGTTTCCGCGAACCAGAACGTCGTTATGACCCGTACCTTCTCCAAGGTCTATGGCCTGGCAGCCCTTCGTATCGGCTGGATGTACGGGCCTGTCGATATCGTCGATGCAATCAACCGCGTGCGTGCTCCGTTCAATCTGAACAGCGCCGCCATTGCCGCCGGAGCGGCTGCCATTCGCGATCAGGCCTTTACGGAAAAGGCCGTGGCACACAACACGCTCTGGATCGGGAAGATGACGGCTGCGCTCGAAGCTCTGGGCCTCAGGGTGACGCCGTCGGTTGCGAATTTCGTCCTGATCCATTTCCCTGACAGCGACGGCAAGCGTGCGGCCGAGGCCGATGACTTTCTGACCAGCCGCGGCTATATCCTGCGCGCCGTCCGGGCCTATGGTTTCCCGAATTCGCTGCGCCTGAGCATCGGTACCGAAGAGGCCAATCTCGGCGTCATCGACGCTCTGACCGAATTTATGGGACGCAAGGCATGAGCAACATCCAGTTCGATCGCATTGCGCTGATCGGCATCGGCCTCATCGGCTCCTCAATCGCCCATGACATCAAGCGCCTGGGTATCGCAAAGGAAGTGGTGATCTCGACACGCAGCGCCGAGACGTTGAAGCGCGCCGAAGAGCTGAGGCTCGGCGACCGCTATACGCCTTCGTCGGCCGAAGCAGTGAAAGGCGCAGATCTCGTTATCGTTTCCGTGCCGGTGGGCGCCTCCGAGAGCGTCGCCCAGGAAATCGCGGCGCATCTGAAGCCGGGCGCTATCGTCACCGATGTCGGCTCGACCAAGGCGTCGGTCATAGCACAGATGCAGCCGCATATGCCGTCCAATGTGCATTTCATTCCGGGCCATCCGCTCGCAGGTACGGAAAAGTCCGGCCCGGATGCGGGTTTTCCTGGGCTGTTCAAGGGGCGCTGGTGCATCTTCACGCCAGTTCCAGGCACCGACGAGACCGCGATCAAGACGCTTCGCAGCTTTTGGGAAACTTTGGGCTCCCGTGTCGACGAGATGGACCCCGAGCATCATGACAAGGTGCTGGCGATCGTCTCGCATCTGCCGCACCTCATCGCCTACAACATCGTCGGGACCGCCGACGATCTGGAGACGGTGACCGAATCGGAGGTCATCAAATATTCCGCCTCCGGCTTCCGTGACTTCACGCGCCTCGCTGCATCCGATCCGACCATGTGGCGCGACGTCTGCCTGCACAATCGCGATGCCATTCTGGAGATGCTGTCGCGCTTCTCCGAGGATCTGGCATCGCTGCAGCGCGCTATCCGATGGGGTGACGGCGACAAGATCTTTGAACTCTTCACCCGCACCCGCGCCATTCGCCGCTCGATCGTCGAAGCCGGCCAGGATGTCGACGTGCCGGACTTCGGCCGTCATGCGCTGGATGTGAAGGAATAGCTCTTCTTCTGCCTTCTCCCCTCGGGGAGAAGGTGCCCGAAAGGGCGGATGAGGGGCGTTTGTGAAAAGGCCCCCTCATCCGGCCACTCCCGGCTTCGTTTCACTACGCCGTTCGTGTCCACCTTCTCCCCGTTGGGGCGAAGGTGTTGGGTTTCTCGCAGGATTTCGCATCGCTGTAGGGCGCGATCCACCAGACGGAAGGCTTCACACTTCAGATCGGCGGGATCTTGCCGAGCGGGATGAAGCCACTGAGTGAGAGGCGACCGCGATCGGCGGTGAGATCGACGGAGACCTTATCCGCGCCATTGGCCAGCGCCTTCAGCATCTTCGTCGCCGTCTTGATGATGTTCTTGGCGGCGGGAAGCGTCGTGGTCAGGCTATCGCCCCAGGGCCCGATCTGATTGATCTCCAGCTTGAACTGCCCGGACAGAAACCCCTCATCGTCAAAGTTGAAAGGTCCGGAAAGCGTCATGATGCGGCCATCGCCGATATCGATGACGGCCTGATGCAGCATGCCTGCCGAGCCGCGAAGCCCCTCCCGATCGCTGCCATCGAGCAGGCCGGCCTTGCCTGACAGCGTCACCTTGGCGCTGGTCGATGCGGTCGGCAATGTCTGCGGGAAGTCTTTGATGACGGCATTGGCATTTTCGACGCCGATCGCGAAATCCAGATCGCTGCCGTTCTGGCTGGCGTGCATCTCCGTGCGGGCGGCTGTGACATTAAGGTTCTGGCCGGTGACGGAGGAGACGATGCCGGCCTTCAGCCCTTCGATGACAGTCTGAGTCTCTGCGACGCCGCGGCCCTTGGCGACGAGGTTCGATTGCAGATCGGCCCATTCGGCCGATACGGTCAGGCCTTCCGTCGTGCGCAACTCGGCGGGGGATTTCAGGCTCCAGCTCACATGGTTGGGTTGGAAGACCGGTGCGGAGGCGCTGAGCCTGTCGAAATTGGTGGAGACGCCGCGCGTCGGGTTGTCGACCGTCACCGTGTCGCAGGTCAGGCCGATGGAGAAGGGGAAGCCGTTGAACGCCATGTTCTCGCATTTGCCGGCAATGCCGGCGCTGTTCTGCTGGCCGAGCGCCTTCAGGACATTGGTTCTGACGAAACTGGTCGCATAGTACCAACCGCCGGTGTAAAGACCGGCTAGAACCACCACCAGCCCAAAAAGGATGAGCCACAGACGCTTGCCTCGACCGGTCGTTACGCTCTGGCTTGACGCTGTCATGTTGTTCTCCAATGGTTGGACTGAAGCTTCACAGTGATTTGGCGTTGGATATGGACGAATTTTGGGTGTTTGGCTACGGATCCCTCATGTGGAATCCGGGCTTTGGTTATGACGAGCGGGCCGAGGCCCTGATTTTTGGCTATCGTCGCTCGCTCTGCGTCCGTTCCTGGGTCCATCGCGGCACGGAAGAAAACCCCGGCCTCGTGCTCGGGCTCGATCGCGGCGGCTCCTGCCGGGGCATGGCCTTCCGGGTTCCGGCCTCCGATTGGGACGAGGTGCTGACCTATCTGCGCGAGCGCGAACTCGTCACCAACGTCTATCTGGAAAAGACCCTGCCGATCCGGCTCGCCGACGGGCGGCGCGTGATCGCCGTCGCCTATGTCGTGGACCGCAACCACAGGCAATATGCCGGCTCGCTGGATGCGATCGAGGCGGCGCATGTGGTGGAATCCGCCAATGGGCGTTCCGGCCCGAATGATGCCTATCTCTTCAATACGCTGACGCATCTGCGTGACATGGGCATCCGCGATCATTGGCTCGAACAGGTTGCCGGTGAAGTGGAGCGGATGCGAAAGGCATCCTGAGCCCATCGCCTGGCATTGAGAGCTCGCTCAGACTGCGGCGGTAACGGGTTTTGCCTTGGCGATTTCCGCCAGACGCTGCGCCGCCGTCGGCGGAACCGGCAGGTTCGGGTTGTTGGCGATCGTTTCGACCAGCAGCTCGTCGCTTGCTCTTTCTGTCTCCTCGATCAGGCGCGCGAAAAAGGCATCCGGGTCCATGCCGGGCTCGATCGGCGGCAGGATGCGCACCTTGATATGGCCGGGATATTTGCGAAAGGTGCGGCGCGGCCAGAAAAGACCCGGATGCATGGCAACGGCGACGACGGGGATGCCGAGGTCCCGATACATACGGGCGATGCCGTATTTATAGACCGGCTCGGCGCCCGGCGGCCGGCGCGTACCCTCGGGGTAGATGATGAGCTGGCGACCCGTGGCGAGCTCTTCGCGCGTGCGCTTCAGGACATCGAACATAACCTTGCCGCGGGCGCCGCGATCGACTGGGATCATGCGCTGTTTACCGGCATACCAGCCGAACAATGGGATCCACATCAGCTCGCGCTTCAGGATATAGACTGGGTCGTCCAGATAGGGCAGCAGGGCAAATGTATCCCAGAAGGATTGATGCTTGGGCGCGAAGATGAAGCTGCCTTTGGGGATATTTTCCAAGCCCTCGATCTCGAAGGTGGTGCCGACGATCTTCTCCATCAGCCAGGTGCTGGATTTCGCCCATGCCTTGGGGATCGCATAGGCCGCCTTGCGCGGCATGAGGAAGTAAATCGGCGCCAACACGATCATGCGAATGATCAGATTGGCATAGAAGGCTGTGTTGAACAGGATCGAACGCAGGATAATCATTGAGGCTTTCCCAACGCACCGGCTTGCGCCGGCATTCGAAGGTTTGCCTACACGATTACGGCGTCAATAAAAAGTCGGTGCGTGCACGGTTTTGCGCGACAGGCACTAGTCGTCGTCCTCGATCGGCTGACGCGAACGCAAGCCGGTCGGGCGTCCAAGTCCAGTGATGTTGCGGGCGCCGGCAAGGAGCACCTTGGCATATTCCGCGATCATCGTGCGCAGCGCATTCGGGTCCGTGAACCAGTTCTTGGTCTTCAGATCGGAGTTGACGACCGGATAGGGAATGAAATCGGTCGAGGGATCGACGTATTTCAGTTCTGCGAGGCTGCGGGGCATATGGTAGTTGTTCGTGACAACGAGAACGCTCTTGTAGCCCCTGGCGTGAATCCACTTTGCCGCTTCGCGGGCATTGCCGATCGTATCGAGCGCGTCATAGCCGATGTCGACACAGCAGCTGAACAGGCTGGCGGAACTCTGGGTCAGCTTGCGGATCTGCGTCGGCGTGGTGGTCGGATGCGCACCCGATATCAGCAGGCGGTTGCCGGCACCGGTGCGCAGCAGCTCCACCGCCTGATCGATCCGCTGATAGCCGCCCGTCAGCACGACGATGGCATCGGCCTTGGGGTCGAGCGGCGGTTTCAAGGTGGTGATCGAATCGGCGAAATGCAGGAAGCCGCCGAAAACGATGGCTACCAGGAAGATGAAAGCGAAGCCGCCCCAGCGCAAGAGACGGCGGAACAGGCTGCGGCGCACGGGTCTATCGCCGCGGGATCGGGCCCGCAGCGACTGCAAACTCACGGACTTGCGAGTCGTCAGATCCATGCTCATGATTCGCTATTATACGCCAATTGCGGCAATGAACGGGCTGGCAAACGGTAAAAAAACATCGCTGAAGCGTCAATTCGGTACGCTATCCGTCCGCCCGGGATCGGAACGGACCAGATCGATCTCGTAGATCGTGCGCATGACGGTGAAGCGTGCCGTCAGCGTTGTCAGCAGTGCGATGATGATCATGGTGGCGAGAATGCCGACATAGCCGAGCGCGCCGACGGAGAAAGTTCCGAACAATGCGGTTGCCTGGTCGGTCTGCGGCGTGGCGATCGTATGGCTCTGCAGAAGGCCGGCTGTCGCGAAGAAGAGGGCGGCGAGCGCGCTGCCGGCTCCCGAGCCTTTGAGGCTGATCTTCAGGAAATGCTTCTGGAATTCATTGGCGACGAAGGTGCTTTCGGCGCCGACGAAATGCAGGACTTCGACGATATGGCGATTGCCCGACAATGCGCCGCGCGTGGCGAAGACCACCGTCAGCACCATGGCGGTGAAGACGAGCAGCAGCACGCCGGTGCCGATGAGAACGGTGGTGTGCGCCATCGACACGAGCCGATCGACCCAGGTGCGATGGTCGTCCAGGGTTGCCTGCGGGATCTGCGCCTTGAGCAGGCTGCGCATCGCCTCGAAATCAGGCGGATGCGTTTCGTCGATGGTGATGATGACGAGGCGCGGAACGGGCAGTTCCTTGATATCGAGGCCGGCGCCGAGCCACGGCTCGAGCAGGCGCGCAGTCGCCGCCTCGTCGACGATCTGGCCGGACTTGGTGCCGACGAAGCTCAATGCGATGTCGCGGGCGCTCGCGAGCGCCTTTTCCATGTCGAGATTGTCATCCGGCTTGATCTGGATAGTGATTTCGCGGGAAATCTGGCTCTCCCAGCTTGCCGCCGTCGAGCGCACCATGCTGACCGCGCCGAGCGTCAGGCAGGCAAGAAAGGCCATGATGGCTATGACGACGATCAGCGCATTGCCCTGAATGTTGGAGGACGGCACGATCGGTCCCGTCGGGCGCACGCGCATTTCCGGGCGCTTGCGTTCTGCGGGTGCTGCAGGCGCCTGCCGTGCTTGCGGAGCTCCGGTGTTCGGGGCTGTCCTGCGGGGGCGGGGATCAGTCATAGATATCGAGATGCCCCCCCGATAGGATCATGCGCCTCGCCTCGATCTGGTCCATCAAAGCGAGATCGTGCGTGGCAATGACGACGGCGGTGCCGAGACGATTGAGTTCCAGAAAGAGATTGAGCAAGCGGCGTGCCATCGGCGGGTCGACATTGCCCGTCGGTTCGTCGGCAAGCAGGATTTCCGGGCGGTCGATGAGGGCACGGGCGATCGCGGCGCGCTGCTTTTCCCCACCGGAGAGCACCGGCGGCAGCACATTGATGCGCTCGCCGAGGCCTACCCATTTCAGCAGTTCCAGGACGTCGGTGCGGTAGGAGCTTTCCTCCTTGCCGCGCACGCGGAGCGGCAGGGCGACATTTTCATAGGTCGTCAGATGCTCGAGCAACCGGAAATCCTGAAAGACGATGCCGACACGGCGGCGCAAGAGCGGCAGCTCATTGCGCGGGATCGAGGAAATCTCCCGGTCGAACATGCGGATCAGCCCGCGCGTCGGCTGCAGCGACATGAAGAGCAGCCGCAGCAGTGTCGTCTTGCCGGCGCCGGAAGGGCCGGTCAGGAACTGGAACGATTTTCTCGGTATGTCGAAGCTCAGGTCGCGGAGGATCTCCGGTCCCATGCCGTAGCGCAAACCGACGTTCTCAAAATGAATCAACGGGCAGTCCAGTCTTCCGCAGGGTTCAATCAGGCGACTTGTTAACCAATGGCATTAACAGCCGGTAAATTTTTCTGGAAAGGCGCCCTATTCATGGCGATCTTTGCGAAGCATTAACCAATAAAATTTACGACTGGGCAGGATTCGTTTCAATGCCCAGATTGGCAATGGGCGTCGAAACCATGTGGATCACCGCAACGGGAGGCCATCATGGGCGCTTTTCGCCACCGTCAACAACAGACGGGGCTTATTTATGACCTCATTCCGCCCGAACGCGGAGCGGGGTCGAGCCCGGTGCATTACGTCATGCCGAAACGCGATATCGTCGATGCCGAATTCGTGACCGTTTCCGCCGCACGCGGACGGGCAGCATCGGGCGTCAATATGAGCTATGGCGGGTATAACCAATCTAGACCTCAGCCGGTGGCGCGCAAGACTACACTTTCGCGCATCCTCACCGTTCTGCGGGTGACTGAGGAAGTCTTGCAGCAGGCATCGCGGCGCAGCTTCGTGGCGCTCATCATCTCCCTTGCAATCTTGATCTTCGGCCTTTCGGGCGGTTTTTCCGGTCTCTCTGGCGCATCCGCCGAGGCGACATCCGATCCGCTGCAGTTCTCGCATGTAACGCTGACGCCGAGGGATGAGAACGGGCTGCCGGTCCTGAGATTGAACGGCATCATCGCGAATGCCAGCGGTGCCACGCTTTCGGTTCCACAGGTGCGCGCCGATCTCTTTGCCGGTGGTCAGCTGGTCAGAAGCATCGTTGTTGACACGCCGGTCGATCGTCTCGGACCGCATGAAAGCCGCGGATTCTCTACAAGATTGCAGCATCCTGGTGGAAAAACGCCGGATGTCCGGCTTTCCTTCATGCCATAGGGGGTGTGTCCAAGCCGCTGAGTGTGCTACGGGCTACTGCTTTAGAGTGCTACAGCGACCTTGGCGCGTCGTATACGACGCGCGGCGCTGCAGAGCTTGATCGGCGGCCAGGGGCCGCGCAGCCATGGAGCATGCCAATCAATGCCTGTCGTACGCGGGAAGAATATCGAGCCGCTTTTCACTGCCGAGCAGATTGCCGAGCGCAATCATGCCTTGGCCAAGGAAATCGCCAGCGGGCCGACGAAGGACCTCCTCGTCATCGCCATCCTCAAGGGTTCGTTCATCTTCGCAGCCGATTTGCTGCGGGCGCTGCATGACACCGGGCTTGCCCCGGAGGTCGAGTTTATCACGCTTTCGAGCTATGGCGCCGGCACGACATCGCAGGGCGTGCGCATCGTCAAGGACATCGACAGTGACGTTCGGGATCGCGACGTGCTGCTGATCGACGACATTCTGGAATCGGGCCGCACGCTGCGTTTCGCCAAGGAGCTGCTCTACGAGCGTGGCGCCCGCAACGTCACGCTGGCCGTCCTGCTCGACAAGAGCGTCAAGCGCCAGGAAGAGCTGGAAGCCGATTATGTCGGCTTCGAATGCCCCGATTATTTCGTTGTCGGCTACGGCATGGATGTCGCCTACGCCTTCCGCGAATTGCCCTTCGTCGGTGTCGTCACGGGCGACGCCGAGGCCTGATCTTAAGTTAATGCAGGCGGCCCGTCCGCCTGTCCCATTCTGCTCCGGCGATGACGATCCGTTAACCACGGAGCTTGATCGCCTGTCGGCCGTTTACCTATCGCAAACGGAATTCTGGTGATTTCGGTCGCGGAACATGACGGACCAGGAGCACGGACCATGGCAAAAATTCTGATCACGGAAGACGAAGATTCACTTCGCACCTTTGTCGCCCGCGCGCTGCGCTTGGACGGTCACGAGACCGAAGAGGCGGCCGACGGCGCGGAAGGTTTGGAGAAACTGAAGCAGGGAGGCTACGATCTCCTGCTGTCGGATATCCGCATGCCCGTGATGGATGGCATCGAGCTTGCCCATCAGGCCCATTCGACCTGCCCGGGCATGAAGATCCTGCTGATGACCGGCTATGCGGAACAGCGCGAGCGCGCCGACGACCTCATGGAAAAGATCGTCGACGTCGTTGCCAAGCCCTTCGCGCTGCCAGACATCCGCAAGGCTGTTGCGCGGGCCTTGGCTGCCTGAAGCTCCCGACTTATCGGCGCAGTCGTTTTCTGTGCCGACGTCATCATCATTTGCGGATAGGGCCGAAATGGTCATCCGGATAGTAGATGGTTTCTTCTCCCGGCTTTCTTGAGCCGACAACGATCATCGTCACCGCGGCGGCAGAATGATTGAGCAGATGATGCGCATTCGGTTGCCCCGCCGGAAATCCCACGACATGGCCAGGCCCGAGAATATGATGACCATTTTCGTCGATCAGCGTCGTGGTGCCCGTCAGAATATAGAGAAACTCGTCCTCCGCCATATGCCAATGGCGCGATGACGACATTCCTCCGGGATCGAGGGTGACGAGGTTCACGCCAAATTGCGTGATGCCCACAGCTTTGGCCAGCCGAATCTCGTGCTTGCCGCTCAGCCTCGCATCCGCGTCGGCAACGCCGGGCAGACCCATCGTGACAGGCAGATCCGAAAGATGGGCAAGCTTGGTCTCCATACCATCCCCCTTTGCGAAGCATGAAGACAGGCAACTTCTTTGATGGCAGGCGGCCTTACTGACCCAGATTCAGCAAACGTTCCAGATAGCGCCGTTCTTCGCTGAGCGATGGATTGTTGCTCAGCCGCTCGCGAATGGCGTCGAGAATTTGGCGGGCGCGCTCTGCGTTGATGATGTCTGGCACCATGTTGTCGTTGGGGTTGTCAGAGAAACCACCGTCGTTGCGTGACCGGCCGAGCGGGTCGCGGCCATTTTGGCCGCCCTGGCCCATCTGCCCAGGCATCTGACCCTGGCCTTGCCCCTGCTGCTGCATCTGGGCCATGAGCTGGTTCATCATCTCGCGGGTGCCCTTGCGCAGGGCATCCAGCGCGCGTCCCTGACCCTGCACGGCGCCTTCGCCATTGCCCTCGGCAAGCTGACCTGAGGCACCCTTCATCTCCTGCTGTGCCTTGCCGTAATTCTGGTTCGGCTTCATGCCGAGCGAGCCGAGGTCTTTCTGCAGTTCGCCGAGCTGCTTGCCGAGATCCTCCTGCTGCTGGCGCAATTGCTTCAGCGCATCGCGCAGCTGATCGGCCGTCATGCCATCGGTGGGATCCTTGCCCTTCTGGCCCTGCTGGTTTTGGCCTTGCTGCTGATCCTGCTGGCCCTGATTGCGCTGGCCCATATCCGGACGCATCGGGTCGTTGAGGCCGGGCATGGGCTGATCCATCAAGCCATCGCCATCCTCGTTGGAATCGCCACGCTGCATACGGTCGCGCATGGCCTGATCGAGCTTGAAGGTCTGATCCATCAGCTTCTGCTGGTCGCGCATGATGCGGCCGAGCTTGTCCATCTGCTCGCGCATCTTGTCGTTGGCCTGGTTCTGCTGCTGGCCCGGCTGCGGCTTGCCGGCCTGCAGGCTGTTCATGAGCTGCTGCAGTTCGGAAAGCATCTGCTGTGCGGCCTGGCGATTGCCGGAGCGGGCGAGATTTTCGATCTGATCCATCATGCGCTGCAGATCCTGCTGGCGCAGGATATTGGCGGAGCGCTGGTTCGGCTGGGCCGGCATGTTGCGCATGCGCTCGGCCAGCTCCTTCATATAGGCGTCCATCGCCTTGCGCAGCTCGTCGGTCAGCTTCTTGATCTCGGCGTCGGGGGCATTGCGCTGCAGGGCGTCGGAAAGCTTCTGCTGGGCGTCGCGCAAGGCCTTTTCCGCATTGGTCAGCTGCGCGTCCTCCATGCCGAGCGCGATCTGCCAGAGATAATCGGCGGTATCCTTCAATGAGACATCATTGCTCGCGAGCTTCATGCGCGTCAGCGCGGACTTAATGGCGAGATAATTGCCGAGATCGGGGATTGTCTCTTCGGGCCGTATGGTCAGCGATTTGTTGAGCTCGATCGCCTCGGGCATCTTGCGGGTATCCAGCGAGAAGACTTGGCGTTCTTCCGCAACGGCTGCGGCGAGCGGCTGGCTGAAATTGCGTGACGGCAATACCATCTCGTAGGGCGAGCTGCGGCCCGTCTGGCCGGCGCCGTCCTTGGCGACGAGGGTGATGCGGACGCGCCTGCCGGCAAGCGGATCCTGCGTCAGATCGTGGCTCGCCAGACCTTTGCCATTGCGGCGGTCGCGACGCGGAAGTTCCAGCTTGTATTCGGGCAAGCCGTATAAGGGTTTGGCAGCCGGATCGGATTCCACCGGCACGATCTCGGCATTGGCCTCCTCGATGCCGTAGTCATCCTTGACCTTGAAGCCGAGTTCCAATGCGCCGCTCGCCGTCGCGTGCGGAATGCCGTCGAAGGTGATCTCCGGCGGCTTGTCGACGACCACATTGAAGGACCAGGACTTGCCGTTGACGGTCAGCTCGCCGCCCTTTTCAAGCTTGAGAACATGGGTGCGGGCAACCATTCCGTCCGCGGCCGGAATATTGCCTGTGCCGTTTGCTGCGGGCGGGACAGCGGGAGGCGTTGCAGGCTTGGCGCCAGCGGGGCCTTGCTTGTCAGCGTCAGCGGCCTGCTCGGGGATTTCGATGCCCTTTTCGGCGCCAGTCGTCTGGAACAGCACTTTCTCATCGGTCGCAGCACCCGAAACACGCACAGTGAGTTCGGAGAATTGCGGCACGTTCAGGCTATTGCCGGCATTGTCGACACTGCCTGTCAGATAGACGGGCGCTTCGCCGGTGTAATAGGGCGGGGTAACCCAGGCATCGACGCGGACATCGGGGTTGCTCGATGTCGAGCTTGATGCCGTGAAGGCATCACCGAGCGAGCCGCCGCTATTGGACATGGAAAAGCTGAAGGCTGTTACCAGCAGCAAAGCCGGGACTGCGCGCAATGCGAAGCGGTCGTAGCGGGTGATATCCGGCCTTGGCAGGCCGGCATCCAGGGCGGCGATGCGCTCAGCCATACGCGTCTGGTGCTCGCGCCAGAGCGCGCGGGCAAAGGGGGTATCGAGCGCCGGCTCGTCTTCCTGCACCGTAACGGGCTGGTGGGCGAGACCATTGCGCTCTTCCAGCAGCCGGTCCGCCTCGAGGGTGTTCGGCCAGCGCAGGCGGCGCAGCGGATAGAGGGAGACGGCAAAGCCGGCCCCAAAGACGGCAAGCAGCAGAAAGCGCAGAATATCCGGCGCAATGCGGAAAATGCCGAACCAGGCGACGGACAGGAAAAGAGCCAGAATGGATGCTGGCAACAGCAGCCGTGGCAGAAGCTGCTCGCTGACGAGCACCAGCCGCGCAAAGAGACGCTTGACCGCAACCATGCGCGCCAGCGCCGGACGGGTGGCGAAAGCGCCCTTCTTAGGGTTGCTGGGGCTGGTCATCGGTCCGGTCTTCTCCCGATCTGACGTTGATGGCCAAAGCATGATGCCGAAAAGTGAAAGCGGTTTTCGGACGGCGTCATGCTCTACTTCCCTGATTTTAGAGCGAATTCAGAGTTTCGATCGATTCGATCCAAAATCATCCGCTCTAGCGGCCCGTTGGGGATGGCGCGGCGTCCCACACGCTCGCGCACACGGCGCCCGGCGAGACGCCATTCAATCAAAGATAACATTCTTTGTGGCGAAGACGAGGGCAACGGGCGCGAAAGGCTGTTTTTTCACCGGACTTCGCCGAAACGTGATCGGGCAAAGCAGCTTTTGCGGTCCTGCCGGAAATTGCCGATGAAGCCGATTAACCTTCGAGCCAGGCGGGGATGGAATCCAGGCCGATCAAATCCTCGTAGGTTGCGCGCGGGCGAATGACGTGGAATTCATTGCCCTTGACCAGCACTTCTGGAACCAGAAGCCGGCTGTTGTAGGTGCCGGCCTGCACGGCGCCATAGGCACCGGCTGAGCCGACGGCCAGCAGATCGCCGGGCTTCGGCAGCGCCATCTCGCGGTCGAGCGCCAGATAATCGCCCGTCTCGCACACCGGGCCGACGACATCGGCCTTGATGCGCGGTGTGCTTGCATCGCCGACCGCAACCGGCCTGATTTCGTGATAGGCCTCATAGAGCGTCGGGCGAATGAGGTCGTTCATGGCGCCATCGACGATCACGAAGCTCTTGTCGCCGCCATCCTTCACATAGATGACTTCGGTCACGAGAATGCCGGCATTGCCGACGATCAGGCGACCGGGCTCGGTGACGATCCGGCAGTTGAGGCCGCGCAGCTGGTTCTTGACGATTTCGGCATAGGCATCCGGCAAAGGCGGCGGATTGTTGTCGTCGCGATAGGGAATGCCGAGGCCGCCGCCGATGTCGACGTGATGGATGTCGTGACCGTCACCACGCAGGGTCTCCACGAGATCGCGCAGCAGCTTGAAAGCGTCGTCGAACGGCTGCAGCTCGGTGATCTGGCTGCCGATATGCATGTCGATGCCAGTGACCTTGATCCCAGGCAGGCTGGCGGCACGTTCATAGACGGCGCGGGCGCGCTGCCAGGATATGCCGAACTTGTTTTCCTTTTTGCCGGTCGAGATCTTCGCATGAGTGCGGGCGTCAACGTCCGGATTGATGCGGAAGGAAACGGGAGCGACCTTGCCCGCGCGGACGGCGCGCTGGTTCAGCACTTCCAGCTCCGGCTCGGATTCGACGTTGAAGCAGTAGATGCCGGCTGCCAGCGCCACATCCATTTCCTCAGCCGTCTTGCCGACACCGGAGAACATGATGCGGCTTGCCGGAATGCCTGCGGTCAGTGCGCGGCGCAGTTCGCCGACGGAGACGACATCGACGCCGGCGCCGAGGCGGCCAAGCGTCTTCAGCACCGCCTGATTGGAGTTGGCCTTCATGGCGTAGCAGACCATGGCATCGACATCGCCGAAGGCTTCCGCGAAGACGCGGTAGTGGCGCTCCAGCGTTGCCGTCGAATAGACGTAGAAGGGGGTGCCGACCGCCTTGGCGATCTCCGGAACCGGTACATCCTCGGCGTGGAGGATGCCGTCGCGATACTCAAAATGATTCACGGTCGTTGCCCAATCAGAGAAGCGGATCGAGGAAGAATTTTTTGTCCTCCGTACCCGGCTCCTTCGTCGGCTTGGAGACGTCGCCGCCTTTGGTCGCATGAGCACTCGGCGGATCGAGCGGGCCTTTGCGGCCGCATCCGACAACGGCAAGGCCGACGACCGAAAGCACGACGGTCAGGCGGATGATGTGCGGCATGTTGATCTGCATCGAAATCCTCTTGGGCGGCAAACGCGGAAGTCACTCTTCTTAGCGAAGTTTCCAGGCCTTGTGCACCCTGATTGTTGGTTGTGACTTTCGGCGATTTTCTCAGTTGCGAGCGCGCCAGAAGGCGATCTGCTTGCGCACTTCCGAGGGCGCCGTGCCGCCAAAACTCTTGCGGCTCGCGACCGAGGCCTCGACCGTCAGGACGTCGAAGATCTTGTCGGTGATATCCGGATGGATCGCCTGCAGGTCCGCAAGCGAGAGCTCAGCCAGCTCGCAGGACTTGCTTTCGGCAAGCGCCACGGCGCGGCCCGTAACATGGTGGGCATCGCGGAAGGGCAGGCCTGCTTCGCGCACCAGCCAGTCGGCAAGGTCGGTGGCGGTCGAGTAGCCCGAGCCGGCGGCCGCCTTCATGCGGGCGGTGTTGATCGTCATGTCGCGCACCATGCCGGTCATGGCCGCAATGGCAAGTTCCAGGCTTTCGGCCGCGTCGAAGACCTGTTCCTTGTCTTCCTGCATGTCTTTGGAATAGGCGAGCGGCAGGCCCTTCATGATCGTCAGCAGTGCCACCAGCGAACCGTTGATGCGGCCGGTCTTGGCGCGCACGAGTTCAGCCGCATCCGGGTTCTTCTTCTGCGGCATGATGGAGGAGCCGGTAGAGAAGGCGTCGGAGAGGCGCACGAAGCCGAATTGCGGCGTCGACCAGATGACGATCTCTTCGGCAAGGCGCGACAGGTGCATGCCGGCGATGGCGGCGATCGATAGGAATTCCAAGGCGAAATCGCGGTCGGAGACGGTATCGATCGAATTGCGGGTCGGCTCGCGGAAGCCGAGCGCCTTGGCCGTCATGTGGCGGTCGATAGGGAAGCCCGTGCCGGCAAGGGCAGCGGCGCCGATCGGCGATTCATCCATATGCTCGATGGCGTGGCGCACGCGCGAGCGATCACGGCCGAACATCTCGACATAGGCCATGCAATGATGACCGAAGGTGACGGGCTGTGCCGTCTGCAGATGGGTGAAACCAGGCATGACGGTTTCGGCATGTTCCTCGGCGCGATCGAGGAAGGCGGCGATCAGATCAGTCAGCGCCTGTTCGCACTTCTGCAGCTCTTCCTTGACCCAGAGGCGGAAATCAAGCGCCACCTGATCGTTGCGCGAGCGGGCGGTGTGCAGGCGGCCGGCGGCCGGGCCGATCAAGGCCGCAAGCCGCGCCTCGACATTCATATGGATGTCTTCGAGGCGGCGCGAAAACTCGAAATTGCCGCTTTCAATCTCTGACAGGATCGTGTTCAACCCGTGAACGATCTTGTCTTTATCCTCGGTTGAAATGATGCCTTGATTGGCTAGCATGCTCGCATGCGCGATTGAGCCGCGGATATCCTGGGCAAACAGCTTCTTGTCGAAATCGATCGAGGCATTTATCTCCTCCATGATTGCCGCGGGGCCGGAAGCGAAACGCCCGCCCCACATCTGGTTGGAGGATTTGGTGTCCGTGCCGTCAGTCATGAGATGCCCACCTGGAGAATGAAATGACAGCAAAGAAGCCGTTCGGTCTGCCGTCCATGAAACTCGTTATGCTTGCTGCCGTCGCCGGGGTTATTGCCGGTGCGGCAGCGGTATACGTGAAGGAGGCGGGGTATGGCAATGGCGTTGGTGAAACGGCTTCGGCCGATCAATGCGGGACCGCCAGGGAGCGCGCCGCTGCCCTGACGCCCTTTACCAAGGGCCAGGTCGCCGCCATGAGCGTGCCGCCGGCGCCGATCTCGCTTCACGGTGTTTCCTTCAAGGGGGCAGAGGGACAGCCGCTGTCGATCGGCAGTTTCGCCGGCAAGACCGTGCTCTTGAATGTCTGGGCGACATGGTGCGTGCCGTGCCGCGAGGAAATGCCGGCACTGAACGCGCTCGAAAAGAGCGTCGGCAGCGACAAGTTCGAAGTGGTTGCCGTTAATATCGATACGGGCGACGACGAAAAGACCAAGGCCTTTCGTGCGGAATATGCGATCGACAAGCTCGGCTACTATCGCGACAATACGATGGGCGTGTTCAACGTATTGAAGAAGCAGGGCCTTGCCTTCGGCTTGCCGGTGACGCTTCTCATCGACGACAGGGGTTGCCTGCTGTCGGCCATGAACGGACCGGCGGCCTGGGACAGTGAGGATGCGAAAGCGCTGGTGAAGGCTGCGGCGGGTATTTGATTTTCACCTTCTCCTTCTCCCCTGAGGGAGAAGGTGCCCGGCAGGGCGGATGAGGGGGTGTGTCATAGCAAGCGCGTTGCTGGGTAAACAGTACCGTTCGCCGGTAAGGCCCCCTCACCCCGCGCTGTCGCGCGACCCTCTCCCCAATGGGGCGAGGGTATCTTATCGCGTCGGAACCGGCGTTTCCCCGCGATAGTCGTAGAAGCCGCGGCCCGATTTGCGGCCGAGCCAGCCGGCTTCGACATATTTCACCAGCAGGGGGCAGGGGCGATATTTGGAATCGGCGAGCCCGTCATGCAGCACCTGCATGATCGAAAGGCAGGTATCGAGGCCGATGAAATCGGCAAGCTGCAGAGGCCCCATTGGATGGTTGGCGCCGAGCCGCATGGCGGTGTCGATGGCATCGACGGTGCCCACGCCTTCATAGAGCGTGTAGATTGCCTCGTTGATCATCGGCAGCAGGATGCGGTTGACGATGAAGGCGGGGAAGTCTTCGGCGACGGTGATCGTCTTTTCCAGCGAGGAGACGTAGTCCTTGGCAGCTGAGAAAGTCGATTCTTCGGTCGCGATGCCGCGTACCAGCTCCACGAGCTTCATCACCGGAACCGGGTTCATGAAGTGGATGCCCATGAAGCGTTCGGGACGGTCGGTTGCGGAGGCAAGACGGGTGATCGAGAGCGACGAGGTGTTCGTTGCGAGCAGCGCTTCGGGTTTCAGCACCGGACATACCTGCGCATAGATCTTGCGCTTGACGCTTTCGTCTTCCGTCGCCGCCTCGATGGCGAGATCGACCTGGGCGAGATCGTTGAGATCGGTCGAGCCGGTGATGCGGGAGAGCGCTGCCTTGCGCTCTTCGTCGGTTGTCTTGCCGGATGCGACCTGGCGGGCGAGATTGCCGTTGATGGTGGCAAGGCCGCTTTCGATGCGATCCTGCGAGAGATCGTAGATATGGACCTTGTAGCCGGCCATGGCGGACACATGGGCAATGCCGCAGCCCATCTGGCCCGCGCCGATAATACCGATCGTCTTCAGCGAACTCATTGCCAACTCCCCGGCGCGCTCCTGGCGATGCGCTATGCTTTTAATTCAAATTTGCCGGGCCATTTCTAGCCCGGCAAAGATTGATAGACCTATAAAAGACGATTTTCCAGTCTCTCGCAACTGCGAGAAACTCTATCGGCGCGATCAGAGCGCCTTTTGCAATTCCGGAAGCGCTTCGAAGAGGTCGGCGACGAGGCCGTAGTCTGCGATCTGGAAGATCGGGGCTTCCTCGTCCTTGTTGATGGCGACGATGACCTTCGAATCCTTCATGCCGGCCAGATGCTGGATGGCGCCGGAAATGCCGCAGGCGATGTAGAGCTGCGGTGCGACCACCTTGCCGGTCTGTCCGACCTGCCAGTCGTTCGGCGCATAGCCGGCATCGACGGCAGCGCGCGATGCGCCGACGGCAGCACCCAGCTTGTCGGCAACCGGCAGGATGACTTCCCTGAACTTCTCCGCCGAGCCGAGTGCGCGGCCACCCGAGATGATGATCTTGGCAGAGGTCAGCTCCGGACGATCCGAGGAAGATAGCGCATCGCCGACGAAGGTGGACAGCGCCGGATCAGCAGCCGCGGACACCGACTCGATCGCAGCCGAACCGCCTTCAGAGGCGGAGGCGAACGAAGCCGTGCGCACGGTGATCACCTTCTTGGCATCGGTGGATTGCACCGTCTGGATGGCATTGCCGGCATAGATCGGCCGCTTGAAGGTGTCAGCCGAAACCACTTCGATGATTTCCGAGACCTGGGCGACGTCAAGCAGGGCGGCAACGCGCGGCAGCACGTTCTTGCCGACCGAGGTCGCAGCGCCGATGATCACGTCGTAGGAGCCGGAAAGCGAGACGATCAGTGCCGCCAGGGGTTCGGCGAGATTGTTGGCAAGGCTTGCGTCCTCGGCAACCAGCACCTTGGAGACGCCGGCAAGCTTTGCCGCCTGTTCCGCCGCAGCCTTGGCGCCTGCGCCGGCGACCAGCACATGAACTTCGCCGCCGATCTGGGTGGCAGCCGTCAGCGCCTTGGCGGTCTGGTCGGAGAGGTGGGCATTGTCGTGATCAGCCAGAAGAAGAATGGCCATGGGTCTTATCCTTTCCTATCCTCAGAGCACGCCGGCTTCGGTCTTGAGCTTGTCGACCAGTTCGGCAACGGAGCCAACCTTGACGCCCGCCTTGCGGCCCGACGGCTCTTCGGTCTTCAGCACTTTCAGGCGCGGCTCGGTCGAGACGCCGAAATCGGCCGGGCTCTTCTTGTCGAGCGGCTTCTTCTTGGCCTTCATGATGTTCGGCAGCGAGGCGTAGCGCGGCTCGTTCAGGCGCAGGTCGGTCGTGACGACGGCCGGTAGCTTGACCTCGATGGTCTGCAGGCCGCCATCGACTTCGCGCGTCACCTTGGCGCTTCCCTCACCGATCTCGATCTTCGAGGCGAAGGTTGCCTGGGCCGAGCCGAGGAGCGCCGCCAGCATCTGGCCGGTCTGGTTGGAGTCGTCATCGATCGCCTGCTTGCCGACGATGATGAGGCCCGGCTGTTCGGCCTCGGCGACGCCCTTCAGGATCTTGGCGACGGCGAGCGGCTCGACGGCATCGTCGGTCTCGACGAGGATGGCGCGATCCGCGCCCATGGCAAGCGCCGTGCGCAGCGTTTCCTCAGCCTTGGCAGGTCCGATCGATACGACCACCACTTCCTCGGCCTTGCCGGCCTCCTTCAGACGCAGCGCCTCTTCGACCGAAATCTCGTCGAACGGGTTCATCGACATCTTCACGTTCGAAAGCTCAACGCCAGAACCATCCGGCTTCACGCGGATCTTTACGTTGTAGTCAACGACCCGCTTAACGGGAACCAGTATCTTCATGGAATCCTTCCTTCAACATGACCGCCCGAGAACATGCGCTGCTTAGCGCCATTCCATTTGTCGAATGGCGACATGGATACGCGTTTTTTCCCCAATTACAACGCTTCCAGGCCGCCGAGAGATGAATTGCTTGAAAGGCATAAATAACGTTTACGTTAACGTCAATATATTTGGCTTGGTGATCGGCAAGTGCCGCTATCGATTCTTGCCGGGAGCCCACAGCACATCGTCGCGGCCCTTATCATTGGCGTAACGTGCCGCGACGAAAAGCAAATCGGAGAGCCGGTTGATATATTTCAGCGCCACCGGGCTGACGCGTTCGCCTTGCTCGCGCGACAGCGCCACCATCAGGCGTTCGGCACGCCTGGCAATGGTGCGGGCGAGATGCAGATGCGCGGAGGCGGGACTGCCGGCCGGCAGAACGAAGGATTTCAAAGGTTCGAGATCGGCGTTGAGCAAATCGATGTCGTGTTCCAGGCGCTCGACCTGATGGTCGGTGATGCGCAAGGGTTCATAGGGGAGGGGCGCATCGGTTTCCGGCGTCGAAAGATCGGCGCCCAGATCGAACAGATCGTTCTGGATGCGCATCAGCATCGCGTCGATTTCGGGCATGTCTGACACATACAGCCGGGCAACGCCGATGGCGGAATTGGCTTCATCGACCGTGCCATAGCTTTCGACGCGCAAATCGTGTTTCAGCCGCCTCGGGCCGGCGGCAAGGCCTGTCGTGCCGTCGTCGCCGGTCTTCGTGTAGATCTTGTTGAGCTTGACCATCGGGTTCCTGTGGTTAAAGCCTTTCGCCTTTTTTGAATCGCGAAATGCCCCAACCCTTTATTTAAGCAATTCCGGACGGAAAACCGCTTCGCACTTTTCCTGAAATTGCCTTAGGCCGGGCGGCCGCCGCCCGTCAGCCAGAGCGTCAGCATGATCAGGATCACTGCGACTGCCTGCAGCAGCACGCGTAGCTGCATCAGCCGGTTCGAAAGGTTCGGGTTGTCGCCTTTCATCATGTTCAGCAGGCCGCGAATGAGAACGATCGCGACAAGTCCCATGACAATGATGGCGGCAACATAGGTAACGGTAGACATGGCTCCTCCACCCTTGTCTTCAGAGTGGCTCAGCGCTTCGTCGAAGCTTCAAGTCACTCAATGTCATAATTTCAAGCAATCACAAGCGGAAAGCACACTTCGCGCCTTTCGTGGGATTGCTCTAGTCCAGCCGGCGCATCAGACGATAGAAAAGGTTAGCCGGCAATAGCCTTTTCAAAAGCACGCCCTGCTTGGCGGGCGTCGTTACCAGATAGTGCGGGCGCGGATTTCTAACGTTCAAAGCCGATTTTAGCACATCATAGACCGCTTCTGGGCCTAATTTATGTTTACTGATCGGGCCCGAGCCGTCCAGTCGCCTGAGCTGCCTGCGATATTCCACCGCATGCACCGAACCCTCGAGGTCGATATGCTCGTTGATCTTGGCAAGCGCATTGGCTGTAAACTTCGTCGCGATCGGGCCGGGCTCGATGAGGCTCACATGGATGCCGCTATCCTGCAATTCCATTCTGAGCGTGACGGTCAAGCCCTCGAGCGCGAATTTCGAGGCGGTATAGGCGCCCCGGAAACGGTAGGGGACCAGCCCGAGAATGGAGGAGCAGTTGACGATGCGGCCATGCCCCTGTTTGCGCATCAGCGGCAGGATCTGGCGCGTCAGCTCGTGCCAGCCGAAGAAATTCGTCTCGAACTGTTCGCGCAGCACATCGGTCGTCAAATCCTCGACGGCGCCCGGCTGCCCGTAGGCGCCATTGTTGAAGAGGGCGTCGATGCGGTCGCCCGCGCGCCCGCGCACTGTCGCTACGGTGGCTGAAATGGTCTCGGGCCTTGTGTAGTCGAGGAGCAGCGCTTCGATGCCGTCCGCCTCGAGCGAGGCGAGATCTTCCTGCTTGCGCACGGTTGCAAAGACGCGCCATCCGTCGGCCTTCAGTGCCCGTGCGCAGTAAGAGCCGATGCCGGAGGAGCAACCAGTGATGAGGATCGTGCGTTGTTCCGTCATGGAAAGATGATTCCTGTACAAACCGGGACTCGTTTCCCATATTCAGGAACCCGATACAATCGACAACCGGCAGGTGAGCGCCGACGTCAAGCGGAGATGGGATGCCGACAGCCCTGCGGACGACTTACAAGGTAATCTACGACGCAGTGTTCCATTTCGTCGAGGATGACGGGTTCGCCATGGCCAGCCATGTGGCGCTATCGACGCTGCTCGCGGTTTTCCCTTTCCTGATCTTCGGCACGGCGCTTGCAAGCTTTCTCGGCGCCAGCCAGTTCTCGTCGACGGCCGTGCATCTGATCTTCGACACCTGGCCGGAGGCGATCGCCAAGCCGCTCGCCGATCAGGTGGTGCAGGTGCTGACCATTCCGCGCGGCGGCCTTTTGACGATCTCCGTGCTTGCGGCCGCCTATTTCGCCTCGAACGGCGTCGAGGCGCTGCGCATATCGCTGAACCGCGCCTATCGCGTACCGGAAACCCGGCCCTGGTATTTCAATCGCCTCGCCAGCCTCGGTTACGTGCTGATCGCGGTGCTGATCTTCGCCATCCTCAGCATCCTGCTCGTCGCCGTGCCGCTGGCGCTCAATTACACCAGGCAATGGTTGCCGAAGCTTGCCGATATCCTCGACATCGTCTTCAGCTGGCGAATTTACGGCACGATCTTTCTGCTCCTGGCGGGCCTGCTGATCCTGCATCTGTGGCTGGCTGCCGGACGCAGGCGGTTGCTCGACGTCATCCCCGGCGTGATACTGACGCTGGTGTTCTGGTCGATCGGCGCTGTGCTCTTCGCCTATTATCTCTCCACCTTCGCCAATTACACCGCCACCTATGCGGGCCTGGCGTCGGTGATGATCGTGCTGATCTTCCTCTATATGCTCGCGGTGATCTTTATCATGGGGGCGGAGATCAATGCGGCGCTGATGAAGTTCCGCGTGCGCCGCCTGCTGTTCGGCAAGGCGGCAAGCCGCCCGGCTGAGGTGCCGACGGAAAAAGCATCGGCGGAGCCAAGGGGCGCATCAGAGACCGATGCGGCGGCGAAGCTCCGCCGGTGAGAGGCCCTGCCGGCGCCATTCGGCTATGCCGGTAGCGCCGATGCTCTTGGAGAGTTTTTTCCCATCCTCTCCGAGGACGAGGCGGTGGTGATGATAGAGCGGCTCCGGCAGACCGAGCAGCGTCTGCAGCAAGCGGTGGATCGATGTGGCGTGGAAGAGATCGAGCCCGCGCACGACATGGGTGATGCCCTGCACGGCATCGTCGACGACAACAGAAAGATGATAGCTGGAGGGCGCATCGGAGCGCGACAGCACGACATCGCCCCAGGCGGCGGGATCGGCTGGAATAATGCCTGTCTCGTCATCGCCGCTTTCCCGCCAGTGCAATGGTTCGTCCACTGTCGCCATCGCCTTTTCCATATCGAGACGCCAGGCATGCTTCATGCCCGAAGCAAGCAGGCGCTGCCGCTCGGCATCGCTGCGCTCGCGATCATCAGAGGGGTAGAGCGGCGTACCGTCCGGATCGCGTGGCCATGATTTGCCACCCGCCTCGAAAGCGGCAACGCGTGATTTGACCTCGCCGCGCGTCAGAAATGCGGGATAGACGAGGCCGCGCTCGACAAGCGTCTGCAACGCTGTTTGATAGGCTGGAAAATGCTCGGACTGGCGGCGCACCGGCTGCAGCCAGCTGAGGCCGAGCCAGCAGAGATCGGTATTGATGCCTTTTTCGAAATCGGGTGTGCAGCGCGCCTGATCTATGTCTTCGATGCGCAGCAGGAAATCGCCGCCGGCCTTTGCCGCCATGTCGTGATTGAGGATCGCCGACAGTGCATGGCCAAGATGCAGCGGGCCGTTCGGGCTCGGGGCAAAACGGAACTTCGGCTTTTGACGGGGAATCTCGATCATGCTTTCTTCTGCCACGAATTCGAACCGGGGACCACGAGGCGTCATGCAGATCATTCGCAACGAGCGCGATATCGAACAGGGACTGGCCGCGCTGCTGGAGATCGATCCGCGCCTGCGGCCCGTTGCCGCAGAGGCGGGCACCTTGCCGCTGCGCCTGCGCGAACCGGGCTTCGAAGGGCTTGCCCATATCATCGTGTCGCAGGTCGTTTCCCGCGCCAGTGCCGACGCAATCTGGGGGAAAATGATCGCCGGCATGGGGCAGGTGACGGCTGAAGGCTATGTAGCGCTGAAGCCGGAGGCTTGGCGGACCTTCGGCCTGTCGCGAATCAAGCACGAGACATTGGCGCGCGTGGCCGAAGCCGTAGCCGGAGGCAGCCTCGATCTCCATGCGCTCAGCGTCGAATCACCTGACAAGGCGCTCGCCGAGCTGACCTCCATCAAGGGAATCGGGCCCTGGACGGCCGAGGTCTACCTGATGTTCTGCGGTGGTCACGCAGATGTGTTTCCGGCCGGCGATGTCGCGCTTCAGGCGGCCGTCGGCATGGCTTTCGGCCATGATGTCAGGCCCTTGGCCAAGGAAATCACCCGGGAAGCCGCGGTTTGGGCGCCCTGGCGCTCGGTCGCGGCCCGGCTTTTCTGGGCTTATTATGCTGTGAAAACACGGCGGGATGCGCTGCCTATCGTTTAATCGGGTATGTCCCGAAATCGCCTTTATGCCCTGAATTTATTGGACTTCACAATCCTGTAACAACCGGCCTAATATACAGGTGCAGATGCCGAATCGATCAGGAGGGTTCCTTGACGATTGCAGTCTCCCCGCAGTCCTTGCCGGCGCTCGTGCTGAACGCTGACTACAGACCGCTGAGTTACTATCCCTTGTCGCTCTGGTCCTGGCAGGACGCGATCAAGGCGGTTTTTCTTGACCGTGTGAACATCATCGCAGAATACGATCAGTGCGTGTCCTCACCGAGCTTCTCGATGCGGCTGCCGAGCGTCGTATGCCTGAAGACATATGTGCAGCCGTCCCGCAATCCCGCCTTCACCCGCTTCAACGTCTTCCTGCGCGACAAGTTCGAATGCCAGTATTGCGGCTCCCATGACGACCTGACCTTCGACCACGTCATCCCCCGTGCCCACGGCGGCGAGACGACCTGGGAGAACGTCGTGGCCGCCTGTTCGCCGTGCAACCTGCGCAAGGGCAGCAAGCTCCCGAAGCAGGCCGGCATGTTCCCGGCGCAGAAGCCATACCAGCCGACCGTGCAGGATCTGCACAATAACGGCCGACTCTTTCCGCCGAACTATCTGCACGACAGCTGGCTCGATTATCTCTACTGGGATTCGGAACTGCAGCCGTAGGATTTCCTTCTCCCCGTGGGGAGAAGGTGACCCGAAGGGTCGGATGAGGGGGAGCGGCGGCACGCAAATTTGCCTTTCGCTTGCCGCTCAAGGCCCTCGTCGCTTCGCTTCTCGCCCCCTCATCCGGCCACTCGCAGTTTCGCTTTGCTCACCTGCTCGCGCCCACCTTCTCTCCGCTGGAGGGAAGGGTTCAACCCGCCTTCTTCGCCCCAACAAAAGCAATAGCAGCCAGGATGACGCTGGCGATCACATTCCAGCCAGCCATCGAAAGGCCGGCAACACGAAGGGCTGCTTCCGTGCAGGACGGCCCCTTGATGGTGTTCAGCTGGCCGAGGAGGTCGCCGGCATTCTGCGTGACGCTGCTGGCTGTCGTCGAGCAGGTGGTCGGGCCTTCCCAGAAGTGCCATTCGACGCCGGCGTGATAGACGCCGATGCCGCCGCCGACCACCATCATCAGGCCGGCGATGATCAGCAGCCCGCGGGTGATCCAGGAGGGCAGGCCGGCAACCGCCGTGAGCACCGCGATGATGGCGACGGGGATGCCGTAATAATAGGGCTGGCGCTGATCCAGGCAGAGCGCGCAGGGGATATAGCCGCCAATATACTGGAAGCCGAGGGCCGAGCCGATGACGACGATCATGCCGATCGTCAGCAGGACGCCATAGCCGAGGCCGGCGCGGGGGGAAGGCGAAGTCATGGACATGCTGAGGGCTCCTTGTCAGCTCGCCAAAGCAAAATGGAAGACGGCATAGAGGGCGATGAGAACGGCGGCGACGGCCATGGTAATCTGGCCCAGGCGCTTCTCGATGAAATGGCGGATCGATTCGCCATAGCGGCGAAGCAGGAAGGCCAGGAGGAAGAAGCGGGCGCCGCGGGCGACGATGGCCGAGACGATGAACAGGCCGAGATTGATATGGGCGACGCCGGAGAGGATCGTCACCACCTTGATCGGCGGCAGATGCGCCAGACCCGATGTGACCAGCAGCAGGAGCACCCATTCATAGGTGATGCCGGCGCTCATCTGGTTGAAGGCGTCGAGCTTGCCGTAGAATTCGAGGATCGGCTTGGCAATGGTCTCGAAGGCGTAATAGCCGAGCGCCCAGCCGGCAATGCCGCCCAGCACGGAGGCAACCGTCGCCGTCAGTGCATAGCGCCAGGCACGCTCGGGCTTCGCCAGCGACATCGGCAGGAAAAGCACGTCCGCCGGAACGAGAAAGATGGAGCTCTCGACGAAGGCAATCACGGCCAACCAGATTTCCGCCGATTTGCGGCCGGCGAGCGACATGGTCCAGTCGTACAGTCTACGAAGCATAAGGCCCCCTTTTTGCTGCGTTGCAAACCTTTAGGGGGCAGGATTATGGCTGTAAATGGTCGGGGACTGACGGAAGTGGCGGAAAGGCAAAATTTTTCGTGATGGTGGGGGGCTGAGGCGGCGACGTCGAAGCCGTCACCAGACCTTCTCAGTAATATTCAACTCGCGTTTCGTTTAGGACGACGCGGAGCACACGATAGGCATAGAGAAAGCTGGCAAGGCCAAGGGTCACGATAATCAGAAGGACCCAGAGAATCACATGTCCTATCGAGTGAGCGACATTGAAAGTGCAGTTGAGTCGGCCGATGGGGCGACCGGAGCCATCCAGCAGCTCGGTTTTGTTCAACACGGCTCGGTTGAGGTAATAGGGAAAGACGATCAGCGCGAGGCCGAGCGTGACGATCGTCAATATGATCCAGAGAACGACGCTGCCGATCGATTCGACGATGCTGAATGAGCATTTGAGCCGGCCGATGCGGGTGAAAGTGGTAGAAATCTCGGACAATTTTCGCCTTTAAATTTTACGGTGACAAATATTCTGGAAAGTCAGCAGCACAGGACGTTGCTGCCGCTGAGGTGTTTCATTTTTGCTCAAAGAACAATTCGAATAGGATACATCATTATTAATGATCGCGCAAAAGTAGCAATCAAGAGAAAACATTGATTAATGTAGTAAAAACAATTGTCATGAAATTTTGTGGTGCCCCATGCCGGAGTCGCAATGATGGCTCACGCCATTGATTCAAAAGCGAAATCTCGATTGGATGGATAACGGTACCGTTGTTCGGTACCGTTGATCAGTGCTCAATGCGGTTTTTCGAGTTCTTCCTGCTCTTCAACGATCGCAGATGTGAGCGAAGGGTTCCCCATCTTCTGACGAACAGCTTTCAGTCGCTCACGCATATCGCGGTTCTCGACTTCACCTTCGATATTGTCGAACGACCGGATCGTGGGAAGTATGTCGTCGTGGACCAGGAAGCCTTGCTCCGTGCGTTCGATATCAAGCTCGATAAAACCACCACGCAGGCGACCATACTGTTCGACCAGTTCGAGAGGCACCCGCAAGAAGTCGAAAACAGTAGGCTTGCTGGTTGGCGACACCATGATAACCGCTTTTGCGTGAGGCGGCAGTACTAAGGTGGCTTTCGGCCGCGGATCGCACAAGCGAACTGTCAGCTCATATTGTTTGCCACGGATGATGGCAAACAAATCAGTGCCGGGGGTTTCCTCTTCTGGAAACGCAATATTGCCGCCTGCCAGCTGAAGTTGAGCGGCGACCAGGTTGACGGCGCCGTTTGTCAGTGCGTTTTGTCTTTTCTTTTCTCTCAAAGTGACGAGTGGGTTAGCGCCGAGGGAGAGCCACGCTTCATCTACTTCGAGGACTCTTGCGACCTTGCTCATCATGTCGGGCTTGGGTCGGGCTTCACCGGCAAACCACCTGCGAACACCTTCTGGACTTACGACAACATTGAATTCTTCATTTAAGCGGCGCACAAGCCAACGTCCGCGACCGTGGCCTGAAGGAGCCTTCGGATTATTCTCGCAGGCAGTGGCAAGACGTTTCGCAAAATCTTGATCTTTAACGACCCGAGCACTCATCACGGTCTCCATGTCAACAACTGGTTGACATATGACCTATTTGTAGGCGTGCGTCAACACCTCGGTTGATTATCAACCGTGGATGGACAAACATCGTTAACGCGTGGGGGAACGCGAGCCTTTTTGTTAGCTAATTGCTAAGAGTCGGTCTACCAACCATTGAGTGAAAAGTAAACAAATGGTTGATTATTTACACAAGCGAATTCGGACATGTTCGGTGATGCTGTCTTGCTCGATCCCCTTCGTTTGAAGCAACTCGTATTGAACTTCATCCATAGTGTCAATCGGCATCGTAACGGGACCCCTTATCGGCTCCCAAAAGGGACCCCTGCCTCTGGTTGCATCGGGTCAGCGCGCGTAGGCCCGGAGCTCTCCATTTAGCGCAGGGGCCTGCGGGCGCGGGTTGTTTGTCTTTTCGGCTTTAGCTTTGAGAGCGGTTTTTGAAGCGCCAGGATTCATTCCCGGTCTCAACGATTTCGCAATGGTGGGTTAGCCTGTCGAGGAGGGCGGCGGTCATCTTGGCGTCGCCGAAGACGGCCGGCCACTCGCCGAACGCCAGGTTCGTCGTGACGATGATCGAGGTCCGCTCGTAGAGCCTGCTGATCAGATGGAAGAGGAGCTGGCCGCCGGCCTGAGCGAATGGGAGGTAGCCGAGTTCGTCCATGATGACGAAGTCGAGCCTGGTGATGAAGTCGGCCAGCCGCCCCTGCTTTCCGCTACGTGCCTCCGTCTCGAGCCGATTGACGAGGTCGACGACGTTGAAGAAGCGGCCGCGTGCGCCGTTGCGGATTAGGGCGCGTGCGAGCGCGATGGACAAATGGGACTTCCCCGTGCCGGTTCCGCCGACCAGAACGATATTGTGCTGCTCGGCGAGGAAGGCTCCTGTCGCAAGCTGGCGCACGAGCCCTTCGTTGACCGGCGTGTCGGTGAAGTCGAAGTCGTCGATGTCCTTGGCCAGCGGCAGCTTGGCGACGGTGATCTGGTATTTGATGGAGCGCGCCTGCTTCTCGGCGATCTCCGACTGAAGTAGGTCGCCGACGATGCGTGGCGGTTCGTGCTGCCGCTTGATGCCGGAGGCCATGATCTCGTCATAGGCGCTGCGCATGCCGAACAGCTTCAGCGTGCCCATCATGTCAAGGATTTGGGATCGTTCCATATCAGCTTGCCCTCCTAAGGCTGTCGTAACGGGCGCAATCGGCCAGAGGCTCGTGGGTCAGGCGAAGCACGTCGGGAATGGAAAGGATGGCGGCCGGCTGCGGATCACGCTTGCGGGCCAGGATGTTGATGATGACGGCAGCCGAGAATACGCCCTGATCGAGCGCCTCCTGGCAGGCCGCTTCGACGGCGGGGAGTCCGTCCAGGCCCACACATTCGAGGATCGACACCATCTGCCGGTCGCCGTCATGCATGGCCTTCAGCCGGCGGCGCACCTTCTCCATGGCGGCGGGCAAAACCCAGTCGTGGAATGGCGCACCGTTGCGCAGCGCTCCCGGTTTGCGGGTCAGGACCGGCACGTAATGCCACGGATTATAGATCGTCTCGCCACGGCCGAAGCAGCGATCGTGTTGGCCGATCTCCACGCCATCCTGCCGGATGACGATGCGATCGGCATAGGCATGTATCTCGGCCGGGCGGCCGACTGCCGTGGACAGCACCGAGTATTTGTTGTTGTCGAAACGCACGAGGCAGGTCTTGCCGATCGAGGCCTGCACTGCGTGGAAGCCGTCGAACTTGCCGGGATAGCCGACCAGGTGCGGCCGTTCCCCATCGAACACCTCCCAGATCGTGCGCTCCGTTTGATCGACATGCTTGTGGGCGCGGGCATAGCTGATGCACTTGTCCAGTAACCAGCCATTCAGCTCATCGTAGGATTTGAAGCGTAGCCGCGGCGTGAAGAAGCGTTCCCGCACCAGATTGACCTGGTTCTCGACCTGGCCCTTCTCCCACCCCGACGCAGGCGTGCAGGCCACCGGCTCGATCAGGTAATGGCTGCACATCTGCAGGAAGCGGCGATTGTACTGCCGTTCCTTGCCGACGAAGACCGTCTCCACCGCGGTCTTCATGTTATCGTAGATGCCGCGCGTGCAGGCCCCGCCGAAGAACGCGAACGCCCGGTCATGGGCATCGAAGACCATCTCCTGCGTCTCGCGCGGATAGGCTCTCACATACATCATCCGGCTGTGGCAGAGCCGGACATGCGCCACCTTCACCGTCGTCGTCACGCCGTTCAGCACGACGATCTCGTGGCTCCAGTCAAACTGGTAAGCCTCGCCCGGCGCATAATAGAGCGGCACGTAGGCTTCCGCCGTTACGGAGCCGCGTTCCTTCGCCCAGGTTCGGGCGTAGCGCCGGACTGTGTCGTAACCGCCCTCGTAGCCGAGGTCGCGCAAGTCCTCGAATATCCGGATCAGTGTCAGCCGTTCGCGAGAGGATTTGGCCTCATTGGCG
The DNA here is from genome assembly GCF_020871915.1 of Rhizobium sp. AB2/73. Lineage (NCBI taxonomy): Bacteria > Pseudomonadati > Pseudomonadota > Alphaproteobacteria > Hyphomicrobiales > Rhizobiaceae > Rhizobium > Rhizobium sp. AB2/73. The sequence goes on along the minus strand of NZ_CP067071.1, from coordinate 2,900,463 downwards.
AGCAGCATTCCATCGAGCTGATCGCGCCAGGGCCCGAGCTTCGGCTGAGGTTGACGGGTCCGCTCATATTTGAACTCCGTCTCATCGCTGCGCAGAACCTTCCGCACCACTTTCCGCGATATGCCAAGCTCCCGGCAGATCGCCTTGATCGACTTGCCCTGCACACGGGAAAGTCGACGTATCTTTAGAATTGTCTCCACAACAAGCATCCAAATAAAAAGCCTCCGATGAAACCGGAGGCTGTTGTAACCCCATCGCAGATGGGGGTCCCGTTTGGACGCCGATCACCCCAAATGCGGGGTCCTTATTCCATGCCTAATCACACACAACGGAAAATTCCATCTGCCGCCGCCAGGATCAGTACGGCCGAGGAAACCGGAAAGAGCATCTTTCATCTCAAGCGAATTGATGAAGCCGACCGGAACGTCGCCGCGCGCCGCATTGAACTTGTCCTTCTGATTAGCATCGGGATAGCGAACCTGAAACGCCGGCGCATTCTTATTCGGATCGCCTTTCACCAACTGGAAGCGCCGAGCGTAGCCTTCGCCGTTCTCCTTGCGCAAATTGCGCCAGAAGTTACGAGCCATGACGGAAACACCTTCTTCACCGCCATAGTCGCACGCCGCAAGCTTAATGGACATTCTGCGGCCTGAACCATCCGCGAGAGGGTAGGATTTTTCCAGAACCTCTTCGACGATCGCTTGCCAATCTTCGAGATACGCGGCGGGGTCCATTGGAAGCGTTTCGTTAGCCTCGTCAAGACGCTTACTCTTCCGGATTCTGAACATGTCGACAACCCATGCATCGTTGCCGACGCCAAAACCCGTCACCTGAACAACGAAACCAGATCGAGCACCGCCTTGAACGTCAATGGTGGCAATGAGAAAGCGCACCCCTTCCGGAACGACCGGTGCGTCTTTCGAGCCACCCCAATCTTTCGCGCGCTGTTGCAGCGTTTCCGGCAAACGGCCTTCCGACATGGCTTTCGGGGTGTACGGTAGCCCCTGGTCGGTGTTGGTCGTCTTTTTCAGCGGACCTTCATCACCTGTCGTATCGTAAACCTGCTTTGCCTGCAGGAATGAGAAGACAAGGGATTCCCAGGTCTGAAATGCGGCAGCCGGCCCTTTGAGCCAGAATGAAGCGATGTCAGTCCGTATCGGCGTGCCGGTGATGGAACCATCTTCGTTCCAAGACATGCCTTCTTTGATCCAACGACCACGCAGATTGAGTTCCCGCTTTTGCCGTGGCTCGATCACGCAACCATTTCCACTCGGGCAGATCATTGTCACCTGCTGAGCCATCTCCCATAGATCGCTGCTACCGGTGGGAAAGTCGAAAAGTTTGAAATCAGGTTCGAAGGCATAATCGCAGTGCGGGCAACGCCAATACCAGCGACGGCGATCCCCTCGATTGTATAGCGACAAAATCCCTGTCGTCGGAGGAGCTTGGTGAGCCGTCTTGGGTACCCACTTTGCATCCAACACTTCACGGCCAGGTGAGGACTCGGCAACCGTCATGCCGAAACGTTTGAAGGTAGTTGTTCGCTTTCGCCCGAGATCGAATGGCGGACCTTCCTTCGCGATATCGTCTTCCATGCGGTCATAGTCAGCGAACCAGACGCGAGGCACCGTCTTACCGGAAAGCTCGGTGATCGTCGGCCAACGAAGCAACAGGCGCATGCCGCTTTTGAAGATCTTGTCGAAGACGTTGTCGTTTTGGCGCCCTGGTAGCAGTTGCGCACCAAGATCTTTCGTGTGACGGAACACTTTGCCAAGATCGCCTTGCGACAGATCGCGCGCCACTTCGCGAGTCATCGCGTAAAGGATCATGTCGCCAGGGTCGCAGATGGCGCTATGGGTCAGCCAGTTGTAGAAAATGTCGGACTTACCCGTTCTCGCAGGACCGACGTTAATCAAACCGGTGAACTGCTGGCTCGTCAGCGTATCCATGATCTCGACGAGATATGGCGTCTTGTCGTTGAGCCAGTCGCCCACATAGGCGCCAGGGTTATCCAGCTTGCGGTATTTCGCGGCAGCTTCGGAAACGCTCAACCGTTCTGGCGGTCGGACCATTGCCGAAACGCCAAGTAGCAGTTGCTCAAGCGTCTGATACTCAGTTTTCGGCTTCAGTTTGGTCATCAAGTTGCTTTTCGTAGCTGTAGGTGGCGTTCTTCGCCTCACGCTCATCGACTGTTCTCTGCTGTCGGCGTTCTGCGATCGCGGGATTGTTCTTGGAGCCTTTCGGCCTTCCACGTTTGCGAGGGACAGCAACCGGCTCTTCGTCATCAAGCAGCGAATCAAAGTCACCTATCACGGTCTTCAATCCTATTTGTCAACCATTGGTTGATTTCATTCTCAGGCCAAAGACGCGCTGCGCCGATCGTCACCGGCTTCGGAAATTCACCTTTTGCAATCAGCCGATAGATGGTTGGCCGCGAGACCCCTACCATGCTGAGCACGGCTCGAATCCGCAAAAGCTTGTTAATGGTAGCGTTGTGGGGTGCCAACGTCGGCGACGGGTTGCGCTGAGGGCGAGCTTTTGGCGGTGGTTTTTTGGGAGCGATAGGCTCGCCATCCAGCAAAAAATCGTAGTCCATCGTGCTCACGTTGTCTCAATCGGTTCAACACGAGCTATGAAAATCATCTTTTTGTTGATTATGCAAGCGGATAAAATCAACAAACTGTTGACTTATCGGGTCGACGACTCACAAAAGTTCTTCGAACCTATCCTTTTTCTGCGTTCGCAGTTCGTCAATGAGGTCTGCCCAAGCCTGCATAACCTCGATACGGGCTTCCCAAAAAGTGTCGCGATTGTAGATGCCACGGACGGACGTATCGAGATGAGCAAGGGCGTGCTCAATGATCTCCGGATCATATTTGCGCCGATTCATGATCGTGCTGAAGGAGGACCGGAAGCCGTGTGAGACATGTTCGTCGTGTAGATAGCCCATGCGTCTCAACGCCGAATTCATGGCGTTTTCGCTCAGGCACTTATCTCCGGTGCGAATCGAAGCGAAGACATAGCGCTGATTGCCGGTCATTCGATGGACAGCCTCAAGAACAGCAACGGCTTGCTCGCTTAACGGAACGGCGTGTTCTTTTCGCATCTTCATTCGCCCTGCAGGGATTGTCCACTTACGTTCCCGCAAATTGAATTCAGGCCACTCGGCTTTCCGGCATTCTATCGGTCGCACTGCAGTCAGAGCTATGAACTCAAGCGCATATCGAACGGTAGGCCACCCATCGTATTCTTTGATGTTAGCCATGAGAACGCCGAATTTTTTCTCGTCTGTGATGGCGGCGTGGCTCGTCGCCTTCTTCGTTGTCACAGCTCCTTGCAAGATCGCAGCCGGATTGGATGTGGCCCGCGCAGTCCTGACCGCCAGCTTGAAAACATCACTCACGGCCGATCTAAGCCGGTTAGCGGTCTCAGTTTGCCCGCGGGCCTCGTACCTCTGCATGATGACCAAAATCTCGATAGCTTCGATTTCAGCAATCGGCCTGTCAGCCAGATCGACCGCAACGACTTCCAGCAGCCACTTCTTCTTGGCGATCGTTTTCTCAGCACGTCCCAAGGCGATCTGCTTTTGAATGTATTCCTTCGCCACCACGCCAAACGTGTTAGCCTGATTTTTATCTGCAGTGATCTTGTCGAGCTTCTTTTGAACGGTCGGGTCCTTGCCCTGGTCCAGCAGCTCACGAGCCTTGTCCCGTTCCTCCCGCGCGGCCTTGAGTGTGATGGCTGGATATTTACCGACAGAGAGTGTCTTTCTCTTCCCGGCAATCTGAAAATCGAACCTCCAAAGCACTGATCCATTCGGCTTTACCAGAACATAAAGACCGAGATCGTCCATCAGCTTGTATTGCTTGCTGCGCGGCTTGGCATTTCGAAGCTTCGTATCGGATAGCGTCATCTACGGTACCACTTTTAACGAGAAACCTACGGTACCGTAGAATGATACCGTGGATCAACGTGAGATTTGGAGAGACGTTCTGAACCGATTGAGACAATCTGAGACGCTAACCCATTGTATCTACAGGCGTTTACGATACCTGCTGAACCGATTGTTACAAGGGGAGAGCGTTGAATGGTGCCCCATGCCGGAGTCGAACCAGCACTTCTTTCGAAACTCGATTTTGAGTCGAGCGCGTCTACCAATTCCGCCAATGGGGCAACGGGGTACTGACGAGGCGGCTGTCTAGCATGTGAGCGGCGGGGCGCGCAAGCCGGGTCGGCAGATATTGCGAGTGTTTCCGCAGGGTTGCGGTTTGGCCCATGGCGCGGGTGGACGCCATGGGCTTTTTGCCGTTGAGGCTCAGTGAGCCATGGCCGGGCCTTTGCTGGTCGAGCCGGACTTTTGCAGCGTGATCGCCAGGATCGCGGCGAGCAGGCAGAAGGCGCCGGCGACGAAGAAGGCGGGGAGGTAGGTGTTGAGCTCCGTGCGGGTGAGGCCGGCGCCATAGGCGGCGGTGGCTGCACCCAGCTGGTGGCCGGCGAAGACCCAGCCGAAGACGAGGCCGGCTTTTTCGCGACCGAAGCGGTCGGCGGCGATCTTGACGGTCGGCGGCACGGTGGCGATCCAGTCGAGGCCGTAGAAGACGGCGAAGATCGACAGGCCGTAAAAGGTGAAGTCGCTGAAGGGCAGGTAGACCAGCGACAGGCCGCGCAGGCCGTAATACCAGAAGAGCAGCCAGCGATTGTCGAAGCGGTCGGAGAGCCAGCCGGAGCCGATCGTGCCGAAGAAATCGAAAATGCCCATGACGGCAAGCACGCTGGCGGCTGCGACCGGCACGATGCCGAAATCGCCGCAGAGCGTGACGAAATGGGTCTGAATCAGGCCGTTGGTCGACAGGCCGCAGATGAAGAAGGTGGCAAAGAGGATCCAGAAGGTCGAGGTGGTGGAAACCTCCCGCAGAATGGCGATCGGCGAGGCGAGGGCTGCCTTCAGATCCTTGGTGGCGGCCGGCGGCGGGGTGATGTGGATTTCGCCGACCAGCGGCAGGTTGACGTCCGAGGGGCGGTCGCGCATCAGAAGCAGCACGACGAGCGCGGCCACGACGATCATGCCGCAGACGAAGAGCACCGTGGTGCGCCAGCCATAGCGCGTCGTCAGCTCCGCCATCAGCGGGAGGAAGACCAGCTGTCCCGTCGCCGAGCTTGCCGAGAGCATGCCGATGACGAGACCGCGATGCTTGGTGAACCAGCGTGTCGAGACGGTCGCGGCGAGCACCATGGCGGTCAGGCCGGTGCCGAAGCCGATGATGATGCCCCAGCAGAGCAGCAGCTGCCAGACCTGCGTCATATAGAGCGAGCCGATGAAGCCGACGCCGATGGTGCCCAGCGCGAAGACGATGACCTTGCGCACGCCGAAATGGTTCATGAAGGCGGCGGCAAAGGGACCCATCAGGCCGAACAGCACGAGGCGGACGGCAAGCGCGGACGAGATGGAGGAGGTGCTCCAGCCGAATTCATCCTCCAGCGGCTTGATGAGCACGCCGGGCGCGCCCATGGCGCCGGCCGTGACCAGCATGGTGAGGAAGGTGGCGGCGACGACGACCCATCCGTAATGGATGTTGCGCCGGGCGAGCGTCGAGGCAAGGGCAGTGGAAACCATGAGGTGCGTTCCAATCAGGTTGCGTATCTTGGCGGCCGGACCGGGAGGGCGGAAGCGCTCGATCGCGGACGGTTTGGGGGCGATGTCCGCTTATAGCGTTCCGCCGTTCTCCCGGCTTGAACGTTTGTGTAAAGGCATTTACATGATTGCTATCATATTTGTTGCGTATTGATGATGGCCATCATATAAATTGTCAATACAGTTTTCTTGATGCTCTGATGGAGTTTTTTGATGAGAGTGAGCCGGGAGAAATTCGCCGAGAATCGCGAGAAGATCCTTGCCGTGGCGGGTGAGCTCTTTCGCGAAAAGGGTTTCGACGGCATCGGCGTCGCCGAGATCATGAAGGCGGCGGGGCTGACGCATGGCGGCTTCTACGGCCATTTCGATTCGAAGGACGAGCTTGCCTGTGAGGCGAGCAAGGCGCTGGTGGCCCGCTCGCTGGAGCGCTGGAAGCAAGTCGCCGCAAGCTCGCCCGACCAGCCGCTGGAAGCGCTGCTTGCCCATTATCTCTCGCATCGCAACGTGGTGGAGCATGCGACCGGCTGCGTCTTCGCGGCGCTGACGCAGGAGGTCAGCCGCCATGGTCCCGAGATGCAGTCCACTTTCACCGGCGGGCTGATGGGGCTGGTCGAGGTGCTGGAAGAGATCGTTCCCGGCGAAACGCCGGAGGAGCGCCGGCGCAAGGCCTTTGCCAGCCTTTCGGCCATGGTCGGCGCCGTCATCCTGGCCCGCGCGATGGACAATCCTGAATTGTCACAGGAATTCCTGTCGGCGACCCGGCAGGAGCTGACGCCGCCGCCGAGTGAAAATAACGGCTGATCCTGATCTAGTCGCGGAAGGCGAGCAGCCCGTTCGCCTCGACGACCTCCCTGAATTTGCCGTCGGGTGCGGCCGCCAGCAGTTCCGCACGTAGCGCCGCTTCGAAATCGGCGGCCTTGTCGCCGAGCGCCTGCGGTGAGGTCGACGACATCGAGAAGATGCGGCCGACGATCTCCTCGATATCCCTGGTGTATTCCGAGACGATGCCGATCCGTTCCAGATTGCGGAAGGGTGAGGCGAGCAGCATGGCTTCATGCGGCGCCCATTCCTTGCTCCGGCGCATTTGCCGCTCCGCGCTGCGCTCGGGCGAATAGGTTTCCATCAGGGGTTCAAGGATGCCGCGCCAGTTCGGTTCCGCCAGAATGCCTTTATCGTGGAAAAGCACGACGGCGCCGCCCGGCTCGATCAGCCTGTCCAGTGCTTCCAGCGTTGCCGGCCTGTCCATCCAGTGGAAGGAGCGGCCCATGACGCAGAGGTGCAGCCTGCCGATGTCAGGTCCTAGATCGTAGGAAGAGCCTTGGCGGATGCTGATATCGACGCCGGCTTGCTTCGCGCCGAGCGCGGCTTCGGCGAGCATTTCCGGCTCCGGATCCATGGCGGTGACGGCGGCACCCTGCAGCCGCGCGAAGGCGATGCCAAGCTGGCCGGGGCCGCAGCCGAGATCGAGCACATGATCGCCGGGCTTGAGGCCGCTGCGCTCGGCTACGCGGGTAATAAGCCTGTCCGGATAGGGGATGCGATAGCGCAGGTAATAGGCCGCGGTCGATTGAAATCGCCGCGCTTCGAAGGGAACAGTGATCATTGGATATCATCCTCGGGGCTAGGGACTTCGATCTGTTAAGCCTCAACTGTGACCCGTTCGTGAAGTCACTTTTGCGCGATTTGCCGCGTGGCCAATCGGCTTCAGAGGATGTGAATGCCCCTCACCTAACCCTCTCCCCGCGCGCGAGGAGGGCAATCGCATATGACCCGAAGTTGCTGTCGCGTCCCCTTCTCCCCTTGGGGAGAAGGGGACGCGACAGGCGGATGAGGGGGTGCCTGCCAAATGCACGAAAATCCATTGAATTCAAAACGATAGCCCCCTCATCCGACCCTTCGGGCCACCTTCTCCCCGAGGGGAGAAGGAGCTTAGGATGCTCATCCGCACCATATGCGATACCCCTGCGCGCGCGGGGAGAGGGCTAGGGTGAGGGGCCAGGCAGCCAGCCGCTATATCACCAGCCCAACCTGACCAGCTCCAAAATCCCGGTTCACTTGAACCCTGCAACCCCATGCGGAACATAAGGCGACTCCAGCGCTTCGATTTCCTCCGGCGTCAATTTGACCTCCAGGGAGGCGACGGCATCGGTGATGTGGCCGGGCTTGGAGGCGCCGATGATCGGGGCGGTGACGGCGCTTTTCTGCAGGATCCAGGCGGTTGCGACCTGCGCGCGCGGGATGCCGCGGGCCTTGGCGACAGTGCCGACGGCATCGACGATCTTGCGGTCGGCTTCGAGTGCCTGGGTGTAAAGCGTTTTACCGAATTCGTCGGACTCCGTGCGGGCCGTCGCCTCGTCCCAGTCGCGGGTGAGGCGACCGCGGGCGAGCGGGCTCCAGGGGATGACGGCGATCTTCTGGTCCTCGCAGAAGGGAAGCATCTCGCGCTCTTCCTCGCGGTAGAGCAGGTTCAGGTGGTCCTGCATGCTGACGAATTCCGTCCAGCCGTTGAGGCGCGAGGTGTAGATCGCCTTGGCGAACTGCCAAGCATACATGGAGGAAGCGCCGATGTAGCGGGCCTTACCGGCCTTGACGACATCGTGCAGCGCTTCCAGCGTTTCTTCGATCGGCGTCGTATAGTCCCAGCGGTGGATCTGGTAGAGATCGACATAGTCAGTGCCGAGGCGGCGAAGGCTGTTATCGATCTCGTCAAAGATCGCCTTGCGCGATAGGCCGGCGCCGTTCGGGCCGGGGCGCATGCGATTGAAGACCTTGGTGGCGAGCACGATATCGTCGCGGCGGGCGAAATCCTTGATGGCACGGCCGACGATTTCTTCCGACGAGCCGTTGGAATAGGTGTTGGCCGTATCGAGGAAGTTGATGCCGGCTTCGATCGCCTGACGCAGCAGCGGGCGGCTGTCCTCTTCCTTCAATGACCAGGCGTGCGTGCCCTTGTTGGGATCGCCATAGGTCATGCAACCCAGGCAGATGCGTGAGACTTCAAGGCCGGTCCTGCCGAGCTTTACGTATTCCATCGCTATTCTCCGTCCATTCGATCATTCGCTACAAGGAGGCCCATCGTCAGAAGAGCGATGGGATGGGTGCGTCGCGAAAAGCAAATCGACGGACAAAGTCGCCGTCGGTCGACGCATGAATTCGTGAAGAGCTTCGAAGTATTCCTTAATAAGTAAGGCGATTCGCGTCCGGGGGAAGACGGCGATTTCAAATGTTTCCTTGAACCCCAACAGCGACAGGTGTTAGCTGCACCGCATCATTTTCTGGAACTGCGCATGAAATTGCCCCCGCGTGATACTTATGAAGCCCTCTATCGCGACTTTCGTTGGGAGATTCCGCCGAAATTCAACATGGGACATGCTGTTTGCGATGCCTGGGCCGAGCACGAGCCCGATCGGATCTGCCTTCAGCATTTCGATCCCAACGGCAATCACTTTTCCATGACCTATGGTGAGTTGCGCGATCGCTCCGCCTCTTTCGCCAATGCGCTTGTTGCGCTCGGGGTGCGGGCGGGAGATCGGGTGGCTCTGCTGCTGCCGCAGAGTTTTGAGACGGTCGTGGCGCATGTGGCGATCTACAAGATGGGCGCGATCGCCCTGCCGCTGGCTTTGCTGTTTGGCGCCGAGGCGCTGGAATACCGGCTGAAGGCAGCCGGGGCATCGGCCATCGTCACCAACCGCTTCGGCCTCGAGCGGCTGCGTCCGATCCGGGACCGATTGCCGGAACTGGCGCAGGTGATCAGCATCGATGGCGCCGAGGAGGATGTTGCCGGCTTTGCCGATCTGGTGGCGGCGCATCCGCCGCTGTTTGCGGTCGCCGATACCGGCCCGGACGATCCGGCCCTTATGATTTTCACCTCGGGCACGACCGGCCCGCCCAAGGGCGCGCTGCATGGCCATCGCGTGCTGCCGGGGCATATTCCGGGCATGCAATTCGCCCATGAGGGCTTTCCCAAGGCCGGCGACCGGCTCTGGACGCCGTCGGACTGGGCCTGGGCCGGCGGCCTGCTGAATGCACTGCTGCCGAGCCTGATGCTTGGCGTTCCCGTCGTTTCCTCCCCCGCGCAGAAATTCGATCCGCATATGGCGTTCCGCATCATGGCCGAGATGGAGGTGCGCAATGCCTTCATTCCGCCGACGGCGCTGCGACTGCTGAAGGCCGTCGACAATCCGCGGGCGCAGTATGATCTGAAGCTGCGCACGATAGGGTCGGCGGGCGAAGCGCTCGGCCGCGAAACCTTCGAATGGGCGCGGTCCGCGCTTGGCATCAGCGTCAACGAATTCTTCGGCCAGACGGAGTGCAATTTCGTCCTTTCTTCCAGCGAGGCCTTCAGCGTCAGCCGTGCTGGGGCGACCGGCAAACCGGTACCCGGCCATCGTGTGGCAATCGTCGACGCTGATGGCCATGAGGTTGCAGTAGGCGAGACGGGGCAGATCGCGATCAGGCGGCCCGATCCGGTGATGTTCCTCGGCTACTGGCAGAACGAGGCGGCGACGGCGGCGAAATTCGCCAATGACTGGCTTCTGACCGGCGATATCGGCCGGCAGGATGCGGATGGCTATATTTCCTTCGTCGGCCGCGACGACGATGTCATCACCTCGTCGGGCTATCGCATCGGCCCGAGCGAGATCGAGGATTGCCTCGGCGGCCATCCGGCCGTGCAGCTTGCGGCAGCCGTCGGCAAGCCGGATGCGGTCAGAACGGAAATCGTCAAGGCTTATGTTGTCCTCGTGCCCGGTTGCGAGCCGAGCGACAAACTGGCGATCGAAATCCGAGAATGGGTGAAGACCCGGCTTTCCATGCACGAATATCCGCGCGAGATCGAATTCGTCGATGCCCTGCCGCTGACGACCTCGGGCAAGGTGATCCGGCGCCTGCTGCGCGAGCGGGCGATCGCCGAGGTCAGCGCTTCGTAAGCGACAGGATCTTTTCGCGCAGCAGCTTCGCCATGTTGCGGGTGCTGCGATACATGTGGAGCTGCGTGGTAACCTGGCGGACGTCGCGGTCGCCGTTCGGCGTCAGGCCGATGATGAGCGTGCCCATCTCCTCGCGTTCGTGCCAGAAGCGGCTCATGATTGGATGATCCGGCACGGCGCAGGAATCGGAGCGGACGACGTTGGCGTCGTCGAGATGCCATTCCGTCAGCTCGCCCATCAAGAGCTTGCCCGGCGAAAAGCGGGCATAGGCCTCGTCATAGGCGGTCTTCCAGGTATAGGCCTCGCCGCCCATAATGAGTACGATCATCGAGGCGATGGCCCTGCCGTCGAGATCGATGGAGTGGATGCGCACCGCGTCGATGGCTGCGAGGTTGGAAATCGCCTCGCGGGCGAAGGCGGCATGGTGACGATCGGTGACCAGCGCCGAGCGCTTCTTGCCCTTCCAGCCGCTTGCTTCCAGCGCCAGGAATTCTTCCATGCGCCCGTGAATATCGCGGGGCTGGCGCGCGACGCTGTAAGTGACTTCGCCCAGGCTTTCCAGAAGCCGCCACTGCCGGCGCATTTCCCGCAAATGCGCGTTGGAGATCGTCCGCTTGAGATAGGTAAGCGCGTCGTCATTGCTCTGGAGCATCGGACGCTGGAATGGGTTGGCGACGGCGATCGGCAGGTTCCGGCCGATGGCGATGACCTTGGCCATCTGGACGAAATGACCGTTGAGACGAACATCCGGCAATACGAGCGTGCTCGGCAGATGCAGTTCCGGCCGGGAGAGCGCCTCGAGGAGGTTGTCGAGCGTTTCGCCGGCATCCTCGGCGTCGAGCAAGGGCGTGCCGAGTGGGCCAAAAGAGTTCGACCAGACCCGGATAATGGACGGCCCTATTGCAAAGCCCGGCTTGTCGATGGTGAAGGGCATCAGCAGACGGATGCGGCTGCGCGTGCTGCTGTTGTCGCGCATCAGTGCCAGCCGCACCTGCCGATCCTCAAGGCGGGGCATGGCGGGTGCGAGGAAGCGGCCGGAGAAGAAGATGTTCGGCTCCATGGCACGGTTGGACAGGAAGTCCAGCTCATCCTGCAGCTCGTAGCCGAGCTTGCCGGGATAGAGGCAGAATTCGCGGCCGGCCCGGCCGACCTCGACGCGAGCCTCGGCCTTCGGTGCTTCGAAATGCAGCGCTGCGAGCGTATGCGTCAGGGCGTTCACTTGGCTGTCGGTGGTTTCGGTATAGGGTGGACGTGCCATGATCAGAGGGCCCTCGTTGCCGGTGGCGCTGCAGGACGCCGGATAAGGGCGAATAGAGTGATGCCGAGCGCACGGCGCACGGCGACGTGCAGGAGCAGGGCTTCGATCGCCATGGCGACCGCTCCGGCAATCGCCGCTCCTTCGATGCCGAGATGCGGGATGAGCGCAACGTTCAGGCCGATATTGGCAATGAGCGCCACAGCATAGAGATAGACGCAAAGCATCTGCTTGTCCGCCATGGTCAGGAGCACTTCGGCAGGGCCGACGAGCGCTCTTGCGAGAATGCCGGCAAGCAGGATCGCCATCACGATCTGGCCCTCGGTGAAGGCCGCGCCGAACAGTGAAAGCAGGAGTTGCCCTGCCGCCAGCACCACGAGGCCAAGGGCAAGCGCCGGAAAGAAGGACCAGCGCGTCGCTTCGGTCGCGAAGGCTGCGAGCTTGCCGTGATCGCCCTCAGCCAGAATGGCGGCAAAACGCGGCCCGATGGCTGCCCTGACGGCGAAGGAGACGAAGAGCACCAGGGCCATCGTTTTTGCCGCCGCGAAATAGACGGCGACTTCATCCGGATCGAGGAAAATGCCGACGACGATGACGTCCGAATTGGTGAGCAGGTAGCCCACGCCTTCGACTAGGAAAATCGGCAGGGCGACGGCTGTCCAAGCGCTGAATTCAGTCGTTCTCGGGCCGCTTGGATAATGACGGCGCAGACGGAGCGTCACCGCAAGATATTGCAGCAGGACGCTGGTGAAGGCGCCAGCAAGCGCCGCCGCCATGGCGGTAACGGCATCGCGTGGTGCGCCGGCGAGTATGGCGGTCACCATGAAGAGCAGGATCAGCGTCGGGCGAATGAGGAAGGTCGGGCTGAGGGCCATGATCGGCCAGTGTTTGGCGCGAGCCGTACCGTCCAGAACGTCTCCAAGCGCGATCATCGGCACGGCAATCAGACCGAGGAAAACCGGCATGACGTAATAATGTTCGACCATGCCGCGGAAGGCGAAGAGCAGCAGCGCGCCGATCAGTGCCAGACTGCCCGAAACGGCGACCACGAACAGGCGTGCCGCGGCATTCAAGCCACGAATGGCATCATGATTGCCGTTGGCTTCATATTGGGGCAGGAAGCGGATGATGGCGGTCGGGAAGCCGAGGCAGGCGAGATTGCCGAACAGGATCATCAGCACCCAGACGAAGACGAAGATGCCGTATTCGAACCGCCCCATCAGGCGGGCCAGGATGATCTGCGAGAGAAAGGCGAGGGCGGCGCCCGCAACGCGGATCGTGAAGGCGATCAGCGCCATGCGCTGTGAAACTGCCTTTTCGTCCCGGCCGGTGAGCATGGCGGCGACTTTGCGCAGATACGGCGATAGCGCGGCCCGCAATGCGGACGGCAACATTCTTTCCGCTGTTTGAAAGACCGCCATGACCGATACGCAATACTTTAAGTATGATCCCAAACTCGCGTTAGTCTTGGCAGAGGAGAGTTAAGAATCGGTTCTTTCGATAGTTAAATGTCAGGGGCCATGCATGCGGTCGGTTGTCTGTCGGGTAAGTGCAGAAGCAACCGTTGGCTGCGAGGAGTTCATGCCCGCTCCACTCGGAGAGCCGTCGCAGGAAACGGGTGGCGGATACGAAGCATGCATGTAGCATCCCTCAGCTGCGGAGGAGAATTCCATGTTCACACTATACGACTATCTACCATCACAGAACGGCTGGAAGGCCAGGGTTCTGTTCGGGTTGCTCGATATTCCCTATCAGACCCGCCTGGTGTCCATTTTCGAGGGGGAAGGGCGCACGGACGCGTTTTTCGATCTCAATCCGGCAGGGGGCATCCCCGTTCTCGAACTGGAGGATGGGCGAACGATTGCGGAATCGAACGCTATTCTCACCTATGTTGCTGAAGGCACGCGGTTTCTTCCGGCGGATCGCTATCGACATGCCAAGGTCATGCAATGGCTGTTTTTCGAGCAGTATCATGTCGAACCGGTCATCGGTACGCTGCGCTTCTGGACGCTGACAGGGCGCTTGGAATCCAATGCCGTTATGGCCGCAGCCAAGCGCTCGGCTGGTCTTCGTTCGCTTGCGGCGCTCGAGCGCGGGCTGAAGAATACGCCGTTCCTCGTTGGCGATGAGTTTACGATCGCGGACATCGCGGTTTACGCCTATGCCCATAGAGCGACGGATTGCGGCTTTGATCTTGCCGATTATCCCGCGTTCACAGCTTGGCTCGATCGGGTGCTTGACGTCATCGGACCAGGCTACCCGGTGCATCTCTACAATGAGGATCCGCATTCCGCCGTCTGAACGCGGTGGGCATGCTGAAATGGTTATCGGCGGCGCCTATCGGCGAATTGTTGTAGTCCCTGATCGTTGCAAACAAAATGCCGCCCGAAGGCGGCATTTTTGCTCATTGCTGTCGGGTTGCGAGGCTCAGACCACTTCGCTGCTTTCGAAGGCGCCGTGGCAGTGCTTGTACTTCTTGCCGGAGCCGCAGGGGCAGGCCTCGTTGCGGCCGACGCGGCCCCAGGTCGCCGGGTTGCGCGGATCGCGATTTTCCGGTGCCACAGCACTCTCACTTGCAAGCGTGAATGGTGAGAATTCGTCCTCTCCCGTTGTCGCGTCGATATGACGGGCCTGCATCGGCGGCGTCTCCGGCTCGGCCGGCTGCTGCACCAGTTCGACGCGTGAAAGCTGCGCGGTCACGGCCTGGCGCAGATTGTTCAACAGTGCCTGGAACAGCTCGAAAGCTTCGGCCTTGTATTCCTGCAGCGGATCGCGCTGCGCATAGCCGCGGAAGCCGATGACCGAGCGCAGATGATCGAGGTTGACGATGTGCTCGCGCCAGAGATTGTCCAGCGTCTGCAGCACGATGGAGCGTTCAACATAGGTCATGATCTCAGGGCCGAAGCGTTCAGCCTTTTCGGCCGCAGCCTTTTCAGCCGCTTCCGTCAGGCGCGCACGGATGTCGTCTTCGCCGATGCCTTCTTCCTTGACCCAGTCATGAATGGGCAGGTCGAGATCGAAGAAGTTGGCGACAGCCGTCTTCAGGCCATCGGCATCCCACTGTTCGGCATAGGCGCGCTCTGGAATATGTCTGGCGACGAGATCTTCGATGACATCGTGGCGCATGTCGCCGACGAATTCGGAGAGGTCCTTGGATTCCATCAGCTCGACACGCTGATCGAAGATGACCTTGCGCTGATCGTTCAATACGTCGTCGTACTTCAGAACGTTCTTGCGGATGTCGAAGTTGCGGGCCTCGACCTTCTTCTGGGCGCGTTCAACCGCCTTGTTGATCCAGGGGTGGACGATCGCTTCGCCTTCCTTGAGGCCGAGCTTCTGCAGCATGCCGTCCATGCGGTCGGAGCCGAAGATGCGCATCAGGTCGTCCTGGAGCGACAGGTAGAATTTCGAGCGGCCCGGGTCGCCCTGGCGGCCGGAACGGCCACGCAGCTGGTTGTCGATACGGCGGCTTTCATGGCGCTCGGAGGCGATGACGTAGAGGCCGCCGGCAGCGATCGATTTCTGCTTGAGTTCCTTGATCTCTTCGGCAATGCGGGCAATGGCCGCGTCGCGCTCCGGACCGGGTTCCATTTCGTGCAGGTCGCGCTCGACCCGCATTTCGAGGTTGCCGCCGAGCTGGATGTCGGTGCCGCGGCCGGCCATGTTGGTGGCGATCGTCACCGCGCCAGGAACGCCGGCCTGGGCGACGATGTAGGCTTCCTGCTCGTGGTAGCGCGCGTTCAGAACTTGAAAGTTGCTGAAGCCCCGCTTGCGCATGAGGTCGGCGAGAAGTTCGGACTTCTCAATCGACGTCGTGCCGACCAGCACGGGCTGGCCGCGCTTGTGAGCGTCGAGGATCTCGTTGATGATGGCGTTGTACTTCTCGGCGTGCGTGCGATAGACCTCGTCGTCCTCGTCGATACGCTGGATCGGCAGGTTGGTCGGCACTTCGATCACGTCGAGACCGTAGATGTTGCCGAATTCCTCTGCTTCCGTCGATGCCGTACCGGTCATGCCGGCGAGCTTTTCGTACATGCGGAAGTAGTTCTGGAAGGTGATCTGCGCCAGCGTCTGGTTTTCCGGCTGGATCTGCACATGTTCCTTGGCTTCCAGCGCCTGATGCTGGCCGTCCGAATAACGGCGGCCCGGCATCATGCGGCCGGTGAATTCGTCGATGATGACGACTTCACCGTTGCGGACGATATAGTCCTTGTCGCGCTGGAACAGCTTGTGCGCCTTGAGCGCGTTGTTGATGTGGTGGACGATCGCGACATTCTCGACGTCGTAGAGCGATTCACCCTTCAAGAGGCCGGCTTCGCGCAGCATGTTCTCCAGCTTCTCGGTGCCTTCTTCGGAGAAGTTGGCCGAGCGCTGCTTTTCATCGATTTCATAGTCTTCCTTCGCCAGGCGGGGAATGAAGGCGTTGATGGTGATATAGAGATCGGAGCGGTCGTCGAGCGGACCGGAGATGATCAGCGGCGTGCGCGCTTCGTCGACCAGGATCGAGTCCACTTCGTCGACGATCGCGAAGCTATGGCCGCGCTGAACCATCTGAGCGCGCTCATATTTCATATTGTCGCGCAGATAGTCGAAGCCGAGCTCGTTGTTGGTGGCGTAGGTGATGTCGCAGGCATAGGCCTCATGGCGCTGTTCATCCGACAGGCCGTGGACGATGACGCCCGTCGTCAGGCCGAGGAAGCTGTACAGGCGGCCCATGGTGCCGCTGTCGCGCTGCGCCAGGTAATCGTTGACCGTAACGACATGGACGCCCTTGCCGGCCAGCGCGTTCAGATAGACCGGGAGGGTGGCAACCAGAGTTTTACCTTCACCGGTCTTCATTTCGGCGATGGCATTGGAATGAAGGATCATGCCGCCGATGAGCTGCACGTCAAAGGGTCGCATGCCAAGAACACGGCGCGACGCTTCACGAGCGACCGCGAAGGCCGGCACGAGGATATCATCCAGCGTCTTGCCTTCCGCGAGCTGCTGGCGGAACTCAACCGTCTTGGCGGCCAGAGCTTCATCGGACAGCGCGCGCATCTCCGGCTCGAGCGCATTGATTGCAGCTACTTTCGGCTGGAACGATTTAACCCGACGGTCGTTGGACGAGCCGAACAACTTGCGGGCAATTCCACCTAGGCTGACCATGTGACTGGTCCTTTCTGAGATTTCATCCTGCCGTTTCCTGCTTGATCCATTCCCGAAAAAAACGGGAGTATAGCACAAAACGGCCGGAAACTGTTCTGGACGCGAGGTTGCGTGACAGATAAGAGGGGGGTCGATTGATGTCAACGGGATTTGGCCGATACAGAAAGGCCACATTCTCCTGCTGAAGGCTTTTTCACGCCGGATTCACATCTGTCGAGCCGGTCGAGATCACCGAAGGGTTATTTTATGTTGAAGTATAACAAGCTTGCTGCGGTTGCTTTCGCAACAATCGTTACCTTCCAGGCTCCGGTCTTCGCGGCCGATGCCAAGGACCCCGTTGTCGCCAAGGTCGGCGATGTCGAAATCCATCAATCCGAACTCGATCTGGCAATCGCCAACCTCGATCCGCAGCTCGGCCAGCTTCCGGATGACCAGAAGAAGGTCGCAGCACTCTCTGCTTCGGTCGATGTGAAGCTGCTGTCGCAGAAGGCCGCTGCCGAGAAGCTCGATCAGACGCCGGACTTCCAGGCTCACATGGCCTATCTGCGCGACCGCGAGCTGCACAATGCCTATTTCAAGGCGCATGTCGCCGACGCCATCAAGGATGATGAAGTCAAGGCGCGTTACGACAAGGAAGTCGCAGCCCTGCCTAAGCAGGAAGAGGTTCATGCCCGCCACATTCTCGTGAAGACCGAGGATGAAGCCAAGGCGATCATCAAGGAGCTCGATGCCGGCAAGGATTTCGCCGCACTCGCCAAGGAAAAGTCGACGGATCCAAACAAGGCTGACGGCGGCGATCTCGGCTATTTCGGCCATGGCCGCATGGTCAAGGAATTCGAGGACGCGGCTTTCGCGCTTCCTGTGGGAACCTATACGAAGACCCCGGTCAAGACCGATTTCGGCTGGCACATCATCAAGGTCGAAGACAAGCGCAATGCTCCTCCTCCGCCGTTCGACCAGGTCAAGGACCAGGTTCGTCAGCTCGTCATGCGCGACAAGTATCTTGAACTCCTGAACAAGGCCAAGCAGGATACCAAGGTCGTCATCAACGATCCGGCGCTCAGCAAGGCTTATGACGACGCGCAGAAGCAGCAGGATGCAGCACCGGCCGACGACGCCGTTGCGCCTGCCGACGGTGCGGCAGCGCCCGACGCTCAGCCGCAGCAGTAATTGACAGCAGTCAAACAATCAGGCCCGGGTTTTCCGGGCCTTACACTGGAGCCGGATGATTTTAGGTCGATACGACCTAAAATCTGAATCCGCTCCAGAATTAAAAAGCAGAGCATGATGTAATCCGAAAACCGCCTACACTTTTCGGCATCATGCTCGTTCAGGTGGGTCTCATGTCCGGTTCCGTTTCTCCGCTCGCTCCCAAAACCTTTGTATCCATGCCCGCCCTTCGCGGTGTGCGCATGACCACGGCCTCCGCCGGCATCAAGTACAAGAACCGGACCGACGTCCTGCTGATGGTCTTCGACAAGCCGGCCGCCGTAGCGGGCGTCTTCACCCGTTCGAAGTGCCCTTCGGCACCGGTCGATTTCTGCCGCAAGAACCTGGCGCACGGCAGCGCGCGCGCTGTCGTCGTCAATTCCGGCAATGCCAATGCCTTTACAGGCCTGAAGGGACGCCAGGCGACCGAGCTGACCGCCAAGTCCGCGGCGGCTGCCGTCGGCTGCGGGGAAAATGAAGTCTATCTCGCCTCTACCGGTGTCATCGGTGAGCCGCTTGACGCCAGCAAGTTCGCCGGAGTGCTCGACGCGATGGCCAAGGATGCGACAAGCGACTTCTGGTTCGAGGCCGCCAAGGCGATCATGACGACGGATACCTATCCGAAGGTCGCGACCCGCACCGCCGAGATCGGCGGCGTCAAGGTCACGATCAACGGTATTGCCAAGGGTGCCGGCATGATTGCGCCCGATATGGCGACGATGCTTTCCTTCGTGGTCACCGACGCCGATATTTCGTCTGCCGTGCTGCAGACGCTGCTGTCCGAAGGCGTCGGGCCGACCTTCAATTCGATGACCGTCGACAGCGATACCTCGACCTCGGACACGCTGATGCTGTTCGCCACCGGCGCTGCCGCAGCTGATGGTCAGGCGCATATCGACCGCGCCGACGACCCGAAGCTCGGTGCCTTCCGCGCAGCCCTCAACGAGCTGCTGAAGGATCTCGCCATTCAGGTCGTTCGTGACGGCGAAGGCGCGACCAAGATGCTGGAAATCACGGTGACGGGCGCCGAAAACGACGCGGCTGCCAAGCGCATCGCCCTTTCGATCGCCAATTCACCGCTGGTCAAGACCGCTGCCGCGGGCGAAGACGCCAATTGGGGCCGCGTCGTCATGGCCGTCGGCAAGGCGGGCGAAATGGCGGATCGCGACAAACTTGCCATCTGGTTCGGCGATGTCCGCGTCGCCGTCAACGGCGAGCGTGACGCTTCGTATTCGGAAGAAGCCGCCTCTAATGTCATGAAGCAGCAGGATATTCCCGTGAAGGTCGATCTTGGCCTCGGCAATGGCCGCGCAACGGTCTGGACCTGCGACCTTACCAAGGAATATGTTGCCATCAATGGCGACTACCGGAGCTGATACCTAGCTGATGCATGCGCAATCCACGATAAACAAGCTGCCCCTGGTGCGCAGGCTGGAAGCCGTCGGTTTCCGGGCGTGGCCCGCCTCGTCGGTGCAATATGATGGCAGCTGGCAAATCCGGCTAACGGCGGGTCATCCGTCGAAGCGGCTGAATTCTGTCGTACCGCTCGATCCTTCCGACCATCGCGATCTCGAAATCCGGTTGGCAAAGGCGCAGCGCAAGTTCGAGGCTTATGGCAGGCCTATGGTCGTGCGCGAGACGCCGCTCGCCTCGCCGAAGCTCATCGATCTCCTTCGGGAGCGCGGCTGGACGTGCTTCGACGAGACGATCGTCATGACCGCCAATCTCGTCGATCTCGAATTGCCTGACATGCTGGATCATCTGCCGAGCCACGATGTCGGCCGTTTTGTCGATGCGAGCCTCATCGTTGATGAGGCCGATCCGGCTCTGAAGCCGGCATTGGCCGAGGTGGTGAGCGGCATCAAGCCGCCATCGGGCCTCTTTGTCATCGAAAATGATGATGCCGGACCGGTGGCGACAACGCTTTGCGTGCAGGACAACGATCTTGCCGGCGTCATGTCGGTTGCCGTCTCGCCGCAGCATCGGCGCAAGGGCCTCGGAGCGGAGATCCTGACTTCGGCGCTTCGCTGGGCCCGGATGCGCAGCGCCAAGACCGCTTGGCTGCAGGTCAGCGCCGACAATGCTCCGGCTTTGGCGCTCTACGTTCGTTTCGGTTTCCGCGAAGCCTATCGTTATTGCTATTGGCGACCGCCGGGGGCTGCATGAACGAGGCTGGCCGAAAGATCGTTCTCGTGGCCGCCTGCGCGCTCATCGACGCCGATGGCCGTATCCTTCTGGCGCAGCGCCCCGAGGGAAAATCGCTCGCCGGCCTATGGGAGTTTCCAGGCGGTAAGGTCGAGGCTGGCGAGACGCCGGAGGAGACTTTGGTGCGCGAGCTTCAGGAAGAGCTTGGCATCCAGACGAAAATCGCCTGTCTCGCGCCGCTGACCTTCGCCAGCCACACCTACGAAACCTTCCATCTGTTGATGCCGCTTTATATCTGCCGGCGCTATGAAGGAATCCCGCATGGCCGGGAAGGGCAGGCGATCAAATGGGTGCGACCCCAGGCTCTGCGCGACTACCCGATGCCGCCGGCCGACGAGCCGTTGATCCCGTTCCTGCAGGATCTGCTTTAGCTTTTTACGGCAAGGGCTGAGGCAGCGCCGGTATCTAGATATCTCTGAATTTGAAACTTGATTTTGCAAGCTGATCGAGTTGGGAGACACCAGGCTCTCGAGGGGACGCATCCGTCTTCGGCATTTTGCGGAGCAAATCCGTCAGCATGTCAGATTGCCTGTCACATTCGCGGCGAATTGCCTCCAAATGTTCGAGCATTAGTCCAAGGGCAAAAATCACGGCGCCGTTAAAAGCGTAGGAAAGGGCGCCTATCAGCCCCGCCGCTACGCCGGCTGCACTTCCACTAAACAACGTCGCAATCCCGAACAGGATCGCAATACCAATCACCAAACCGCCAACCGCCTTGAGCAAACCCGCCATGTGTAAATTCACGCAACCCAGGATAACAAAATGTAGCTTGGCGATATATCATGGCGCGCAAGTGTCAATCTCTATTATTTGATGTATCGATGAAATTTTCGTCCAGTGCGTGCCTCTCCGGACCGAATTTGATGTCTCGTCGTGGGGCGGATCTTTTTTAGGTTCACGCAGTGACGGTTTGAAATGCGTCAAGGCAATACGTCGCAAATATGGTTAACGAGAATTAGCCATTTAATATCAGGCCGATAGTGCGAATCACGCACTGTCCCGGAACTTTACGTCTCATTAATTTGCATGTGGATATTAAGGGATCGTTTATGACCTTCTGGCATTCAATTCTCTCAATCAAGCGGGTTGTTGGGTGCGTTAAAGAAGGCTTGACATAATGGACGACGATTTCTGGAAAGCTGTTCAGGAAAAAGAGCAGTCCTATTCCACGTCGCGCAGGACGGGCGCGTTGAATATCGCTTTGCTGTTCGGTACGGCGGCGGTGGCGCTTTCGCTTATTCTCACGCCGATGCTCTCCGACAAATCAAAATCGCGCGTGCTTGCAAGCGCGCCGGATATTGACAATATTACCACGGGTTCGATCCCGCAGACGGAAAACGGCAAGCGGTATACGATCCGTCGTAGTGTTCTGCAGCAGGAGCCGGGTTCGGTTTGTATCGTCCAGGGTTATGGTGCCGACAGCGGCTGCCAATAGAGCTATCCCAGGAAAAGTGCGTAGCGGTTTTCCGTCCGGAATTGCGTAGAAACAAAAGATTGAGCGTTTTTGCGATTTAAAGAAAGCACAAACGCTCTGGTGCATGAGCATAGCCTGCCGGATGCCATGACGAGCATCGGATTCATCAGTTGTCCAATGCTGGGAGCTTCGAGCTTATGCGTTCCGTTCGGCGTATTTTCACCGATAAGACCGGTGCCACGGTCATTGAATATGGCCTCATCGCAGCCTTGATGTCGGCTGCGATTATCAGCGGTGTCGGCGCCTTCGGAGGCAGCCTCTCAAGCACATTCAACCTCCTGTCCAATACGATACAGAATTCGGCGGCGTCCCAGAACTGAAGCGACCGTCTACTGCTTCAGCTTGTGTTCCTCGACCTTGAGCGCATCGGCCAACCGTGCCTTGGCCGACCCTGGCCGCAGCGGCTTCTGCTGACTTTCATGCGGCGTCCAGCCTGAGACGTAGATGATCGAGAATGTCGCCCTGATCCGCCCGTCCGGATCGGAATAGCGTTCGGCGTAAAGCTCGGCCGCACGCAGGAAGAAGGCACGCGTCAGCGGCTTGCGGCTGCGGTCGACCAGCGGATTGGTCATGCCCATGGCCCGCAGATCGCGCATCAGGGCAAAGAGATTGTCGTAGCGCACCGTATAGGTTTCGGCGTCGATGACGGGCAGGGTAAAGCCGGCACGCTGCAGGAGGCCACCGACATCGCGGACATCGGCAAAGGGGATGACGCGCGGGCTTGCGCCCCCCGTCAGTTCGATTTCGGTCGCAAGCAAGACCTCGCGCAGCTCCTGCAGGGTGCCGGAACCGGGGATCGCCGCCAGGAAAAGACCATCCGCCTTCAGCGCGCGGCGGATCTGGATGAAGACGCCGGGCGTGTCGTTTGTGACATGCAAACTGAGCGGGGAAAGCACGAGATTGACCGATTCCGGCTCCAGCGGCAGTTCTTCCGGCGGCGCTTCGATAAGGGCCTCGCCGGGAGCGGCAAAACCCATTTCGTTTTCGATCCTTTTCAAATGGCCGATCTTGCCGGTTGCCAGAGCAAGGTGCGCAGCTACGCCGGTCGCGCCATGCAGCTCGACGGCTTCGTCGAAATGGCGTTCGGTGACGCCAAGCCGCTCCGCCAGTTCGCCGGCGGCAATGTCGAGCAGGAATGCCGCTTTCGGGTCGCCTTGTCTTAAGGCCCGGCGCTTGCGGGCTGCAAGCAGCGATTGGTCGAACACGATTTCCATGGTGGTTTCCTGCACTATCATCAATTCGGCGGCGCGTGCCGGGCACGCGCGTTTTCTCTTGCGCATCCCGGACGGAAAATCGCTATACACTTTTCCCGGAATTGCTAGTGTCAATCATATGGGGATGATGGGACGCGAAATCACCTTTTCGATGCTGGGTGCCGGGCTGAAAAGGCCCTTCGTGGCGCTCGCCGATCTCGTCTATCCGCCCGCATGCCCGGGCTGTGGGGTTTCGGTCGGCGCGCATCGAGGCCTCTGTCCGACATGCTGGTCCGGTATCCGCTTCATCGAACGGCCCTATTGCGAGGTGCTGGGCAGCCCGTTTTCCCATGATCTTGGTGCCGGCATTCTGAGCGCTGAGGCGATTGCCGATCCGCCCGTCTTCGACCGCCTGCGCTCCGCTGCGGTTCACGATGGTATCGTCCGCGATCTCGTTCTCAGCCTGAAATACCGCGATCGTACCGATCTCGCGCCGATGATGGCCGGCTGGATGCAGCGTGCCAGCGACGGCACGATTGCGGATTGCGATGCGATCATTCCGGTGCCGTTGCATCGAGCACGGCTGTTTGCGCGCAAATACAATCAGGCTGCCGAGCTTGCTCGCCACATTGCCCGTCTCTCGGGCAAACCGCTGCTTGCCACAACACTCCTGCGCGTCAAACGCACGAGCCAGCAGGTGGGTCTGGGGGCGAAGGCGCGACAAGACAATGTGCGCGGCGCTTTCGCCGTCTCCGAGCATCGGGCTGCCGATATATTCGGGCGGCGCATCGTTCTGGTCGATGATGTCTATACCACCGGCGCCACGGTTGCCGCGGCCACGCGCGCACTGAAGAAAGCAGGTGCGGCCGATGTCACGGTTTTGACCTTTGCAAGGGTCGTTGGCCATCTTATATGACAATCAATCTAGGCTTTTCCGGAGTGGATCATGGCATCCGTCGTCATCTATACGCGTGAATTCTGCGGCTATTGCGCCCGTGCGAAATCCCTGCTCGAATCCAAAGGCGTCGACTATGTCGAGCACAATGCCACCTATTCGCCCGAACTGCGGCAGGAGATGATTGCGAAGTCGAACGGCGCCGCGACCTTCCCGCAGATCTTCATCAATGGTGAGCATGTCGGCGGCTGCGACGACATCCATGCGCTCGACCGGGCCGGCAAGCTCGATCCGATGCTGGCTGCCTGACCTGTCTTTACGAGGGAGAAACCGATGAGCTTCAAGGCTGCCGCCATCCAGATGTGTTCCGGTGTCGATCCGGTGAAGAACGCGGCTGATATGGTGCGCTTGGTGCGCGACGCCACTTCGCAAGGTGCTGTCTATGTGCAAACGCCGGAGATGACCGGCGCGGTGCAGAAGGATCGTCCGGGCCTGCGCGCTGTGCTGCGTGACGAGCCGAACGATATCATCGTCAAGACGGCGTCCGGACTGGCAGAAGAGCTCGGCATATACCTGCATATCGGTTCGACCGCCATTGCGCTCGATGACGGCAAGATCGCCAATCGCGGTTTCCTCTTCGGTCCTGACGGCAAGCTCATCAATCGCTACGACAAGATCCATATGTTCGACGTCGATCTCGACAATGGCGAGAGCTGGCGCGAAAGCGCGGTCTATCGGCCGGGGTCGGAGGCGCGCATCGCATCGCTGCCGTTCGCCGAACTCGGCTTTTCCATCTGCTACGATTTGCGCTTTCCGCAGCTCTTCCGCGCCCAGGCTGTTGCCGGCGCCGAGGTGATGACGGTACCTGCCGCCTTCACCAAGCAGACCGGCGAAGCGCATTGGGAAATCCTGCTGCGTGCCCGCGCCATCGAAAACGGCATGTTCGTCATTGCCGCCGCCCAGGCCGGCAAGCACGAGGATGGCCGCGAGACCTTCGGTCATTCGATGATTATCGATCCCTGGGGCAAGGTGCTGGCATCCGCCGGTGGCACGGGCGAGGCCGTGGTCATCGCCGAGATCGATATCGCTGCCGTCAAATCAGCCCATGACAAGATACCGAACCTGAAGAATGCGCGCGAATTTTCGCTGGAGAAGATCGCGACGCCGGCGGCTGGAGGCGTCGCTGCTTGATCCGTTATTCGCTTACCTGTGACAATGCCCATGAGTTCGAGGGCTGGTTTTCCGAAAGTGCCGATTTCGACCGCCAGGTCGCAAGCGGATTCCTTACCTGTCCTGTCTGCAATTCGGCTGCGATCTCCAAGCTGCTGATGGCGCCCTCGGTTTCGACGGTGCGCAAGAAGGACGAGATGCAGACCCTCGCGATGGACGCAGCGCGCAAGCAGGCCTTGGTGAAACTCAAGGAAGCGGTCGATGCCATAAAGGCCAATGCCGAGGATGTCGGCACCAAGTTCCCCGAGGAAGCCCGCAAGATCCATTACGGCGAAGCGGATGCGCGGGGGATCATCGGCAAAGCGACGCCCGATGAGGCGCAAGCCCTCGTCGAGGAAGGTATCGAGATCGCTGCCATTCCCGTGCTGCCAGACGATATCAACTGATGCCGGCGAGCGCGAGCAAGCATCTCGCCATGTATAATTTCGGGCTGCATGTCGCGGCCTACGACAGTCCTGAGGTCGAGGGATTTCGGCTGCGGGAAGCAGCGAATTTCGAGGCTGCGGCCCATGCTCACGGCTTCATTGGTCGCTCCGGTTATGCGGGCGAACCCGGCATTCCCTGCTGGGGCGAGCAGGTCTTTCCGCGCTTCATTGAGGGCAGCGGCTTTCAGACCGCTCCATCATCCTTGTCGCTTTGGGCCGATATCGAATCGCTTATGGCATTCACCTATAGCGGCGTCCATGCCGACGCCCTGAAACATGGACGACACTGGAATATCAGGCAGAGCTGGCCGCCGCTTGTCCTTTGGTGGGTGGATCACGGGACCATTCCGGAATGGAGGGATGGCGTCGAGCGCCTGGAACATTTGCACGATCATGGTGCCGGCCCGGCTGCCTTCTCGTTCAAGCAGCCCTATGGGCCTGCTGGCCGGCCTCAGGAGATCGATCGCCTTCGCATTAAAGAGATCGTTGCTCGCAACGCCGTGGGCCAGCGCGAGTTGCTGGCACACGTATTGACATTGAAGGTCTGAGGCGGATTCGCAGATGCGCGATCAGCCCAAGTTCGCTCGCTTCGCCAGAAGCATGTAGTTGACGTCCATATCCTTCGAGAGGTTCCAGCGGTCCTGCAGCGGCGAATAGAAGACGCCCGTGCGGGCAATGATATCGAGACCGCTTGCGGCAAGCGGCTTTTCGATCTCCTCCGGGCGGACAAGCTTTTCATACTGGTGCGTGCCGCGAGGCAGCCAGCGAAGCACGTTTTCGGCGGCGAAGATGGCAAGGGCTGCCGCCTTCATGGTGCGGTTGATGGTCGCAACGAACATCACGCCGCCGGGACGCACCATTTTTGCGCAGGTCGACAGGAAGAATTCGACGTCGGCGACATGCTCGACCACTTCCATGTTCAGCACGATATCGAAGGTTTCGCCGGCTTCGGCCAGCTGCTCGGCGGTGACGGCACGGTAATCGACGGGAACCCCGGAGGCTTTTGCGTGCGTCGAGGCGATGCCGATGTTCTTTTCCGAGGGATCGGCGCCGATCACGGTGGCGCCCATGCGCGCTACCGGCTCCGACAGCAGACCGCCGCCACAGCCGATGTCGAGCACGCGAAGGCCCTCAAGCGGTCGGCTGCTCTTCGGATCGCGGTCGAAATTCTCGCAGGCGCGGTCGCGGATATATGCCAGACGGACCGGATTGAACTTGTGAAGCGGTTTGAACTTGCCGGTCGGGCTCCACCATTCAGCCGCCATGGCGGAAAAACGGTCCACTTCGCTCTGGTCGATCGTGCTCTTTGCCGTTTCGCTCATGGCTCACTCCATCATTTGCGTCGTTCCGCGGTTCGGACGACTGCAAGCAATAATTCTACCTGAAGGGTGAAGTCGGACGATCGATGCGCGATGTCAAGGGCCTGCGGCCTTCGATCAGCTGTGGGGTATCTCGATTGCGCGATGCGAATTGCGGTGCGGAGGTTGACACGGCGGTATCTTATGGCCGATCAATCGCGGGGTTGTGAAATGGACTTTCGGAACCGGGATCGATTGCGATCGACTGGCCTGTAGAGGAGCTCCTCATGAGACCACTCCGTCTCGCGACGGTCGTCGCCATGTGCTGGTTTGCGGCCAGCCATGCATGCGCCGGGGACGGCAAGGGGTTTCGCCTGACGATCGACGGAGTCAGCGTCGGCATCAATCCCGGCGATACGCTCGAAGTCACCATGAAGGATGGCCGCAAGGTCCCGGTGGAGCTGCAGCGCAGCGAGACGGTGACCTTCACCGGCGGCAAATTCTCCTTCGATCATGATGGCAAGTTCACGGTTGCAAAAACGGATCTCGGCGACGGCGTGCAGCAATATGCGCTGATGACGCCGATCGGCACGGGCATCATCGTGCAGGTCTATAAGGGTCTTAACCCTTCCGGCTATACCGATGTCGTACTCCAGCAGATGGTGCAGGAGAGTATCAATGGCGGCGCGAAAATCAGCAAGCGAGCGACCCAGCGCACATTGCCGAGCGGCACCGTGCTGAAGGGCGTGAAGGCAGAGACGACCACGGACGACGACGTCATGGAATATGAGATCGTCGCGACCGGCCGGCCGGAAGGCGGCGTGCTTGTCGCCACCTTCCTCAACAAAGAAAATATCCCCAAGGAAGGGGGCATTCTCGACAAGCTCTGGTCGAGCTTAAAAGTGGATTTTTAGAGTAAACTTTTCGTCGCCTCTGACGTCCGATGCTATTGCGCCTGCCCGACAAACTCGCTAAGAGACGGCCCCATTGAGATCACGCTTTTCCGGCTACCGAACCGGAAGGGCGATTTTGCATGTCGGGCTTTCCGCATTTGGCCGCCCGGCGCAGGGTACTGGTAGAGGCACATGGCACGCATCGTGATGAAATTCGGCGGGACCTCCGTCGCGGATCTGGACCGTATCAAGAACGTTGCACGCCATGTGAAACGCGAGGTCGATGCCGGTCACGAAGTGGCAGTCGTCGTTTCCGCCATGTCCGGCAAGACCAACGAACTGGTCGGCTGGGTGCAGAACATGCCGAAAGTCTCCGGCGCCAATCACTCGATTTATGATGCGCGCGAATATGACGCCGTCGTGGCTTCGGGCGAGCAGGTTACCTCCGGCCTGCTGGCGATTGCGCTGCAGGCCATGGGCATCAACGCCCGTTCGTGGCAGGGTTGGCAGATCCCCATCCGCACCGACAATGCGCATGGTGCGGCCCGCATTCTCGACATCGACGGCGAAGACATGATCCGCCGCATGAAGGAAGGGCAGGTCGCCGTCGTCGCCGGGTTCCAGGGCCTCGGTCCCGACAATCGCGTCGCGACGCTCGGCCGCGGCGGTTCCGACACGTCGGCCGTTGCGATCGCCGCCGCCGTGAAGGCCGATCGCTGCGATATCTACACGGATGTCGATGGCGTCTACACGACCGACCCGCGCATCGAGCCGAAGGCGCGCCGCCTCAAGAAGATCGCCTTCGAGGAAATGCTCGAAATGGCGTCTCTCGGTGCAAAGGTGCTGCAGGTGCGCTCGGTCGAGCTCGCCATGGTGTTCAAGGTCCGCACTTTCGTGCGCTCTTCTTTCGAGGATCCCGATGCTCCGGGCATGGGCGATCTGCTTAACCCGCCCGGAACGCTGATTTGTGACGAGGAAGAAATCGTGGAACAGGAAGTAGTCACCGGCATTGCCTATGCCAAGGATGAGGCTCAGATCTCGCTGCGTCGTCTTGCTGACCGGCCGGGTGTTTCCGCCGCGATCTTCGGGCCGCTGGCCGAAAACCACATCAATGTCGACATGATCGTCCAGAACATTTCCGAAGACGGCTCCAAGACCGATATGACCTTCACGGTCCCCTCGGGCGACGTCGAGAAGGCGCTGCGCGTTCTTGGCGAAAACAAGGAAAAGATCGGCTACGACGTCGTCCAGAGCGAATCAGGTCTGGTCAAGGTTTCGGTCATCGGCATCGGCATGCGCTCGCATGCAGGCGTGGCTGCGACCGCTTTCAGGGCACTTGCCGAAAAAGGCATCAACATCAAGGCCATTACGACGTCAGAAATCAAGATTTCCATCCTGATCGACGGTCCTTATGCAGAACTCGCAGTCAGGACTTTGCATTCCTGCTACGGTCTGGATAAGAGTTGAGTCACGATTGCTGACGACGGACCGTGACGGAGGCGAGTTTCGGCCGGCCCTGACGTGGGCAAGACAGGCATGACATCTTGATTCGGGAGCTAGTGGCGCAATGAGAGACCTATCCGGCGGTCCACGCGTTCTGCTCAAGCGGCTACGCGAATTGATGGCGGAGCCGCTGGAGCCGCAGGAGCGCCTTGACCGGATCGTCCGCCAGATTGCCAGCAACATGGTTGCCGAGGTTTGCTCGGTCTATGTGCTGCGCGCCGACGGTGTCCTTGAACTTTACGCCACCGAAGGTCTGAACAAAGAGGCCGTCCACCTTTCGCAATTGAAGATGGGGCAAGGCCTGGTCGGCACGATTGCCGCATCCGCCCAGCCGCTCAATCTTTCCGATGCACAATCGCATCCGGCCTTCCGCTATCTGCCGGAAACCGGCGAAGAGATCTATCACTCCTTCCTCGGCGTGCCGATCCTGCGCACCGGCCGTTCGCTCGGCGTCCTCGTCGTCCAGAACAAGGCGAGCCGCAATTATCGCGAGGAAGAACTGGAGGCGCTCGAAACGACGGCCATGGTGCTGGCCGAGATGATCGCAACCGGCGAGCTGAAGAAGATCACCAAGCCTGGCCTGGAACTCGATCTCACTCGCTCCGTTACGATCGATGGCGACAGCTACAATGAAGGCATCGGCCTCGGCTATGTCGTGCTGCACGAGCCGCGCATCGTCGTCACCAATCTCTTGAACGAGGATGCCGACAAGGAAATCGGCCGCCTCGCCGAGGCACTCGGTTCGCTGCGTATTTCGATCGACGACATGCTGTCGCGCCGTGACGTGTCCATGGAAGGCGAGCATCGCGAGGTGCTTGAAACCTACCGCATGTTCGCGCACGACCAGGGCTGGGTGCGCAAGCTCGAGGAAGCCGTCCGCAACGGCCTGACCGCTGAAGCCGCCGTCGAAAAGGTGCAGAGCGACACAAAGGCGCGCATGATGCGCCTGACTGATCCCTATCTGCGCGAACGCATGCATGATTTCGAAGATCTGGCGAACCGGCTGCTCCGGCAGCTCATCGGCCATGCGGGCCGCACCAGCGCCGAAGGTTTCCCGAGCGATGCCATCATCTTTGCCCGTGCCATGGGTGCGGCAGAGCTGCTCGACTATCCGCGTTCCAATATTCGCGGTCTTGTGCTGGAAGAGGGCGCGGTCACGAGCCACGTCGTCATCGTGGCGCGCGCCATGGGTATTCCGGTCGTCGGACAGGCGGTAGGTGTTGTCGCGCTGGCGGAAAATGGCGATCCGGTCATCATCGACGGCGATGGCGGTCACGTGCACCTGCGGCCGATGGCCGATCATCAACGTTCCTATGAAGAGAAGGTGCGGTTTCGCGCCCGTCGGCAGGAGCAGTTCCGTGCGTTGCGCTCCGTCGAGCCGGTCACCAAGGACGGGCAGCGCATTTCTCTGCTGATGAATGCCGGTCTCTTGGTCGACCTGCCGCAGCTCTCCGAATCCGGCGCCGAGGGTATCGGCCTGTTCCGCACCGAACTGCAGTTCATGATCGCCTCGACCATGCCGAAGGCGGATGAGCAGGAGGCCTTCTACCGCAATGTCATGAAGCAGGCGGGTGGCCGCGTTGTCACTTTCCGCACGCTCGACATTGGCGGCGACAAGGTCGTGCCCTATTTCCGGGCACATGAGGAGGAGAACCCGGCGCTCGGCTGGCGTGCCATCCGCCTCTCGCTCGACCGGCCGGGCCTGTTGCGTACGCAGCTGAGGGCCATGCTGAAGGCTGCGGCTGACAACGAATTGAAGATGATGGTGCCGATGGTCACGGAAGTTTCCGAGATCAGGGCCGTCCGTGAGCTCCTGCAGAAGGAAGTGCAGCACCTCTCGCGCTTCGGGCATAGCCTGCCGCGCAAGCTGCAGTTCGGCGCCATGCTTGAGGTGCCGGCGCTGCTGTGGCAGCTGGATGAGCTGATGGCGGAAGTCGATTTCGTCTCGGTCGGCTCCAACGATCTGTTCCAGTTCTCGATGGCTGTCGATCGTGGCAATGCCCGCGTTTCGGATCGCTTCGATCCGCTCGAGCGGCCGTTCCTGCGTATCCTGCGTGATATTGTGCGGGCTGGCGAACGCAACAAGACGCCGGTGACGCTTTGCGGCGAACTGGCGGGCAAGACGATTTCGGCCATGGCCCTGCTCGGCATCGGTTTCCGCTCGGTTTCAATGTCGCCGGCCTCGATCGGGCCGGTCAAGGCAATGCTGCTCGGGCTTGACCTCAAGGCTTTGTCCGAAGTCATGGAAGCCGCACTCGATGACAAGCAGCCGACGAATTCCATGCGGGATATCCTTGTGCGCTTTGCCGAGAGCCACAATATTCCGCTTTAGCGCGCGATCCTGAAAAGCACGAAGCGGTTTGCAGGCAGGATCACGCGCATCACAACATCAAAGCAGAGATAATAAGAAGAATTGGAGTAGAGGGTGGCGAAGCTCCCTGTTGAAAAAATGCGCGAATTGGAACGCCGCTTCGGCGAGATCGAGGCGCGCATGTCCGCCGGTCCGGCCGCGGATGTCTATGTGAAGCTTGCTTCCGAATATTCCGAGCTGCAGCCGGTCGTGACCAAAATCCGCGATTACGAGCGCGCTCTTGCCGAGGCTGCCGATCTCGAAACCATGCTCTCCGACAAGTCCGTCGATCGCGATATGCGCGATCTTGCCGAAATGGAGCTGCCCGAGGTCAAGGAGCGGATCGAGACGCTGGAAAAGGCGATCCAGATCGAGCTTCTGCCGAAGGATGCCGCCGACGAGAAGAGCGCGATCTTGGAAATCCGCGCCGGCACCGGCGGCTCCGAAGCGGCCCTTTTCGCTGGCGATCTCTTCCGCATGTACGAGCGTTTTGCCGCCAGCAATGGCTGGAAGGTGGAAGTGCTTTCGGCGAGCGAGGGCGAAGCGGGCGGCTTCAAGGAAATCATCGCCACCATCAGCGGCAAGGGCGTGTTTTCCCGGTTGAAGTTCGAATCCGGTGTTCACCGCGTGCAGCGTGTGCCGGAAACGGAAGCGAGCGGGCGTATTCATACTTCTGCGGCGACCGTCGCCGTGCTGCCGGAGGCCGAAGAAATCGATATCGAGATCCGGCCCGAGGATATCCGCATCGACACAATGCGCTCTTCAGGTGCCGGTGGTCAGCACGTCAATACGACCGACTCGGCCGTGCGCATCACCCATCTTCCCTCGGGTATCGTTGTCACGAGCTCGGAAAAGTCGCAGCATCAGAACCGCGCCAAAGCCATGCAGGTTCTGCGGTCTCGCCTGTTCGACATGGAGCGCCAGCGGGCCGACAGCGAGCGTTCCGCCGACCGCAAAAGCCAGGTCGGCTCCGGCGATCGGTCCGAGCGCATCCGCACCTATAATTTCCCGCAGGGGCGCGTCACCGATCACCGCATCAACCTGACGCTCTACAAGCTCGACCGGATGATGGTGGGCGAGATCGACGAGGTGGTCGATGCGCTGCTGGCGGATTACCAGGCAAGCCAGCTTGCCCAGCTCGGCGAACAGGCATGAGTGGCGGGCAGGGACCGACCGCATCCGAGCTCCTGCAGGAGGCGCGCGCCCGCTTTGCCGGGGCCGATTTCGACGATCCCGCCACGGAAGCACGCATTCTTGTCGGCGGTCTTCTGCATCTTTCCGCAGCCGGGTTCGTAACGCACGGTTCCGAGCCCGTATCCGAGGATGATACGGTGATGGTACGCGCGGCGATCGCTCGCCGGCTCAATCACGAGCCGGTCTATCGCATTCTCGGCGAGCGGGAGTTCTATGGTCTTTCGCTGCGGCTTTCGTCGGCGACGCTCGAGCCGCGGCCCGATACGGAAATCCTCGTCGATACGATGCTGCCACATGTCAGGCGTCTTGAATCCCAGATCGGCAATATCCATATACTGGACATCGGAACGGGAACCGGGGCCATTTGTTTGGCCCTGCTTCATGAATGCCCTAAAGCGATGGGCGTTGGTTCCGATATTTCCAGCGAAGCGCTGGAAACCGCTCGCGGGAACGCGGAGCGAAATGGCTTGGCGGCGCGGTTCAGGACCGCGCATGGAAGCTGGTTTGAAGCCATCCACGAACGTTTTCACGTGATTGTCTCAAATCCGCCCTATATTGCGTCTAGTGTCATTTCCACTCTCGCTCCAGAAGTAAAGGATTTCGATCCTCCCACGGCCCTTGATGGGGGCCTTGATGGGCTGGATGCATACAGGGCGATCGCAAAGGATGCGGCTCGATTTCTATATCAGAACGGTATGATTGGTGTGGAGATCGGCTACGATCAGCGTGAAACGGTGACTTCGGTTTTTGAAGGAGCAGGATTTTCCCTTGTCGAGGCGGTTCGGGACTACGGCCAGAATGACCGGGTTCTTGTGTTTGAATTTCAACATTAACGTGACATTTTGCAGCGGATTTGTGGAACCCCGTTGTTATCGCAAAGAAAAAGCTTGGATTTCCTGAGGAAGCAATATAGGTTGCGTTCACGCGTTGGGCGGCTGGGAATGAACGAGACGATTCGCTCATCTTGGACAGCCTCGGGGATCCGCTCTCTGATAAGAGTGTCAAAGGTTGAAGATAACCCAATGCGTGATCAGTTAATCTGACGTAGTCGAGCGGCAGACGAGCGCTAAAGCGCAGTTTGCTTGCGGCACGCAGGCCCGGTTCGGAAGTATCCGACCCGCGGCGGCAGGTGCCGTGTATGATTTTATCCCAACGAAGAGAATTCAGGTGAAGGATCTATGAGGCCAGGACAGCAAAACAAGCGCGGTCGGGGGCGTGGTAACAACAACAACGGCGGCGGCGGCGGAAATAACAACAACAATTTCAACCGCAAGGGCTCGAACCCGCTGACCAGGACTTACGACAGCTCCGGTCCCGATGTGAAAATCCGCGGAACCGCACAGCACATCGCCGAGAAGTACGCGGCCTTGGCTCGCGATGCTCAAAGCTCCGGCGACCGCGTCATGGCGGAAAACTACCTGCAGCATGCCGAGCATTACAATCGGATCATTGCCAGCGCGCAGGCGCAGATGCAGGAGCGCTACCAGCGCGACGATCATCACAATTACAATGACCGCGATAATGCCGAGCGCGATATCGACGATATCGATGCGCAGGAGATCGACGATCAGCCGCAGATGGCTCAGCCCCACGGTCGACAGCAGCAGGCTGCTACAGCGGTTGCTGCCGCTCCGGCCAGCGAGCCCGAGGTCATCAACGGCACCGGTCCGCAGCCGGTGATCGAAGGGATTCCCGCCGAAGTGGCGATCGAAGAGGAAACTCCGGCCGTGGCAACCACCGAGCGCCAGCCGCGCCGCCGCAGTGCCGGCGGTAACCGCCCGCGCCGCCAGCCGCGCCGCAGCGCTGCCGGTGCCGACGGTGAGGGCGAAGCCGCTTCGGGCGAAGCTCCGGCCTTGGCGGACGCAACCTCTGAATAAGACTTCTGCGCCTTCTGGCGCAGGTGGTCACGATATTGAAACGGCAACGGCGATGCTATGGGCATCACCGTTGCCGTTTTGCTATGGGCGAATGGAATGGGCGGAATGGTTATCAGGTCGCAAGAGAAAAGATTCGATGTCATCGACGGCCGAAGCCGCAGTTGGGCTGGATGAGCCGGTCAATAAGTCGGCGGGCTATGGTGACAAATCTCGCGCTTTTTTTCGCGTTTTATACCCTTTAAACTCTCCAGATATCCTCCCATATTTCCTCCAGTTGTCTTGCCGCAAATCTCAATGGCGGAAAGGCGGGGCCTGCCTCTAGAGGGGGCTCAATCTCAATCATCGGTCTGTGCCGGGTCCGGGCAGAGCGATTCATGGAGGTCTCACATGAATATTGAAAAATACTCCGAGCGGGTACGCGGTTTCCTGCAATCCGCTCAAACCAATGCGCTTGCACAGGGTAATCAGCAGTTCACGCCCGAGCACGTTCTCAAGGTGCTTCTGGACGACGATCAGGGCATGGCCGCCTCGTTGATTGAACGTGCCGGCGGCGACGCCAAGGCTGCCCGTATCGCCAATGATGCCGCGCTTGCCAAACTGCCGAAAGTTTCCGGCGGTGACGGCCAGGTCTATCTCTCACAGCCGCTCGCCAAGGTTTTCACGACCGCAGAAGATGCGGCCAAGAAGGCGGGCGACAGTTTCGTCACCGTCGAGCGTCTTTTGCAGGCGCTGGCGATCGAGCCTACGGCGTCGACCTCGGCGACGCTGAAAAACGCGGGCGTCACGCCCGTCGCCCTCAATCAGGTTATCAATGATATCCGCAAGGGCCGCACGGCTGACTCCGCCAATGCGGAGCAGGGCTTCGATTCCTTGAAAAAATATGCCCGCGACCTCACCGCCGAGGCGCGCGAAGGCAAGCTTGACCCCGTGATCGGTCGTGACGACGAAATTCGTCGCACCATCCAGGTCCTGTCCCGCCGTACGAAGAACAATCCGGTTCTCATCGGCGAGCCCGGCGTCGGCAAGACGGCGATCGTCGAAGGCCTGGCGCTGCGCATCGTCAATGGCGACGTGCCGGAATCGCTGAAGGACAAGAAGCTGATGGCGCTCGACATGGGCGCGCTGATTGCCGGCGCGAAATTCCGCGGCGAATTCGAAGAGCGGCTGAAGGCCGTTCTCAACGAAGTGCAGTCGGAAAATGGCGAGATCATCCTGTTCATCGACGAGATGCACACCCTTGTTGGCGCCGGCAAGGCTGATGGCGCCATGGATGCATCCAACCTTCTGAAGCCGGCGCTTGCGCGCGGCGAGCTGCATTGCGTTGGCGCGACGACGCTCGATGAATACCGCAAGCATGTCGAGAAGGATCCGGCGCTTGCCCGCCGCTTCCAGCCTGTCATGGTTGAGGAACCGACGGTCGAAGACACGATCTCGATCCTGCGCGGCTTGAAGGAAAAATACGAACAGCATCACAAGGTGCGCATCGCCGATGCTGCGCTGGTGGCTGCCGCGACCCTGTCGAACCGCTACATCACCGATCGCTTCCTGCCGGATAAGGCCATCGACCTGATGGACGAGGCTGCAGCGCGCTTGCGTATGCAGGTGGATTCGAAGCCGGAAGAGCTCGACGAGCTCGATCGCCGCATCATTCAGCTGAAGATCGAGCGTGAGGCGCTGAAAAAGGAAACCGACCAGTCCTCGGCCGACCGGCTGAAGCGGCTGGAGGGTGATCTTGCTTCTCTCGAAGAGGAAGCCGATGCACTGACCGCGCGTTGGCAGGCTGAAAAGCAGAAGCTCGGTCTTGCCGCCGATCTCAAGAAGCAGCTCGACGATGCCCGCAATGAGCTCGCCATTGCCCAACGCAAGGGTGAATTCCAGCGCGCCGGCGAGCTTGCCTATGGCGTGATCCCCAATCTTGAGAAGGAATTGAACGCCGCGGAAGAGCAGGATAGTGCCCGCGATTCCATGGTGCAGGAGGTCGTTACCGCTGACAATATCGCCCAGGTCGTTTCCCGCTGGACCGGGATTCCCGTGGACAAGATGCTGGAAGGCGAGCGCGACAAGCTGCTGCGGATGGAAGACGAGTTGGCAAAATGGGTCGTCGGCCAGGGTGACGCCGTTCAGGCTGTGTCGCGCGCCGTTCGTCGCTCGCGCGCCGGCCTGCAGGATCCGAACCGGCCGATCGGCTCGTTCATCTTTCTCGGTCCGACGGGTGTCGGCAAGACGGAACTGACCAAGGCGCTTGCCCGCTTCCTCTTCGACGACGAGACGGCAATGGTGCGCATCGACATGTCCGAGTACATGGAAAAGCATTCCGTGGCGCGGTTGATCGGTGCCCCTCCCGGCTATGTCGGCTATGAGGAAGGCGGCGCATTGACCGAAGCCGTCCGTCGCCGGCCCTACCAGGTCGTGCTGTTCGACGAGATCGAGAAGGCGCATCCCGATGTCTTCAACATCCTGCTCCAGGTTCTGGATGACGGACGTTTGACGGACGGGCAGGGCCGCACGGTCGATTTCCGCAACACGATGATCATCATGACCTCCAATCTGGGTGCCGAGTATCTCACCCAGCTGAAGGACGGCGATGACAGCGATCTGGTGCGCGAGCAGGTGATGGAAGTCGTCCGGTCGCATTTCCGGCCGGAATTCCTGAACCGTATCGACGAGATCATCCTGTTCCATCGCCTGAAGCGCGATGAGATGGGCGCGATCGTGGACATTCAGCTCGAACGTCTGCTGAAACTGTTGTCGGAACGCAAGATCACGCTCGAACTCGATGACGATGCCCGCCATTGGCTGGCCAACAAGGGCTACGATCCGGTCTACGGTGCACGGCCGCTGAAGCGGGTGATCCAGAAATATGTCCAGGATCCGCTCGCCGAGCAGATCCTGTCCGGGCAGATTCCGGATGGCTCGCTCGTCAAGGTCACCAGCGGTTCGGACCGGCTGTTGTTCCGCCCGCGTCAGGCGGTAAACGAAGCGGCCTAAACTGCGGCTGTTGAATAAATGCGGATGGCGGTCTTCGGGCCGCCATTTTGCTATCGGCCGTAGCGTAGTGTTGACAGCTCAGCATGAAATAGGCCGAGTGGCCGAGGCTACTTGCTGGCTATCTGCTTCGTCTTCTCGTCGGTAAGCAGCGTGTCGATGCGCTTGCGTTCTTCCTGGAACTTGGCGAGTGCGTCGCCCTCCAGCGATTTGCCGCCCGGAAGGCGGATGCGTAAGGGATCGACTTTCGTGCCGTTGACGATCAGCTC